>NZ_JBQUYO010000001.1:0-960242 GCF_056314325.1 Acidovorax sp. DMC1 | reverse complement strand
GTAGGGCTGAGCACGAAGCCGATGGAGCCTACCGAGGGCTGCTCGCTGTCCTTGATGCCGTCTCCGTTGCCGTCTCCGGGGGTGGTGTTGCCGCCGGGGCCAGGGATGCCGGGTGTCTGGTCTTCCACGGTGGGAGGGATGCCGTCGTTGTCGGGCACGCCTGGGGTGGGTGGGGTCGGCGGGACTGGCGTGGGCGGGGTCGGCTCTGGTTCGGGGTCTGGAATGGCCGGGGTGAGGTTTGTGGCGGACGTGGCGGCGAAGCTGGCCGCATCGTTGCCTGCTGCGTCCTGAATGGCGTTGTTGTCGTTGCCTGCCGTGGGGTCCGTGTAGGCCACCGTGACCGCCTGGCCTGACACCACGGCGGCGGTCAGGGTCAGGGTGACGGTCTTGGCGGCGGCGTTCACGGCCACAGCGGTGACGGTGTTGGCGGTGGCGCCAACCGCGACTGTGAAGTCTGTGGTGGCAGGCGCGTTGGTCGCATCCAGCGTGGCGGCCTCGGTGTAGGTGAGCACCAGTTGGTTGCCGTTGACTGTGGCGCTGGCCAGCACGGGCGCCAGGGTGTCTACCACGTAGTTGTTGGAGTCGGTGGTGCCCGTGCCTGCGTTGCCTGCCGCGTCCGCCACGCCGGTGTTGTCCAGGGTGATGAGGTTGGTGGTGTCGGTGATGCCCGCCGTCGGCGTGAAGGTGGCCGTCCAGGTGAGGCCACCGTCGCCTGAGCTGACGGCGCTGAGGGTGCCGTTGGCCACTGTGAGGTCGGCGTTGGTGAAGCCGGTGACGGCTTCGCTGAAGGTGATGGTGACGCCGGAGGTTTCTCCGATGGCCAAGGCGGTGTCCGCGACCACCACGGTGGCCGTGGGCCGCGCAGTGTCGATGGCGTAGTTGTTGGAGTCGGTGGTGCCTGTGCCTGTGTTGCCGCCTGCGTTGGCCACGCCGGTGTTATCCAGGGTGATGAGGTTAGTGGTGTCGGTGATGCCTGCTGCAGGGGTGAGGGTGGCCGTCCAGGTGATGCCTCCATCGCTGGAGGACACGGCGCTGAGCGTGCCGTTGGCCACTGTGAGGTCGGCGTTGGTGAAGCCTGTGACGGCTTCGCTGAAGGTGATAGTGACTGTCGAGGTCTCACCCACGGTCAGCGCGGCATCGGCCACCACGATACTGGCGGTGGGGCGCACCGTGTTGATGGTGTAGTTGTTGGAGTCGGTGGTGCCAGTGCCCGCGTTGCCAGCCAGGTCGGCCACGCCGGTGTTGTCCAGGGTGATGAGGTTGGTGGCGTCGTCCACGCTGGCCGTGGGGGTGAGTGTGGCGGTCCAAGTGATGCCGCCGTCGGCGGAGGACACGGTGCTGAGCGTGCCGTTGGCGATCGAGAGGTCGGCGCTGGTAAAGCCGGTGACCGCTTCGCTGAAGGTGATGGTGACCAGCGAGGTCTCGCCTGCGGTCAGGGCCGCATCGGATACCACCACGGTAGCGGTGGGGCGCTGGCTGTCGATGACGTAGTTGTTGGAGTCGGTGGTGCCCGTGCCTGCGTTGCCTGCGGTGTCTATCACCCCGGTGTTGTCCAGCGTGATGAGGTTGGTGGTGTCGGTGATGCCCGCCGTGGGGGTAAAGGTCGCGGTGTAGGTAATGTTGTCCGAAGTGCTCAGATTGCTCAGTGTGCCGTTGGCAGCCGTGAGATCAGCAGTGCTGAAGCCGGTGACGGCTTCGCTGAAGGTGATGGTGACGCCGGAGGTTTCTCCGATGGCCAAGACGGTGTCCGCCACCACCACGGTGGCGGTGGGACGCTGGGAGTCGATGGCGTAGTTGTTGGAGTTGGTCGTGCCGGGGCCTACGTTGCCGCCTGCGTTGGTCACGCCGGTGTTGTCCAGGGTGATGACGTTGGTGGCGTCGGTGATGCCTGCCGTGGGAGTGAGGGTCGCCGTCCAGGTAATACCGCCGTCGCTTGAGCTGACGGCACTGAGGGTGCCGTTGGCCACTGCAAGGTCGCTGTTGTCAAAGCCGGTGACGGCTTCGCTGAAGGTGATAGTCACTAGCGAGGTCTCGCCAATGGCGAGCGCCGCGTCAGCCACGACGATGGTCGCGGTAGGACTCAGCGTGTTGATGGTGTAGTTGTTGGAGTTGGTGGTGCCGATGCCTGCGTTGCCAGCCAGATCGGCTACGCCGGTGTTGGCAAGCGTGATGACGTTGGTGGCGTCATTGATGCTGGCTGTGGGGGTGAGGGTGGCCGTCCAGGTGATGCCGCCGTCGGCAGAGGACACGGCGCTGAGCGTGCCATTGGCTACGGTGAGGTCGGCGTTGGTGAAGCCGGTGACGGCTTCGCTGAAGGTGATGGTCACCAGTGAGGTTTCGCCAGCGGCCAGCGCGGTGTCGTCCACCACGATCATGGCGGTCGGGCGCACCGTGTCGATCGCGTAGTTGTTGGAGTCGGTGGTGCCCGAGTTGGCGTTGCCGTACAGGTCGACAACGCCACCACTGTTCAGCGTGATCACGTTGGTGGTGTCAGTGACGCTGGCGGTCGGGGTCAGGGTCCCGGTCCAGGTGATGCCGCCATCGGCGCTGCTCAGCCCGATCACCGAGCCGTTGGCGACCGTCAGGTCGGCGGTGGTGAAGCCGGCCACTGCTTCATTGAAGGTGATGTTCACCAGGGACGTTTCACCGATGCTCAACGACAGATCGGCCACTACGATGGTGGCAGTCGGGCGCAGGGTATCGATGGCGTAATTGTTGGAGCTGGTGGTGCCCACCCCGGTGTTGCCGGACAGGTCGGCGACACCTGTCTTGTCCAAGACCACCAGGTTCGTGGTGTCGGTGATATCGGCGTCCGGTATCAGGGTCGCGGTCCAGGTGATGCCACCGTCGGCGCTGCTCAGGCCGGTGATTGTGCCGTTCGCCACCGTCAGGTCGGCGGTGGTGAAACCGGTCACGGCTTCGGTGAACGTAATGGTCACTGCCGAGGTTTCACCGCTTCGGAGCGCGGTATCGGCCACCACGATGCTCGCGGTCGGCGCCACCGTGTCGTTGACCACGTAATTGTTCGAATTGGTGGTACCCACACCCGCGTTGCCGGCCAGGTCGACGACGCCGGTGTTGTCCAGCGTGATCACGTTGGTAGTGTCGGCAATGTTGCTGGCCGCCGTCAACGTGCCGGTCCAGGTGATGCCACCGTCACCGCTGGTCAAGGTGCCAACCGTACCGTTCTGCACAGTTAGGTCGGACGAAGTGAGACCAGTCACGGCTTCGGAGAAGGTGATGGTGACCAGCGAGGTACCGCCGGAATTCAGACTGGTATTGGCGACCACGACGGTCGCAGTGGGGGGCGTGACATCTGGCACATAGTTGGTATTTTGCGTGCCCCCATTCGTGGTGCTGATGGTTGACGTCGATGAGCCTGCCGTGCCGGGACTGCTGCCGACTTTGGTTGCGCTACCGCCAGCTCCACCGACCCCCACATTGCCAGTGGACAGTGTCGCCGTCGTGGCGCTGTCCAGCATTGCCATTCCACCCTTGTTCCAGATAGCACCGATGCTGGCGCCTCCCGCGCCTCCATCTCCGCTGTTGCCGCTGGCCGCCGCAGCGCCGCCGCCACCACCGCCACCCGCTGCGATGTTGTTCGTAATAGAACTGCCAAGGATGGTGAGGGAGCCAGTGTTGTAGATGGCTCCTGCAGCGTCGCCTCCCCGTCCGCCAGCGCGGTCATAGCCGGCACCGCCACCACCTCCGCCAATGCTGATGGAGCCGTTGTTGGCGGTGGCACCAGCTCCTCCAGACGTATAGCCGCCATAGGTTCCGCCAGCGCCTCCGATGGTCGATCCGCCTTTCCCACCTAAATACTGCGTGGGTGAAGAAACGTATCCAGCACCATTTCCACCCGTGCCTGCCGTAGCAGGTGTCGCAGGCGTGGTCCCAGGATTGGCCCCACCTGCGCCACCAAACGTGGAGCCAAATCCGCCGCCACCACCACCAGCGCCGCCGCCGCCGCCAACCTGGCTACCGGCTCCACCACCGCCCGCAGCCTTGTTGGCGGTGATGGCGCTGTTGGTGATGGTGAGGGTACCCGCATTGCGGATGCCCGCGCCCAGGGCATCGCCGCCAGCCCCCCCGGTGGCATTCACTCCTATGTCACCACCATTTCCTGTCAGAAAGCCGTTGGTAATGGTGAGGTTGTCGATGGCCACCGACGAGCCAACCCCAGATGAATTGACATCCAGCACCCGCGTTAGATTGTTGCCGCTCAATGTGAACCCGCCGCCGGCTATGGACAACTTGTGGCCATCCGTCACATTGATGGCAACGGCATCCGCCGCGCTCGCAAACGTGATATTTCCCGTCAGCGTGATGATGTCGTCCTGACCATCGGTATTGCCAGTGGCTATGGCAGCCTTGAGATTCGCCAAGGAATTAACGCTGATCGTGACTAGGCTGCCGTCATAACCCTGCAGGCTTTGCGCATCCAGTACCGCAGGCGCTTCGATCTGCCCCGTGGTGATCTCCAGATCCCAGTCGCCTCCACGCACGGTACCCGCCGTGCTGTCGTTGCTGGCCGCCACATCGGCCCCCGTCAGTTGCGCCAGCGCCTGCACAAACTGCGCTCCCGCTTCGCCCGCGCCCACGTCGCAACCGTACAGCAGCAGATCACCGTTAGGCCCCAACGCGGCACCAATGGCTTGCAGCTCCGCTTGGTATTGCTCAAGGGTGCCGCTGAACAACGGGCCGTTGCCCAGCAGTAGCAAGCCTTCGTCGCCGTGTGAGACCACGCTGATGGACGCCAGCCCATGCTCCCCCTCCAGCGCCTTGGCCATCTGGGCCACGCCGCTTTCATTGGGGTCCAGGATGACCACCTTTACGCCCGGTCGGGTTGCAGCAAGGATGGCCTGCAGATCAGGCACCCGGCTGTCGATGAAGAGCACTTCATGTGCGCCGGAAACGGATGCGACAGGCGTTTGGTCAGTGGTCATGATTTTTTTGGTGAATATGGCTCTAGTGTCTATGGAAATTGCGGTAGCAGCTATCAATAACGTAGTGATTTCAGGAAGTGCCCGGTACGGTCGGTGCGGGCTTGGCGGTGATGACACTCGCGCGGCTGTTGGCCCCGTCCTGCCAAAACGACAGCTTGCTGTACTGCTCAAACAGGTCTGGCGGCAAGATGGTCTCGCGCGGCAGTAGGCCAACCTGCGCGCGCACCTGGTGCAGCCCGCGCAGGCCCAGCGCTTCATCAAACTCGGGAGCGTCGTACTTCACGTTCTCGAAGTTGTGCGCAAACTCAGGTTCGCCCAAGAACTGGTAAATCAGCGGCAGCACCTTGTGCGGTGCCTGGGCCAGGAGTTCGTAGTCCACCAGCAGCAGTGAGCTGGCATGTTCGCCGTAGAAGGCTTCTTTGAGCGCGGTCCACGGGTAGCCGACCATCCGATTGCGCTGCGCAAGCGTATCAACGCGGCTGTAGACGGTGTTGCGCTCGGTGTCGTCGCTGAACAATCGGGTGATCTCAAAGGGGTTGGCGCGGTAGCGGCGCTCAATGCTGTCCATCACCCAGGCCACATTGCGCACGCAGGCAATGAGCTTGGCACCCGGGAACAGGTCCATGAGCGCGGGCATCTGTGCGCTCCACATGCGGTTGGTGTCGAAGATGACTTCCTTTTTGTCCGCTTGGTCAGCGTAGTAGCTGTCGAACAGGCCGCGTGACAGGCGCCGGCGTTGCTCCGTGGTGACCACGGGGCCAAACTCGCTGCCCGCACCTAGCTGGTTAAGCATGCTTTTGAACAGGCCACCCACGGGGCTGGTCATGCCGGCGTGAAAGCGGGGGTTTTGCAACAGCAGGGCTGATAGCAAGGTCGACCCCGAGCGCGGCAGACCTGAAATGAAGTGGTAGCGGGGAGACGTCGAAAGACTCATGAACGATGACAGGAAAAAAATGAGCAGGACTGGATTTGCAGCAATTGCTGCACTGCCACTTGCAAGTCAGTCTGGCTGGTGTCGATTCGCAGTGCTGGAGCAGCTGGGCATTCGTACCCAGCTTGTACACCAGTCATCTGTGACAGAGGGTTTGCCCGGGCTCGCGCGTAGAGACCCTTGGGATCGCGCGTCTCGCAGACTTCTAGCGGAGTGCTGACATGAATTTCATAGCAACGCTCCGAACCGATTGTGGCGTACGCCGAGGCCCGTGGAACCGCCGCAGGAGAAACCATGGCAACTATGGCATGAACAGCGTTGGCGTTGAGTATCTGAGCGAGGTGCGCTGCACGACGCACGTTTTCAGCGCGGCTAGCATCGTCAAATCCGAGATCGTTGCACAAGCCTGCACGCAACTCATCACCGTCTATCACACAGGCAGGCTCGCCACGCGCGCGCAATGCCACAGCCAAAGCCTGAGCCAGTGTGGTTTTTCCAGCGCCGGGCAAGCCTGTGAGCCACCAGGTGGCGGCCGTTTGTTGTTTCATCGGGTTTCGTTCATTGGCTCTCACCTTCCCTGTCGCACAAGCAGGTTCTGAATGAGGCCTCGAAAGGCAGGCGCCAGAAAATTAACAATTCAGAGACCTTGGTTTTACTCAATGTCTTCTCCGCTGTCACTTTCTGATTTGCCAAACGTTGTGTTTAGCATCTAGAACATCGCCCCCTCGATGAATTGGCCGCGCGTGACTGTGGCCACGATCCAAGTGACGAAGTATTTAAAAAAGTCACGACACCTCCACCCACATAAGCAGATTCGCTTACTAGGGTTTTTACGCACATCCCCCTACAATCGCAGACCCTTACAAAGCTGACAGCCTGCTGCAGACCCGCTGGAGTACGGTTTTGGCCCCTCACCCCCTGAGTTGGAGACACTGAATGCCCGAGAACACCACGGCCCAGAACAACAACAACGATTCCGACAAGCGTGCCCAGTTGCGCCGTGCCGCTCTCGAGTACCACGAGTTTCCCAAGCCGGGCAAGTTGGCCATTGCCGCGACCAAACAGATGATCAACCAGCACGATCTCGCGCTGGCTTACTCGCCAGGTGTGGCCGCGCCCTGCGAAGAGATCGTGAAGGACCCTGCCAACGCCTTCCGCTACACCTCGCGCGGCAACCTGGTGGCTGTGATTTCCAACGGCACCGCCGTGCTGGGCCTGGGCGACATTGGCGCGCTGGCCTCCAAGCCGGTGATGGAAGGCAAGGCCGTCCTGTTCAAGAAGTTCGCGGGCGTCGATGTGTTCGACATAGAGATCGACGAAAAGGACCCCGCCAAGCTGGTGGAGGTGATCGCAGCGCTGGAGCCCACCTTTGGCGCCGTCAACCTCGAAGACATCAAGGCCCCGGATTGCTTCTACGTGGAGCGCGAGTTGCGCAAGCGCATGAAGATCCCGGTCTTTCACGACGACCAGCACGGCACCGCGATCACGGTGGCGGCTGCCATCGTGAATGCGCTGAAAGTGGCAGGCAAGAAGATTGAAGACGTCAAGCTGGTCACCAGCGGCGCGGGCGCTGCGGCCCTGGCCTGCCTGAACCTGCTGCTCAAGGTCGGCGTGCAGCGCAAGAACGTGTTCGTCACCGACCTGGCCGGTGTGGTCTATGAAGGCCGCGAAGAACTGATGGACGACGACAAGCGCCAGTTCATGCAGAAGACCGACGCGCGCAAGTTGGCCGAAGTGATGGTCGGCGCCGACGTGTTCCTGGGCCTGTCGGCCGGCAACGTGCTCAAGCCCGAAATGGTGGCCACCATGGCCGAGCGCCCGGTGATCTTCGCGCTGGCGAACCCCAACCCCGAGATCACGCCCGAGCTGGCGCACAGCGTGCGCAACGACATCATCATGGCCACGGGCCGTTCGGACTATCCGAACCAGGTGAACAACGTCCTGTGCTTCCCGTACATCTTCCGGGGCGCGCTGGACTGCGGTGCCACCACCATCACCGATGAGATGGAAATTGCGGCCGTGCACGCGATTGCCGAGCTGGCCCAGGCCGAGCAAAGCGAGGTGGTGGCAGCCGCCTACGTGGGCGAGAAGCTGACCTTCGGCCCCGAATACCTGATCCCCAAGCCGTTCGACCCACGGCTGATGATGAAGATCGCGCCCGCAGTGGCCCAGGCCGCCATGGACAGCGGCGTGGCGCAGCGACCCATCGCCGACATGGACGCTTACCGCGACCGTCTGCAGACCTTTGTGTATGCCTCGGGCACGACGATGAAGCCCATCTTCGACGCGGCCCGCAACGCCGCCAAGAAGCGCGTGGCCTATGCCGAAGGTGAAGAAGAACGCGTGCTGCGCGCTGCACAGATCGTGGTGGACGAACGGGTCGCCCGTCCCACGCTGATCGGGCGCCCCGCCATCATCGCCCAGCGCATCGAAAAGTTTGGCCTGCGCCTGAAGGAAGGCGTGGACTACGACGTGGTCAACACCGACTTCGACCACCGGTACCGCGACTTCTGGCAGACCTACCACCGCATGACCGAGCGCAAGGGCATCACCCAGCAGGTCGCGAAGATCGAGATGCGCCGCCGCCTCACGCTCATTGGTTCGATGATGCTGCACAAGGGCGAGGTGGATGGCCTGATCTGCGGCACCTGGGGCACCACGGCCAACCACCTGATGTACATCGACCAGGTGATCGGCAAGCACGCGGGCGGCGCCGACAGCACCGCACAGGACGTTCCGGTGTACGCCTGCATGAACGGCCTGATGCTGCCCGGCCGCCAGGTGTTCCTGGTGGACACGCACGTCAACTACGACCCCACGCCGCAGGAGCTGGCAGAGATCACCGCCCTGGCCGCCGAGGAAATGATGCGCTTTGGCATCAAGCCCAAGGCCGCGCTGCTGTCGCACTCCAACTTTGGCACCAGCAACAGCCCCAGCGCGGTGAAGATGCGCCAGACCCTGGAGCTGCTGCGCCAGCAGGCGCCCTGGCTGGAAGTGGACGGCGAAATGCATGGCGACGTGGCGCTGGACGGCAAGGCCCGTTCGGCACTCATGCCCAGCAGCGAGCTGACTGGCGACGCCAACCTGCTGGTGTTCCCCAACATCGACGCCGCCAACATTGCCTACAACCTGCTCAAGACGGCGGCGGGTGGCGGCATCGCCATCGGCCCCGTGCTGCTGGGCGCGGCCAAGCCGGTTCATATCCTGACGCCCAGCGCCACTGTGCGCCGTATCGTGAACATGACAGCCCTCACCGTGGCCGATGCCAACGTGGCGAGATAAGCCAATATCCGGTAGCAAGCGCTAACTTAAAACCCTTGCAAAGCCCTTCAGCGTCTGCCCAATCTTTGTGCAGACGCTTGCTTTTTGGGGACCGTTGAGCGACACTAGCGGCTCGAAATTTCGGGTTAACCCGTAGTTTCTGAAAGGTTCGTTGATGCTGAAGGCTGTAGCCACCCGGGCGCGCAAGGCAGGGTTATTGTGTGTTTTGGGTGTTGCTTTCGTGCTGTCTCCGGTCGCGGGACATGCCCGGAAATCCCCGTCCGAAAGCGGGTCCACCACCCCTATCGCACTGGCCGAGTTGCCGCCCCAAGGGCGGACAACGTATGCGCTGATCCGTGAGGGCGGGCCCTTTCCGTACGACAAGGACGGATCGGTTTTTGGCAATCGCGAGCGGCTGTTGCCCGCCCAAAAGCGGGGCTACTACCGTGAATACACCGTCAGAACACCAGGATCGCGCGACCGGGGAGCCCGGCGCATCGTGTGTGGCGGCAAGCCCCGGACACCGGACGCCTGCTACTACACCAGCGACCACTACGCCAGTTTTCGCGAGATCGTCGAGTAACCCCCTGCGGTGTGCGCCAGCCAGCCCATCCCTGAAAACGTACGCCGCGCCCCATTGAATTCCCCATTCACAGGCCGCATCCTGCAGCCTGTGAGATGCCAGAAGTTTGTGGACTTTATAAAGAAAGAGTAGCGGAGATGCAGACGCCACTTCGTAAAGACCTGGAAACGCCACTGCGTGGCGTGCGCACCAACATCGTGCAGTCCATTCGCGCCTTCCGCGTGCAGGACCTGCAGGATGCAGCCACCTCCATGGGTCACCATTTCTTGTACGCCAATCTGGCCCACGCGCAGTCCAAGCAGGATGTGCTCGACCTGATTGCCGCCCAATTCACGTTCCCATCGCACTTCGGCAAGAACTTCGATGCGTTGTACGACTGCATGACAGACCCTTTGCACAAATCGGGCCCGCAGCCTGGTTTCATTGTGGTGCTGGAGCAGATTCCAGCCACGGGCAAGTTCGACAAGGAAGCGCGCGAGCAGCTGCTCGACATCTTCCGCGACGCAGCCGACTACTGGGGCGATCGCAAGATCCCCTTCCGGTGTTTCTATTCTTTTCTGTAGCCCGTTCTGCATCCACCAGCCAAGCAGAACGGGCGAACGAGGCTAGCGACACCCAGGCCGTCGAAGGCATCGAGATCAACGGCGAACCCGCTGAGAAGATGCCCACGGACAAACTTGTGGACGTATCGCCCATGGCGCTGCGCATGAGCAGCCCATTCAACGCCGGGTATTGGCTCAGCGCCGCCTGAATTCGGTACATCCCCCTGAGCGGCTACGCCGCATCCCCCTTCTCTCGGCTTCGCCGGGAAGGGGGACGACACCCGCGCGGCGGGGCGGCCCTTGCGCGGTGTCTCTCGCACGGTATCTCGCCCATCGTCAGGGGCAGAGTTGAATCAAGCGCTTGCCACCCCCGAGGCAGGCCTTGTTTCCCGCCATTGATGCGGATGATGCGGGTGCGCTGCACCCCCGTTTTTTCCCCCATAAATCGCCGGCGCCTGTTCAATAAGCGCTGTCAGCTATTAATTCAAGAGCAATTCTGCGCCAGTGCCACGTACTCGGCCACGGGCACTTCTTCGGCGCGGCGCTGGGTGTCGAATTCACCAGCAAACTGGCGGGCTTCGAGCCAGCGGCCCAGCGTGTGGCGCAGGAGCTTGCGGCGCTGGCTGAAAGCAACCTGGACCAGTTCCTCCAGCAACGGCACCGACAACGGCGCCGGCTCGGCATACGGCACCATGCGCACGACGGCGCTGTCCACGCGGGGCGGGGGGTCGAAGCTCTCGGGCGGCACGAACAGCACGTTTTCCATGGCGTAGCGCCACTGCAGCATCACCGACAGGCGCCCGTAATCGCCCGTGGCAGGGCTGGCCACCATGCGGTCGATCACTTCCTTTTGCAGCATGAAGTGCTGGTCTTCGATGACCTGCACATGGTCCAGCAGGTGGAAAAGGATGGGGGTGGAGATGTTGTAGGGCAAGTTGCCCACCACACGCAGCCGCAATCCGGGCTGCCCGGCCTTATCGCGCAGGGTCTGCGCGAGCGCCGTGAAGTCCACCTTCAGCACGTCCGACTCGATCACATCGAGCTGCCCATGCAGACGCAAGCGCAGGGCCAGGTCGCGGTCCAGTTCGATGACGGTAAGGCGCCCGAGGCGCTCCACCAGAGGCTGCGTCAGCGCAGCCAGGCCGGGCCCGATCTCGACCATGGGCTGGCCGGGCAGCGGCGCAATGGCCTGCACAATGCCGTCGATGATGCCCTGGTCGGACAGGAAATGTTGTCCGAAGCGCTTGCGGGGAATGTGTTTCAACGCGACCTTATCTGTTGTGGTGTCTGGGACTGCTGGGAGCTAGGGACTGCACTCACTGGGGTAGCTCGCGGTACTCGACGTACGCGCGCCCGCGCAGCTCTTGCGCCCAGGTGGCATAGGCCTCGTCGAGTTTCTTCTCGCGCACCACGTTGCGTGCCATGTCACGCTGCTCGCGCTGGGTGAGCTTGGCCTCGCGGCGCTCCAGCAGCTGGATCAGGTGCACGCCGAAGCGCGAGACCACAGGTTCGCTGATGTCGCCAGGCTTGAGGGCATCCAGCGCCTGCTCGAACTCGGGCACATACCGGCCAGGGTTGGCCCAGCCCAGATCACCACCTTCCTTGGAGCTGCCATCCTGCGAATGCTCCCGCGCCAGGGCGGCAAAGTCGGCCTGCCCGGCCAGCACCCGACGGCGGTAGTCGGCAAGGCGCGCGGCGGCGGCGGCTTCGGACAACTGAGGGCCCGTGCGCAGCAGGATATGGCGCGCATGGTTTTGCACCACCGTGGTCGGCATGCCGGCCGTCACACGTTCCACCACCTTGAGCACGTGAAAGCCCGCCGGCGAGCGCACCGGGCCCACGATGGAGCCCACCGGCAGGCCGAGGGTGGAGTTCACGAACAGTTCCGGATAACGGTCTGCAGGCCGCAGGCCCAGCAAACCGCCAGCCCGCTGGCCTTCGGGCGCATCGGAGAACTCGCGGGCCACCGCCGCAAAGTCTTCGCCCGCGCGCACCTTGTCGGCCGCACGCTGTGCGCGTGCCTGCCGTTCGGCCACCTGCGCGGGAGTGGCGTTTTCAGGTACCACCACCAGCACATGGCCGAGGTTGATCTCCATGGCAGCGACGTCCGTGCCCTTTTGCTCTTCGCGCAGGAACTGGTCCACATCCAGGTCGCTGACCTTCACGCGTGCTTCGACTTCGCGTTCGCGCAGGCGCTGCTGCAGCAGCTGGTTGCGCAGCTCTTCGCGAAAACGGTCCTTGCTCATGCCGTCGCGGGCCAGGCGCGCATACAGCTCGTCCACCGTCATGTCGTTCTGGCGGGCCACACCCTGCTCGGCCTGCGACACGGCGTAGTCATCCACTTTGATGCCCGATTCGCGCGCCTGCTGCAGCTGCACCTTTTCCAGAATGATGCGTTCAAGGACTTCGCGTGCCAGCGCATCGCGCGGTGGCATGGCACCGCCCTGCTTGGCGATCTGCGCCTCGGCACGGGCCAGGCGCGAGCGCACTTCGTAATTGGTCACCGGCTCGGAGTTGACCACCGCCACGATGAAATCGGCCGAGCGCGGAGCCGTGCTGGCGGAAGGCGCAGGCAACGTGACAGAGGGCACGGCCGCAGGGCGCGCGGTCAGCGACGACGGCGAGGAGGACAACCCGGTCTTGCCCGAAGACGAGGCCCCCGAAGGACGCAGGCCCTGGGCCGCAGCGCCTTGCGCCACGAGGGATGCCAACGCGGCCGTCAAGGCCAGTGCGAGTACACGGTGATTCATGGTCTAGTCGTAGTTGCTGAAGCGGCTGGGCGTGGATACCTGCTCGCGCAGGTTCTGGTAACGCGGCACATTTTGCTTGAAGGAGTCGAGCGGGCTGGAACCCAGGCTCAGGCGGGAGAAGCCCACGAATTCGATCTGGAACAGCAGGCGCGTGTTGGAGCTGGTCACGCTGCTTTGCAGGCGCTCCAGCACCACGCGGCCGATCCAGCAGCAGCTGTCGTACTCGAAGCCCACCACGGTGTCCACCAGCTTGCGGTCCTTCATGCTGTAGTTCAGGCGGCCCACGCTGTACCAGCGCCCGCCGCCCTGGCCACGGCCGGGGCCCAGGTCCTTGCCCTTGTCGCCCCACAGGTCGTTCAACGGCCACTGCCAGCCGATATCGATCTGTTCGCTGGTGCCACGCTGCAAGCGGTAGGCCGCGCTCACCGTCCGGTAGTTGCTGGGGCTGTAGCGCGCGCCGATGGTGGAGCGGATGGACTGCCCGGTCTTGGGGTTGTACTGCACGGTGGAGTCAAAGCCCCACTGGGGTGTCCAGTTGATGCCCGCGCCCAGCAGGAGGTCCGACAGGCGCTCGCTCACCGGCGTGCCGCCTGGCAAGGTCACCTTCTGGTCCGAGAACCGCACCCGCTGTGCAATACCGAAGCGCGCTGCCTGGGCACCCGACTCAGGGTCCAGCAGGCGGGTGGTCACGCCCAGGGTCAGCAGGTTGTTGTCGGCCAGCCGGTCGTTGCCGCCAAACGCGTTCTCGGTGTAGATGGTTGCAAAGTTGAAGTCATTGGCCGCCGAGTCATACACCGGCAGCATGCTCTGGTCGCGGTAGGGCGTGTAGGTGTAGAACGCCCGGGGCTCCAGCGTCTGCAGGAAGGCCCGGCCGAAGTAGGCGGCGTCGCGCTCGAACACCAGGCCGCTGTCCAGGCTGAAGGTGGGCAGTGTGCGGCTGGCCGAGCGCTGGCCGTTGGAGAGGGCCGAATCAAACTGGTACTGCGTGGCATGCAGCTGCAGGCGTGGGGTGATGAAGCCGCCTGGCGACAGGAAGGGGCGGCTGATCTGCGCCATGGCGTAGCTGCGGTCGGCGTTGGGCTGGCCGGTGAGCGCGCGGGCCGCTTCGAAGCGCGTGGTGTCCAGCTCGACGCTGGCATCGAATCCACCGCCCAGCTGCAAGGGGTTGTAGCGCCATTGCACCTGCGGCATGCGGTCATACGGAGGCACGATGGGCGACGTGACGTCCTGCAGCGTCTGCCATTTGAGGGTGCGCACCGTGGCCGACATGTCATTACCACCCCAGGACAAGGTGGCATCGTTGGGCAGGAGGCGCTGGCGCAGCTGCTCGGTGGCGCGGCTGAAGTCGCGCCAGTAGTTGTCGTCACTCACGCGATTGAGGTTCAGGTTGAGTCCCAACCCACCAATACCAGTGTTGAATGCGCCTTGATGCTGGCCCGAGAAACTCCACCGCGCTCGATCACGCAGCCGGTCCGTAGGCATCACATCGGCACTGATCTGTCCGTGATAAGCCGGCTCCAGATACCGGAACTCGCCGCCCACATTGGCCCCCCGCTTGGTCATGAGCGCGGCGCGCAAGGTGGCATCGCGGTTGGGGGCGATGTTCCAGTAGTACGGCTGCATGTAGGTCACGCCATCGCGGCTGTCGAGCCCGATGGTGGGTGGCAGCAGGCCGGACTTGCGCTTTTCCGACAGCGGGAAGGTGATGTACGGAATGGGCAGCACCGAGATGCCCTTGAACTCCAGCACCGCGTCTTCGGCCGTGCCGACCTCTTCCTCGTTGTCGATGCGGATGGTGGCGGCGCGCAGCACCCAGTCGGGCTGCCAGCTTTCTTCGTTGCCACGCTCGCAGGTGGTGTAGGTGCCGTTGTGCACCACAGCGCGGTAGCGGTCCACAAAGTCCACCCGCGTCGCATCTCCGTGCGCCTGCGTGGCCAGAAAGCGGTAGCGCGCATCGCTGAAGAAGCCCTCGAAGGCCTCCACCCGCAGCTCCAGCGCCGTGCCTTCGTAGACATTGCCTGCGCGGTTGATGCGCACCTTGCCGTTGGCTTTGGCCAGGTCTTCGGGCACGTTGTAGTCCAGCCGGTCCGCACGGATGACCGTGTCGCCCCGGCGCAGTTCGGCATTGCCTTCGATCAGTGCGTTCAGGTCCGTCTGGCCGCTGATGTGATCGCCCTTCACAAACACAGGCAATTGCGAGCGCACGGCGTCGGGAATCTTTTCCTGCAGCAGCGGGGAGGACCGCAGCGCCGGAGGCGCATCCCAGGCGCTGGGTGCGGCGGCGTCCTGGGCCAGGGCCGCCAGCGGCAGGCCACACCAGGCCAGCGCAACGCCCAGGGCCAGCACGCGGGGCACGGGGGGCCGCAGCCGTGCAGACTTCGCCGTGGCGGGCCGGGCGCGAAGGGAGGTGAGGTTCTGCACGGTGGGTGGCTGGCAGCGTGGCACGTGGGGTGATGGAGCGGTAGCGGACAAAGGGACCGGCCCCGGCCAGCGCGCACGGCGCCAGCCACGACCGGTTTGTAAAATCGGATTATCCATGAGCCACCCCATCCCCCCATCGCCCGCTGGCCAGCCCCCGGGCGCCACCGTGGCCGCACCTGCTGCGCCCGCCGCCTCCACCCACGTCAGCTGGCCTGATGCCGCCCGCCGTGCGGCCTTTGACGCCTGGCTGGCCCCCTTGGTGGGACCGCACCAGTTGCTGCCCGCCACGCTGCGCCCCGCGTCGGCCGATGCCAGCTTCCGCCGCTATCTGCGCATTGACACGGCCACAGGCGCCAGCCGCATCGTGATGGATGCACCGCCCGACAAGGAGAACTGCAAGCCCTTTGTCCAAGTGCAGGGCCTGATGGCCGCCGCCGGGCTGAACGTGCCGCAGATCCTGGCTTTTGATGAGCCCACCGGCTTCATGCTGCTGTCCGACCTGGGCCACCAGACCGTGATCGAGCGGCTGAACCCTGAAAAACCCCAGGACGCCTACGCTTGGTACCAGCAGGCCACCGATGTGCTGCTGCAGTGGCAAAAGGCATCCACCCCCGGCGTGCTGCCCGCCTACGACGAGCCTCTGCTGCGCCGCGAGCTGGCGCTGTTCCCCGACTGGTACCTGGGCAAACACCGCGCCATCGCCCTGGACGACAAACAGCAGGCGACCTTGGGCAGCGCCTTTGATGCCATCGTGGCGCACAACCTGGCCGCCCCACAGGTCTATGTGCACCGCGACTTCATGACCCGCAACCTGATGGCGCCGGTGGAAGCAGGTGCACCCCTGGGCGTGCTGGACTTCCAGGACGCGGTCTACGGCCCCATCACCTACGACATCGCCAGCCTGCTGCGCGACGCGTTCATCAGCTGGGAAGAAGAATTCGTCATCGACATTACCGTGCGTTACTGGGAGAAGGCGCGCAAGGCCGGATTGCTGGGCGCCAACAGCGCCAGCGGCTGGGGCGATGACTTTGGCGAGTTCTACCGCGCGGTGGAGTGGATGGGCCTGCAGCGGCACCTCAAGGTCGCGGGCATTTTTGCGCGGCTGACCTTGCGCGACGGCAAGCCCAAGTACCTGGCCGATGCGCCCCGGTTCATCGCCTACATCCGCGCCACGGCCAACCGCTACCGCCAGCTGGGGCCGCTGCTCAAGATGCTGGACCAGATCGAAGGCACCGAGCCCGTGGTGGGCTTTGCGTACGGCCGCATGTAGCCACAGCGCCCTGCATTCACTTCGCGGCACGCCCAAAAAAATCAAGCAAAAACCGGCTCAAGCGCAGACAAACCATGCGCTAGCAGCTATTACAAAGATAGCAAATGCCCCGTTTCCATTGCCCGGCCCCCCTGGCCACCGGCACCGAGCTGGACCTGCCCCCGGGCGCCGCACGCCATGTGCAGGTGCTGCGCCTGCAGCCCGGTGACGGCATCACCCTGTTCCACGGCGGCCAGGGCGCGGGCGACCCCGGCGGCGAGTTCGATGCCACTGTGGTCAAGATGGGCCGCAGCGATGTGCGCGTGCTGGTAGGGGCGCACCACGCCATCGAGCGCGAGGCGCCCCGCGCCGTGCACCTGCTGGCGGGTATCACCGCCAACGAGCGCATGGACTGGCTGGTCGAAAAAGCCACCGAACTCGGCGTGGCCAGCATCACCCCGCTGGTGGCCGAGCGCAGCGTGCTCAAGCTCAAGGGCGAGCGCGCCGACAAGAAAATCGCCCACTGGCAGGCCGTGGCCGTGGCCGCCTGCGAACAATGCGGCCGCAACCGCGTGCCCGTGGTGCACCCCGCCATCGATCTGGCGGGCTGGCTGCGTTCACCAGGGCAGGGGGCGTCCTCTCCGGAGAACCAGGACCGTCCCCAGCGCCTGCTGCTGTCGCTGCGACCCGGTACCGTGCCGCTGCGCGAAGCTACGGGCAGCGAGGCTGGCCAACGCCCCTTGCTGTTCCTCTCCGGCCCCGAGGGTGGCCTGAGCCCTGCGGAAGAAGACCTGGCGGTGCAACACGGCTTTGCTCCGGTCACGCTGGGCCCCCGCGTGCTGCGTGCCGAAACAGCCCCGCTGGCCGCCCTGGCAGCGCTCACGCTGTAGCGCTGCACCCGCGCCGCAGACCGGACTCGCCACGCGAGCTGCACATCCGGACAAAGCCTGGTCAAGGCATGGCGAAGGCCTAGGGCTCCTCTGCACGAATCACCGCGCCGTGTGCATCTGCGGTCTCGGGCGGTCTGCGGCGTTGCAAATACTCGCAATAGCGACGGCTATTGCTGCGTTTTGCGCCTTGCAGCCCATCCCGATCCGCAGTGCCCACTTACCGCTCGATTCGTGCAGAGGAGCCCTGGGCCTGTACGCCCGGCATTACCTCACCGTAAAATCGCTGATTGGCCGGTAACGCCCAATCCCACGGGTTCTGGCCACCCCGCCCGCGCTCCGCGCGGCCCTCCCTCCTGGCCGGAGCCCCCCACCTTGCGCCCACCCGTCCGCTGGCAGCGCCTCAAGGATGTGATCCTCTCCACCGACCCCCGGCGGCGCACGCTGGTGGGCATGGCCTTGCTGGCGCTCACGCTGATGGCAGGCAGCGCTGGGGTGATGCTGCTGGTGGCGCATTCCAGCACCTCCGTGGACCAGACCGCCGTGCAATGGTGGGCCGCCCTGTCGGTGGGCGGACTGGTGGTGATGACGGCCTTCATCCGCTCGGGCGAAACCGCCCGCCTGCGCGACCCCTCGCTCACCATCCCGCAAATGGTCTGGACCATCACCAGCGGTGCGGTGGCCTATGTGCTGGCGGGCGATGCGCGGGGGCTGGTGCCCAGCGTGCTGGCGATGATCCTGTTCTTCGGCACCTTCGGCCTCACGGTGGCTGAGGTGATCGGCATCGGCGTGTATGCGCTGCTGGCCTTTGCCAGCGCCATCGGCGTCAGCTCCCGCTTCAATGCCAATGCCTCGGGCTACCTGGACACCGCCTATGCGCTGATGGTGCTCATCGTCCTCAGCGGCTGCATTGCGCTGAACCTGCGCATCCAGCGCATCCGCGCCAAGCTGCAGCAGCAGCGCGAGGCACTGGCCCAGGCGCTCGAAGTCAACCGCGAACTGGCCACCCGCGACGAGCTGACGGGCCTCATCAACCGCCGCGCCATGCTCGACCTGATGGCGCTGGAGCACCGCCGCAGCCTGCGCAGTGGCCGCCCGCTGCTGCTCGCGCAGCTGGACATCGACCACTTCAAGCCCATCAACGACCAGCACGGCCACGCCACCGGCGACCGCGCGCTGCAGGCCTTTGCGGGCACGGTGCGCGCCAGCGTGCGCGACACCGACGTGCTGGCCCGCTGGGGTGGCGAAGAGTTTGTGCTGATGCTCACCGACACCTCGGCAGACCATGCGCGCGAGCTGCTCGAACGCATTCGCCAGGCCGTGCAGGCGCTGGAGATTGCCCACAGCGCAGGCTCGCTGCAGCTCACCGTGTCCATCGGCCTGGCCCAGCACCTGCCGGGCGACACCGTGGAGCACACGCTGGAACGCGCCGACCAGGCGCTGTACCACGCCAAGGCCCTGGGCCGCAACCGCGTGGTGGTGGCGCCGGCCACCCACCGCCCTGTGGCCTCTGGGACTAGCGCACGGGCTTGATCGCGCCGCAGTCAGCGGCCAGCCACTTGCCGTTCTGCACCATGTCGATCTGCTCGGGCTTGCCGTTGGACGTGGTCTTGACCTTGAAATTGCCCGTGTAGGCTGTGGGCCCCTGGAAGGTCATCGTGCCCTCGCCCGTGGTGGGCGGCTGGCCTTGGGTGCCCTTGCAGCTGAACGTCATGGCCACGGCATTGGGGCCCGTGCGTTGCACGTTCTGCGTGCAGCCTTCCTGCGCCGGAATGCGGTCCAGGTCGGCCTGCTCGGGGCTGATGCAGACCTTCACGGTATTGCCGCTGGGGCCCATGCTCACACCCTGCTGGGCCATGGCCTGTTCCATCTGCTTGCGCTGCGCAGGCGTCAGGCTGGCCATGGACTTCTGCATCTGCGCCATCGCGGCCTCCAGCTGGCCGCTCTGACTTTTCATGGTCACGCTGTTCTCCCACAGGCCGGGCCGCAGCTTCTGCGTCTGGGCATGGGCCGTGGCCCAGAGCCCGGGGCCAAGCACGGTGGCGGAGAGGACAACGGCGAGAGCGCGGGGGATGGGGGTGTGCATGGTGGTGGGG
Organism: Acidovorax sp. DMC1; assembly: GCF_056314325.1. Taxonomy (NCBI): domain Bacteria; kingdom Pseudomonadati; phylum Pseudomonadota; class Betaproteobacteria; order Burkholderiales; family Comamonadaceae; genus Acidovorax; species Acidovorax sp. DMC1. Next base: position 940,576 of record NZ_JBQUYO010000001.1, on the reverse strand, counting down.
CCTCGGTGCCAGCGGCGGAGCCGACAGTATCGACACACCGGCCTTTGCTGCCAAGTACCAACCACCAAGTGCACGGTGGAAGGTGGGAAGCAGCGGCTGCGGCCCGCGCGCAGCGGCACACGGTCTCCGTGGGTCTCCATCCTCAGGCGCTCAGGTGCGGCGGCGCGCGTAGCTGCTCGGGGGTGGTGAAGTAGGCTGCCGATGCCCCCAGGCCCGCGCGCGCCTGCGCCAGCTCGTGCCGCGCCACGGTGCGCAGGTGCACCTCGTCGGGCCCGTCCATCAGCCGCAGCGCGCGGCCCCAAGTCCAGAGGGCGGCCAACGGCGTGTCGGGCGACAGGCCCATCGCGCCAAAAATCTGCATGGCCCGGTCCACCACGCGCTGCTGCAGGCGCGCGGCCACCACCTTGATGGCGGCGACCTGGGCACGCACGGTGCGCGCATCTGTCGCATCGCCCTGGTCCAGCAGCCACGCAGCGTGCAGCACCAGCAGACGCGCCTGGTCGATCTCGATGCGCGACTCGGCCAGCCATTCCTGCACATTGGCCTGCTCGGCCAACGGCTTGCCGAACGCCGTGCGCTCCAGCGCGCGTTCGGTAGCCAGGGAGAGGGCCAGCTCGCACTGACCGATGGTGCGCATGCAGTGGTGCACGCGGCCCGGCCCCAGGCGCGCCTGCGCCATCCCAAACCCTGAGCCCCAGTCGCCGAGTAGGTGGTCGGCAGGCACGCGCACGCTGCGCAACAAAATCTCGCAATGCCCCTCCGGCGCATGGTGGTGCAGCACGGAGATGTTGCGCACGATCTGCACGCCCGGCGTGTCCACGGGCACCAGCACCATGCTGTGGCGGTGGTGGCCGTCTTCACTGTCGGCATCTGCGTTGCGGCACAGCACGATGAGCAGCTGGCACTGGGGGTGCGCAGCGCCGGTGATGAACCACTTGCGGCCACTGAGCACCAGGTCATCGCCCTCGCGCCGGACCGTGGTCTGCAGGTTGGTGGGGTCGGACGAGGCCACATCGGGCTCGCTCATCGCAAAGGCCGATCGCATCTGGCCGTGCAGCAGCGGCATCAGCCAGCGCGTGCGCTGGGCGGGCGTGGCAAAGCGGTGCAGCAGCTCGATGTTGCCGGTGTCTGGCGCCTGGCAGTTGAACACCTCGGCCGCCCAGGGCAGGCGGCCCATGGCCTCGGCCAGCGGCGCGTAGTCCAGGTTGGACAGGCGCGTGCCAGGCTCATCATCCCGCAGCGTGGGCAGGAACAGGTTCCACAAACCCTCCTCACGCGCCAGCGCCTTGAGGTCTTCGACAAACGGCGGCGGGTAGTCGCCCGCCGCCACGGACGCGTGCCAAGCGGCGTTGTAGGGCAGCAGATAGCGGTCCATGAAAGCCAGCAGGCGATCACGCAGTGCAAGGGCCAAGGGGGAGAGTGCGAAGTCCATGCGGCCATTGTGAAAACCGCGCCAGCACACGTCACAACGCAGGCGACAACGGGCTTGACGCACATCACGGCCTGCCCGGGAGCTTTCGGTGACGGTATCCCATCTGCTACGCTATTGATAGCTAGTCAGGCATATTGCACTAGCGCTACCAACCCGCTTTACTTGAAATGTGGCCTGACACCCATCACCACGCAGGTACCATGGCTCCATGAGTACCCACTACGAAACCCTGCAGCACGCCGACACCTACCGCGAGGCGTTTGCGGTCGAGCCCCCTGCGGCGCTGGGTGAACGCCACCTGTGGCCCCGCAAGCCGGGCTTTTTCATCGTGCATGCAGCAACGGCCACCGCCCTGGCCCAAGGGCCGGCCAGCACGGCCGGCGCGGTTGAAGAAGCTGCCCCCACGACGTCTTCAAACACCCAGAGCGACGCCGCTTCCACCCGGGTGCTGGTGCCCGCGCAATGGGGCCTGGTGCCGCACTGGGTCAAGTCGGCATCCGACGCCAAGCTGCGCGCGCCCAAGCTGGTCAACGCCAAGTCCGACCTGGCCTCCACCGGCACCGCGTTTCGCGATGCCTGGCTGAACGGCCAGCGCTGCATCGTGCCGATGGTGGCGTTCTATGAAGACGACCTGCGCAGCGGCAAGGCCGTGCCCACCCGCGTGGCGCGCGTGGACGGCAAACCCATGGGCGCGGCGGGCCTGTGGGCGCGCTGGCAGGGCGCAGGGGCCGAGTCGGGCGAGGTCATCATCAGCTACTGCCTGCTCACGGTGAACGCCAACAACCACGCCCTGCTGCACCGCTACGGCCAGCCCGGCAGCGAAAAAAGCATGCCCGCCATCCTGAACGAAGGCGCCTACGACGCCTGGCTTACGGCCCGGCCCGACAAGGCCAAGGAGTTCATGCGCCAGTACGCGGCAGAAAAACTCACCGCCAATCCCGTGGAGAAAAGGGCCGACAAGGTGCCCAAGGGCTGGCTGGGTTGAAGCCCGCACCGCCGGAGCGGCGCGGCGGGGGTGCTCAGGACGGCCGCTTCATCTGGCACGACGTGGGCTGGGCGCTGATGTAGTTGTCCCACGCCACTTCAGAGCGGAAGCCGTAGCCGGTCTTCTCGGCGTCGTACTTCACGCCCTTGCTGCCCTGCTTGGCCCAGATGCCCAGGTACAGCGGCGCTTCAAGCTGGTGGTCGGTCTTGCGCATGCGCACCTCGCCCATGGGGCTCTTGTAGGTCATGTTTTCCAGCGCGAAGGCGACCTTCTTGGCATCGGTGGACTGGGCCTTGCGCATGGCCTCGCGCAGCATGTGCACGCTGTTCCAGTGCGCGGCAAACACAAAGTCCTCGCCCGTCTTCTTCTTGTAGTCCACGTAGATCTTTTCCAGCTCGGGGGTGGGCGCGTTGTGCACCCAGTTCCAGATCACCCCGACCTTGCCCTCGCCCCAGGGCCCGATCTGCGCGGGCGTGCCGGGGTTGTTGGCGTTGAGCGTGAAGTAGTTGATGTTCAGGCCGTAGTCGCGCGAGGACTTGAACAGCAGCGTGAGGTCGCTGCCCCAGTTGGAGGTGATGACGGTGTCGGCCTTGGTCGCGGCAATCTTGGCCACGTACGAGGCAAAGTCGCGCGTCTGCGCGATGGGGATGAAGTCATCGCCCACGATCTCGATGTCGGGCCGCTTGCGGGCCAGGTATTCCTTGGCGGCCTTGGAGACCTGGCGGCCGTGGGTGTAGTCCTGGTTGAGCAGGTACACGCGCTTCACATCCTTGCGGCCCTGCAGATAGGTGGTCAGCGCCTCCATCTTCATCTCGCTCGACGGATAGAAGCGGAAGTGCCAGAAGCTGCAGCGGTCGTTGGTGAGCTGCGGGTCCATGGCGGCGTAGTTCAGGTACACGGTCGCGCGCTCGGGGTCGCGCTCGGCGAGCTTGTTGAGCGCATCCACCAGCGCCAGCGCCACGCCCGAGCCACCGCCCTGGGTGATGTAGCGCACGCCCCGGTCGGTGGCGGCCTTGAGCGCATTCAGGCTCTCCTGCGGCGTGCCCTTGTTGTCGAAGTCCATCACCTCGAACTTGGGCTCGTTGGGCCCGGCCTTGGCGTTGACCTGGGCCACCACCTCACGCAGCTGGTTGAGCGAGCTTTGGCCGGTGAGCGCAAACGGGCCGGACAGCAGGTCGATGAAGCCGATCTTCACCGTCTCGGCCGCCCCGGCGTGCGTCGCCATCACCAGCGCTGCGGCGCATGCGCCGACCTTCAACCAATGGCGTGGCCATTTCCTGGGAACCATGTTCATGTGTGTCTCCGTGGGGTGGGTGAGTGGGAACGAAAGGAAAGCCAAAACCGAAAACCGTCAGCGCGCAGGGGTGTCATTCGCCGCCGAACACCGCGCCATGGCGCTGCCGCAGCTCGTTCTTCTGGACCTTGCCGGTGCCGCCCAGGGGCAGGCTGTCAACAAACAGCACGTCGTCGGGCAGCCACCACTTGGCAACCCGCTGTGCGAGGAATTCCAGGATCTGCGCCTTGTCCAGCTCCTGCCCGGGCTTGCGCACGATGAAGAGCAGCGGGCGCTCGTCCCACTTGGGGTGCTTGACGCCGATGACCGCCGCCATGGCCACGGCCGGGTGCGCCACCGCGGCGTTCTCCAGGTCGATGGAGCTGATCCACTCGCCGCCCGACTTGATCACGTCCTTGGTGCGGTCGCGGATCTGCACCACGCCCTGCGGGTTGATGGTGGCGATGTCGCCCGTAGGGAACCAGCCATCCACCAGCGCCGAGCGCTCGGCCTTGTGGTACCGGTCCACGATCCACTGGCCGCGCACCATCAGCTCGCCCTGCGCCACGCCGTCGCGCGGCAGCTCGGCGCCGTTTTCATGAACCAGCTTGAGTTCGATGCCGAACACCGACTTGCCCTGCTTGGCGACCAGTGCGTGGCGGTCCTCGGGCGGCAGCTCGGCATCGGCCGCGCCCAGCACACTCATGGTGGCGATGGCCGTGGTCTCGGTCATGCCCCAGCCGTGGCGCACCTCCACGTCGTACACGTCGTTGAACTTGGCGATCAGCGCCTTGGGCATGGCCGAGCCGCCCACACCGGTGCGCCGCATGGTGCTAAAGCGCAGCCCGTGCTGCTCCACATGCTGGATCAGGCCCATCCAGATCGTGGGCACGCCCGCGCTGACGGTGACGCGCTCGGTCTCCATCAGCTCGTACAGGCTGGCCGCATCCAGGCGCGGGCCAGGCAGCACCAGCTTGGCGCCGCCGATCAGCGCTGCATAGGGCAGGCACCAGGCGTTGATGTGGAACATGGGCACCACGGGCAGGATGGTCTCCCGCGCGCTGATGCTGAGCACGCCCGGCATGCAGGCCGACAGGGCGCTGAGCACCAGCGCCCGGTGCGAATACAGCACGCCCTTGGGGTTGCCGGTGGTGCCCGACGTGTAGCACAGCGCCGCGCCAGCCTTCTCATCGCACAGGGGCCAGGTGAAGCGGTCATTCTGGCGGGCCACCAGCGTCTCGTACGCCTCAACCCCGCTGACGCCTTGCAGGTCGATGCTGCCCAGCGTGTCGGCATCACACAGCGCCACCCAGTGCCGCACGCGGGGGCACGACGCCGCAATGGCGCGCACCAGCGGCGCGAACGTGGTGTCGAACAGCACCACCTCGTCGTCGGCGTGGTTGACGATGTAGGCCAGCTGCTCGGGGTGCAGGCGCGGGTTGCAGGTGTGCATGACCATGCCGCTGCCCGACACGGCGTAGTACGCCTCCAGGTGGCGGTGGTTGTTCCAGGCCAGCGACCCCACCACGCTGCCGGGGCGCAGGCCCAGTGCCTGCAGTGCGTTGGCGAGCTGCCGGGCGCGCTGGGCCATGTCGGCAAAGCGGTAACGGTGCAGGCGGCCATCGGTGTCGCGCGAAACGATCTGCTGATCGCCGTACTGGTTCTCGCCATGCTCAAGAATGGCCGAAACCAGTAAAGGCCGGTCCATCATGCTGCCGGGCTGGTGCTGCTGCATTGCCGTTGTCTCCTAGGGATGTGCGCCTTGCTGCATCGCGGCATCCACAGGTTGCCGGTGCAGAGCCTTCTATGTGAGGCTTGCGCATCGTCGCAAACAACGCGGGGCGGGCTTGTCGTCTGCGCGACTGAGGGTGCGCAGCACCACCTTGGTGCGCCGTGGCGCGCGGGGCCCTTAAAGGCCCAGCGCAGCGAAAAGCCCGTCCATGCGCGCCTGCACGGCGGCGTCCATGGTCATGGGCCGGCCCCACTCCCGCTGCGTCTCCCCCGGACACTTGTTCGTGGCGTCCATCCCCATCTTGCTGCCCAGGCCGCTGACGGGCGAGGCGAAGTCCAGGTAGTCGATGGGCGTGTGCTCCACCAGCAGGGTGTCGCGCGCCGGGTCCATGCGGGTGGTGATGGCCCAGATCACGTCCTTCCAGTCGCGCACGTCCACGTCGGCATCCACCACCACGATGAACTTGGTGTACATGAACTGGCGCAGGTGGCTCCACACGCCCATCATCACGCGCCGCGCGTGGCCCGCGTAGGCCTTGCGGATACTGACCACGGCCATGCGGTAACTGCAGCCTTCGGGCGGCAGATAAAAGTCCACGATCTCGGGGAACTGCTTTTGCAAGAGCGGGATGAACAGCTCGTTCATCGCCAGGCCCAGCACGGCGGGCTCGTCGGGCGGTTTGCCGGTGTAGGTGCTGTGGTAGATCGCGTCCCGGCGCAGCGTGATGCGGTCCACGGTGAGCACGGGGAACTCGGCGCATTCGTTGTAGTAGCCGGTGTGGTCACCGTACGGCCCTTCCAGCGCGTGCTGCCAGCCGCTTTTGTGGTTGGCATCGGGCTGGATATGGCCTTCGAGAACGATCTCGGCGGTGGCCGGCACCTGCAGCGGCACACCGAGCGCGGGCGCGACTTCGGTGCGCGCGCCGCGCAGCAGGCCGGCGAACTGGTATTCGCTCAAGCTGTCGGGCACGGGCGTGACGGCGCCCAGCAGCGTGGCGGGGTCGGCCCCCAGCGCCACGGCCACGGGGTAGGGTTGGCCGGGGTGCTGGGCGCAGTGGTCGGCAAAGTCCAGCGCGCCGCCCCGGTGCGCCAGCCAGCGCACGATGACCTGGTTGCGCGAGAGCACCTGCTGGCGGTAGATGCCCAGGTTCTGCCGGGCCTTGCGCGGGCCGCGCGTGATGGTGAGGCCCCAGGTGATGAGCGGGGCCACGTCGCCGGGCCAGCAGTGCTGCACGGGCAGGCGGGCCAGGTCAACGTCGGGGCCTTCCCACACTTCTTGCTGGCAGGGTGCGCCGCGCGCCACGGTGTGCGGCGCCATGTTCCACAGGGTCTTGAGCAGCTGGCCCATGCCCAGCATGTCCTTGAAGCCTTTCGGCGCCTCGGGCTCCTTGAGGGTGGCCAGCAGTTCGCCCAGGGCGCGCACGCCGTGCAGGTCGGCCACGCCCATGGCGCGGGCCACGCGGTCTGTGGTGCCAAACAGGTTGGTGAGCACCGGCATGCGGTGGCCCGTGGGCTGGGTGAACAACAGCGCCGGGCCGCCTGCGCGCAGCACGCGGTCGCTGAGCGCGGTCATCTCCAGGTGGGGCGAGACGCTTTCGCCCACGCGGCGCAGGTCGCCCGTGGCTTCGAGCTGGGCCATGAAGTCGCGCAGGTCGCGGTAGGCCATGTCAGGTCCAGAATATGAATGAAATTTGCCGCTAGCGCTTATCCAATAAGCGCTAGCAGCTATTAATCAAGGAGCATCCAGCTCCAGACCTTGCCAGCGCGGCGCCAGGTTGTGCGGCACGTCGATGAGGTCGAGCACGCGCGCCACGCTGTAGTCCACCACTTCGCCCACGGTCTGCGGGCGCAGGTAGAAGGCGGGCAGCGGCGGGCAGATGATGCCGCCCATCTCGGTCACGGCCACCATGTTGCGCAGGTGGGTGAGGTGCAGGGGCGACTCGCGCACCATCAGCACCAGGCGGCGGCGCTCCTTGAGGGCCACGTCGGCCGCGCGCGTGAGCAGGTTGTCGGCCAGCCCATGCGCAATGGCGGCCAGCGTGCGCATGGAGCAGGGCGCGACCACCATGGCGTGGCACAGGAACGAGCCGCTGGCAATGGCCGCGCCGACGTTGCCCACGTCGTGCACGCGGTGCGCCAGGGCCTCGACGGTGGGGCGGTCCATGTCCAGCTCATGCTGCAGGTTGCGCCAGCCGGCGTCAGAGACGACCAGGTGGGTCTCGATGCCGCTTTGGCCCTGCAGCACCTGTAGCAGGCGCGCGCCATACACGGCGCCGCTGGCGCCCGAGATGGCCACGATGATGCGGCGGGGGTGGGCAGCATCAGCCATGCGAGGGCTCCACGGCGACGGGCCGGGCCAGGGGCTGCGCGCGCTGGTCGGCCTCCACCTGCTCCAGCACCAGCGCGGCCTGCACGGGGTCGAAGTCTTCGTGCACGCGCTTTTTCACGCCGTATTGCTGCAGCTGGTAATGCCGGTCGGCCGCAATGCCGTGGCGCGCGAGGGTGCTTTTGACGCAGACCAGCGGACAGCCGTCGAGCGCGATGATGGGCCGGCCCGAGCGCACGGTCTTCATCAGGTGCGGCACATCGCCGCCCACACCGGCGATGCACGACATCTCGGCCACGCCGCGCCGGTCGAGCTGCAGTGCCACGTGGTTGGCCAGCTGGGCGGCGCTGGAGCAGCCAGAGCAGGAATAAACCAAAGGGTGGTTCTGGAGATCGGTGTCGGTGTCCATGCTCATCCTCAGTGGCGTGGTGTGGGGTCCAGGCGGCGCCGCAGGTGGCCCAGCACCTCGCGCGGGGCCAACCTCTGCACCCACTGGCGCGGGTCCAGCACGGGCAGCTCGATCGCATCGAGCGCGTTCTTCACCACCAGGCCCAGCTCGGTGTCGCCCTCCATCGACAGGCGGCGGCTGAAGAACAGCGTGTCGGGGTCCTGCTGGCGCTGGGCCAGCAGCAAAAAGTCATGGGCCGTGGCGCTCAGCGTGACGTCGGCCACCTGCGGCAGCACCAGCGGCGCGTGGGGGGCGAAGCGCTGGCCCGTCCAGGCAAAGTCAAAGGCCACGCGCGCATCGCGCACCTGCACCCGCATCTTCTTGTGGAGCAGCAAGCGGCCCACGTCATCGGGCAGGTGCCGCGCGAGCGCCAGGTTGAGCGCCGTCACCAGCAGCAGCGAGCCGGGGTAGGCGGGCAGGCGCGCCAGCACGGCACCCACGGGGGCGGGAACGACCAGGGGAAAGGAGAGAGGAGAAGCCGCCATTGAACAGTAAGGGGAAAAGGGCCCTCAGGCCACGTAGAAAAACACGGTGAAGAAGTGGCAGACGCTGCCACCCAGCACAAACAGGTGCCACAGCCCGTGGCCGTGGCGCACGCGGTGGTCCAGCGCATAGAAGACGATGCCCTGCGTGTAGCAGGCTCCGCCCGCCAGCAGCCAGGCAAACCCGGCCGGCGTGAGCGCTTGCCACAGCGGCACCACGGCCACCAGCGCCAGCCAGCCCATGAGCACGTAGATGACCAGCGACAGCACACGCGCGCCGCGCGCCCACCAGATCTCCTGCGCAATGCCCAGCAGGGCGAGCCCCCACACCACGCCCAGCAGCGACCAGCCCCAGGCACCGCGCAGCGACACCAGCGCAAACGGCGTGTAGCTGCCCGCGATCAGCAGGTAGATGCTGCAGTGGTCCAGCTGTTGCAGCACGGCCTTGATGGTGCGCCGGCGCACGCTGTGGTACGCGGTAGAGGCGGCGTACAGCGCCACCAGCATGGCGCCGTAGATGCTGAACGCCACCACCTTCCACGGGTCACCCAGGCGCGCCGCCAAGGTGATGAGCACGGCCGTGCCCGCCGTGGCCAGCAAGGCGCCCACCAGGTGGCTGATGCTGTTGAAACGTTCTCCGGGGTACATGGTGTATCTGCCTGATGGTTACGGGTGCATGGAGGGCTGAGCGGCTGCACCGCCCGCCGCGCCTTGCATCCCTTGCTCCAGCCCTGGACGCCCGAACCAGTAGCCGTTGCAGGGCAGATCGGGCATGAAGGGCTGCATGCGCTCCACAAAGTCGGGCTCGTTTTCAGCAGGGGCTTCGGCCGCTGCGGCACGGCGGGCTTCGTCAAATGAATCAATCACCTGCGCCATGTGCTGCGCTTGCGGGCTCAGGCGCACCACGTCCACGCCCCGGGCGCGCATCGCGGCCAGTTCGTTGGCCAGGTTGTAGACACGGGCCGACTGGGTCTGCGTGCCGTTGAGCACCAGAAAGCCTTCGCTCTCGCGCGTGCGCAGCGGCAGGCCGTCGGCATGCTGCAGGCAGCTGAACTGGCAGTCGTCCTTGGGCAGGTTGCGGTGGCGGGCCGTGAAGCAGCGCGCCGAGTAGGCCAGCGGCATGCGGCCGTAGGCAAACACCTCGGTCTCGATGCCGGCGGGCCGCTGCGCCAGCACAGCACAGAGCGCCTCCTGCGACATTTCGAGCGGCATCACCCAGCGCGTGGCGCCGAGCTGCGCCATCCACTGCAGCGAGTGCGCGTTGTACAGGTTCAGGTGCGGCCCGGCCACAAAGCCCCGCGGCCCGGCGGGCGCACGCGATAGGCAGCCCACGGCCCCCATGTCATTGGCCTCAACCAGAAACTCGCCATTGCCCGTGATCTTGTGCATCACCCCCACGTCGGCGCTGGACTCGATGAGCACCTGGCTGGACAGCACCACCTCCTTGCCCGCGTCCCGCAGCATGCGCGCCAGCGCCAGCCAGTCGGCCAGGCGCAGCTCGTGGCGGCGCGAGCACACCGTCTCGCCCAGGTACACCACGTCCACGGGCGTGGCGACCATGGCCTCGTAGAACGCGAACACGGTGTCGCGGGGCCAGTAGTACAGCAGCGGGCCGAGAGATAGTTTCATGGGGCGGTTTCTGGGAGGTTGTCGTGATGGAGAAGCACTACTTCCACGGGCGGTGATAAGCGCCCAGCGTGTGCTGCTGGCCTTCTGCCACCTGGTCCAGGCTGGCCATCCAGCGCGTCTTGGGCGCGTAGCGGTGGGGATAGGCCAGGCACTGGTCCATGGCCTCGCGCCAGACCTGGGTGACCTGCGCCACATAGGCCGGGCTGCGCTGGCGGCCTTCGATCTTGATGGCGCGCACGCCCATCTTCAGCAGCTGGGGCAGCAGCTCCAGCGTGTTGAGGCTGGTGGGCTCTTCGATGGCGTAGTAGTTCTCGTCGTCCCCCACGTCAAAGCGGCCCTTGCACAGCGTGGGGTAGCCCGCGTTTTCGCCGGGCGCATAGCGGTCGATGAGCACACCGTTCAGGCGCGACTCGCGGCCCTGCGGCGTCTCCATCCAGCGCACGGCCTTCGGGGGTGAACACACGCCGTGCGTGTTGGGCGATTCGCCGGTCACGTACGACGACAGCGCACAGCGCCCCTCGACCATCACACACAGGCTGCCAAAGCCAAACACCTCGATCTCGACCGGTGTGCGGTCGATGACCTGGCGCACCTGCTCCATCGACAGCACGCGTGGCAACACGGCACGCACGATGCCGAACTGCTCGCGGTAGAAGTTGATGGCCTCGTAGTTGGTGGCCGAGCCCTGCACCGACAGGTGCAGACGCAGCCGGGGGTGGTGCTGCACTGCATGCTGCATGAGGCCGGGGTCGGCCAGGATGACGGCGTCCACACCCAGGTCCACCGCCTTGTCGAGAGCGCTGCGCCAGGGCCCAGGGTTGGCGGCCTGCGGGTAGGTGTTGAGTGCCATGAAGACCTTGCAGCCGCGCGCATGGGCATGGTCAATGCCCTGGGCAATGGCTGCCTCGTCAAAGTTGAGGCCCGCAAAATTGCGCGCATTGGTGGCGTCGCGCAAGCCCAGGTAGACGCAGTTGGCGCCATGGTCCACGGCGGCCTTGAGGGCAGGCAGGCTGCCTGCGGGGCAAACCAGTTCCATGGCAGGGCTCGCTGCCTCGGGCAAGGCAGCGGCCGTCGATTTCAAGGGGTCCATCACAAGCATTCAAACGCTGGCCCCGGTGGGGAGCCACAGCACAGGGCGCCACCATACGGGGCGCATCCCGCGCGTCCGCTGATCTTCATCAACGGCAGTGCACAATGCTGGAGCAAAGCAGTCGGGCTTTGATGTGCCGTGGCCCTCCTGGCGCACCACACTGCCCACCGGCCTTGACTTGCATCCAGCCCCCACCCAACGCACCTCTCTCTGCCCGCCCCGAGCGCCCCCTGCCGTGAACAAGAACCTGTGGCTCCTGGCCCTGTGCCAAGGCCTTTTCCTCACCAACAACGTTGTCTTCATCGCCATCAACGGCCTGATGGGCCTGCAACTGGCGCCCTTTGGCTGGATGGCCACGCTGCCGGTGATGGGCTATGTGGTGGGCGGTGCACTGTCCACGCCGCTGGTGGCGCAGAGCCAGGCGCGCTGGGGGCGCAAGGTGTCGTTCCAGATCGGGCTGGCCGTGGCCGTGGTGTCGGCCGCGCTGTGTACCTGGGCGGCGTTCAGCGCCAGCTTCTGGCTGCTGTGCACGGCCACGGTGGTGGCGGGCTACTACAGCGCCAATGGCGGGCTGTACCGCTTTGCGGCGGCCGAACTGGCCAAGCCGGACTACCGCGAGAAGGCCGTGTCGCTGGTGCTGGCCGGTGGCCTGCTGGGTGCGGTGGCGGGCCCCAACCTGGCCAGCGCCACGCGCACGCTATTTCCGGTGCCGTTTGCTGGCGCCTACATCGCGCTGATCGGCGTGGCGCTGTTGTCCATGCTGTGCATGGCGGCGATCCGCTTCGAGGCGCAGCCCGTGGTGCTCAATGCGGCGGGGCAGCGCGAGCAGGGCCGCCCGCTCAAGGTGCTGATGCGCCAGCCTGCGTTCATCGTCGCCATCGTGGGCGCCGCACTAGGTTATGGCGTGATGAACCTGCTGATGGCCGCCACGCCGCTGGCCATGCAGGTGTGCGGCTTTGACTTTGATGCCTCGGCACTGGTGCTGGAGTGGCATGTGATCGGCATGTTCGCGCCCGGCTTTGTCACCGGGCACCTCATCAAGCGCTTTGGCGTGCTGCCCATCATGGGCACGGGTGTGCTGCTCAACCTGGCGTGTGTGGCGGTGGCGCTGATGGGCGTGGAGCTGCACCACTTCGGCATTGCGCTGTTCTTCCTGGGCGTGGGCTGGAACTTCCTGTTCACCGGCTCCACCACGCTGGCCATGACGGCCTACCAGCCGGAGGAGAAGGACCGTGCGCAGGCGGCCATCAACTTCTGCGTGTACGCCACGCTGGCACTGAGCGCGTTCTCGTCGGGCGTGCTGGTCACCACACAGGGCTGGACGCTGCTGAACGCCGGCTCGCTGGTGCCGATTGTGGTGACGGGGCTGGCGCTGGCCTGGCTGGGCCTGCAACGCCAGCGCGTTTCAAGCGGTGCCTGAAGCGCGGTCGGCCACAGCACCTTCGGCCTGCGCCGTGGTGCGCAGCCACTGTGCAAAGGCCGCCACCGCAGGGTCTTCCAGCCGCCCCGGCGCCACAAACAGGCTGTAGCCGCGCGCACCGCTGTCGTGGTGCGGGTGGGCCAACACCAGCTCGCCCGATTGCAGTTCGCGCTCCACAAAATAACGCGGCACCACGCCCACACCCAGGTCAGCGCGCACCGCCTCCACCAGCATCGAGAACAGATCAAAACGGTGGCCGCCCAGGGTGTGGGCCGGCACGCGCGTGATGCCTGCCCGGCCCAGCCAGTCGTCCCACGCACCCAGGCGGGAGCTGAGCTGCAGCAGCGGCACGGCGCGGAAGTCGCCGCGCTCTGTGGCGCGCCGGTGGCGCGACTGCGGCGCACACACCGCTACGCAGACCTCAGGCATCAGGGGCGCGGGCACCACGCCGGGCCAGGCCGCGTCGTCGTACTGCACGGCCACGTCAAACGGGATCTCCGCCATGTAGATCTGCGTGGGGTACACCTGCAAGTGCAGGCTGCAGCCCTTGTGCGCGGCCAAAAAGGCGGGCAGCCGGGGCAGCAGCCAGCGCTCGGCAAACACGGGCACGCAGCCCACCAGCAGGCGCGCGCCATCGGGCCGCTGGGCCATGGCTTCGAGGGTGTGGTTCTGCAGGCGCAACAGGTCGCCCACGATCTGCGCGTGGTAGCGGCGGCCCACGTCGGTGAGGGTGGAGCCCCGCGCGCCGCGCTGCACCAGCTGCAGGCCCAGCTGGCCCTCCAGCAGGCGCAGCTGCTGGCTCACGGCGCTGTGGGTGAGGCAGAGTTCTTCGGCCGCCTTGCTCACGCCGTGGTGGCGAGCCACGGCGTCAAAAACAAGCAGGGCGCGGGTGCTGGGGATGTGTTTGCGCATGTAAGAAAAACTGTCGGCTGGGCAGATTAAAGCAGAGCCCAGGGGCGGGGTTCGGTCCAACAATTGCATGGCCATCCAGCCCGTCCGGGGTGCCTGCTGCAGCGCTGGACGGGCCACGCTCCCACTTTTCATTCTGTTTGTGTTTCGCTGATCACCATGACCCTTCCTCTCCGCACCTTCCGTGCCACGGCCCTTGCGGGTGCCATGGCCCTTGCCACCGCCGCCTGGCTGCCCGGCGCCGCCCACGCGCAGTTCGGCGCCGTGGCGCCCACGCCCACCGTGCTGCGCCCCGCCGTCGACAAGGCCTATGGCCAGCTCATGGCCGCACCCCAGATCCTGCAACTGCTCGACGCCGTGAAGGCCGACCACGACCGCGCCACCGAAGACCTGCGCATGCTCACCGAGATCGAGGCGCCGCCGTTCAAGGAACAAAAGCGGGCCGAAGCCTTCCTGGCACGGCTCCAGGCCCTGGGCCTGACCAACGCCGCCATCGACGCCGAAGGCAACGTGGTAGGTATCCGCAAGGGCACCGGCAACGGGCCCAAGCTGGTCATCTCGGCCCACCTGGACACCGTGTTCCCCTCCGGCACCGATGTGAAGGTGAAGGAGCGCGACGGCAAGCTGTATGCGCCCGGCATCTCCGACAACACGCGCGGCCTGGCCGTGCTGCTGTCGTGGCTCAAGGTGCTGAACGACCAGAAGATCGCCACCGTGGGCGACCTGGTGTTTGTGGGCAATGTGGGCGAGGAAGAGCTGGGCAACCTGCGCGGCATGAAGCACCTGTTCAAGGAACACCTGGACATCGACGGCATGGTGGCGCTGGAGCCCGCGCCCGACGGCACAGTGCTGGTGCTGGGCACGGGCAGCCACCGCCACGAGGTGACCTTCAAGGGCCCGGGCGGTCACAGCTACGCCGCGTTCGGCGAGGTGCCCAGCGCCATCCACGGCATGGGCCGCGCCATCGCCAAGATCGCGGAGATCCGCACTCCCAAGAGCCCCAAGACCACCTTCACCGTGGGCACGGTGGGCGGCGGCACGTCCGTCAACACCATCGCGCCCGATGCGCGCATGGCGGTGGACATCCGCTCCGACGAGATGGCCCCGCTGCTGGCCACCGAGAAGCAGGTGCTGGCCGCTGTGGACAGCGCCGTGACCGAAGAGAACGCACGCTGGGGTGTGAACACGCTGAGCGCCTCGACCAAGCTCATCGGCGACCGGCCCGGTGGCCGCACCGCCGCCGACACGCTGATCGTCGAGGCCGCCGTGCGCGCCAACACGGCCTTTGGCCGCAAGACCGTGCTGGCCGGTGCCAGCACCGATGCCAACGTGCCCATGGCGCTGGGCATCCCCGCCATCGTGATCGGGGGCGGCGGCAAGACGGGCGGGTTCCACGCGCTGTCCGAATGGATCGACCTGACGGATGCCTGGAAGGGTGCCCAGACCTCGCTGGTCACGGTGCTGGGGTTGGTGGGTGTGCAGGGCGTGAGTGCGCCGCTGCTGGAAAAGCGCCCACCCCGCACCAAGTAGTTGCACGGCACCACAGCGGCGCCCCCCGTTCACGATTGTTGACACGAAGGCGCTGCCGAGGTGCGTACCATGGGCGGTTCCGTCCGGGCTGGCACACTGCCGCCCTTCATTCCTCTACAGGAGAACACCATGGGTTTGCTCGATTCCGTTCTGGGTGCCGTCATCAACAACGCGTCGCAAGGCGGCAGTGGCGCCGCTGCGGCGGGTGGGGCCGGTGGTGGCCTGGGAGGGCTGATCAGCCTGGCCGCACAAAACCCGCAGCTGGTGCAGGCCGTCATGTCCCTCCTCAGCAACGACGGCCCGGTGGGCGGCCTGCCGGGGCTGATGGCCAAGTTCCAGCAAGCCGGGCTGGGCAACGTGATTGCGTCGTGGCTGAGCGCCGGGCCCAACCACGCAATCTCGGGCGAGCAGCTGTCCCAGGTGCTGGGCAGTGGCCCACTGGCGCAGATCGCGTCGCAATTGGGTGTGGGCCCCAGCGCTGCGGCGGGGCAACTGGCGCAGGTGTTGCCGGGCCTGGTCGACCACCTGAGCCCCCAGGGACAGGCGCCCCATGGCGGGTTTGGCAAGGCCAACGATCTGCTGGGGATGCTGGGCGGATTGCTTCAAAAGTGATAGCTGCTAGCACTTGAATTGAAAGCGCCATCAGCCATTTTCATCACCACCCCGCGCCCTCGGTGGGGCCAGCGCGTTACCGCTGCAAACAACTCAGAGGACTGCTCACAAAAATTCCCACGGGTGTGCCCCTAGCATCTCGGGCGCCGTGCAAGGCGGGCCCATCGGCAAGCACTGCGGCGCACACAACAACACACGACCGAGGGAATTTTCAGCATGAACGAAGGCACTCCATTTGCAACGCCCCAAGCGGCATCCGCCGCAGCCAGTGGCACCCCCACGGCGGTGCCCACCGACTTGCCCAAAGTCTGGCAAAAACGATTTGCGCTGATAGAACGGGCGGGGGGACTCAAGCTCACCAAGCTCAAGGATCTGAGCTTCTTTGAGCGCACGGCGTGCACCTTCAACCTGCTGGCGGGCCTGTTCGGCCCGTTTTATTACGTCGCCAAGGGCATGTGGAAAAAGGGCCTGGCGTACTGGGGGCTGGGCATTGCGGGCATCCTGCTGCTGGAAACGCTGGTGACGGTGGCGGGCTTTGGGCACCTGCTGAGCCGGGTGCACTACACCGGCGCATGGGTCGCCCTGTTTGCCATGATGGCCAACCGCGACTACTACAAGAAGGTCATGCTGGGCGACAACGGCTGGCTGTGACACCCGGCCCCCAACCCACAACCCCCAGCCGCGCCGCACAACACTGCATTCGCTGGGCCTGGGGGGCTGCCCTGGTGACGTTTGCACTCACCGCAGCCAACACGACCGGTGCCGCACTGGGTTCCAACGGGGTGACGTTCACCCCGTGGATGTGGCTGGACGTAGGTATCTGCGGGGTGCTGGCGTGGGGCATCTACCGCCGCAGCCGCATCGCCGCCGCGCTCATGTTCGTGTACTTCACCGCCGCCAAGGTGCTGTGGGTGTGGAACGACCTGGAGATGCGGGACGAACCCGGCTGGGGCGATTTTCTGGACAGCCTGGACAGCTGTACCAGCGGTGGCCTCCTGATGGCCGCAGTGCTGGTGGTGGTGTACGCACTGGGCGTCTACGGCACGGTGGCTCACCACCGGCGGTAGCGCCGGTCTGCACCACCGATGTTGTTTCCGCCAGTTCAAAAATGATAGCTACTGACGCATGATGCACTAGCGCTTGAAGGCTTTTTATCCAAAAATCGGCCCGTACGCCCCTAGGCCGCCACGGGACAGCGCCGCACCAGCCACTGCCGCAGCAGGTCGAACACCGGCTCCGCCAGCTCAGGGCTTTCGTTGAACAGCTCGTGGAACAGGGGCTCAAAGCAGTGGGAATGCACCACGGCCTTGGGTGCAGCGACCGCAAAGGCACGGCTGCCCGCAGGGTTGACCAGCTTGTCGCTGCCCGCCCACATCAGCAGCGTGGGCACACTCCAGTGCGCAGCGCGGGCCACGGTAGCGGGGCCACCCTCGGCGATGAAGCGGGCCAGGCGGGCACTGATGCGGTCGTGGCACAGCGGATCGGCCAGGTAGGCCGCCACCACGGCGCTGTCGTGCGAAAGGTACTGCGCGTCCAGCCCGTTGCCCACGCGCAGGTTGGGCGCGATGCGCGGCAGCGTGGCCAGCAGCAGCTTTTGCACGGCGCCCAGGCCGGCATCGAGCGCGGGGGAGGACAGCACCAGCGCATCCACCGGCCGCAGGTGCAGGGACACAAACCGCGAGGCCACCAGCCCGCCCATGCTGTGGCCCAGCAGCACCAGGGGTTGCCCTGCCGGCATGCGGGCGCGGGTGGCGTCCACCAGGTCTGCCAGATCGTCCAGCAGGCGCATGTCCGACGTGAGCCCGCCGCGCGGCCCGGCCGATTCGCCGTGGCCGTACTGGTCGTAGCCCCGCACCGCAAACCCCCAGTCGTTGAGGCGGCGGGCCAGCGCGTCGTAGCGGCCCACATGCTCGCCCAGGCCGTGCACCAGCAGCACCGTCCCCCGGCAGGGCTCGCCCTGCGGCAGGGGCCAGTCCTGCACAGCCAGGTTCTCGCCATCGCTCGCGGTGAAGGTGGTCAGGGTCGAAGGAAGCAGTTCGTCAGAAGTCATGGAAAGCAGGGCATTCGAGACGCGATGGGACAGCATACCCGGCGCACCCAAATACCCGATGCACTAAATGGTCAGGCTTGTACTGCCGGCAAGACCCAGAGAGCGTGACCCCTGATCGGGCGAAGCTGCTCCGGGGTTTTCAAGCCAGAGATACCCAGAGGTCATCCCAGTCGGTGGGCAGGAAATTGCCCTCGCGCCGCAGCACTTGCTGGTGCTTGCGGTTGAGCACGAAGTGCGTGGGACGTCGCGAAATGGCGCCAAAACTGTCCTTGTGCCCCTCAGCGTTTCGCCAGGCAATGGGAAAACGCTGCTCGGCGGGCACTGATACCTTGAGCAGCTCGATGTACTGCATGAAGTCAGCCGCCTTCTCATCCATGTTCACGCCCAGCAGCACAAAGTCGCGCTGGCGATTGGCGGTGTAAAACTCGCGCATGAGGCGGAGCTCGTTGGTGCACAGGGCGCAGCCAGCGGTAAAAAAGCTCACCAGACACACCTTGCCCGCGTAGTCCGTCAGCATGACCGGCTTGCCTTCGCTGTTGGTGCCGGTCAGCGTGTGAAGCGGGCCCGGTGTGCTGCCGCCAGCCGGGGTCTGGGCCAGACCGGACGCCGGCGCGAGAGTGGCAAGGGCAGTTGCAGAGCAGGCGTGGAGAAATGAGCGTTTGTCCATGGTGTGACCCGGTGATGCAAGGCGTGAGAAAGAGCACCCAGGGCGCGTGGTGTGGCGCCCTGTGCTATCAGGGGGTCGGGGCCGCAGCGGCCGCCTGCTGGGCCATGGCCGCCATCACGTGTGCCACGGAGGCGGTGAGGCGCTTGGCATAGGGCACATGCAAAAACTCGTTGGGGCCATGCGCGTTGCTCTTGGGGCCCAGCACGCCGCACACCATCATCTGCGCGGTGGGAAAGCCTTCGCTGAGCATGTTCATGAGCGGGATGGTGCCGCCCTGGCCGATGTAGCCGCAGGGCGCGCCAAAGTGCGCCTGCGAAGCCTCGTTGAGCGCCTGCTCGAACCAGGGTGTGGTGGCCGGGGCATTCCAGCCCGTGGCACCGCCGCCGCTCTGGAAGGTGACCTTGGCCTGGTAGGGCGCGTTGTCTTCCAGCAGCGCCTTCAGGTCCTGCACGGCTTGCGCGGCGTCCACCAGCGGGGGCAGGCGCAGGCTGAGCTTGAAGGCGGTGTAGGGGCGCAGCACGTTGCCCGCGTCCTGCAGCGCCGGGAAGCCCTCGGCGCCGGTGACGCTGAGCGTGGGCTCCCAGGTGCGCTTGAGCAGGGCCTGCACCGGGTCGGTGGTGGTGGGCAGGGCAAACACGGTGGAGCCGCCGCAGTCGTAGTGCGCCCAGGGGAAGCGCTTGTACACCTCTTCGCCCAGGATGGCCGCCGTGGCGCGGGCCTGGGCCAGTCGGTCGGTGGGCACTTCGCAGTGGAAGCTGGCGGGCAGCAGGCGGCCGGTGGCGCTGTCTTCCAGCCGGTCCAGCACCTGCCGCATGATGCGGAACGACGAGGGCACCAGGCCCGAGGCATCGCCGGAGTGGATGCCCTCGGTGAGGATCTCGACCTTGAGCGTGCCGCTGGCCATGCCGCGCAGGCTGGTGGTGAGCCACAGCTGGTCGTAGTTGCCCGCGCCAGAGTCCAGGCACACCACCAGCGCCACGTTGCCCATGCGGGGCTTCAAGGCATCGATGTAGGGCAGCAGGTCGCGCGAGCCGCTTTCCTCGCAAGTCTCGATCAGGCCCACGATGCGCGGGTGTGGCACGTTCTGGCGCTTCAACTCTTGCACGGCGGCGATGCTGGCGTAGACCGCGTAGCCGTCATCGGCGCCGCCCCGGCCGTAGAGCTTGCCGTCTTCGTACTTGGGTGTCCAGGGGCCCAGGTCGCTGCGCCAGCCAGAGAACTCGGGTTGCTTGTCCAGGTGGCCGTACATGAGCACGGTGTCGGTGGCATTGGACTGGGTGGCAGCGATCTCGAAGAACAGCACCGGGGTGCGGCCTTCCAGGCGCACGATTTCAAGCGTCAGGCCCTCGACCTTTTGCGACTCCACCCAGGCGGCGGCGTTGCGCACCACGGTGTCGAGCAGGCCCAGCTCGGCCCAGTCGGCCGCGAAGGTGGGGGACTTGGCAGGGATGGCGATGTAGTCGGTGAGCTGGCGAACAATGTCGCTGTCCCAGGCCTGGCTGACGCGCTGCAGGGCAAGCTCAGGCTGAAGGACTTGGGAGGGCACGCGGGCGTTCATGGGGGGGCTCCTGAAGGCGGAAGGTGATCAATCCGCCATTCCAACACAACCCCCAGCCGGGCGCCATCGGTCAATACAGAGACTCGGGCAGGGTCTCGGGATTGGCCTGGGCCGCCAGCTGGGCGCTTGGGCGGCGCAGGCCCGTGGCCACCTCGACGCGGTTGCGGCCGTTGTTCTTGGCCTGGTACAGCGCGCGATCGGCAGCGGCAATCAGCATGTCCCAGCTGTCACCCGACTCCAGCCGCCCGCCAAACACGCCAATGCTCACCGTGACGGCAATGCCCGGGCCGGGCACGCCATCGGCAGTGCAGCGGGACTCCTCGACCGCCTTGCACAGCTCGCGCGCCAGCTGCTCGGCCCCCACGAGGCCGGTGTCGGGCAGGAGCACCATGAACTCTTCGCCCCCGTAGCGGCCCACCAGATCCTGCGCACGCACGCGCTGGCGCAGCACGTTGACCACGCTGCACAGCACGCGGTCCCCCGCCGGGTGGCCGTACTGGTCGTTCACGTCCTTGAAGTGGTCGATGTCCACCATCATCAGCGCCATTGGCTCGCGCATGCGCTGGGCGCGGGCCACGTCGCGGTCCAGCGCGGCGATCAGCGAGCGGCGGTTGGCCACGCCGGTGAGCGGGTCCAGCGCGGCCAGCACGCGGTTGTTTTCGTCGGCCCGGTCGCGCGACATGAACACAAAACCCACCGAGCTGACGAGCACCACCGAGAAAGTGGCCAGAAAAGTCAGCGTCTGCAGCCCACTGCCCTGCAGGATGTTGGTGGCCTCGGAATGGGTGCTGATGGCCACCAGCGCACGCCCCCCCAGCACCACGGCCTCCAGCGACAGACCTGCCACCAGCAGCCACTGCCCTCGCCCTACGGTGGCGTGCCGGTGCGACAGCGCCGCCAGCAGCGCCCACACGGCCTGCAGCCCTATCACCAGGCCCACAAAACTCACCCGCGCCGGAAAGTTGTCGATGAACACCGAGACAAAGACCAGCACCAGCAGCGGCGGCGCGAGCAACAGGGCCCAGCGCACGGGCCGCCCCTGGAACTGGTAGACCGCCGCAATCATCCCCACGAACACGCTGGACAACATCAGGTTGCCCACCACGATGGACAACAGGTCGGGGATCAGGCCGCGCAGCATGATCAGCAGGTGACCGATGGCATTGACCAGCAGGGCCGCCGCCCAGCGGCCCAGGCCGTCGCGCCGCCGGCCCCACCCCACCACGGCCATGGAGGCCGCCATCATGAGGGAGCTGGCAATGATCATTGCCAGCATGGTGGGGACGTGGGCGGCCATGGATGCAGTTGGGCAGGGGAGTGACAGGAATCAGGCCAGCATAAACCAAGGACTACAGGCCGCAAACCGCCGGATGACCACCCGCACCGGTGGTGTGCCCTATTGCAGCTGGGCGGGCGCCCGCGTGCCGCTGCCGGGCGCATGCTGCCCTTCGCCGTCGCCGGTCTGCGCCATGGGCGCGGCCAGGGCCGTGCGGGAGGCGTAGCCCAGGCCGCCGTGGCCCGCCGAGCCATCGCCGCGCGAGAGCTTGAACACCTGCACCGCGCCCGCCAGCCGCGTGGCCTGCTCGCGCAGGCTCTGGGCGGCAGCGGCCGACTGTTCCACCAGCGCAGCGTTCTGTTGCGTCATCTGGTCGAGCTGGTTGACGGCGGTGTTGACCTGGCCGATGCCGTCGGACTGCTCGGTCGATGCGGCCGTGATCTCGCCAATGATGTCGCCTACCCGTTTGACCGAGCCCACGATCTCGTCCATGGTGCTGCCCGCGTTCTGAACCAGGCGCGCGCCCGATTCCACCCGCTCTACGGACGCACCAATCAGCGCCTTGATCTCGCGCGCCGCCTCGGCGCTGCGCCCGGCGAGGTTGCGCACCTCGCTGGCCACCACGGCAAAACCCCGGCCCTGTTCACCCGCGCGGGCGGCTTCCACGGCCGCGTTGAGCGCGAGGATGTTGGTCTGGAACGCAATCGAATCGATCACGCCGATGATGTCGGCGATCTTGCGGGAGCTCTGGTTGATGTCGCCCATGGTGGTGACCACCTCGCCCACCACCTGGCCGCCACGCGCGGCGACCTCGGCAGCGGTGCTGGCCAACTGGTTGGCCTGGCGGGCAGCGTCGGTCGACTGGCGCACGGTGGAGGTCAGGTGCTCCATGCTTTGTGCGGTCTGCGCCAGGCTGCTGGCCGTGGCCTCGGTGCGGGCCGACAGGTCCTGGTTGCCGCTGGCGATCTCGGCACTGGCGGTGGTGATGCTGTCCACCGCATTGCGCACCTGCTGCAGCATCTGCGTGTAGCGCTGGCGCATGCCCTCCACCTCCTGCACCAGGGCGCCGATCTCGTCGCGCCGCGTGGTGTGGAAAGCCTCGGTGAGGTCGCCCTGCGCGACCAGCGTGATGGCCTGGGTCAGGTCCTGCAGCGGGCGGCTCACGCCCCGGCGCAGCATGACGAACAGGCCGATGGCCAGCAGCACCACGGCCACGGCCATCAGGCCCCACACGGCCAGCGTGACGCGACGCTGGCTGGCCATGGCCTCGCCATCGGCCACCTCGGCCACCACCCACCAGCCGCCACCGGTCTTGCGCACCAGCGCCCAGGGGTTCTCGGCGCCGGTGCCCAGCACGTCTGCGGCCTCGCGCACAAAGCCGTCCTGCGATGCGGCCAGCGCTTCAAAAAACGGGCGCGCCTGCGGGTAGGCCTCCAGCACGCGCTTGCCGCGTGCTGTGGGGTGGTACACAAACACGGCCTGGTCCAGCGACGTGCCGGGGTTGATCACGTAGGTGCCGCCGTGTTCGAAGAACTTGGTCTGTGCCACCTGCTTTTGCAGCATGGCGTGGAACACGCTGATGTCGTTGCCGATGAACAGCAGCGCAATGACCTTGCCCGAGGCGTCCTTGGCGGGCAGGTAGTGGCCCATGAAGGGCTTGCCGTTCACCACCGTGACGCCGGTGTAGGGCTCGCCCTTGGACACCGTGGCGTAGGCCGGGTCGGTGCGGCCAAGCGGCGTGCCCATCTGGCGCTCGCCCTTGTCGTTCTTGACCGAGGTGGTGATGCGCACAAAGTCATCGCCCTTCTTGGCGAACACCGTAGCAATGCCGCCGGTCTCGCTGGCGAATTTGTCGACCGAGCCGTAGTCCTCGTTCACCAGCGCGCCGTAGCTGCGCAGCTCGCCCGAGGCTTCGTCGAGCTGCATGGTGGCCTCGAAGTAGCGCTGGAAGCCCTTCATGGTCAGCTGCACCAGTTCGCGGTTGGTGTTGTCGGCCGCGTCCAGCGACTGCGCCACGCTCTGCGCCGTGTCGCCCACGCTGGCCACCACCTGCGCGCGGGTGCTGCGCTCGGTCAGCACGCCAATCGCGAGCCCCACCAGCACCAGCACCAGGGCCACCAGCGCAATGGCGGTCAACGTGACCTGGCGTGCGACGGATCGGTTGTTGGCAAGGGATGCGGGCATGCGGGGTGTCTCCTGAATTGGGATGCGCAAGGCAATGCGCCAAGAAATGCAAAAGCCGACTGGGCCGGTCTGCTTTCACTCTAAGCCCAGCACCTTGTTACATTTATTCACGCATTCCCTTACGCATTCGCGCGTACTGGAGTCGGCCCGCGAAACGATTTAGGCCGGGTGCTGGGGGCCGTTGCGCAGGGCAAGGTCCCGCCAGCCAAGCCCCTGCGATGTCCCTGCCGACGGGCTGTATTCGCAACCCACCCAGCCCGTGTAGCCCAGGGCATCGATAGCGTCGAACAGGAACGGGTAGTGCAGCTCGCCCCGGTCGGGCTCATTGCGCGCAGGCACACCCGCCGCCTGGATGTGGGCCACGCGGCCCGTGGGCAGGTAGCGCTGCAGCTTGCCGTGAAGGTCCCCCTCCACCAGCTGGCAGTGGTACAGGTCCATCAGCACCTTCAGGTGGGGCACCTGGGCCGCATCGAGCAGCTCGTGCGCGTGGTCCTGCCGGTTCAAGAAATAGCGCGGCACATCGCGCAGGTTGGTGGGTTCGATGAGGATGTCGCACCCCGCGCGGCCCGCCTGGTCTGCCGCCCAGCGCAGGTTGTCCACGCACAGGGCCTTGAGCGATTCGCGCTCCACGCCGGGCGGCACGGTGCCGCACAGCACATTGATGTAGGGGCAGCCCAGCCGTTCGGCGTACCGCAGGGCCTCCAGCACGCCAGCGCGAAACTCCGCCTCCCGCCCCGGCTGCGCGGCCAGGCCGCGTGCGCCCTGGTCCCAGGCGTGGGCCATGTCGGCGGGCGCGAACCCGCCTGCGGGGGCGTTGAACAGCACCAGCTGCAGGCCGTTGTCCTGCAGCCGGGCAGCGATCTCGCGGGGGTCGACGGCGTAGGGAAAGTGCAGCTCCACCGCCCGAAAGCCGTCGCGCGCTGCCGCCGCAAAACGGTCGAGCAAGGGCAGCTCGGGGTACATCAGGCTCAGGTGGGCGGCGAACTGGGGCATGGGGGCAATGGGGCGGCGATCGAAACCCCCCAGCTTATCGCGCCGCAGCCTGTGGGCCGCAGCGCGGGGCCTGTTGGTGGCAGATTCAATGCGCTACAGGCAGGTAGCGCCAGTCGGTCATACCCGAGCAGCTATCAAAACAATAGTAAAAATGATGCAATGAGATGCGCAGCACAGGTGGGAGGGAGCCAGCGCGGGCTTGAGCGCCCCGCGCGGCGCCCCACCTCTGTCTATTTGGCCCGGCTTCCCGCCGCCAACACGGCCGCACGGCCTACCGCCGAGTCGTCGGTGAAGAAGCCGTCGATGCCCGCACGCAGGTAGGCCGTGATCTCGGCCACGCTGTCGCCGCGCACGGTGCCATCGGTTGTGGGCGCCTTCTTCAGCCCGGCGGGCAGGAAGGCGTTTTCGGGCCGCAGCGTCCAGATGTGCACCGCCAACCCGGCGGCGTGGGCCTGAGCGACCAAGGGCGTGGGCTCGCCGGGCACGCCGTCCTTCACCGGCACCACCAGGGTCTTGAACGGGCCAATGGCGTTGGCGTAGGTGGCCACCTGCTTCAGGCCCTCGGGCGTGATCAGGTCGGCATAGCCGCGCGTGTTGGCCGCGCCCTGGGCCACAAAGTCATAAGGCCGGCCCGAGGGCGCCACCAGCTGCACCAGGCGCACGCTGCTGAGCTTGCGGATCGCCTGCAGGTTGCTGACCTCGAACGACTGCACGAACACGGGCGCGTCCTTGTGGTTCCAGCCGTTCTTTTCCAGCGCGGCCAGCAGCGGCGCCTCCAGCGGCAGGCCGATGGACTGGAAGTAGGTGGGGTGTTTGGTTTCGGGGTAGATGCCGATGGTCCTGCCCGTTTTGGCGCTCTGGGCCTTGGCCAGGTCGATCACCTCCTGCAAGGTGGGCACCTCGAACTGCCCGTTGTAGGCCACGTTGGCCGGGCGCTGCGCGGGGATGCGCTCGCGGGCACGCAGGGTTTTCAGCTCGGCCAGCGTGAAATCCTCGGTAAACCAGCCGGTGACGGCCTGGCCGTCGATGGTCTTGGTGGTTTTGCGGCCTGCGAACTCGGGGCGGTCCACCACGTCGGTGGTGGCTTCCTTCACCGAGCCGTCGGCGTTCAAGATGGCGATCGCGTTCTCGTGTCGGGCCACCAGCACTCCATCCTTAGTGATCACCAGGTCGGGCTCGATGATGTCGGCGCCGTCATCAATGGCCTTCTGGTACGCGGCCAGCGTGTGCTCGGGCCGCAGGGCCGAAGCGCCCCGGTGGGCAATCACGGTGGGTGTGGGCGGCCAGGCCTGGGCCACGGCGCCCAGCGCCCAGGTGGTGAGCAGCGCGGCAGCGGTCACGGCGCGCAGTGCAATGCGTTTCATGCGGGTCTCCTCCAAATGGAGCCTGCACCTTAGCCGATGCGGTTGACAGCGGTGTGTCGCCGGGGCGTACACCCCGGTAAGCACTATGCGTGCTCGAAATGGAAGACGGCCGTGCCCGCACGGGCGTTGGGCAGCCAGCGCACCTCCTGCCCGTCCTGCAGCCCAAAGGAGTCGAGGATGCGCAGGCTGTTCTTGGTGGCCAGCACCTCGAAGTCCTTGTACGTGCCCACGCGGATGTTGGGCGTGTCGTACCACTGGTAGGGCAGGCGCCGCGTCACGGGCATGCGCCCGCGCAGGATGGACAGGCGGTTGGGCCAGTGCGCAAAGTTGGGGAAGGCCACCACGCCGGTGCGGCCCACACGCGCTGTCTCGCGCAGCATGGTTTCGGCATTGCGCAAATGCTGCAGCGTGTCGATCTGCAGCACCACGTCAAAGCTGTTGTCGTCGAACATGGCCAGCCCCTCGTCGAGGTTGAGCTGGATCACATCCACGCCGCGCTGCACGCAGGCCAACACGTTGGCGTCGTCAATCTCCACGCCGTAGCCGCTGCAGCCGCGCTCGCGCTGCAGGTAGTCGAGCATGGCGCCGTTGCCACAGCCCAGGTCGAGCACGCGCGAGCCGGGAGGCACCAGGCGCGCCAGGGCTTGCATTGCCGCTTTGTCCGTCATGCTTGCAACTCCTTGGCAATGCTATCGAAGTAAGAGCGCATGACGCCCATGTACCGGGCGTCATCCAGCAAAAATGCATCGTGCCCGTGGGGCGCATCGATCTCGGCGTAGCTCACGCTGCGGCGGTTGTCGAGCAGGGCCTTGACGATCTCGCGGCTGCGCTGGGGCGAAAAGCGCCAGTCGGTGGTGAAGCTCACCAGCAGGAACTTCGCCGTGGCACGGGCCAGGGCGCGCGTGAGGTTGCCGGCGTGCGCGCGGGCGGGGTCGAAGTAGTCGAGCGCGCGGGTGATCAGCAGGTAGGTGTTGGCGTCGAAGTAGTCGCTGAACTTGTCGCCCTGGTAGCGCAGGTAGCTTTCGATCTGGAACTCGATGTCCTGCGTGCTGTACTTCAGATCGATGCCTTCACGCAGCTGGCGGCCGAACTTCTCGTTCATCACGTCGTCGCTGAGATACGTGATGTGGCCGATCATGCGGGCGATGCGCAGGCCGCGTTTGGGGATCACACCGTGGCGGTAGAAGTGGCCGCCGTGGAAGTCCGGGTCGGTCACGATGGCGCGGCGGGCGACCTCGTTGAAGGCAATGTTCTCGGCCGTCAGGTTGGGCGCGCTGGCCACCACCACCGCGTGGCGCATGCGCTCGGGGTACTGCAGCGTCCAGCTGAGCGCCTGCATGCCGCCCAGGCTGCCGCCCAGCACAGCAGCGAGTTGCGTGATGCCCAGACGATCGAGCAGGCGGGCCTGGGCGTTGACCCAGTCCTCCACCGTGACCACGGGGAAGTCCGCGCCGTAGACCTCGCCCGTGTCCGGGTGCGGGTGCATGGGGCCGGTCGAGCCGAAGCAGGAGCCGAGGTTGTTCACGCCGATGACGAAGAAGCGGTCGGTGTCCACGGGCTTGCCGGGGCCGATCATGTTGTCCCACCAGCCCTCGCTCTTGTCCTGCCCCGCGTACACGCCCGCCACATGGTGTGAGGCGTTGAGCGCATGGCACACAAGCACGGCGTTGGAGCGGTCGGCATTGAGCGTGCCGTAGGTCTCGTAGGCCAGGTGGTAGTCGCGGATCGACGCGCCGCTTTGCAGCGGGAGCACCTCCGAGAAATGCATGGACTGGGGTGTGGCGATGAACGACATAGTTGGAACGGGTAAGCCCTCACGTTCCACCGCTTGCAACCGCCGAAGCCCCCTGGGGAGCCGCTGTCGCCGAGGGCAAAACCTCGGCAAAAAAATACCCGGCGTCGCTAAAAACGAGGCCGGGCAGGTGTGTCGGACGGGTCTTTAGCAGAATTTATAAAGCGCCCGCAAGCTGTGGCAAATCGGCGCGTCTGGCAAATATACCAAAGCAGCGCCGCGTCGCCCAGCCCGTTGATCGGTTCAGATCAGGCTGCCGACGAAAAAATGGCCAGCAGGCCGAGCACCAGAAAGATCGCGGCAGACACCAGATGCACCGCGCGGATGGGCACCTTGCGCGTGATGCGCTCGCCCAGCCAGACCACCGGCGCATTGGCCAGCATCATGCCCAGCGTGGTGCCCGCCACCACCCACAGATAGGCGCTGTATTTGGCGGCCAGCATGACGGTGGCGATCTGGGTCTTGTCGCCCATCTCGGCCAGGAAGAACGCGACCACTGTGGTGCCGAACACGCCCCAGCGCGGGGAGCCGTCGGCTTCGCCTTCGTCCAGCTTGTCGGGGATCAACATCCAGATCGCCATGGCGATGAACGAGGCGCCCAAAATCCAGCGCAGTACCTGCGGGCCGAGGAAGGTGGTCACCCAGGCACCGACAGCGCCGGCCAGACCGTGGTTGACCAGTGTGGCGACCAGGATGCCCAGCACGATGGGCCAGGGTTTGCGAAAACGGGCGGCCAGCACGAGCGCGAGCAGCTGGGTCTTGTCGCCCATCTCGGCAAGCGCGACGATGGCGGTGGAAATGAAGAAGGCTTCCATGGGGGAGGGGGTCCTATCCGGCCGGATGGGTGGAAAACGCATTGACTGCACCCCGACTCCGGCCATGTGGATCGGTTTGCAGTCAATGGTCTCGCCCAGCTCAAAAGCCGCATACGCCATAGGTTTCCAAGAACCCAAGTGTGTTGACGCATGCCCCCGGCGCATTGCGCGGCCGGGCGGGCTACTCCCCAAAGACTAACGGATTTTACCCTATGGTTTGCCCTGAAATTCACCGAAAAACCACGCTTGCCCGCTGTTTTGGGCTCATTTACCCAGAAATAAACCCCCACGGGCACCATAAAGTGATTAATAATGGTTTCGCTTTTCTGTTCGCAGAATGGCAGTTAGCTTAGCGGTGAATGGTCAGTTTCGCGTCTTTGAAGTCGTCACAGGTTTGTTGATTGCGTCGGGCTCCATCGCGTTTTTGTGTTTTTTCAGGAGTCCTTCATGGGCAACAAACTTTACGTGGGCAACCTGCCCTACTCTTTCCGCGACGAAGATCTGCAGCAGACCTTCAGTCAGTACGGCTCGGTTGGCAGCGCCAAGGTCATGATGGAACGTGACACCGGCCGCTCCAAGGGTTTCGGCTTCGTCGAAATGGGTAGCGATGCTGAAGCCCAAGCCGCCATCCAAGGCGTGCATGGCCAAAACTACGGCGGCCGTGACCTGGTGGTCAACGAAGCCCGTCCGATGGAACCCCGTGCTCCCCGTAGTGGTGGCTTCGGTGGTGGCAATGGCGGCGGCGGTTACGGCGGTGGCCGTAGCGGCGGCGGCTACGGTGGTGGCGGCGGTGGTGGTTACGGCGGTGGCCGTAACAGCTACTAATAAGTCCTCATCAGCATTCCCCCAGGGTCTGCTGACGGCATGAAAAGGAGCCTTCGGGCTCCTTTTTGCGTTCTGGCGCAGCATGGGCGCCACAGCACGCAAAGCCCCTTGCTTTTTCCGTAAAAGTGTGGCGCATAATGGCTTGCGGGCTTTGCCTGCGTTTCAAGTTTGCGGTGATCCGTCAGTTTCGCGCTGAGAGCGTCATTGAGATTAGCTGGCTGCGTTTTGGGGACTCCATCGCTTTATCCATGTGTTTTTGAGGAGTCCCTCGATGGGCAACAAACTGTACGTCGGCAACCTGCCTTACTCGGTGCGCGACGGTGATCTGGAACAGGCCTTTGGCCAGTTCGGTGCCGTGACCAGCGCCAAGGTCATGATGGAGCGCGACACGGGTCGCTCCAAAGGCTTCGGTTTTGTGGAGATGGGCAGCGACGCAGAAGCCCAGGCTGCCATCAACGGCATGAACGGCCAGCCCCTCGGCGGCCGCAGCATTGTGGTCAACGAAGCCCGTCCTATGGAGCCACGCCCACCCCGCAGTGGTGGTTTTGGCGGCGGTGGCGGCGGCTACGGCGGTGGTGGCCGCAGTGGTGGTGGCTACGGCGGCGGCCGTGAAGGCGGCGGCGGTGGCTATGGTGGTGGCCGCGAGGGCGGTGGCGGTGGTTACGGCGGTGGCCGTGACGGTGGCGGCGGCTACGGCGGCGGTGGCCGCAGCGAAGGTGGCTTCCGCAGCCCCTACGGTTCGGGCTCGCGCAACGGCGGAGGAGGCGGTCGCAATGGCGGTGGTGGCGGCTACGGTGGCAGCGGCAACGGCGGCTACTGAATCACACCCGTTCTTTCAGTCAAAAGGGCCCTCAGGGGCCCTTTTTCATGGTGACGGCACGTCGAGGTAGCCATCCATCGCCCCTGCTGGCGCCCTGAGGCTCCTGGTGCAAGCCCTGGCCCTCACTGCATTTCGCTTTGGCGGCGCTTGCGCGGGCGGCCCGCCAGCACCTTGTCAAACAAGGAGTTGGGCAGCATGCGCAGCAGCTTGGCAACCACGCCCATCTGCCAGGGGATGACCCGGTAGCTCACGCCCGCCTGAATGGTGCGGAACGCCCGGTCGGCAAAATCGGCAGGCTGCATCAAAAACGGCATGCTGTAGCGGTTCTGCTGCGTGAGGGGGGTGTCGATGTAGCCCGGCGACACCGTCACCACGCGCACGCCATGGGGGCGCAATTCACCGCGCAGGCTCTCGCAATAGCTGATGACCGCCGCCTTGCTGGCGCAATAGGCTCCATGACCCGGCAGGCCGCGGATGCCGGCCACGCTGGCAAGGCCCACCAGGGTGCCGCTGCCGCGCTGCACCATGGCATCCACAAATGGCTGGAAAGTGGCCGCCATGCCGATGTTGTTGGTGGCAAAGGTGCGGGCCATGACGTCGATGTCGCTCAGCACGGCCGTGTCCATGCCCACGCTGATGCCGGCGTTCGCAATCACCACATCTGGCACCCCCTGGCGTGCGATGCAGTCACGCCCCGCAGCGACGATGCTGTCAGTCACCGACACATCGGCACTATAAATTTCATAGCTATCAGGGCTTATTCCTTTTGCACTTGCCCATGTTTTGACCTCGGAAGTGCGCCGAGCCACCAGCGCCAGGCGGAATCCCGCTTGGTGGTAGCGGTGGGCCAGGGCCTGGCCAATGCCGCTGGAGGCGCCGGTGATGAAGACAAGGGGTTGGGTCATGTGCGTTCCGGCTGTGGCGGCAAGGCGAGGTGGCGTGGGGCTATCGCGTGGTGCCCGGCAGGATCATGCCGCGCACGCGCCCGCGCAGTTGCAGCACCTGGTCGAGGTTGTCGTAGTCCATGCTGTCGGCAGTGAAACGGTCGTTGCCGCGGGTGAGCGTGACCGGCTGGTCCGAGCGCACCCGTTCGGTGTTGGTGAAGGCGTGCAAAAACTCACCCCGGAACTCCATGCGGGGTTGCGCCGCCGACCCGGGCTTGGCAGGCAGCGGTTCACGCGTGACGATGGCATTGCCGAACAACTGCACTTCGGAGCCATCGGCATTGCTCAGGGCCCGGTTGGCCGTGGCCACGGTGACCCGGCCATCGAGGCTGACGGAGCGCATGCGGACCTGGTCGATCTCCAGCGTATCGGTGTCGGGGTAGTGGCGTGCCTCGTCACCCTGCACCTCACTTTGCAGGCGGCCTGTGGCATCGAAGGTCTTCACCGAAAAGGACTTCATGAAGTAGTCTGGCTGGTGCTTCACAGGCCGGTCAATGGCCGGCAACTGCGGCATGGGCGCGTTGCGCACCAGCCACCAGGTGCCCAGCGCCAGCAGGCCCATCAGCACCACGGGCAGGTAGATCGAAAGCTGGTCCCAGCCCTGGCGGATCACGCGGATCATGCGGTGTAGTCCGCCAGCAGCGCCGCGTAGCGGCCCGTGGCCACGAGCAGCAGGTCGCACAGCTCACGCGCCGCGCCGTCGCCCCCGCGCGCCTGGGTGACGAAGTGGGCCGCGTGGCGCACCTCGGTCTGGGCATTGGCGGGCGCGCAGGCAAAGGCGCAGCGGCACATGACGGGCAGGTCGGGCCAGTCGTCGCCCATGGCTGCGGCGTGCGCCCAGGTCAGGCCCAGGGTGACCAGCATCTGCTCGGCGGCGGGGCGCTTGTCTTCGGTGCCGAACACGGCGTGCTCCACGCCCAGGGCCTTCAGACGCAGGCGCAGCGGGGCAGAGTCGCGGCCGGTGATCACGGCGGGGGTGATGCCGGCCTTTTGCAGCAGCTTGAGGCCGTGGCCGTCCAGGGTGTTGAAGCGTTTGATGGTTTCGCCCGCTTCGCTGAAGTACAGGCCGCCATCGGTGAGCACACCGTCCACGTCGAAAAAGGCCACGCGCACGCCCTGGGCGCGCAGCAGCAGCTCAGGGTCGATCTGCAGGGCAGGAGAGGGAGAGGTCTGCGGGGACAGCGCCATCGTCAGATCACCTTCGCCCGCATCAGGTCGCCGATGTGCACCACGCCCACCAGCACGCCCGCTGCGTCCACCACCAGCACGCTGGTGATGGCGTGGGCCTCCATCATTTCGGCGGCGTCCACGGCCAGCGCGTCGGGCGCAATGCGGCGCGGGTTGGCGTGCATGACCTGGGCGGCGGTTGTAGACCGCAGGTCTGCGCCGGCCTCGATGCGGCGGCGCAGGTCGCCGTCGGTGAAGATGCCCAGCACCTGCCCTGCTGCATCGACGATGGCCGAGGCGCCCAAGCCCTTGGCGCTCATCTCGCGCATGAGGTCGCTGAACGAGGCTTCGGGCGCCACGCGCGGCACTTCGGCGCCCGAGCGCATCACGTCGCTCACATGGGTGAGCAGCTTGCGGCCCAGCGCACCGCCGGGGTGCGAGCGGGCAAAGTCTTCGGGGCGGAAGCCCCGGGCGTCCAGCAGGGCCACGGCCAGCGCGTCGCCCATGGCCAGCTGGGCCGTGGTGCTGGCGGTGGGGGCCAGGTTGAGCGGGCAGGCTTCGCGCGCCACGCTGCAGTCGAGCACCAGGTCGGCATAACGCGCGAGGGTGGACTGCAGACCGCCCGTCATGGCGATCATGGGCGCGCCCAGGCGCCGCAGCACGGGCAGGATGGCCGTGAGTTCGCCGCTTTCGCCACTGTTGGAGATGGCCAGCACCAGGTCGTCGCTGGTGACCATTCCCAGGTCGCCATGGCTGGCTTCGGCGGGATGGACAAAAAACGCGGGGGTGCCGGTGGAAGCCAGCGTGGCGGCAATCTTGCGGCCCACGTGGCCGCTTTTGCCCATGCCCATGACCACCACACGGCCCCGGGCCTGCAGCACCATCTGCACCGCCTGGGCAAACACACCATCCACGCGGGCCGCCAGGCCATTCAAGGCTTCCACCTCGATGTGGAAGGTCTCGCGGGCCAGGCGCAGGGCCTGATCAGCGTCAAAAGGGGGCAGCGCGGCGGGAGCGGGAGTCATGCAGGGATTCTATCGACCGGGCATGCGGACCGGGCCGTGCAACCTCCCAAGTCCACTGGCACGGTCCGTGCACCCAGCCCACAAAGCCTTCGCCCCGCCCCCAAGGCTGCGAGACCTGCGCGCACGGCCACGCAGCGGCGGCCTGCAGCCCCGGCCAATGGCTTGCTTGAATCCTGTGTTACACAACTCAAGCCTCGGATAGCATCGAACCCATGTCTTCTCTTGCCCTCACACTGCTTTACCTGCTGGCCGCGGTGCTGGGCGTGGTGACCTGTCGCAGCCTCAAGCTGCCGCCCATGCTGGGCTACCTGGCGGCCGGGGTGCTCATCGGGCCGCATGCGCTGGCACTGGCGCAGAACTCTGAAGGCGTACGCCACCTGGGCGAGTTCGGGGTGGTGTTCCTGATGTTTGCCATTGGGCTGGAGTTCAGCCTGCCCAAGCTGCGCGCCATGCGCAAGCAGGTGTTTGGCCTGGGGCTGATGCAGGTGGTGCTGACGATGGCCGTGGTGTCCGGCTTGGCGCTGGTGCTGTCGCGCTGGGCGGGCGGGGTGTGGGACATGGGCTGGCAGACGGCGCTGGCGCTGTCGGGCGCGATGGCGATGAGCAGCACGGCGATTGTGGTCAAGCTCATGGCCGAGCGGGCCGAGCTGGAGAGCGAACACGGCCGGCGCGTGATGGGCATCCTGCTGTTCCAGGACCTGGCCGTGGTGCCGCTGCTGGTGCTGATTCCGGCGCTGGGGTCGTCGCACGACCAGTTGCTGACTTCGCTGGGCTGGGCGCTGATCAAAGCCACGGTACTGGTGGGCCTGCTGCTCACCGGCGGCCAGCGGCTGATGCGCTGGTGGCTCACGCTGGTCGCGCGGCGCAAGAGCGACGAGCTGTTCATGCTGAACCTGCTGCTGATCACGCTGGGCCTGGCCTGGCTGACCGAGCTGGCGGGCCTGAGCCTGGCGCTGGGCGCCTTCATTGCGGGCGTACTGGTGTCCGAGACCGAATACCGCCACCAGGTGGGTACGGACATCCGGCCCTTTCACGATGTGCTGCTGGGCCTGTTCTTCATCACCATCGGGATGATGCTGGACTGGCACATTCTGGTGGACCGCTGGGCGCTGGTGCTGATGCTGCTCACCGTGCCGCTGGTGCTCAAGCTGGGGATCATCCTGGTGCTGGCACGCGGCATGGGTGCGACCACCGGCGTGGCGCTGCGCACCGGGCTGTACCTGGCGCAGGCGGGCGAGTTCGGTTTTGTGCTGCTGTCGCTCACGCAAAGCAATGGGCTGGTGCAACCGGCCCTGATGAACCCCATCCTGGCGGCCATGGTGCTCTCGATGCTCGCCACGCCGTTCCTCATCATGTACAGCAACCGCATCGTGATGAAGCTGGTGGCCAGCGACTGGCTGCAGCAGTCGCTGCAGATGACATCGATTGCGCGCAAATCCATCAACACCAGCAAGCACGTGATCATCTGCGGCTACGGCCGCTGCGGACAGAACCTGGCGCGCATGCTGGAGCACGAGGGCATCCCCTACATGGCGCTGGACCTGGACCCGGACCGCGTGCGCCAGGCCGCTGCGGCGGGCGACTCGGTGGTGTATGGCGACGCCACCCGTCTGCAGGCGCTGATGGCCGCCGGCCTGGTGCGTGCCAGCGCCGTGGCCGTGACCTACATCGACGTGCCCGCCGCGCTGAAGGTGCTGGCCAATGCCCGGTCGCACGCGCCGCAGGTGCCGGTG
Source organism: Acidovorax sp. DMC1 (assembly GCF_056314325.1). NCBI lineage: Bacteria > Pseudomonadati > Pseudomonadota > Betaproteobacteria > Burkholderiales > Comamonadaceae > Acidovorax > Acidovorax sp. DMC1. The sequence continues at coordinate 905,496 of NZ_JBQUYO010000001.1, read as the reverse complement.
GTGGTGCGCACGCAGGACGACCTGTACCTGGACAAGCTGCAGGAGGCCGGCGCGACCGAGGTGGTGCCCGAAGCCATCGAGGGCTCGCTCATGCTCGCCAGCCACGCCCTGGCCCTGGTGGGTGTGCCCATGCGCCGCGTGCTGCGGCTGGTGCAGGACCAGCGTGATGCGCGCTACAACCTACTGCGCGGCTACTTCCACGGCGCGGACGACGACACGGTGAACGAGCGCGACCAGGAGCGCCTGTCCACCATCAACCTGCCCCCCGGCTCCACGGCCCTCGGCCGCAGCCTGGGTCAGCTGGCGCTGCCGGCCATGGGCGTGCGCGTGGTCAACCTGCGGCGAGGCAACGGCCATGTGAGCGCAGCGGTGGACGAGGCCTTGCTGGCCGAAGGCGACACGCTGGTGCTGTCGGGCCACCCGGCCGCGCTGGCGCTGGCAGAAGACAAACTGCTGAAAGGCTGACCAGCCTGGGGCACGCCGCCGGCAACTCAGCGGGTGGCTAGGCACCCCATTGGAATGAAATCGGCCTGCAGAGCTAGTGCAATATACGCCAACAGCTACATATTTGATAGCAAACTACAGCAACCCTGCGGGCCCAGGTCGCCCGAACAGGTAGCCCTGGAACTGGCGGCAGCCGTTGCGCAGCAAGAACGCGCGCTGCCCTTCGGTCTCCACCCCCTCGGCCACCACGTCCAGGCCCAGGCTGCGGGCCAGCGTGATGATGGTGCAGGCGATGGTGGCGTCGTTGGGGTCGGTGAGCACGTCGCGCACAAAGCTCTGGTCGATCTTGAGCTGGTCCAGCGGCAGGCGCTTGAGGTAGCTGAGCGACGAGTAACCGGTGCCAAAGTCGTCCAGCGAAAAGCCCACTCCCAGTGTGCGCAGCGCCTGCATCTTCAGGATGCTGTCCTCCACGTCGTGCAGCAGCAGGCTTTCAGTCAGTTCGAGCTTGAGCAGGCGCGGGTTGGCGGCCGCATCGCGCAGCGCGGCCAGCACCTGCTCCACAAAATCGGGCTGGCGGAACTCCTGCGCACTCACGTTGACGGCCAGCGTCCACGCAGCCGTTGCCGGGGCGGTGGCCCACTGGGCCAGCTGGCGGCAGGCTATGGCCAGCACCTGCCGGCCCAGGGGCAGGATGAGCCCGGTCTGCTCGGCCAGCGGGATGAAGTCGGCGGGAGAGACCATGCCGCGCTGCGGGTGTTGCCACCGCACCAGCGCCTCGGCTCCCAGCAGGTGGCCGGTGGCGTCCACCACCGGTTGGTAGTGCAACAGAAACTCGTTGCGCGCCAGGCCCTGGCGGATGTCGCCCTCCAGTGCCGAGCGCGCCGACGCAGCGGCCTGCATGGCGGGGTCAAAAAAGCACAGGGTGTTGCGCCCCTGCGCCTTGGCCTGGTACATGGCCAGGTCGGCGCGCTTGAGCAGCTCCTGCACAGGCTGCTGCGCATCCTGGAACAGCGCGATGCCAATGCTGGGCGTGCTGTGCATGTCGCAGCCGTCCACCACATAGGGCTGGTTCAGCGCCACCAGAACCTTCTGCCCCACGGCTTCGGCCTCGGCGGCGGCTTCGACCTCCTGACTGTGGAGGCCTTGCACCACGACCACAAACTCGTCACCACCCAGCCGCGCCACGGTGTCGGTGGCCCGCACACAGGCCCCGATGCGCGCGGCCACCTGCACCAGCAGGCGGTCGCCCCATTCGTGGCCCATGGTGTCGTTGATGCCCTTGAAGTTGTCCAGGTCCAGGAACAGCAGCGCACCGTGGCGGCCCTCGCGCTGGGTGGTAGCGACCGCGCGCTCCAGCCGGTCCATGAGCAGGCGGCGGTTGGGCAGGCCGGTGAGTTCGTCGTAGAACGCCAGGCGCTGGATCTCGGCCTCGGCCAGCTTGCGCTCGGTGATGTCGCGCGCCACGCCCCGGTAGCCGGTGAAGCGCCCCTCTTCGTCAAAGATGGGCTCGCCGCTGATCGACACCCACACGGGTCTGCCGTCCTGGGACAGGCGCTGCATCTCGAAGTCGTGAAAGACCTGGTGCGCCTCCAGCTGCTCGCGGTGCTCGCGCCATTGCCCCTCGGTGACGAAGGTGTCGGGCAGCTCCCAGCGGGTCAGGCCGTAATGCATCTCGTCGGGCACGCCCTCCGTGTGGTACGGGTTGCCGTCCAGCCGCACAAAACGGAACTGATCGTCCTGCTCCCAGTACCAGTCGGACGACAGGTCCGTCAGACTGCGCCAGCGCGCCTCGCTCTGGCGCAGGGCCTCCAGCGTGCTCAGGTAGTCGGTGACATCGGTGAACGTGCGCACGCGCCCGCCGGGCTCCAGGGCGCGAGTGCGCACCTCGATGTAGCGGCCCTTGGGCGTGCGCCGCACATAGCTGTCGGGCAAAGGCATCTGGTTGCCGTGGGCCGCGTACTCCGAGGCCACATAGTTGCGCGCCATGGGCTCGATGAGCTGGAAATTGGGACCGAAGTCACCCCGCTCGGTCTGAAAGCGCACCACCTCTTCGACCAGGGGCTGCGTGGCCAGCAGGCTCTCGGGCAGGTCCAGCAGCTCCAGGTAGCGCTGGTTGTAGACGCGGATGCGCCCCTCGGCGTCCACGTTGGTGATGCCCTGGGAGATGTTGTCCAGCGTGCCTTCAAGGGCGCGGGTCTTCTCGGCCAGCAGGGCGCTGGTGCGGGCCAGTTCGGCCTCCACATGGCTGCGGGCCAGCTCGGCGCGGCGGGCGGTCTCCAGCTGGCCGATCGTGCTCAGCAGGGGCTGCAGAAACTGCACGTCGGCGTTGGAGTACCCGCTGCTGCGGTTGGCCAGGCCCACCATGGCCACCAGTTCGCCTGCGGCATGGATGGGCAGGCCCAGGTAGGTGCGCAGCGTGGGGTGGCCGGGCGGCGTGCCCGCGCTGCGCGGGTCGTGGCTGGCATCGTTGCTGATCACGGGCTCGCCCGACACCAGGGCTGCGCCCACCAGCGAATGCAGGTTGTCGAACACCATGCCGTCCTCGGCATGCTGGGCGTAGCGCTGGCGCGAGGCCTCGTCCCAGCTGATGTCGGTCATCGCGTGCACACGCAGGTAGGGGTGCCCGTCATCGGCCCGCTGCACCTGGCCCACCAGGCCAAACGCGCTCTGGGTCAGCGTCATCAACTCGCCCAGCAGCGCCTCGAACGCCGCCCGGGGACCCGAGCTGGCAATGAACATGCCCTGGGCCCGTGAGATGGCCTGCAGCAGCCGGTGCTGGCGCGCCAGCATGGCCTCGGCCGCGCGGCGGGCACGGGCGCTGGAGGTGCGCTCCAGCACGGCTTCGATCTGTGCGGGCAGGGTGAGCAGGTAGTCCAGCGCCGGGTCCTGCACGGTGAAGTCGTCAAAGCCATGGCGCATGGCCTGCGCCGCGTGGGTCTCCGCCCCCATGCGCACGATGATGATGGCCGGAACGCCGTCGAGCAGCTGCAGCAGGTCAAAGGCCGAGCCGTCCATGGTGCGCTGGGCCGCCAGCACGATGTCGGGCCGGTGGCGAAGCAGATATTCGCGCGCCTCGGCGATGGACTCCACCACGTCCACGCGCCAGCCCGACCAGGGGTCGGCCAGCGCCCCCGCCACGGCCTGTGCGTGGGGGTGATCACTCTCGATCAGCAGGACGGAGATGGGCATGGGCCGATCGTCGTGGGGGTTGGGGCACCGCCCGCCACAGGCGGCGCGCAGTTTGTAACGCCAGTGAAACACATTATGGCGTCTGGTGCAGGCACGCGCGGGAACGGCCGGGCTGTTTACACTCTCGCACTTTCCGAGCGCTGCGCCACCGGCCAGCCCCTTGCGCGCGCACAGGCATTGGCCCCCGTCCGGGCCGCCTCACCGTCATCACTCCCACACCCGCCATGCAGCCCCTCAGCGTCAACCAGTACCTTCGTCAGCACATCCGCACCGTCCCTGACTGGCCCGCGCCTGGCGTGCAGTTCCGCGACATCACGCCACTGCTGCAAGACCCGAAAGTGTTCCGTGTGCTGATCGACGCGTTTGTGCACCGCTACATGGACAAGGCGCTGCGCCCCGATGTGGTGGCAGGCCTGGACGCGCGGGGCTTCATCCTAGGCGCTGTGGTGGCCTATGAGCTGAACGTGGGGTTCGTGCCCATCCGCAAGAAAGGCAAGCTGCCGTTCACCACGGTGGAGGAAACGTATGAACTGGAATACGGCAGCGCCACGGTGGAGCTGCACACCGACGCCGTGAAGGCCGGCGACCGCGTGCTGCTGATCGATGACCTCATCGCCACCGGCGGCACCATGATGGCCGGCAAAAAGCTGCTGGAGAAACTGGGGGCCACCGTCACCGAAGGCGCCGCGATTGTCGATCTGCCCGAGCTGGGCGGATCACAGCGCCTGCGCGATGCGGGCCTGCCGCTGTACACCCTGGTGGACTTTGCAGGGCACTGACCCGGGGCCTTGGCATGGGTGCACGGCCCGCTCAGGGCGTGCACCACATGACCTTTGGTGACCTTGGGCTCAGTTGAGTTCGCCGTACTGCGTGCTGCTGAGGTCGGGGGCGGGACCGTCGGCACCGGGCATTTCGGTGTCTTCAAAACCCGTGGGCTGGGACGGGGGCAGCAGCGGACCGGAACGCACGGGCACTCCTGGCTTGGCGGCCGCAGCCGTGGCCGCTGACGACCCTGCGGCGTTGGCTAGCGCGCGCTTGAACGCGGCCACCTCGTCGGCCTCGATGGGTTCAAAGCGGGCAGAAGAGGGCTGCCGCGCTGCGGCCAGCGGTGCGGGTGCAGACACGAGGGGCGCGGGGGCCGACACCGCGCCGAGCGGGCGGCGCGCAGCCAGCGGGGCCGCTGCCGGCGCCAAAGGAGCTGGAGCCACCGGTGCGGGTGCAGCCACAGCGGGGCGTGCACCTGCCAGGGGAGCGGGCGATGGGGTCAGGGGTGCCGGGGCCGTCGCCGCAACGGGCGGGCGGCGCACCGCTGTGGAAGCCGCTTGCAGTGGCAGCGCTGCACCCTGGGGCGCCACGCCCTTTTGCGGAATACCCACCGCCACATGGTCGTTGATGCGCCAGTACACGGCCGTCACCAGAATGTCGTAGCGGGTTTTGGCGGTCTGGGCGATGAGGGCCTCGATCTCGCTCAGGCGCACCGTCTCGCCGCCGTATTCGCGGGCCAGGTCCATCATCACCAGGAACTGGCGGCCGCGCTGGTCGAGCGACAGCACCTTGAATTTGTAGCTGGCCGACAGCACGCCCGCGCGCACCATGGCATCGCGCACCACCGTGTAGAGCAGCTCGCGGCGCTCCATGCGCTCATTCTTGCGGTTGGCGGCGTGCTCGGGCGGCTGGGGCTCCACGAGTGGCTTGCCCTGGCGCCCGGGTTGCAGGGGCACGGTGGCGTCGGCGTTGAACAGGCCGGAGGGCTCGGCCGCTGCGCGGGGCTTGGCGGGAGCAGGTTTGCGGCTGAACCAACTGAACAGGGACATGGCTTGCTTTCTTCGGATGGTGCCTGGACAAAATCCAAATCGAGTGTAACGCGCCATCCCCCCGCAGAAGGCGGGAGAAGCCCGAGGAAAACCCCCGACAGGGCCTGCCTGTCAGGTGGCCGCAACGCGGCGGCGGCGGTTGCCCAGGCGCTTGGCCAGCACAGCCCCTGCGGCCATGGCCAGACCCAGGGCAATGGCGGGCTGGCGGTTGGTCAGCTCGGTGAAGCGGATGGCTGTGAGGCTCCACAGCTTGCAGGGCGCGCTGGCCTGCACGGTGGCGCTGCGTGCGCGGTGCGAGAAGAAAGCGCCTTCGCCGACCACCGAGCCAGCGCCCACAATCGCCAGGCGCAGGCGTTCTTTTTCGTCCTGGTAGTGCACGCTCAGGCTGCCGCTTTCGACCAGATACAGGGTGCGGTCCGTGGCGCCCTGACTGAAGAGCACCTGGCCAGCGGGCAGCACCACCGGCAGCAGGTAGGACGACAGCACCTCCCACTGGGCGGCCGACAGCGGGTTGGTCATGCTGTCCTCCGCCGTGGTCTGGGCGATGGCGTCGATCAGACCTTTGAGGTCCACCTTGGAGGCAACGGGCATGGGAACATTCATGGTCCGCCGAAAGTAACCCTGTTACAGATCGGACACAAGCGCTGTTTACGTCCGTTTACAAGATAGGGCGACCAACGGTCGTTATTTACCGATACAGAAGCTGGAGAAGATCACGCCGAGCAGGTCATCGGAGGTGAATTCGCCGGTGATGGCGCTCAGCGCGTTCTGCGCCAGCCGCAGCTCCTCGGCCAGCAAGTCCAGCGCCGGGCCCTGGGCTTGCAGCTGGTCGGCGGCCTCCTGCAGGTGGGCAGACACCGCCTGCAGCGCCTGCACATGGCGCGCCCGGGCAATGTAGATGCCCTCGGGCGCCGACTGCCAGCCCGCCACATCCAGCAGCAGCTTCCGCAACCCGTCCAGACCTTGCCCGGTGCGCGCCGAGAGGTGCACCGCCGGGCGCCCGGCGCTGACGGAGGGGGCAACACCCGCCGCGCAGTCCAGCTTGTTCCAGACATCAATCACGGGAATGTTCTTGGGCAGTTTTTGCCCCAAGGCGCTTTCGATATCTGCGTCGGCAGCTACATATTCAGGAGCGTTCTGCTGCGACAGGTCGTGCAGGAACAGCACGGCGTCTGCCCCAGCAATCTCGTCCCAGGCGCGGGCGATGCCGATGCGCTCGACCTCATCACTGCTGTCGCGCAGGCCGGCGGTGTCGATGATGTGCAGCGGCACCCCTTCGATCTGGATGGTCTGCTGGACCTTGTCGCGCGTGGTGCCGGCAATGGGCGTGACGATGGCCAGCTCGGCCCCTGCCAGCGCATTGAGCAGTGAGCTTTTGCCGGCATTGGGCTGGCCGGCGATGACCACCTTGATGCCCTCGCGCAGCAAAGCGCCCTGGCGCGCGCGCTGCATCACCGAGGCCAACGTTTGCTGCAAGTTCGATAGCTGGCCATGCGCATCGGCCTTGCGCAAGAAGTCGATTTCTTCTTCAGGAAAGTCCAGCGTGGCCTCCACCAGCATGCGCAGATGGATGAGTGCGTCGCGCAGGCTGTGGATTTCTGCAGAAAACGCGCCGGTCAGCGAGCGGCTGGCGCTGCGGGCTGCGGCTTCCGTGCTGGCGTCGATCAGGTCGGCAATCGCCTCGGCCTGGGCCAGGTCGATCTTGTCGTTCAGGAAAGCCCGTTCGGTGAACTCCCCGGGTTGGGCCACGCGCAGGCCCGGCAGACAGGGCTGGCCGGTCGCCGGTTGGGTGGCAGCCCCCGCCTCCAGACAGCGAGCCAGCAGCAGCTGCAGCACCACCGGGCCCCCATGCGCCTGCAGCTCCAGCACGTCTTCGCCGGTGTAGCTGTGCGGACCGGGGAAGTACAGCGCGAGCCCCTGGTCGATGGCCTGGCCCTGTGCATCCCGAAAGGGCAGGTACGTCGCCTCGCGGGGCTTGAGGGTGCGGCCGCACAGCGCCTGCACCAGGGCCTCCAGCCCTTTGCCCGACACCCGTACGATGCCGACGGCCCCGCGCCCGGGGGCAGTGGCGATGGCAACGATGGGGTCGTGGTGGCGTGCAAGCATGGGCAGGGACTTTACAAGGTGACAGAAAAAAGGCCGCTTGCGCGGCCTTTGGGGGTCAGTTCGTGGATGTCAGCGTTGCCGCTGCCGCATCACTTGAACTTGGGCAGATTGAACTGCGGTGGCACGCCCATGCGGGTGTTGATGATCCACTGCTGCGCAATCGACAGGATGTTGTTTGTCAGCCAGTACAGCACGAGGCCGGCTGGGAAGAAGAAGAACATCACGCTGAAGATCAGCGGCATGAACCACATCATCTTGGCCTGCATCGGGTCTGGTGGCGCGGGGTTCAGGGCGGTCTGCAGCAGCGAGCTGGCCGTCATCAGCAAGGGCAGGATGAAGAATGGGTCAGGCGCGGAGAGGTCGTGGATCCAGCCGATCCAGGGCGCATTGCGCATCTCGACGCTGGACAGCAGCACCCAGTACAGCGCAATGAACACAGGGATCTGGATCATGATGGGGAAGCAGCCGCCCATCGGGTTGACCTTTTCCTCGCGGTAGATGCGCATCATCTCCTGCTGCATCTGCTGCGGCTTGTCCTTCAGGCGTTCGCGCATCTCCATGATCTTGGGATTGATGGCCTTCATCTTGGCCATGCTGGCGTAGGCCTTGGCATTGAGCCAGTAGAACGCGATCTTGAGCAGCAGCACCAGCGCAACGATGGACCAGCCCCAGTTGTTCAGGAGCTTGTGCAGGTTGTCGAGCAGCCAGTACAGCGGCTTGGACAGGATGGTCAGCCAGCCGTAGTCCTTGACCAGTTCCAGGCCGGGGTACAGCTTTTCCATCATGGTCTCGACCTGCGGGCCGGCGAAAAGGCGCGCGTCGATGGTCTTGGTGGCGCCCGGCTCGATGGTGCCGAGGGAGGTCAGCATGCCCACGGAGTACAGGTTGGTGTCCACCTTGCGGGTGAAGGGCTCGCGCTGCACGCCGTCGGCCAGCAGCCATGCAGTGGCGAAATAGTGCTGCACCATGGCGACGTAGCCATTGGCCGAGTCCTTGGGAATGTCGACTTTGCCGCTTTCGATGTCCTTGAACTCGATCTTCTGGTACTTCTTGGCTTCGGTGAAAACCGCCGGACCGGTGAAGGTGGAGTAGAACGACGACTCGCCTGGCGGCTTGTTGCCGTCGCGCACCAGTTGCAGGTACAGCTGGGGCGATACAGCGGCGCTGCCCGTGTTGACGATGTCGTGCTTGACGGCGATGTCATAAGCACCGCGTTTGATGGTCCAGGTCTTGACCAGCTTCACGCCGCCCTGGTCGGGCGACTCGAAGCGGATGCTCATGGAGTCTTCACCGTCCTTGAGTTCGCGCGGGCCGGGAACGGCCGTCATCACCGTCTTGTGCGTGGGGAAAGTGCCGCCCACCAGGCCGGTCTGCGCCACGTAGACGCGCTGCGCGCTTTCATCCAGCAACAGGAAGTTGCGGGCCTTGTCGGTCATGTCGGCGTGCTTGAGCAGCTCGGCCTGCGTGAGCGAGCCGCCTTCGCTGTCGAACACCAGGCGATACAGGTCGGTCTTGACCTCAATGCGTTCGCGTTTGGCAAGCGCAGCCGCTGCAGCAGGCTGCCCGGGCACGGCTGCCGCGCCTTGCGCGGCCGTTGTGGCTGCGGGCACGCTGGTGGCGGGCACGCTGGCAGCCCCGGTCGCGCCGGAGGCCGCGCCTGTGGCAGCAGCAGGGGCTGTCACTGCGGGCGTGGTCGGAAAAAAGGTGGCCTTGTTGCCATTGTGCAGCTGCCACTTGTCCCACAGCAGAACCATGGAAAAGCCAAAAATCACCCACAGGATGGTGCGGCGAATGTCGTTCATGAAGACTTCTTTGGTGAGGATGGGGGAGTGGTGGAAGGGGTGAGCCTGGAGAAAAGCCGCAGGCTGCGCGGCAGATCTTGCGGGACCGGATCATGGCCCCCCTCGCACCAGGGGTGGCAGCGTACCAGCCTGCGCACCGTCAGATAACTGCCTGCTGCGGCGCCGTGCTGCTCCAGCGCCTGCAGCGAATAGACCGAGCAGGTCGGCTCAAAGCGGCAGGTCGAGCCCAGCCAGGGGCTGAGGAACAGCCGGTAGCCTGTGACCACGCCGATCAGCAGGCGCTGCATCATGGGGCGGTCACCGGCTCTGCCACCGGAGGTGCAGGTACAGACACAGGTGCTGCAACTGCGGCGCCCGCATGCCGGGTGGCGTACCCGAACAGCTGCAGCAGCTCCGCGCGCACCGCCTGCTTGAGCTGGTCGGACGTTGCGCTCACAAACTGCTTGCGATCAAACGCCGAGCGCAGGCGCACCACATGGGCGGCCTGCGGCAAACGCGCCTCGAACGTGGCGCCCACGGTGTAGATCTGCCGCTTGATGGCGTTGCGCGTCACGGCACGGCGCGCCCAGCGCTTGGGCACCATGGCACCCAGCCAGACGCCAGGAACGACAAACAGGGCCTGCGGCCCTTGCGCGTGCGGCAAGGAGCCGGGCCCTGTGGGTGCAACAGTAGCTGCCTGGCTGGCCATTGCGGTGCTGCTGGCATCCAGTGCCAAACGGTGCAACGCGAAATGTGCTGTGCGGGAGACAGTGCCTCCCGCCATGGCAGCCTGGAACTGCGGCCGGGTTTTTAGCCTGTGCATGCAAGCGCCCCGTTTGGAACCTGGCGGTACAAACCGGGAACAGGCAGGGAGCAGGCCGTAGACCGTAACGGCCTTAGACGGCCAGGCGCTTGCGGCCCTTGGCGCGGCGTGCGTTGATAACGGCACGGCCGCCGCGGGTCTTCATGCGGACGAGGAAACCGTGGGTGCGCGCGCGGCGCGTCTTGGAGGGCTGGTAAGTACGTTTCATGGTGCTATTCCTTGAGGTTCAGTTCCGGACTGCTGCTCTTGAACCCCCTACAGTCTGCACACCACGCTGTGTATGAAACACCGCCTGGAGACAGACCCACGGGGCAGAAATAACGGCGCGCCGGGTCAAATCACCCTGAACACATTCAGGGAAACCCAAAATTATCGCAGGCTTGTGGCCGACTGGCAATGCCTTTCGGCAGGCAGGCCTTTATTGGCGCGCCGCAGAGGCTGCAGCGCCCCGCCGTTTCAGGCCCCATCGGCCGCCCCTGACAACCCCGGATTCCCCCGGATGACAGCCGCCGTCAAATTGTGGATAACTCCTTGACAAGCTACAATCCGCCGCCTCAGACCGTTCCTCCTATCCACAATAAGAATTCCCCCGCAATGATCGAGGAACCCACCCGCAGCTCCCCCCATTCGCCCGGCGCAGATGCCGGTCAGGGCCTGTGGCAAGCCTGCGTAGAGCAACTGGCACAAGACCTGCCAGAACAACAATTCAACACCTGGATCAAGCCCCTGGTGGCCCAAGTGGCCGAAGACTTCTCCAAAGTCACGCTGCTCGTGGGCAACCGCTTCAAGCTCGACTGGATCCGTGCCCAATACGCGGGCCGCATTGCCGCGCTGCTCGAAGGCCTGTACGGCCAGCCGGTCACGCTGGAGTTAGCGCTCGCTCAGCGCGAATCCGTTGCCCGTACTTATGTGCGGCCCACTGCGCAAGAACCCGCCAGCCCCGCAGCACCGGCCGAAGCCCTGTCCAGCAGCAGTGACGACGCCACGGCGGGCGCGTTCCGCAATCGGCTGAACGCCGCCCTCACGTTCGAGACCCTGGTGGAAGGCACGGCCAACCGCATGGCGCGCTCGGCCGCCATGCACGTGGCGGGCATGCCCGGCCACCTGTACAACCCGCTGTTCATCTACGGCGGCGTGGGCCTGGGCAAGACCCACTTGGTGCACGCTGTGGGCAACCGCCTGCTGCAGGACAAGCCCGACGCCAAAGTTCTCTACATCCACGCCGAACAGTTCGTGTCGGATGTGGTTAAGGCCTACCAGCGCCGCACCTTCGACGAGTTCAAGGAGCGCTACCACTCGCTCGATCTGCTGCTGATCGACGATGTGCAGTTCTTCGCCAACAAGGACCGCACGCAGGAAGAATTCTTCAACGCGTTCGAGGCCCTGCTGGCCAAGAAGTCGCACATCGTGATGACGTCGGACACGTATCCGAAGGGTCTGGCCAACATCCACGAGCGGCTGGTGTCGCGCTTTGATTCGGGCCTGACGGTGGCGATTGAGCCGCCCGAGCTGGAAATGCGCGTGGCCATCCTGATCAACAAGGCGCGCGTCGAAGGCACCGAGATGCCCGAGGAAGTGGCCTTCTTCGTGGCCAAGAACGTGCGCTCCAACGTGCGCGAGTTGGAAGGCGCGCTGCGCAAGATCCTGGCGTACTCGCGCTTCAACCAGAAAGAGATTTCGATCCAGCTGGCACGCGAAGCCCTCAGAGATCTGCTGTCCATCCAGAACCGGCAGATTTCTGTGGAAAACATCCAGAAGACGGTGGCCGACTATTACAAGATCAAGGTCGCCGACATGTACAGCAAGAAGCGCCCGGCCAGCATTGCCCGCCCGCGCCAGATTGCGATGTACCTGGCCAAGGAGCTGACGCAAAAGAGCCTTCCCGAGATCGGAGAATTGTTCGGCGGGCGCGACCACACCACCGTTTTGCATGCCGTGCGCAAGATTGCGGGCGAGCGCCAGCAGCTGACCGAGCTGAACCAGCAGCTGCACGTGCTGGAGCAGACGCTGAAAGGCTGATGCCCCATGCGCTCCCTGAGGCTGGTGTCTGTAAGAACTTGTTCATTGCGCACCCAAGAAGGTGAACAGCCGCTTACAGGGCAAAATGACGGATTGGGCAGCAGGGGGGGCACCACCCGTGCCGCTGCCGACGCACCGGTTTAGAAAATCCACAAGAGGTTGATGACATGATCGTCCTGAAGGCAACACAAGACAAGGTTCTCGCGGTTCTGCAGTCCGTGGCTGGCATCGTCGAGCGCCGCCACACGCTGCCCATCCTGGCCAATGTGCTGATCCGCAAGACGGGCAATGCCCTGCAGCTGACGACCAGCGACCTCGAAATCCAGATCCGCACCACCGCCGAACTGGGCGGCGACACCGGCGACTTCACCACCACCGTGGGCGCGCGCAAGCTCATCGACATCCTGCGCACCATGCCCGGTGACCAGACCGTGAGCCTCGAATCGGCCCAGTCCAAGCTCATCCTCAAGGGTGGTAAGAGCCGCTTCACGCTGCAAAGCCTGCCGGCAGAAGACTTCCCACTGGTGCAGGAATCCGCCGCTTTCGGCCCCGTTTTCGCCGTGCCGCAAAAGACCCTCAAGGACTTGCTGGGCCAAGTGTCGTTTGCGATGGCGGTGCAGGACATCCGCTACTACCTGAACGGCATCCTGTTCGTGGCCGAGGGCAAGACCCTGAGCCTCGTCGCCACCGATGGCCACCGCCTGGCATTTGCCAGCGCCACGCTGGATGTGGAAGTGCCCAAGCAGGAAGTCATCCTGCCGCGCAAGACCGTGATCGAGCTGCAGCGCCTGCTGAGTGACGCGGGTGGCGAGAACCAGCCGCACATCGAAATGCAGTTCGCCAACAACCAGGCGAAGTTCACGTTTGGCGGCATGGAGTTCGTCACCAAGCTGGTCGAGGGCAAGTTCCCCGACTACAACCGCGTGATCCCCAAGAACCACAAGAACAGCGTCACCCTGGGCCGCGCCCCGCTGCTGGCCAGCCTGCAGCGCACGGCCATTATGACCAGCGACAAGTTCAAGGGCGTGCGCCTGAACCTGGAGCCAGGCACCCTGCGCGTGGCGTCCAACAACGCCGAGCAGGAAGAAGCCGTGGACGAGCTCGATATCGACTACGGTGGCGACACCATCGAGATCGGCTTCAACGTGACCTACCTCATCGACGCCCTGGCCAACATGGGCCAGGACATGGTGAAGGTGGAGCTTTCGGATGGCAACAGCTCTGCGCTGCTGACCATCCCCGACAACGACAGCTTCAAGTACGTCGTGATGCCCATGCGCATCTGAGGCGGCGTGACACCCGCCCCGCTTCACAGTTGCATCGTCACACCGCAACCGCTACTGTATTGATAGCTGCAAGCGCATATTCAATATGCGCTTGCGCCCAATTTGACCATTGAACTTATTGGAAACCCCGGTTTCCACGGATCCCAAGGCCCACCATGACCGTTGACAACAACATTCCCTCCGAGCCCGAATCCTCCGGCGTCTCCGGCCATGTGGAGCCCACCGTCAACAAGATCGACACCAACCAGGCCGGCGCCAGCGAAAGCTACGGCGAAGGCGCCATCACCATCCTCGAAGGCCTGGAGGCCGTGCGCAAACGCCCTGGCATGTACATCGGCGACACGAGCGACGGCACCGGCCTGCACCACCTGGTGTTCGAGGTGGTCGACAACTCCATCGACGAAGCACTGGCCGGCCACTGCGACGACATCGTCGTCACCATCCACACCGACAACTCCATCAGCGTCACTGACAACGGCCGTGGCATCCCCACCGGCGTGAAGATGGACGACAAGCACGAGCCCAAGCGCTCGGCGGCAGAAATTGCCCTGACCGAACTGCACGCGGGCGGCAAGTTCAACCAGAACAGCTACAAGGTCTCGGGCGGCCTGCACGGCGTGGGCGTGAGCTGCGTGAACGCGCTGTCCAAATGGCTGCGCCTGACCGTGCGCCGCGAAGGCAAGGTGCACCAGATCGAATTTGCACGCGGCTTTGTGCAAGACCGCCTGCTGGCCACCGTGGACGGCTTTGAAGTCAGCCCCATGAAGGTGACCGGCGAAACCGAAAAGCGCGGCACCGAAGTGCACTTTTTGCCAGACACCGAGATCTTCAAAGAGAACAACGACTTCCACTACGAGATCCTGGCCAAGCGCCTGCGCGAACTCTCGTTCCTGAACAACGGCGTGCGCATCCGCCTGAAGGACGAGCGCAGCGGCAAGGAAGACGACTTCTCCGGCGCCGGTGGCGTGCGCGGCTTTGTCGAGTTCATCAACAAGGGCAAGACCGTTCTGCACCCCACCTCGTTCTACGCCGCAGGTGAGCGCCCGGCAGAGAGCTACGGCGGCATCCCCGGCACGCACATCGGCGTGGAAGTGGCCATGCAGTGGAACAGCGCGTACACCGAGCAGGTGCTGTGCTTTACCAACAACATCCCCCAGCGTGATGGCGGCACCCACCTCACCGGCCTGCGCGCCGCGATGACCCGTGTCATCAACAAGTACATCGAAGAAAACGAGCTGGCCAAAAAGGCCAAGGTCGAAGTCACCGGCGACGATATGCGCGAAGGCCTGTGCTGCGTCTTGAGCGTGAAGGTGCCCGAGCCCAAGTTCAGCAGCCAGACCAAGGACAAGCTGGTGTCGAGCGAAGTGCGCGCGCCGGTGGAAGACATCGTGGGCAAGCTGCTGACGGACTACCTGCAAGAAAAGCCCAACGACGCCAAGATCATCTGCGGCAAGATCGTCGAGGCCGCCAAGGCCCGCGAAGCCGCCCGCAAGGCCCGCGAAATGACGCGCCGCAAGGGCGTGCTCGACGGCATGGGCCTGCCTGGCAAACTGGCCGACTGCCAGGAAAAAGACCCCGCCCTGTGCGAGATCTACATCGTCGAGGGCGACTCCGCCGGCGGCTCTGCCAAGCAGGGCCGCGACCGCAAGTTCCAGGCCATCCTGCCCCTGCGCGGCAAGATCCTGAACGTGGAAAAAGCCCGCTACGAAAAGCTGCTCACCAGCAACGAAATCCTCACGCTGATCACCGCCCTGGGCACCGGCATCGGCAAGGCTGGGGGCACCACAGGTGGCGACGACTTTGATGTGGCCAAACTGCGCTACCACCGCATCATCATCATGACCGACGCCGACGTGGACGGCGCCCACATCCGCACCCTGCTGCTCACCTTCTTCTACCGCCAGATGCCCGAGCTGGTGGAGCGCGGCCACATCTACATCGCCCAGCCACCGCTGTACAAGGTCAAGGCCGGCAAGGAAGAGCTGTACCTGAAGGACGCCCCCGCGCTCGACGGCTTCTTGCTGCGCATTGCGCTGAACCACGCCAGCGTGACCACCGGCGGTGCCAACCCACAAACCCTGACCGGCGACACCCTGGCCGAACTGGCGCGCAAGCACCAGATCGCTGAAAGCGTCATCGCCCGCCTGGGCAACTTCATGGACGCTGAAGCCCTGCGCGCCATTGCCGACGGCGTGAGCCTCAAGCTCGACACCGTGGCCGATGCCGAGGCCAGCGCCGTGGCCCTGCAAGCCAAGCTGCGCGAGTTGAACACCACCGGCGCGCCCGCCGAAGTGGCCGGTGAATTCGACGCCCGCACCGACAAGCCCCTGCTGCGCATCAGCCGCCGCCACCACGGCAACATCAAGAGCAGCGTCATCACGCAAGACTTCGTGCACGGCGCCGACTACGCCGCCCTGGCCGAAGCCGCCGAAACCTTCCGTGGGCTGCTCAGCGAGGGCGCCAAGGCCATGCGTGGTGAAGGCGACAAGCAGAAGGAAGAAAAGGTCAGCGACTTCCGCCAGGCCATGAAGTGGCTGATTGCCGAAGCCGAACGCACCACCAGCCGCCAGCGCTACAAGGGCCTGGGCGAAATGAACCCAGAGCAGCTGTGGGAAACGACGATGGACCCCAACGTGCGCCGCCTGCTGCGGGTGCAGATTGATGACGCGATCGAAGCGGATCGCGTATTCACGATGCTGATGGGCGATGAGGTTGAGCCACGCCGGGATTTCATCGAAACGAATGCTTTGCGCGCGGGGAATATTGACGTTTGAGCATCAAGCTCAGCCTCCATGTCTCGTGAACTAATTCTTTATTGCGACGAGTCAGATTCTTCTGGAAGACATTTCGCCAATTTTTACGGCGGAGCTTTGGTTGAATCTGCTCACTTGGCCGAAGTCGTACAGCGCCTAGCTGCACGTAAAAACGCATTAAATCTGCTTGGTGAAGTCAAGTGGCAAAAAATCACGGAACCGTACGCGCAAAAGTACATGGACCTTGCCACCGAGATCTTTACTCTTGTGCGGGAGGGGAAGCTCAAGCTGCGGATCATGTTCACTCAGAACTATTTTTCTGCACATCGGCTAACTACTGCGCAACGAGAAAACGGTTTCTTCCTTTTGTACTATCAGTTCATCAAGCACGCTTTCGGACTGAAGTTTGCAGGGCTACCAGAGCTACCGCGAGCCGGAATCAGGGTGTACTTTGACAAGCTACCAGACACCGCAGAAAAGTGTTTAGCTTTTAAGGGTTTTGTCTCGGGGCTTAATCAAAATAGAGAATGGCGCCGCGCAGGAGTTTTCATCCGGCAAGATCAACTCGCAGAGATCGACTCCAAAGAGCACGACATTCTGCAGGCCTTGGACTTGGTGCTTGGAGCGATGCAGTTCCGCCTGAATGACAAGCACAAGGAAAAGCCTGAAGGTAGCTTACGTAGAGGAAAGCGGACAATTGCCAAAGAGCGCGTCTACAAGCACATCTTGGCTGAAATTCGCGAAACTTACGATGGCAAGGCCTTCAATATCGGAACGAACACCGGTAGACCTTCTGGCATGCATCATTTGTGGACAGACCCTTACAGGCATTGGCTGTTTAAGCCAGCAGATGGGGTCGTAAGGCCAGAGTTCGCCAAAAAACGAAGCCAAAAATAAAAAGGCCCCGCGTTCACTACATAGCGTCCCAAGTGGAACTTGGGCGTTCGTGAAACGAAGGGCCACCAGTATGTTAGCACAAGCTAACAAAATAAGTCGAGTGAGCGGTCATTGAACGCTGCCTGATCTATTGACGCCAACGACATTTCAGTCAAGCACTCGATGTGACGTCGAGTAGTGACACCAAGACTAAGTCTCAATTCTTCCCATGCGCTCCCCCATCGCCATCGTTGACGTAGACCGCCTCGACACCTGGACCCGCTACCGCGCTGGCCTGTGCGACACCTGCGCGGCCAACTGCTGCACCATGCCGCTGGAAGTGCAGCTCTCCGACCTGGTGCGGCTTGAACTGGTGGACCCGTTCGAGGCCGAGCATGAAGAAATCCGCCACATTGCCAAGCGGCTGCAAAAGGCGCGGCTGATCGACCACTTCAACCACAAGAACGCGATCTTCACGATGGCGCGGCGGGCGAGTGGGGACTGCAACTTTCTTGACCCCAAGACGCGGCTGTGCACGGTGTATGACAAGCGGCCCGAGACCTGCCGCCTGCACCCGCAGAAGAAGAGCCCCAAGCCGGGTTACTGCGCCTATGGGGCGCGGGATTTGCAGCGGCGGGGCTGATGACAGACAAGCGCTGAGGTGGCTCGCATCTCTCATCTGCGCAAGCCCGCCGTCTCAGAAACCGCCGCTCCCTGCGCTCACTCCATGTCGCGCAGTTCGCGGCGCAGGATCTTGCCAACGCTGGACTTGGGCAGGGCCTCCACAAACACGATCTGCCGGGGCACCTTGTAGGCGGTGAGCGCTGCGCGGCAATGGGCTGCGATGTGGTCTGCATCCACCGGTGGCGCAGTGCCCGCCGCGCGCACCACATACAGCCGCAGCGCCTCGCCCGTTTTCTCGTCCGGCACGCCGATGCAGGCGCATTCCAGCACGCCGGGGCAGGCGGTGGCCACGGCTTCGACTTCGTTGGGAAAGACGTTGAAGCCTGAGACGATGACAATGTCCTTTTTGCGGTCCACGATCTTGAGGAAGCCGCGCTCGTCGAGCTGGCCGATGTCGCCAGTGCGGAAGTAGCGGTCGGGCGTGAAGGCGGCGGCGTTGGCCTCGGGCTGTTGCCAGTAGCCGCTCATGACCTGGGGGCCTTTCACGCAGACCTCGCCGGGCTGGCCCAGGGGCACGGGGTGGCCCTGGTCGTCCAGCAGCAGCACGTCGGTGGACGGCAGGGGCAGGCCGGTGCTGCCGCTGAACGCGATGACCGACGCGGGGTTGAAGGTCACCACGGGGCTGGTCTCGCTCAGGCCGTAGCCTTCGCGGATGAACTGACCGGTGATGGCCTGCCAGCGGGCGGAGACCGAGGGCAGGATGGCGGCACCGCCGCCACCCGCCAGCCGCAGGTTGGAGAAGTCCACGCCCTGCGTGCCGGGGTGCGCCGCCAGCCCCGCGTACAGCGTGTTGACGCCCATGAACACGCTGGGGCGCGCAGCCTTCAACACATCGATCAACCCCTCCAGGTCACGTGGGTTGGGCACCAGCCAGTTGCGTGCGCCCACCGCAAAGTAGCTGATCAAGTTCACCATCAGCGCGAAGATGTGATACAGCGGAATGGCGGTAACGATGACCTCCTGCGCAGGGCGCAGGGCATCGGGTACGAAGGCCTTGAACTGCTCCACATTGGCCACCAGGTTGCGATGCGTGAGCATGGCGCCCTTGGACAGGCCGGTGGTGCCCCCGGTGTACTGCAGGAACAGCAGGTCGCTCCCCTCCAGCACGGGCGGCGCAAAGGGCAGGGTGGCGCCCTCGGCCAGGGCGCGCGCGAACGAGGTGGTGGTGTGCAGGTGGGCATCCACCGGGGGCCCGGGCAGGTCGGCTGCGGTGCCGTCGCCAGGCGCCACGGTGATGACGCTGTGCAGTTCCACCCGGTCCTGGATGGCGGCCAGGGTGGCGGTAGAACCGGCATAGATCACCATCACCCGGGCGCCTGCATCCAGCAGCTGGTGCTCCAGCTCGCGCGGGGTATAGAGCGGATTGACGTTGACCTGGACGCAGCCTGCGCGCGCAATGCCGAGCATGGCGATAGGGAACGCCATCAGGTTCGGGCACATCACCGCGATGCGGTCGCCCTTGCGCACGCGCAGCACGTTCTGCAGGTAGGCCGCAAACGCGCGGGATTGCTGGTCTACATGCGCATAGGTCAGCGTCTGGCCCAGGCAGGTGAATGCGGGCCGGTGCGCATAACGCTGCATGGCGGCACACAGCAGGTGCACGATGCTGGGATGGCTGTCGGGATCGATGTGGGCAGGGATGGCGCCATAGCTGGCCAGCCAGGGTTGGGGGGACATGGTGAAACGGTCCTCAATGAGGGTGGAGCAACAATGTGCAGGCAGGCTCAGCGCACGGCCTTGGCCAGTGCGGCGAAGGCTTGCCGGTCCAGCGCGTGGGTGAAGGCGGTGTTGGGCACGGGGTGTGTGGAGAACTTCACCACCACCAGCTCGGCTGCCGGGTTGATGTGGATGTGCTGGCCCATCAGGCCCTTGGCTTCAAAGGTGCCATCGGCATCGTGGGGTATCCACCACTGGTTGTGGTACGAGTAGCCCGCGCGCATGGCCGTGCCCGGGGCCTTGCTGAACTGAGCGGGGTCGGCCCCTTTGCGCAGCTCGGCAATGGTGGCGGGCGAGACGATCTGCTGACCGTTGAAGCGGCCGTTGGATCGCAGCATCTCGCCCAGGCGGCCCAGGTCGCGCAGGGTGGCGTTCACGCCCACGCTGGTAGCTTGGCCGCCGTTGGCGTCGGCAAACACATAGGCGTCCTCTTGCGTGCCCAGCTTGGACCAGATGCGCTCGGACAGCAGCGTGGCGTAGCTCTTGCCGGCGACGCGCTGCAGCAGCCAGCCAAGCACTTCCGTGTCCACCGACTTGTAGGCAAATGCGGTGCCGTGCTCGCCGTCCTTTTGCACAGTGGGCAGGTGCTCGGCCATGCTCTTGGCCCCATTGCTGCCGGGGCGCGCAGGCTGCAGGCCCGCAGCGGCCAGGTACTGAAAGACACCGGAGGTGGGGTCCGCAAAGTCTTCGGCGTATTTGACGCTGGTGGTCATGTCCAGGGTCTGCTGCACGGTGGCGTCGGCCCAGGCGCTGTTGGCCAGCTCGGGCAGGTAACGCACGATGCGCGCACCGGCGTCGATGGCGCCTTCCTGGATGAGCTCCGTCACCAACAGCCCCACCAGCGATTTGCTCATGGACCACAGCACATGCGGTTGCTGCGGCTGCATGCCGATGTGATAGCGCTCGTACACCACACGGCCCCGGTGCAACACCAGCAGGGCGTCGGTGTACGTGGCCTTCTGCCAGTCGGCCAGCGTGGTGGTGGCTCCCTTGTCGTCGGCAAACGCCAGGGTATCGGGCAAGGCGCGCGGCGCGGCGGGCAGTGCGCTGGGCGCTGCTGCACCCCGCCAGATGGTGGCCGTGGGCCCCAGTTCGCGCAGGTGCTGCGCGGCCCAGCGCACGTTGGGGTACTTGAGGATGTTGGCCAGCCGCACGATTTTGTCGGGCGCCGGGGGGAAGCCCTGCATCAGCTGCAGGGTCACGGGGTTGGTGGCGTCTGGCGGTGGCAGCTGCGGCGCTTGGGCCTGGCTGGCAGGTGCAGTTCCCAGCAGGGTGCAAGCCAGGGCAACAGCGGTGAGGGAGGAGGTGAGGTGGCGATGAAAAGAGCGCATGGTGAGAAGGCCTCGGTATAGAAACGTGGGGTTGGGAAGAACAAAAGGAAATGGATTCGGCCGGGCCGATCAGCCCCGCGCCGCCAGCAGCGTGCGGATCACGCCTTCGGTGCGCTCGTATTCGCCTTCGCCAAAGTGCTTGTAGCGAATGCGGCCTTGCGCATCGATGAGGTAGGTGGCGGGCCAGTACTGGTTGCTGTAGGCCTTCCAGGTGCCGTAGCGGTTGTCCTGTGCCACGGGGTGCTTGACGCCGTGGCGGCGCATGGCAGCTTCCACGTTGGCGGTCGGGCGCTCGAACGGAAACTCTGGCGTGTGCACACCCACCACGGTGAGCCCCTGGGGCGTGTATTGCTTGGCCCAGCGGTTCACATGGGGCAGGGTGCGGATGCAGTTGATGCAGGCGTACGTCCAGAAGTCCACCAGCACCACGCGGCCGCGCAACTGCGCCAGGCTCAGCGGTTCGGAATTGAGCCAGCGCTCGATGCCGGTGAACTCGGGCGCAGCGCCCAGGTCGGGCAACGCTGCGGCGGGGCTGGCGGGGCCCGCTGCATACGCCAAGCCAGGGGCCGCCACTGCAGCGGCGATCGACGCCAAAAAGGCGCGGCGCTCGGAAAAGCGCAGGGAAGAGGGGTGCAATGTCATGGTGAAAGCTCCTTGCAATCGGGTGGGGTGTCGCCCCTTACAGGCCGCCCCAGCCCGAGGGATAAAACTGCGTGAGCCAGGCGGTGATCTGCCCATCCACCTCCCACAGCATGGCCAGCGCGACAGCAATGACCACCACGCCAAACACCTGCTGCACCCGGTGCGCGTGGCGCGCAACGCGGCGCACATGGGTGGCAGCAGCCTGGCCGCCGTAGGCAATCGCCAGCATGGGCAGCGCGGCGCCGGTGGAATACGCGAGCAGCAGCACGGCGGTACCCACGCCCGCAGGCTCCGTGGCGATGAGGGTGAGGATGGAGGCGAGCACGGGCCCGGCGCAGGGTGTCCAGACCGCACCCAGGCTCAGGCCCAGCAGCAGCCCGCCCCAGTTGCCGCCCCCGCTGCCCATGCCCAGGCTGGCCAAGCGGTTGAGCACGCCGCCCGCATGTTGGCTGAGCCATTGGAACGGCCGGGGCCACACGGTGAGCACGCCAAACACCAGCAGCATCACGGCGGCAAAGCGGCGCAGGCCTTCTTGCGACACACCCAGCACCTGCGTGAAGCTGCTGAACAGCAGTGCCACGGCCGCGAACGACAGTGCAAAGCCCAGGGCAATGAACAGCGGGCGTGTGCGCTGCGCTGAGTCGGCACCGCTCACTGAGGCCCCCAGCACCACGGGCAGCATGGGCAACACGCAGGGCGCGCCCACCGTGAGCATGCCGGCGGCCACGGCCAGCCAGGGCGAGGTGGTGGCCATGGTCATTGCCCGCTCCCCTGCCCGGCCGCCGGGCGGCGCCACACCTGGGTCTTGCCGAACAGCGGAATGCCCACATACGCGTGCACCAGCAGTTGCTCCGGCTCGGCTGGCGTCAGGTTGACGCGGTAGGTCTTGGCGTTCTCGCGGTTATAGATTTCGCCCTGGTACTCGCTGCTGCCGCCCTCCGCCGGGCGCAGGCCCGACAGCAGCGTCATGCCCAGTGCAGGCCGCGCGTCGGCTGCCGCCATGTCAGCGCCCGGAGCGCTCATGGAACGGTTGGCCAGCACGCGCACCACCTTGCCGCACAGGGCGTTGCCACCGGCGGCGTTGCAGGGTGCGATGTTCACTTCCAGATTGCCGCTCTCGGTGATCCAGCGGCCCAAGGGGGCTTTGGGGTGGTTTGCACCCGGTGCAGGCGCCACAGCGGCTGGCGGCGCTGCCGCAGCCTCTTGCGCGCTGGCCGCCTGCGCCAGGCCCAGGGTCAGCAGGGCGGTCACGGCGATGAATGGTTTCATGGCAAGGTCCTCGTGAAGTTCAGGAAGACCGCATTGAAGCCAGCGCAGGTATCGGCGATTTGTCTCGCCAAGGGCTTTTGGTATGCGCGCTTGTCGGTGCACCGGGCAGACAAGTTCAGATACATACGGGCCCGAAGTCGCCCCACCGCACGCACGCCAAAGCCCGGACAATGACTGCCATGACGACGCCACCGCCCGACCACATCCTGATCGTCGATGACGACGCCGGCATACGCGAACTGGCCGCCGAATACCTGCAGCGCCAGGGCCTGCAAGTGAGCGTGGCCGCCGACGGGCGGCAGATGCGCGAGGTGCTGGCCACCCAGCGCATCGACCTGCTGGTGCTGGACCTGATGCTGCCGGGTACCGACGGCATCACCCTGTGCCGCGAGCTGCGCAGCCCCGGCGCGCCACCGCTGCCCATCATCATGCTCACCGCGCGCAGCGACGAGGCGGACCGCATCCTGGGCCTGGAGCTGGGTGCAGACGACTACCTGACCAAACCCTTTGCCGCGCGCGAGCTGCTGGCGCGCATCCACGCGGTGCTGCGGCGCACGCGCATGCTGCCGCCCAACCTGGCCGTGGCCGAGCCCGCGCGCCACCTTGCGTTTGGCGACTGGCGGCTGGACACCACGGCACGCCACCTGCTCGATGCCACGGGCGCGGTGGTGGCACTGTCGGGCGCCGAATACCGGCTGCTGCGCGTGCTGCTGGACCACCCGCAGCGCATCCTCACGCGCGACCAGCTGCTGCAGCTCACGCAGGGGCGCGATACCGATGTGTTCGACCGCTCCATCGACCTGCTGGTGAGCCGCGTCCGCCAGCGGCTGGGCGATGGCGCACGCGGCTCGCGCTACATCAAGACGGTGCGCAACGAGGGCTATGTGTTCTGCGCCGATGTGCAAGCTGTGGCAGCACCCGCAGGAGCTGCGCCATGACGCTGCGCTGGTGGCCGCGCTCTTTGTTTGGGCGCATCTTGCTGGTGATGGCACTGGGCCTGGCGCTGGCACATGCGCTGACGTTTGTGCTGGCGTTCACCGAACGCAGCATGACCATGCGGCGGGCCATGGTGTCGTATTTCGCCAGTGACGTGGCCAGCTCGGTTGCCATGCTGGAGCGCCTGCCCGCCACCGAGCGCGCGCAGTGGGTGGACCGGCTGGCGCGCCGTAACTACCGCTTTGCGCTGGTCGAACCGCTGGACGCCCCCGCAGACCCGTCCCAACTCGCACGCCTGGTCGCCAGCGCTATGGCAGCCACACTGCCTGCCGACCGGGCCGTGCAGGTGATCGACCCCCATGTGCCGGGCACCGAGCTGCGGCTGCAGCTGCGCCTGGCCGACGGTACGCCCCTGGCCGTGGACATGGACGAGCCCCGGCTGCAGATCTCGCCCTGGGTGCTGGGTGCACTGGCGCTGCAGCTGGCGCTGCTGGTGGGCCTGTGCGCCTGGGCCGTGCGCGCGGCCACGCGGCCCCTGCGCACGCTGGCCGATGCGGCCGATGCGCTGGGGGCCGACCGCCCCGCCGTGCCCTTGGCTGAAGACGGCCCGCGCGAGGTGCAACGCGCCGCCGTTGCCTTCAACCACATGCAGCAGCGCATCCAGACGCACCTGCAGGAGCGCATGCAGATCCTGGCCGCCGTCTCGCACGACCTGCAAACACCCATCACCCGGCTGCGCCTGCGCGCCGACCTGCTGGACGACACCACGCTGCGCGACAAGCTGCACGCCGACCTGGCCGAGATGCAGTCGCTGGTGGAAGAGGGCATTGCCTACGCACGCTCATCGCAGGCGGTGCGCGAGCCCCCGCAGCGCGTGGACCTGCGCGCGCTGGTGGAAAGCATTGCGCGCGACTACGCCGATGCCGGCCTGCCGGTACATGTGCTGCAGGCAGTGGATGTGACCTGCGACACCCGCCCCCAGGCCCTGCGCCGCCTGCTGTGCAACCTGGTGGACAACGCGCTCAAGTTTGCGGGTGCTGCCGAGCTGACGCTGGAGGTGGAGAGGCCGGGCCAGTGGCTGGTACGCGTGCTGGATCGCGGGCCCGGCATCCCTCCAGCAGACCTTGCCGCAGTGGTGCAGCCCTATGTGCGGCTGGAAGATTCGCGCAACCGGGGCACCGGTGGCACCGGCCTGGGCCTGGCCATTGCCAGCGAACTGGCCAAGGCCCTGGGCGGGCGGCTGGTGCTGGGGCCACGTGCAGATGGCGCGCAGGGGCTGGAGGCGCGGGTGGAACTGCCAGGGGCCCTCCCAGCATAGGCATGCGCACCAGCGCCGCTGCTACAGTGACCGCTCCGTGGACTCTCCAAGGGCAACGCCGTGGACACACCTGTCAGCACCCCGCAGAGCGAGATCAGCGCCAGCAAACCAGACGTCCGCGTCGGCATCGGCGGCTGGACCTTCGAGCCTTGGCGCGGCAGCTTCTACCCTGCGGGTCTGGCGCACAGCAAGGAGCTGCAGTACGCCAGCCGACAGCTGACCGCTATCGAGGTCAACGGCACCTACTACAGCACCTTCAAACCACCCACCTTTGCCAAATGGCGTGATGAAACGCCCGAAGGCTTCACTTTCTCGCTCAAGGCCAACCGCTTTGCGACCCACCGCCGTGTGCTGGCAGACGCTGGCGATTCCATCGCGCGGTTTGTCGACAGTGGCATCTCGGAACTAAAGGACAAGCTCGGGCCCATCGTGTGGCAGTTCATGCCGACCAAGGCGTTTGATCCGGGCGACTTCGAGGCCTTTCTGGCGCTGCTGCCGCAGCAGGTGGACGGCCGGCGGCTGCGCCACGCGCTGGATGTGCGCCACCCGAGTTTTGCGACGCCAGCGTTTGTGGCGCTGGCGCGCCGGTATGGCTGCGTGCCTGTGTACACCGACACCGATCAATTTCCGGCCATCGCAGATGCTGAAGCCGACTTTGCCTACCTGCGGCTGATGCGCAGCCAGGCCGACGTGCCCACGGGCTACACGCCCGAGGCGATTGCCCAGTGGGCGCAGGGAGTGCGCACCTGGACCAGCGGCGAGCGGCCGCGCGATGTGTTTATGTACTTCATCAACGGCGCCAAGGAGCGGGCGCCTGCCGGTGCAATGGAGTTGCTGCGGCAGCTAGGCGCTACACCGTCTCGCGCTGTATGAAACCCTGCGGCGCCTCGCCACCATCGGGCACATTGCCCACCACCACGCGCTCGACCCGCGCATGCTCCGGCCCCTGGTGCGCCCAGTCGATGAGGGCCAACACGGCGGGTTCCGGGCCCCAGGCGCAGGCCTCCACGCGGCCATCCTGGCGGTTGCGCACCCAGCCCGTCGCGCCCAGGCGCTCAGCGGCCTGCACCATGGACCAGCGATAGCCCACACCCTGCACATGGCCGGTGATCAACAGATGGCGGGTAACGGTGGGGTGAGGTTCTGCGTTCATGGGGACACTGTAGCGCGCGCCTTGTGGGGAGCCCGCTCCAGGGGCACACTGCCAGCACCCGACACCCCATGACCACCACAACCCCCAAGGCCTTGCCCACCATCGACCCCCAGCGCTGCACCGGCTGCGGCTGGTGTGTGGCGGTGTGCCCGCCGCATGTGCTGTCGCTGCAGGTGTTGGGCACCGGGCCCTGGGGCCCCAAGTGCTCCACCCTGCACGACGTGCCGGGCTGCACCGGGTGTGCGCTGTGCGCGGTGCGCTGCCCGTTCGATGCGATCCGCATGGTGCGCGTGGCGGCCACCCAGGCGCAGTGAGGCCGTTGCGCCACAGGCCAACAAAGGTGCGTACATGCGGGTTGACAGGCCCTGGCCCGCATCCGGTACACTGCGCCCTTCATGTCGTTCACCTCCCTCCCCATCACCGCCGCACGCGCCACTGCCTTCCAAGGCATGGGCATGATGCCGCCCGCCTCCACGCGGGCCAATGGTGAACAGCGGGCACTGGGTGCACGAATGATTACCACCATTACCACCGCGGCCACCTGAGCACGCGCAGGTGGCCGTTTCGGCAGCCACCTGGTGATCGCTCTCTTCTCCCCCAAGACGAATGCACGAAACCCAGCTCTGGCAGCTGGGTTTTTTTGTTTGTTCGTTAGCCGGAGAAGTCCATGTACCGCGATCCCGTCCAGTCCCTCGAAGCCCCATTGTTGCCGTCGTCTGCCACGGCCATGCGCCCCCTGCGCGTGGGCATGATTGGCATTGGTACCGTGGGCGCAGGCACCTTCCGCGTGCTGGCGCGCAACCAGGCGCTGATTGCCGCCCGCGCGGGCCGGGGCATCAAGCTGGTGGTGGTCTGCGCCCGCAGCCTGGCCCGCGCCATGAGTGTGGTGGGCAAGGACGTGGCGCTGACCAACGACCCGATGCAGGTCGCCACGCACCCCGACGTGGATGTGCTGGTGGAGGCCGCCGGCGGCACCGGCCCCGCGCGCGACTGGGTGCTGGCCGCCATCCGCGCGGGCAAGCATGTGGTCACCGCCAACAAGGCGCTGCTGGCCGAGCATGGCAACGAGATTTTTGCCACCGCGCGCCAGCACGGCGTGGCCGTGGCATACGAAGGCGCGGTAGCGGTGAGCATCCCCATCGTGAAGGCGCTGCGCGAGGGCCTCACGGCCAACCGTATCGAGTGGGTGGCGGGCATCATCAACGGCACCACCAACTTCATCCTGAGCAAGATGCGCGACGAGGGCGTGGGCTTTGCCGAAGCATTGGCCCAGGCCCAGGCACTGGGCTATGCCGAGGCCGACCCCACGTTTGACATCGAGGGCCTGGACGCGGCGCACAAAATCTCGCTGCTGGCAGCCAATGCGTTTGGCATGCCGGTGCGCTTTGCCGATGCGCAGGTGGAGGGCATCACCACGCTGCAAGGCCTGGATGTGGCCTGCGCCGAGCAACTGGGCTACCGCATCAAGCTGCTGGGCGTGGCCAAGCGTCGCAAGGAGGGTGACACCGAAGGGGTGGAGCTGCGCGTGCAGCCCGCGCTGGTGCCCGCCGCGCATTTGCTTGCGCATGTGAACGGGTCCATGAACGCGGTGATGGTCAAGGGCGATGCGTCGGGCGTGACGATGTATTACGGCGCGGGTGCGGGGTCGGAACAGACCGCGTCGGCCGTGATTGCCGACCTGGTGGATGTGGCGCGGCTCGATGGCACCCACGCGGCGCAGCGCGTGCCACACCTGGGCTTCCACCCCCACGCCGTGGACGAGCAACTGGCGGTGCTGCCGCGTGCAGCCGTGCACACACGCCACTACCTGCGCGTGCCGGTGCACAGCGCGCAGCAGATCGAGGCCGTGGGCGCCTGGCTGGCTGCGCAGCAGGTGCCGGTGCTGCAGGTGGCACTGGCGCATGACAAGGCCTTGCCGCTCGGCAGCGGCCCCCAGGTGCTGGTGCTGACCGATGCCGTCGCGCAAGCCACGGTAGATCTGGCAGTACACGCACTGGCCGCGCACCCGGCGGTGGCCGGCCCGGTGGTCACGCTGCGGGTGGAGACGCTGGAGGGGTGAGCACCGCCCGAAAACGCGTTGGTGCGATTTTTTTGGGCCAAATCGGGCGGTAGCGCTAGTGCATCATGCCTGAGTTGCTATTTATTTTGACAGCCCCTGCCGATGGCATCCCTCACCCCATCAACCGGCCCAGCACCAGCGCCGCCATGTCCTCGGCCGCACTGGTGCCCTCTGCCATCAGGCCCTGCACGACGCCGGCGCGGTCGGTGTCGGTGCGGTTCTGACTGACCTTCCAGATGCCTTCCCAGCGCTCCACCGCCAGCTCGATGCCCACGATGGCGCGCAGCAGCTTGTCGATGTAGTCGGGCGGTGCGTCGTCGATGCGCCAGGGGTCGGCGCGGTGGGCCTCGTGCTGCTCGCTCAGGGTGTGCAGGATGGCGCGCAGGCGTGCGGGGTCGTCGAACGCACTCAAAGCACCGTGGGCGTGCACGGTGGCGTAGTTCCACGTGGGCACCTGCTTGCCGTTCAGGGCCTTGGACGGATACCACGAGGGCGACACATAGGCCTGCGGGCCGTGGAACACCGCCACCGCCTGCTGGGGCAACAGCGGCCACAGCGCGTTGGCGCGCGCCACATGGCCGATGAGCGTGCCCTGCGGGCCGCGCGTTGGGTCCAGGTACAGCGGGATGTGATTGACGTGCAACGCGCCTTCTTGCGCGATGACCAGCGTGGCCAACGGCTGGGCCCGCACCAGGGCTTGCTGGGCAGCGGCATCGGCCACCTGAAACTGCCGGTTGGGGTTGGCCATGTCAGCCCCCTTCCACTTCCAGCACGGGGGCGCAGTCGATCTGTGTCTTGACCGAGTTGGCCAGAAAACACGATGTATGGGCGCGGTGGTGCAGGTCGTCCAGCTGCGCAGCGCTGGGCGCGTGCGCCGCATCAAAGCGCGTGACGGGTCTCAGCTGCACATGGGTGACCACCAGCTGGCCCTCTGCGTTCTTGGCCATGGTGCCCACGGCCGCGTCGGTGTAGTGGTTGAGCCGGTAGCCCGCGCGGCTGGCAAAGTCCATGAACCACAGCATGTGACAGCTCGACAGCGCGGCGACATAGGCTTCTTCCGGGTCCACCGCCGCCGCGTCGGAGTACGGCAGCGGCACCACGTGGGGCGACGACGACGCGGCCACGGTGGTGCCGCCGTCAAACTGCCAAGTGTGGGCACGGTGGTAGCGCTTGTCCAGAAAGTCGTCGTTGCCACGGGACCAGGTGATGGTGGCGGTGTGCTCGGCCATGGGGTGCTTTCAACAAGAGCAGGCCGGCAAGCTGCGGCCCGGGTTTTTACAATGGTTCTTCAGTTTATGAGTGCAACGCCCCATTGAAAGGGCCAATTCGTGCCCAGCCCCGGAGCCAATCGAACCACCGCCACCCTGCGCCAGCAGGTGTACGCACAACTGCGCCGCGCCATCGAGCAGGGGAGCCTGCGCGCGGGCACGCGCCTGCCGCCCTCGCGCGAACATGCGGCCAGCCTGGGCGTGTCGCGCAACACCGTGCTGTGGGCCGTGCAGCGCCTGCAGGCCGAGGGCTATGTGGAAGCCCGGGTGGGCGACGGCACCTATGTGTCGCAGGCCGTGGCCGCCACACTGCCCGCTGCGCAAGGCCTAGTGGCCCCGCCCCGGGGCCTGTCGCGCCGGGGGCAATTGATCGCCGACACGGCAGCGCGCTGGCGCCCGCCCCTGGCGGCCGCCAAGGCGTTTCGCATTGGCGCGCCCGAGGTCGCCACCTTTCCGTTTGCGCTGTGGGACCGCCTGACACGGCAGGCCAGCACCAGCCAGCGCAGCCACCGCGCGCAGTACCTGGACCCGGCCGGCGACCCCGACCTGCGCCAGGCCGTGGCGCAGTGGCTGTGGGCGTCGCGCGGCATCCGCTGCGATGCGGCGCAGGTGGTGGTGTGCTCGGGCTCGCAGCAGGGCATTGACCTGATTGCGCGGCTGCTGCTGGACGTGGGCGACGAGGTGCTGGTGGAAGACCCCGGCTACCCTGGCATCCGCGCCAGCCTGCTGGGCCACGGCGCGCTGGCGCGGCCGGTGGACATGGATGGAGACGGCCTGCGCATCGACACCGCTGCGGCGCAATGGCCAGACGCGCGCATGGCCGTCGTCACGCCCACGCACCAGTTCCCCACCGGCGTGTGCATGGGGCTGGCGCGGCGGCAGGCGCTGCTGCAGTGGTCGCGCACGCACGACGCCTGGGTGGTCGAAGACGACTACGACGGCGAGTTCCAGTACGGCGGTGCTGCGCAGCGGGTCCCCGCGCTGTGCAGCCTGCCGGGCTCGGAGCGCGTGTTGTACGTAGGCACCTTCAGCAAGACGCTGCACCCCGGCCTGCGGCTGGGCTTTGTGGTGGTGCCACCCGCACTGGTGGAGGCCTTTGCCATGGCCCGCGCCATCACCGACCGGCATGCACCGGGCGACGCGCAAGCGGTGCTGGCACGTTTCATTGCCGAAGGCCACTTGCTGCGCCACCTGCGGCAGATGCGCGAGCTGTACCTGCAGCGGCAGCACACGCTGCGCACCGCACTGGCCGAGGCCAGCAACGGCGCCTGGCAGGTGGCCGCCAGTGATCGCGGCATGCACCTGCTGCATGAGGTGGCACCCGGCACCGACGACGAAACCCTGAGCCGCCAGGCGCTGGCGGCGGGCGTAATGCTGGCGCCGCTGTCGCGCTATGCGATGCAGTCGGCGCGCCGAGGCTGGCTGCTGGGGTATGCGGGGTTTGACGATGCGGAGATCCGCGCGGCGGCCCGCGTGGTGGGGGGCCTCGTGCGTCAGCGGTGATGCAGACGCTGGTGCGTCACCACGCGCCAGGCTGCGGGGCCAGGGCCGCGCCAAGGCCCTCCGTCTGAACCACTGCCTGCGGCTCCACCTTGCGCCACCAGTGCGTGGACAGCGCGGGCGCGCGGATGTCCAGCCGCTCGCCCATGATGGGCGCCACCAGCGGCACCTGCGCTGCCGCCGCCAGCGCAGTGATGCGTTCGAACGGCTCCACCCAAGGGTGCAGCGACAGGTCGAAGGTGCCGTTGTGGATGGGGAACAGATGGCGCCCCTGCACATCCAGATGGGCCTGCAGGCTCTCCTCGGGGTGCATGTGGATGTCGGGCCAGTCGGCGTTGTAGGCGCCCGTTTCGATCAGCGTCAGATCGAACGGGCCGAACCGCTCGCCAATGGCCTTGAAGCCGTCGAAGTAGCCCGTGTCACCACTGAAGAAGATACGCACCTGGTCAGCGCCTTGGCCCGCGATCAGCACCCACGAGGCCCACAGCGTGCTATTGCCGTCCGACAGGCCCCGGCCCGAGAAATGCTGCGCAGGCGTGGCCACCAGCTGCAGCCCACCAATGGTAGTGCCCTGCCACCAGTCGAACTGCTGCACCTTGGCCGCAGGCACGCCCCAGGCCATGAGCCGGTCGCCCACGCCCAGGGGCGTGATGAAGTGCTCCACCTTGGGTGCGAGCTTCTGGATGGCTGCGTAGTCCAGGTGGTCGTAATGGTCGTGCGACAGGATCACGCCGGTGATGGGCGGCAACTCGTCGATGGTGATGGGCGGCGCATGAAAGCGCTTGGGCCCCATGAACTGGAAGGGCGAGGCGCGCTCGGAAAACACGGGGTCCGTCAGCCAGAACTGGCCGTTGATCTTGAACAGCAGCGTGGAATGCCCCAGGCGCCACAGGCTCAGGTCGGGCGCGGCGAGCAAATCCGACCGCATCACGGCATACACCGGCACGGGCTCTCGCGGCACGGAGTCGTCAGGCTTGCCGGTGGCAAAGCGCCACATCACCTGCAGCGTCTTGAGGGCGCCCAGCGCATGGCGGGGTGCCGCGTTGCGAAACTTGCCACCCGCGAACTGCGGCGACTGTTCATAGGCGGCCACCGGCTGGGCGGCGCGGGAAAAGAGGCTGTAGGCCATGGCGATCAGTACAACGAGGGCGACACAAAATGCCGGGAGCAGACGGCGGCGATGGGCGAAAGGGAAGGACACCGGATCTGCGACATAGAAATTACACTGCACAGTGTAGTTCACTTTTTAGAAAAGTAAACTACCCGGTGTAAAATTTGCGCATGACCGCCCCCCAGCCCACCCCTCGCCTGACCGACCGCAAGCGCGATGCCATCGTGCAGGCCGCCATCGGCGAGTTCCGCGAACACGGCTTCAACGGCACCAGCATGGACCGCGTGGCGGCAGCGGCGGATGTGTCCAAGCGCACGGTCTACAACCACTTCCCCAGCAAGGAAGAGCTGTTCGAGGCCATCCTGCTGCTGATGTGGGAGCGCAGCCAGTCGCCGGACGAACTGGCCTACACGCCCGCGCGCCCGCTGCGCGACCAGCTGCTGGAGCTGCTGGCGCAAAAGATGCGCCTGCTCAACGACGCGAGTTTCATCGACCTGAGCCGCGTGGCCATGGCCGACATGATGCACACCCCCGAGCGAGCGCGCGGCATCACCGCCAAGCTCTCGGCCAAGGAGGAGGGCCTGCCGCGCTGGCTGCGCGCCGCCCAGCAGGACGGCCGCCTGCGCGCCGCCATGGACGTGCCCTATGCCGCGCAGCAATTGCAGGGCATGGTCAAGGCCTTTGCGTTCTGGCCCCAGCTGGCCATGGGCCAGCCCCCCCTCAGCGCAGCGCAGCAGCAGCAGGTGCTGGGCGATGCGGTGGACATGTTTCTGGGGTTCTACGCTGCGCCCACTCAAGAGGCACACCCCCCCGCAAAAAAGGCCAAGGCTGGTAGCACCGGCAAGGCAGCGGCAGCCCGGGGCGCAACACCTGCCAAGCCCACCGCGCGCCGCGCGCCCGCGCGCTGATCACCGCCACCACTCTGGCCAGATCGCCGGCACACGGGGCGATTTGCACTACGCTCGCCCGTTCTTTCCACGCAGCCTGACACCACGATGCCCATCGCCCCTTACCTCGACACCGCCCCGGTTCTGGACACCGGCGTTTTCATCCACGACTCTGCCCAGGTCATCGGTGACGTCACCCTGGGCCGTGACAGCTCGGTGTGGTGCAACGCCGTGCTGCGCGGCGACGTGAACCGCATCACCGTGGGCGTGTGCAGCAATGTGCAGGACCTGACGATGGGCCACGTATCGCACCGCAACGCCAGCAAGCCAGAGGGCTCGCCACTGGTGATTGGCGACTACGTCACGGTGGGCCACTCGGTGATCCTGCACGGCTGCCGTATCGGCAACGAATGCCTCATCGGCATGGGCTCCATCGTGATGGACGACGCAGTGATCGAAGACCGCGTGATGCTGGGCGCAGGCAGCCTGGTCTCGCCGGGCAAGGTGCTGGAAAGCGGCTACCTCTACATCGGCCGCCCCGCAGTGCGGCAGCGCACGCTGACGGAGGCGGAGATGGCCTACCTAAAGTACTCGGCCGAGCACTATGTGCGGGTGAAGAACAACTACCTGGCGGGCACGCCCCAAGCGGCTGCAGTACCACCTGCGCCCCCAGCCCACCAGGGATAAAGCAGGGCCGGGATAATCGGGGGTTCCACGACCCTTGCGGCGGCACCGCATCGCCCCATTGCCTGTTTCCACCATGTCTGCCGTCGCCCCCTCCTCCACTGCCCAGCGCGTGCTCTCCGTCATCCCCCCGATGACGCAGCTGAACACGCCGTACCCCTCCACCGCCTACCTCACGGGCTTTCTGCGCTCGCGCGGCATGACGGCGGTCCAGGAAGACCTGGCGCTGGCCCTGGTGCTGCGCTTGCTCTCGCCCGGAGGGCTGCGCGCCGTGGCCGCCAAGGTGGACGCACTGCCCGCCAAAAAGCAGAGCCCCGCCGTGCAAAGTTTTGCGGCGCAAAAGGACCGCTACCTCGCCACCATCGGCCCGGCCATTGCCTTCTTGCAGGGCCGCGACAGCACGCTGGCCCACCGCATCGTGGGCCGCAACTACCTGCCCGAAGGGCCGCGTTTTGCCACGCTGGATGTGTACGTGGATGACGAAGGCGGCGACCCGCTGGGCTGGGCCTTTGGCGCTTTGGGCCTGACCGACAAAGCCAAGCACCTGGCCACGCTGTACCTGAACGACCTGGCCGACGTGCTGCGCGACGCGGTGGACGAGCGCTTTGAGTTTGTGCGCTATGCCGAATCACTGGCGGGTAGCCAGCCCACGTTCGACCCATTGGCCAACGCACTCGCTGCGCCGCCCACGCTGGTCGATGAAATGCTGGAGCAGCTCACGCACGAGGCCATTGCCAAGCACCAACCCACCGTGGTGCTGCTGTCGGTACCCTTCCCTGGCTCGGTGTACGCCGCGTTTCGCATCGCCCAGGCCATCAAGGCGCGGCACCCGCACATTGCCACCGTGCTGGGCGGCGGCTTTGTGAACACCGAACTGCGCGAACTGGCCGACCCGCGTGTGTTCGACTTCTTTGACTACGTGACGCTGGACGCGGGCGAGCGCCCGCTGCTGGCGCTGCTGGAACACCTGCGCGGTGAACGCGGCCGCCAGCGGCTGGTGCGCACCTTTGTCCGAAGCGATGAGGGGCAGGTGCAGTACATCAACATGATGGAAGCCGACATCGCCTTCGCCGAGGTGGGCACCCCCACCTGGGACGGCCTGCCACTGGACCG
Source organism: Acidovorax sp. DMC1 (assembly GCF_056314325.1). Lineage (NCBI taxonomy): Bacteria > Pseudomonadati > Pseudomonadota > Betaproteobacteria > Burkholderiales > Comamonadaceae > Acidovorax > Acidovorax sp. DMC1. The sequence continues at coordinate 870,734 of NZ_JBQUYO010000001.1, read as the reverse complement.
CTACCTGTCGCTGCTGGACATGCTCAACCCCATGCACCGGCTGTGGAGCGACGGGCGCTGGAACAAGCTGACCGTGGCGCATGGCTGCTATTGGAAGAAGTGCAGCTTCTGCGACGTGAGCCTGGACTACATCAGCCGCTACGAAGGCGCGAGCGCTGCCGTGCTGGCCGACCGCATCGAAGCCATCGTGCGCGAGACGGGGCAGACCGGCTTTCACTTTGTAGACGAGGCCGCACCGCCCAAGGCGCTCAAGGCCCTGGCCACCGAACTGATTGCGCGCAACGCCGGCATCAGCTGGTGGGGCAACGTGCGGTTTGAAAAAACCTTCACCCCCGACCTGGCCGAGCAGCTGGCCGACAGCGGCTGCATCGCCATCTCGGGCGGGCTGGAAGTCGCGTCAGACCGGCTGCTCAACCTGATGAAAAAAGGTGTGTCGGTGGACCAGGTGGCCCGCGTGACCAAGGCCTTCACCGACGCCGGCATCCTGGTGCATGCGTACCTCATGTACGGCTTCCCGACCCAGACGGTGCAGGACACGGTGGACGCGCTCGAATACGTGCGCCAGCTGTTTGCCAATGGCTGCATCCAGAGTGGTTTCTTCCACCGCTTTGCCTGCACCGTGCATTCACCCGTGGGCCAAAACCCCGAGGAATACGGCGTGACGCTGGCGCCCCTGCCACCGGGCGACTTTGCCAAGAACGACGTGGCCTTCATCGACCCCACGGGCGTGGACCACGACGCGCTGGGCGCGGGCCTGAAGAAGGCCATCTACAACTACATGCACGGCATCGGGCTGGAAGAAGACGTGCGCATGTGGTTCCCGTTCAAGGTGCCCAAGACGACGGTGCGGCGGGACCGGATCGAGCGCGCACTGCGCGAGCGGGGATGAACACAACGGGCGATGCAGCGGCTGCTTTCAAGCAAAAATAGCCGGTAGCGCCGGTTAAATATGCGCCGTCAGCTATCAAAAGTGAAGCAGCCAGAATCCGATCAACGCTTTTGCTTCTGGTAAGCCTTGTCGGCCGGCGGCCCCCGGTCGGTGTCTTGCAACCCCCGCTGCACATCGCGGTAGGCCTGCTCGATTTGAGCGTCGGGTTTGCCATGGGTCATGTCCACCGACTCGTCACGCTCATGGGGCAGCTTGGGCTTTTCTTCCTTGGCGGCCACAGGGCCCGCTTTCAACGGCCCCTGCGTGTGGGGGCCGGGGGCCTGGCGCTTGGTGGTGTCGACCGAAGGTTCGGGTCCGGTAGGGGCCGAAGTGGGCTCGTCGGGGTTTGTGTTGCGGGGCATGGAGGTCTCCTTGGGTTGGGACCACAGCGGGTCACATTCCGTGGATCGTAAAAACGGCCCCGTCACCGTCTTGTAGGCCCACAGGCCATCTACCCGACGGGCGATGGAGATTGCGTGCACAAGCCCTTGACGCGATGGGCCCTCCAAGCCATGCGACACTACTGTATGTCTCAACAGGTGTGGGCCGCGCAGGCCCTTGAATCTTTCGATGCGGTGGTGCAGGCCACCGAGGGGTTTCGCAGCCGCGCAGGCCAGCGGCTGATGGCGCAGCAGGTGGCGCGCACGTTCAGCAGTGCCACGCTGGGAAAGGTGGATGAGGAAAGCGGTGAGGCCGCGCCCACGCGCTCCATCGCTGTCATTCAGGCGGGTACAGGCGTGGGCAAGTCGCTGGCGTATTGCGCACCCGCCATTGCACTGGCGCTGTCGCGCGGCACGCGGGTGCTGATCTCCACCGCCACGGTGGCATTGCAGGAGCAGCTGGTCAACAAAGACCTGCCCGCGCTGGCCGCGCTGATGCCCCAGCCCTTCAAATTTGCGCTGGCCAAAGGGCGTGGGCGCTATGTGTGCAAGCTCAAGCTCGACCGCCTGGCGGGCACGGGTGAGGCCGAGGAAGAGGCCGACGACGACCTGTTTGCCGAAGAAGAAGCCGCCGCCCGCGCCAAGCGCCCCCGGCATGAGACCGAGGCGCGCATCCAGTTCTATTCCACGATGGCGCAGACGCTGTCGAAAGGCGCGTGGGATGGCGACCGCGACAGCCTGGACACGCCGCCCGAGCCCGAGGTGTGGAGCCCCGTGGCGGCCGAGGGCGCGTCGTGCACCGGCAAGCACTGCCCGGCGTTCAGCCAGTGCACCTACTACGACAAGCGCAAGGAGCTGGTGGGTGCGCAGGTGATCGTGGCCAACCACGATCTGCTGCTGTCGTCCCTGGGCGCGCGCGTGCTGCCCGAGCTGGACAACTGCCTGCTGGTGCTGGACGAAGCCCACCACCTGCCATCAACCGCTCTGGATCAATTCGCGTGCAGCATGGACCTGTCGCGCATCACCTGGATCGAGCGCCTTGCCAGCCGGGGTCTGCGCATTGGTGCGCTGCTGGAGGTGGAAGAGATTGCCGACATCCCCAAGCACTCGGCCCAGCTGCGGCAAACGCTGCAGGACCTGGCGCGCATCGTGATGGACGTGTACGGCGCCCAACTCAAGAGCCAGCCCAGCGCCTGGGGCCCGGCGCGCGTTCGCGTGCCCCGGGGCGAATTGCCCGAGCCGCTGATTGCGCCGCTGGGCCTGCTGGCCGCCAGTGCCGAAGGCTTCCTCGACGCGCTGCGCGCCATCAGCAAAGCCCTGCGTGCCGAGATGCGCGACAAGCCCGATGAGGCCAAGCGCCTGTCCACGCTGTACGCGCAGATCGGCATGCTGGCCCCGCGCCTGGAAGAGCTGCACGCCACGGCCCAGTTGCTGCTGCAAGACGCGCCTGAGGGCGCCGTGCCGGCTGCCAAATGGTTCACGCTGGAGGTGGATGGTGACTTCATCGTGGTCAAGGCGCACGCCAGCCCCATCCTGCCCGGCACCACGCTGCGCAACCACCTGTGGAGCGCGGTGCGCGGCGCGGTGCTCACATCGGCCACGCTCACCAGCTGCGGGCACTTTGATTTCTTCTTGCGCGAGGCGGGCCTGCATGGCGACGAGGCCACCACCACGCTGGAAGTGCCCAGCCCCTTCAACTACGCCGCACAGGGCACGCTGATTGCCGCCGAGACGCGCGCCGACCCCAAGAACGCCGCGCAGTTCACGACCGAAATGGTCGAAGCGCTGCTGCACGACATTGCCCGCGTGGAATACGGCGCGCTGGTGTTGTTCACCTCGCGCGAGCAGATGCGCCAGGCCGTGGACGCGCTGCCCACCGCCATGCGCAGCGTGGTGCTGGTGCAGAACGCGCTGCCGCGCACGCAGCTGCTCAAGCGCCACCGCGAGCGGGTGGAGAACGGCGAGCCCTCGGTCATCTTCGGCATGCAGTCGTTTGGCGAGGGGCTGGATTTGCCAGGGCGGCTGTGCGAATCGGTCTTCATCACCAAGCTACCCTTTGCCCCGCCCGACGACCCCGTGGGCGAGGCCCGCGCCGAATGGCTGCGCGCCGTGGGGCGCGACCCCTTCAGCGAACTGGTGGTGCCCGCCACCGCCATCCGCCTCGCGCAATGGGTGGGCCGCGCGATCCGCACCGAGGAAGACATGGCGCATGTGTACTGCTACGACAAGCGCCTGACGCGCACCAGCTACGGGCAGCGCCTGCTCAAAGGGCTGCCGCCGTTTGCGCTGGAGCAACGTGCGCCGCTGTGAAGCGGTGATACTTTGCCCCCTTCGATTCCATAACCACTACAACAACCCCAGGGAGGACCCCCATGCCCCACACCGTACCTGCCTGCCCCCAATGTGGCCTGGAGAACACCTACCCCGATGGCAGCAACTACGTGTGCCCCGACTGCGCGTTTGAATGGCCGCAAGTGGCCGATGCAGCAGAAGCCGACGCCGATGCAGGCGACGGCATCGTGCGCGATGCCGTACGTGATGCGAATGGCAATCCGCTGGCCGATGGCGATGCGGTGATTTTGGTGAAAGACCTCAAGGTCAAGGGCTCGTCGTCCACCCTCAAAAAGGGCACCAAGATCAAGAGCATTCGCCTGGTCGATGGCGCCGACGGCCACAACGTGGACTGCAAGACGGACCTGGGCAGCATGCTGCTCAAGTCAGAGTTTCTCAAGAAGGCCTGATCGGCGCGGGGCGCAGCACCCCGTGTCAGACAAGCACCCACAGGCATCGGCGCTGCACGCCGACGCCAGGGTGCAGCGAGGGTGCCTAGAGTGCATGGATGGCCGCGCGAACACCCAAATGGCGCGGACCCTTTCGACTCCCCACCCCCTGCTGGAGGCCCCATGCACACTGAATCCCCCGCCCACGAGACCCTGTGGAAGCTCATCAAGGACATCCGCTTTGGCATGCTCACGCACCGCACGTCCACAGGCATGCTGCACGCGCACCCGCTGACCACCCAGAACCGGCAGCTGGATGAGCAGGCCGAGCTGTACTTCTTCATCTCGCAGTCGGGCGAGCTGTACGAGCGCCTGTTGACCGACGGCGAAGTGAACGTGTCGTACGCCGACCCGGACGAAGACAGCTATGTGTCCGTGTCCGGCCAGGCGCGGTTTGTGGAGGACCGCGCGCTGAAGGAAGCCCTGTGGTCGCCCATGGCCAAGGCCTGGTTTCCGGGCGGTGTGTCCGACCCGGACCTGGCGCTGCTCGCAGTGCGCATCCGCCATGCCGAGTACTGGAATGTGGACGAAAGCAAGATGGTGCAACTGTTCCAGATGGCCAAGGCCGCGATCACCGGGGAGCCCCCGCGCCACCTGGGCGAGCACAAGGAACTGACCTTGTCCTGAGCGGCGCAGAGCGACAGTGTGGGACCTGGTACGCCGGGCCCCCGCACCGGTTCCCGCACAGGATTTATCAGCCAAATCGGCCCGTAGCGCTAGTGCATCATGCCCTTGCAGCTACACAATCAGTAGCAACCCATTGACCAAAAGGCGCAATCAGCGTCATCGCGGCGCATCGCGCGCCTTGCGATAGCGCCGGGTGGCCTCGGCCAGCATCGCGTCCTTGGGCAACAGCTGGGTGCCGCCCACCCACAGCTCGGTCGGCGTGCCGCTGGCATCGCGCACGCGGCGCGCCGGCTGGCCCGGGCTGGCGTAGGCCGAGGCTTTGTGCACCACACCGGTGTCGCGCCCGGTGACGACCAGCTCGGTGGTGGCCGCGTTGAAGGGCACGAACATGGCGGGCGCCACCTGGCACACCACCTTGCCCATGGGCACCAGGTCGCTCGCGCCCCACAGGCTCCACCAGCGCCCCGCCCAGGCGGCTTCCTTTTTGCCCGGCGCACCATGCTGCTGGAACGCAAACAGGATGCTGGCAATGCCCTCCACCCACTCTGTGGACAGGCCGTCCTGCGCGTTGGTGAGCACCGTCACCGTCAGATCCAGTGCGGGGTAGCGCGCGGTGCGTGACAGGAACCCTTGCAAGCTGCCGGTATGGCCCATCCATTCACGCGGGCCCGGCGCGCTGAGCATGGTGCCCAGGCCGTAGTGGGACTCGAACAGGTTGCAGGGGTCGCGCCAGCGGCGCTGCGCCATCTCGCGGCGGCTGGCGGGCGACAGGATGCTGCGCTGGCTGTCGGGCGCCAGCTGCGAAAAGAAGCGGGCCACATCCGACGCGGTGGACACAAACCCGGCCGCCGGGGCCATGGCATCGCACGGGTTGTCGCTCGGCACGATCAGCCGCTGGCCGAACGGAAACTCGCTGCTGTGGCCCACGGCCAGGGGCGCGCGCCGGGGCAGATGGGGCATGTCGGGCGCGGTCTCTTGCAGGCCTGCGGCGGCGATTACGTGGCGCTGCATCCAGCGGGCGTAGTCCGTGCCCGTGACCTGCTCCATCATCAGCCCCAGCAGGCCATAGCCGTGGTTGGAATACTTGAGCTGTACCCCTGCCTCCAGCGGCGGCTTGGCGCGCAAGTCCGCCAGCAGCTCGGCGCGGGAGAGATATGGCCGCCGGTCCAGAAACTGACCGGCATCAGGGCCGTCGCGCGTCACGCCCGCGCTGTGCGAGAGCAGCTCGCCAATGCGGGCGCGGGCCAGGTCCTTGTGCAGGCCATCGACATAGCGGCCGATGGGGTCCTCCAGCCCGACTTGGCCCTGCTCGCGCAGCAGCATGACGCCCGCTGCCGTAAAGCTCTTGGAGTGCGATGCAATGCGCAGGCGGTGCCGGGGCAAGAACCTGTTCAAGGTCTTTTTGGAGATTGCATTGAAGTGCAATCGGGATGAGTGGATGCTTCGGATGCGCCGCATGGGCTCGTGCCCATGCAAGCAGCCGGGGCGTCCGATCGCCCGATTTCACTCCAACCCTGCGGGCAAGTGCCTTGCCGGGCGGTCTGCGGCGTTGCGGCGCTTGCCAATAGCCAAGCTATTGGCTGCGCACCGCGCCTGGCATCCCATCCCGGCAAGGTACTTGTGCAACTCCAAAATGACCTTGAACAGGTTCTAGTGTTTGTGGGTGCGCATGTCGGCCACCCCCAGCGCCAGCTCCGCCACCGTTTCGCCGCCGCGCGCAAGGGCCACGGAACACCCGGGCTGGCGGTAGCGCTCCAGTTGCAGGTCCAGCCATTGCGGCAGGTAGTCCAACGCGGCGCAGAGCCAGGCGGGTTGGGTGGCGTTTTTCTTCATGGTGTGCTCGGCTACATGCATCCAGAAAAGGAGTGGGGCAGTGTAGGCCACGCACTGGATAGGCACGGTGACACACAGACACCCTGGGCGCACAACATGGCCTGCGGGGCGGCGGCACAATCCTTCCTTTTCGCACGCAAGCCCATGTCCCCCATCGCCGTCATCGACTTTGAAACCACCGGCGTCTCGCCCGGCCAGGGCGCGCGTGCGACCGAGGTGGCCATCGTGCTGCTGGAGCGGGGCCAGGTGGTGGACCGGTTCCAGAGTCTGATGAAGACTGGGGTGTGGATTCCGTCCTTCATCACCCAGCTCACCGGCATCACCAACGCAATGGTCAACGCCGCACCCGACGCGGCACAGGTGATGCAGGACGCCGCGCGTTTTGTGGGCGATGCGCCCATGGTGGCGCACAACGCGTCGTTCGACAGCAAGTTCTGGCAGGCCGAACTGGCCCTGGCTGGGCTGCCCGCACCGCAGCCGTTTGCGTGCACGGTGCTGCTGTCGCGGCGCCTGTACCCCGAGGCGCCCAGCCACCAACTGGGCACGCTGGTGGACTACCACGGCCTGCCGCGCACGGGCCAGGCCCACCGGGCGCTGGCCGACGCCGAGATGGCGGCCGCGCTGCTGGCGCGCATGCAGCACGACCTGCGTACCCGCTGGCGGGTGGCTGAGCCCAGCTACACGCTGCTGCAAACGCTGCAGCGCTGCGCCAAGCCCAAGGTGGGGGCGCTGCTGGCGCAGCATGCGGGCGCCTGATCCGACCTGCCCGCTGGGAATGCCACCGCAATTTACTATTGAATTGATAGCTGCCAGCGCATAATTCACTGGCGCTTGCGGCACTTTCGACTTGAATCCAGGGCTGACGACCGTTCTCCAGAGCATGCGTCTGCAGGGGCCGCGCAAGTCCCTCCGCAACGGGTGCAATCGCCTGCTCTGCCGATAATCGATCAGGACTTGCACGACGGAGCTTTGCCACCGATGGCGCAGACCCGCCTTCGTCCTCATAACCTGTTCACGACGACAACATGAAAGGCTTGGCCATGGGGTATCTGGTACTGGGACTGGTGCTGTTTCTGGGCGTGCACTCGGTGCGCATCGTGGCCGATGGCTGGCGCAAGCAAACGCTGGCACGCATGGGGGAGATGCCGTGGAAAGGGCTGTATTCGCTGGTGTCGGCCGTGGGCCTGGCGCTCATCGTCTGGGGCTATGGCCTGGCGCGGCAGCAGCCCGTGGTGCTGTGGGTGCCGCCCATCGGCATGCGGCACGCGGCGGCGCTGCTGACGCTGATCGCCTTTGTGCTGCTGGCCGCCACCTATGTGCCGCGCAATGCGATCAAGGCCCGGCTGCACCACCCCATGGTGCTGGGCGTGAAGGTGTGGGCGCTGGCGCATTTGCTATCCAACGGCAACCTGGCCGATGTGCTGCTGTTTGGCAGCTTTTTGCTGTGGGCCGTGCTGAGCTTTCGCGCCGCGCGCCAGCGCGACCGGGCGCAGGGCACCGTGTACGCGGCGGGCAGCGCTGCGGGCACGGCAGCGGCAGTGGTGGTGGGCGCCGTGGCCTGGGTGGGCTTTGCCTTCTGGGGCCATGCGTGGCTGATCGGCGTGGCGCCGCTGGGGCGATGATCGAACGCTAGGGAGACCCGCACCGCAAATGCCGGAGAATCCGCGCTTTGCGTTTTTTCCTTTCTCGCTGAGACCTCTATGACCGAAGCCACCACCCCCAACACCCCCGCCCAGCCGCCCCTGCCCGATCACCTGTCGGTCAACCCCCGCAGCCCGCACCACGTGGCCGCCGTGTTCGAGCACGACATCGGCATCCGCCTGAACGGCAAGGAGCGTTTTGATGTGGAGGAATACTGCATCAGCGAAGGCTGGGTGAAGGTGCCCGCCGGCAAGACGGTGGACCGCAAGGGCCAGCCGCTGCTCATCAAGATCAAGGGCACGGTCGAAGCGTTCTACAAGTGACCGCTGCAAGGGCGGCCGCGCCGCTTGCCCCTGGTGCCTGGGTGATTCACTGCGATGGCAGTGCCTGGCCCAACCCCGGGCGCATGGGCCTGGGGGCGGTGCTGACGGGCCCCGACAGCACCGTGCAGCACCAGATCTCTGACGCCACCACCTTCACCGGCTGCAACAACGAGGCCGAGTTGCGCGCGCTGATGTTGGCGCTGCAGTGGCTGGCGCAGCAGGACATCGCCGCATCGAGCCCGGTGCACGTGTTCAGCGACAACAGTGTGCTGGTGGAGCAGCTGGGCAACCACCCCAAGGCACCCATCGCGCGGCTGGCAACGCTGTTTGACGAAGCACGCCAGGCACTGCAGCAGTTCCCACAAGCCCAGGTCCTGTGGATTCCCCGCCACCGCAATGGCGCGGCCGATACGCTGGCGCGTGCCGCGTTGGGGCTGGCACCCAAGGCCCCCACTCCGCAGGGGCAGACATTCAAAAAACGCCGCAGGCGGTGAGCCCCCGCTCTGCACACGCCATCAGGCCGGGTCGAGCCCCGCCGCCGCACGGTAGGCCTGGATGCGCGGCAACACCGCCTGGCGACGGGCGATGCTTTGCGCGGGCCACAACCCCTCGCGTTCGTAGTATTCCGCCACGGCGGGTGTCCCCGGCGGCAGCACCACCCAGGGCTGTTTGGAGGCCGTGAAGATGTGGATGTCGGGCGGCAGGTGGTCCGGCACATCCAGCGTGCCCACGCGCAAAAAGGCCATCACCGGGCCCGCACCTGCGTAGTGGCTCCAGACCGCCACCTGGCAGTGCGGGCAACGCGCAATCTTTTGGCCCAGGCCACTTTCTGACGGGGTGTGCACCATCGCCAGCGCACCAGCGAGCAACTCCACGCGGTCGGCCTCGATCATCGCGTTCAGCGCAAAGGCTGCGCCGCTTTCGCGCTGGCACCAGCGGCAGTGGCAGCAGTGCACAAACAGCGGAGGCGTGAGCAGGCGGTAGCGCACCTGGCGGCAGGTGCAGCCGCCGTCCAGCGGGTATTCAGGGGCAGCGTGCAGCATGGGGAGGTGTCCTTGAAACGTGGGGAGGGTGGGCGCAACACCGGCCTTCAGCCGCAGGCACGGGCCAGCAGCAGCGCCTTTTCCTGCGCGTTGCGGGTGAGGCTGGCCGCGCGCTCGAACTCGGCACGCGCCTCGGCCCCCCGGTCCAGCTTGGCCAGCAGGTCGCCGCGCACGCTGGGCAGCCAGTGGTAGTGGCGCAGCAGGGGGTCGCCCGCCAGCGCATCGACCAGCGCCAGCGCGGCTGCGGGCCCTTCGGCCATGCCCACGGCCACGGCGCGGTTGAGCGCTACGACGGGCGAGGGCGCCACCTGCAGCAGTGCGTCGTACAACGCCACGATGTGGGGCCAGTCCGTGTCTTGCGCCTGCCTGGCGCGTGCGTGGCAGGCGGCGATGGCGCCCTGCAGCGCATACGGCCCCCAGGGCTTACCGGCGCGCGCCAGCTGCTCGGCCTTGTCCAGCGCCGCCAGGCCCCGGCGTACCAGCAGGTGGTCCCAGCGTGCGCGGTCCTGGTCCATGAGCAGCACGGGCTGGCCTTGTGCATCGGTGCGCGCGGGCAGGCGCGATGCCTGGATTTCGAGCAGCGCCACCAGGCCTTGCACTTCGGGCTCGTCGGGCGCCAGGCTGGCCAGCACCCGCACCAGACGCTGGGCCTCGCCGCACAGCGCGGGGCGCATCCAGTCGTCGCCTGCGGTGGCGGCATAGCCTTCGTTAAAGATGAGGTAGATCACCTCCAGCACCGAGGCCAGGCGCGGCGCGCGCTCGGCCGCGCCGGGCACTTCAAACGGCACCTGCGCGGCCGTGAGGCTGCGCTTGGCGCGCACGATGCGCTGGGCCACGGTGGGCTCAGGCACCAGAAAGGCGCGCGCGATCTCGGCCGTGGTGAGGCCGCCCAGCAGCCGCAAGGTGAGGGCCACGCGCGCCTCAGTGGGCAGCACGGGGTGGCACGCGGTGAAGATGAGGCGCAGCAGGTCGTCGCCGATGTCGTCCTGCTCGGCATGCATCAGGGTGTCCACCACATCGGGCGCGTACTGCGCCTCGAGCGCTTCGAGGTCGTGGCCCAGGGCCTCGTGCTCGCGCTGGTGCAGGGCCTGCTGGCGCAGGTGGTCGATGGCGCGGCGCTTGGCGGTGGTCATGAGCCAGGCGGCCGGGTTGGCGGGCAGGCCGTCTTGGGGCCAATGCTCCAGCGCGGCCACCAGGGCGTCTTGCGCCAGCTCCTCAGCCCGGCCCACGTCGCGGGTCATGCGCGCCACGCTGGCAATGATGCGTGCAGCCTCGATGCGCCACACCGAGTCAATGCTGCGGTGCAGGGCATCGCGGTCGGGCAGGGCGGGCGCGCTCACCGGCCGTCAGCCCAGGGCTTGGCTGGCGTCCACCATGTGCACAAACTCCCAGGTGTGGCCGTCCAGGTCGTCAAAGCTGCGCGAGTACATGAAGCCCAGGTCCTGCGCCGGGCGCGGCGTGGTGGCGCCTGCGGCCACGGCCTTGTCCACCAGGGCATCAACCTCTTCCCGGCTGCTGCACGAGAAGCACACCAGCACCTCCGACGTGGTGCGTGCGTCGGCAATCGTTTTGTCGGTGAAGGTTTGGTAGAAGCTCTTGACGAGCAGCATCACGAAGAGGTTCTCGCCCACCACCAGGCAGGCGCCCTGGTCGTTGGTGAACTGGGGGTTGAACTCGTAGCCCAGCGCGCGAAAGAACGCCTGCGAGCGGGCCATGTTGTCGATGGGCAGGTTCACGAAAATCTGTGCATGCATGACGACTCTCCAGAAGGGTGATGACGGTAAAGGGAAACGACGGGTTTGGCAAAGGTGAAGCAGCGGTGGCACGCGTTCATGGGGCGGGCTTCTGCGCCACGGCCTGCAGGTTGGCCAGGCCCTCCTCAAAGTCCTGCCCCACCATGCGGTCCATGTTGAACACGAGGTGGGAGATCTTGGCCAGGTAGGGCACAGGGCCCTGCATGGCCCAGGTCACGCGCGTGGCCCCTGCACCTTCGGGCTGCAGGGTGAATTCCACCTGGTTGTGGGCTTCAAAGGGCTTCACAAAGTCGAGCTTCATGCCCACGCGGCGGGGCGCTGTGGCCTCGACGATCTCCATGCTGCCCACGCCCACCTTGTCGCTCTGCCAAGCGTAGCGTGCGCCAGGGCCGCGGGTGGCGGCGCTGTACTGGCCCTGGATGGCCGGGTCCTTGCGTTCGTAGGGGTTCCAGGTGTTGAACTGGCGCAGGTCGTGGATGAGGCCGAATACGCGCTCGGGCGGGGCCGAAATGACGCGGCTGCGTTCCACGCGGAAGGTGTCGGGGCGGGTGGCTGCAAACGCCAGCAGCAGCGCCAGGGCCGCCAGCAACACAAGGGCGATGGTTTTGACCATGGGGATGTCCTTCACGCCGCGCATCAGCCGCGCAGGGTTTCGAGGTCGCGGAACTGCTCGACGCCATCCACGCCGGCAAAGTCTTCCATTTCGTAGAGTTGTCGCACCTCGATCTCGGCCTCCAGGCCCTCGCCGCGCGGATTGGGAAAGCGGCGGGTCCATTCCAGCGCCTCGTCACGGCTGCGCACCTGGATGAGTGTGTAGCCCGCGATCAGCTCCTTGGTCTCGGTGAACGGGCCGTCGGTGACGGTGCGGGTGCCCCTGGCGCTGTAGCCCACGCGCCAGCCTTTGGCGGACGGCTGCAGGCCGCTGGCGTCCAGCAGGACGCCGGCGCGTGCCAGTTCTTCGTGGTAGCGGGCCATCGCGGTCATCAGGGCTGCGGTCGGCATGCAGCCTTGTTCGGATTCGGTGGTGGCCTGGATGATGATCATGAAGCGCATGCGGTTCTCCTCGGGGTAGTTAAAAATTCGGAAGCGCCGACGGTCCTTGCCAGGTGCTTCACAGTGACGACGAATGGGAGCGCCGGAAATCGACATCCGGATGTGCAAGCCCGGGCGAAACGAGGGTTAACACCTATCCCGACCGGTTGGCGCGCGGGGTGGGCGAGGGGCCGCCATAGGGAGACTACTGAGCGCCCGCACTGGGTTTTGCAACCCCTGGTCGATACAATTTGTAAAGACTGATTCATCGATCCCGGGACTTCGCCCCGCATCCTTCCGCCCGCCCGCCAGCGAGGTCCCCACGGGGGGACCACCGCCAGCCACACGCAGTGCCTTTGCCATGAAACGAGGATCGACCTATCGACAGCGGCCATACCGCCCATGGGTGGTATTGGGGCTGTGCGCTGGCATGGCGGCAGCCCACGCGCAGTCCGACATCGCCGCCATGGCCGACCTGCCGCTGGAGCAGCTCATGCAGATGCAGGTCACCACGGCCAGCCGGTATGCACAGACGGCCCTGGAGGCCCCGGCGGCCGTGAGCGTGGTGACCGCCGATGACATCCAGCTGTTTGGCTACCGCACGCTGGCCGATGTGCTGGCCAGCATGCGCGGGCTGTACGTGTCCTACGACCGCAGCTACCACTATCTGGGCACACGGGGTTTTGCCACGCCGGGCGACTACAACACGCGGGTGCTGCTGCTGGTCAATGGCGTGCGCTTCAACGACAACCTCTACGACCAGGCGAGCATCGGCACGGACTTTCCCATCGACCTGGACCTGGTGGAACGGGTGGAATTTGTGCCTGGCCCCGGGTCGGCGGTGTATGGGGCCAATGCGTTTTTTGGCGTGGTCAATGTCATCACCCGCGACGGTCGCCAGCTGGGCGGGCCCCAGGTGAGCACCGAGGCCGGCAGCCATGGCTACGCCAAGCTGCGGTTTTCCGTAGGCGCCGTCGATGCGCAGGGAGGCGACTGGCTGATCGCGGCCACGCGCTCCACCGCACGCGGGGCCGACCAGTACTACCCCGCGTTCGATGCGCCCGCCAGCCACCAGGGCGTGGCGCACGGGCTGGACTATGACCGCAGCACCCAGCTGTTCGCCCGCATGCGACGCGATGGGCTGACGCTGACCCTTGCCCACGGCGAGCGCACCAAGGGCATCCCGACCGCAGCGTTTTCGCAGGTTTTCAACGACCCGCGCTCGCGGTACATCGACACCAGCACGCGCGTGGCCGCCGAATACACCGCGCAATGGCAGCCGACGCTGGCCTTCACGGCACGCCTGCACGCAGGGCGCTACCAATACGTGGGCGACTACGTGTACGACTACCCGCCCGTGACGGTGAACCGCGACGTCGGCACCGGCCAGTGGTGGGGCACCGAGTGGCAGTGGGTGAGCACGGCCCTCGCGCAGCACAAGCTGTCCTGGGGGCTGGACTACCGGCGCGATACCCGCATTGCACAGCGCAATGACGACCTGGACCCACCGGCGCAGTACCTCGACACACGCCGCAACGGCAATGTGCTGGGGGTCTATCTGCAGGATGAGTTTGCGCTGCGCCCCAACCTCACGCTGCACACCGGCCTGCGCTGGGGACAGCAGTCGGGCAGCGCAGGCGCCTTGCACCCCCGCCTGGGACTGGTGTACTGGTGGGACGCTGCCACCGCCGTCAAGCTGCTGCACGGCACCGCCTACCGCCCGGCCAATGCCTACGAGCGCGACTACCGCGTGAACCTGCCCGGCGGTGTGGTGGACACCACCAGCATCCGGTCCGAGCGTGTGCGCACCACCGAACTGGCCGTGGAGCATGCACCGACCGGGGCCACGCGCCTGCTGCTGACGGCGTTCCGGTCGGGGGTGAGCGACCTGATCTCGCTGGACAGCCTGGGCCACTCAGACCGCCTCACTTTCAACAACACCCGCACCGTCAAAGTGCACGGCCTGGAGGCCGAGGCCGAACAACGCTGGGCGGGCGGGCGGCGCCTGCGTGTGGCCTACGGATGGCAAAAGGCACGGGACCCGTCAATGGACGCAGCGCTGACCAACTCGCCCCGGCACCTGCTCAAGCTGCAATGGTCCGACGTGCTGCACGCGCCTGCGGGCTGGGGCTGGAACCCGGGCCGCTACGCCTTCGAGGCCATCGGCATCGGCCCGCGCAACACCGTGCTCAACGCCCGCCTGCCCGGGTATGTACTGACCCATGTGACCTATTCCACGCGGATCGCGGACGTGGATGTATCGCTGGGGGTGTACAACTTGTTCAACCGCCGATATTCCGACCCCGCTTCGTTTGAGGTGCGGGAAGACGCGCTCCGGCAGGACGGGCGCACGTATCGCGTCAAGCTGACCTACGCGTTCTGAGCCATGGCCAACACCCAGCGATGGCATGCACTGCTGGCGATCTGCCTGTGGTGGGTGTGCGGGTTGGGCACCAGTGCAGCGCATGCCAATGAGCCCGTGGCCGACCTGGACCTCAAGGCCGCCTATATCTTCAACTTCATCCAGTTCATCGACTGGCCCGATAGCGATGGTGCGCCCGGCAATGACGTCACGGTGTGTGTGTCTGCGTTCAGCCCGCTCAAGCGCGCCTTGACCGCCCTTGATGGCAAACAGGCCACCAAGGGCCGCACCGTCCGCGTGCGCTTGCTGGATCTGCCGGCGATTCGTGGCTGCCGCGTGCTCATCGTCCACAACGCGGAAGTGGAACCTGTTCTGCGGCTGCTGCGGACCCTGCCTCCATCCCACGGCATCCTCACGGTGTCGGACGAAATCACCTTTGTGAATCCCGAAATCGTCATCGCCCTGGCCCAGCAGGAAGGACGTGTGGTGTTCGGCATCAGCCCCGACGCCGCCAACAAGGCCGGCCTCATCATCAGCTCACGGCTGCTGCGGCTGGCCAGGGGAGGCCGGTGAAAACACGCCCCTCTGAAGCCGGCACCGCAGCGCCCGCAAGCCCGGCGACACATCGCCTGCTGTCATCGCGCCTGGTAGTCACCGGCATCCTGGCCGCAGGCATGGCGCTACTGACCGTGGTGCTGGCGCTCACCGGCGTGGACTACTGGAGCACCCGCGCGTCCATGCTGCAAGACAGCCGGGTGGAAGCCGCCATCGTGGCCGACAACATCTCGGCGGCCGTGGTGTTCCGCGACACCAGCACCGCCAACGAAATGCTGGGTGCGCTGCGGTCATCGTCCATGGTGATCAGCGCCACGGTGTACGACAAGGATGGCGTGCTGTTCGCCCACTACGCGCGCGACCGCGACCCGGACTTTCCCACCACGCTGCGTGCCACGGGCTTGGACGGCGCCGCAGAGCGCGCAGGCTGGCACATGCTGGAGATCGCCAGGCCCATCGAGGCGTCTGGCAACACCTGGGGCACGCTGTACATCCGAAAGTCGATGGCGGCCTTGTACATGCGCCTGGGCATCCGGTTTGGCACTGCCTTGCTGATCGCCATCTGCGTGATGGCCATGGCCACCGCCATGGTGCTGCGCAGCCGCGCCGCAGTGCGCGATGCCGAAAACCGCCTGCATGAGCTGGCCCACACCGACGCGGTCACCGGCATGGGCAACCGGCATGCATTCAACGAGAAACTGGCCGCCGAGCTGCAGGGCGCACGTGGCGCAGGCTACCGGGTGGCGCTGGTGTACATCGACCTGGACAACTTCAAAACAGTCAACGACACCTTCGGCCATGCGGCGGGAGACGGGCTGCTGCGCCAGGTGGCCAAGCGCCTGCAATCTGTGGTGCGCAGCACCGACACCATCTCGCGCCTGGGCGGGGACGAATTTGCGCTCATCCTGCGGCTGGACATGGATGATGCAGCGCTGGAGAAATACGCACAACGCATCGTCAGCGTTTTCCAGGCCGCTTACACCGAGGTCGGCCAGCAGGTGAATGTGACCTGCAGCGCAGGCATTGCCACGTTTCCGGACGATGCGATGGACATGGACGCGCTGGTGAGCAATGCCGACACCGCCATGTACCGCGCCAAGGAGATGGGCAAGAACCGCTGCGTACGGTTTGATGCGTCGATGAACCTGGCCGTGGTGCGGCGCCAGGCCATTGAACAGGCGCTGCGTGCCGAGCTGGAGCAGGGCACCGGTTTGGCGCTGCACTACCAGCCCCTGTTTGCCGCCAGCGACCGGGCCCTGGTCGGCGCCGAGGCCTTGCTGCGGTGGACGCACGCGGAGCTGGGCTCCGTGTCGCCGCTCGAGGCCGTGTCGGTGGCCGAAGACTGCGGCCTCATTGCCCCGCTGGGCTACTGGGTGATGCGCACCGCCTGCCGCGACGCCGCGCAGTGGAAGGGCGGCAAGTCTCTGCGCGTGGCCGTGAACATCTCGGCACGGCAGCTGGGCGACCCGCAGTTTCTGGAACGCGTGATGGACATCCTGCGTGAAGAAGGCCTGCCCGCGCACCTGCTGGAGATCGAGCTGACCGAAACCGTGCTGATGGAAAACATGGAGGCCGGCGCCCACACGCTGCACCGGTTGAGCCAGCTGGGTATTCACCTGGCCATCGATGACTTCGGCACCGGCTACTCGTCACTGGCGTACCTGCGCCAGTTGCCCATGCGGCGCTTGAAGATCGACCGCAGCTTTGTCAAAGATTTGCCAGGGCAGGAGCACAGCCGCGCCATCGTCACAGCCATCGTCGCACTGGCACACAGCCTGGGTCTGCAGGTGACCGCCGAGGGCGTGGAAACGCAGGAGCAGGCCGACTACCTGGTGCGGCAAGGCTGCGATGTGCTGCAGGGCTATGTGTTTGCACGCCCCATGCCTGCGCCGCAGTTTCTGGCGCTGCAGGCGAGTGCATCGGCTTGATTCAGTCCACAGCGCCGTGGTAGCAGGGCGCCAGCTCGCGCACCTCTACCGTAGCCCACTCGGCGGCTGGGCATTCGCGGGCGATGGCAACGGCTTCTTCGCGCGTGGCGCAGTCGATGAGAAAGAAGCCGCCCACCATTTCCTTGGTCTCGGCAAACGGCCCGTCGGTCAGGCGGGTCTGCCCATCGCGCACCTGCAGCCTCACGGCCTGTTCGGTCGAGGCCAGTGACTCGCTGGCGCGCAACAGGCCACGGGCCTGCAATCCTGCCCCAAAACGCTGCATGCGGGCATAGGCCTCCTGACCACCGGCCAGGCCCCGCTCGGCACGCTGGCCGTGGGGTTCCATGATGAGCAACAGGTAAGGCATGGGGTCTCCTGAATCGGGGCCGGTCGTGCCCACCCGCACGGACTACGCCATCGGTGGGGACTGCAAGGGCGCCATGCTAACAGCCCTGTTTGCTATGTTTTCAATAGCTAATAGGGCATGTTCGACCAGCGCCATCGGCAGATTTCATGCAAAGGGTTGCGCGCGGCGGCAGCGCTGTGCTATCTTCGACCCCCTATGCAACGCAGCATGCTTCTATCCACCCTATCGCTAGGTCTAGTGCCTGGCCGGGGTCTGCCTGCGTTCGCCTCCCTCGTTGCCTGATTCGCTCAGCGCAACACCTGATCTCCCCCTGACCCCGGCCCGCGAACCAGCCTTTGCATACGCAAAGGGCTGCAGGGGATGTCATTCGTTTTGATTTCTTTCGATTCCGATTGACCCGTGCACCGTGCTGCTTGTTTTGCACACCGCACACACCGTTCGTGGAGCCTCTCATGATTGCCAAGCCCGCCACCAAGTACCAGCCCATCGCCCCCATTGCGCTCGCCGACCGCCAATGGCCCACCCGCAGCATCACCCGCGCCCCCGTGTGGCTCTCCACCGACCTGCGCGACGGCAACCAGGCCTTGTTCGAGCCCATGAACGGCGAGCGCAAGATGAAGCTCTTTCACGAGCTGGTGCGCATCGGCTTCAAGGAGATCGAGGTCGGCTTTCCGGCCGCTTCGCAAATCGACTTTGACTTTGTGCGCCGCCTCATCGACGAGAACCTGATCCCCGACGACGTGACCATCATGGTCATGACCCAGTCGCGCGAGGACCTGATTGCCCGCACGGTAGAAGCCGTGAAGGGCGCACCCCGCGCCATCGTGCACCTGTACAACGCCACCGCGCCCGCCTGGCGGCGCATCGTGTTCGGCATGAACGTGACGCAGGTGATGCAGCTCATCAGCCACCACGTGGGCTACCTCAAGCAGCTCACCGACGCGCAGCCCGAAACGCAGTGGACCTTGCAGTACTCGCCCGAGACCTTCAGCGCCACCGAGCTCAGCGTGTCGCTCAAGGCCTGCCAGACCGCCATCGCCACCTGGGGTGCAGGCCCCGGCCGCCCCATCATCATCAACCTGCCCACCACGGTGGAGAACGCCACGCCCAACGTGTTTGCCGACCAGATCGAGTGGATGGACCGGCACCTCAGCCCCCGCGAGCACATCGTGCTGTCGGTGCACCCGCACAACGACCGGGGCACGGGCGTGGCGGCGGCAGAACTCGCGATGATGGCCGGTGCCGACCGCGTGGAAGGCTGCCTCTTCGGCAACGGCGAGCGCTGCGGCAATGTGGACATCGTGACGCTGGCGCTCAACATGTACACGCAGGGCGTACACCCGGGCCTCGACTTCTCGGACATCACCTCGGTCGCGCGCATTGCCGAGGAATGCACGGCCTTGCCCGTGCACCCTCGCCACCCCTACGCAGGCGACCTGGTGTTCACCGCGTTCTCAGGCTCGCACCAGGACGCGATCAAGAAAGGCTTTGCGGCGCAAGACCCGAACGCCTTATGGGAAGTGCCGTACCTGCCCATCGACCCCGCCGACCTCGGCCGCACCTACGACAGCGTGATCCGCGTGAACAGCCAGTCCGGCAAGGGCGGCATCGCCTTCTTGCTCGAACGCGAACACGGCGTGGTGATGCCGCGCCGCATGCAGGTGGAGTTCAGCGCCGTGGTGCAGCGCCAGACCGACGCGAGCGAAGGCGAGATGACGGGCGATGCGCTGTGGGCACTTTTCCAGGGCACTTATCTGCAGGCCCCAGCACAGGCCGCCATCACCTGCCACAGCCACCGCATCGATGAAGACGGCCAGGGTATCGAGCTGGACGTGACCATCGACGGCACGCGCCAGACCCTGCGCGGCCAGGGCAACGGGCCGATTGCCGCGACGGTGGACGCCCTCGGCCTGCCACTGCGCGTAGACCACTACGAAGAACGCGCCACCGGAACGGGCGCCAATGCCCAGGCGCTGGCGATTGTGGAAGCGGCCATGGACGGCGTGGCGGGCTCCACCTTTGGCGCAGGCGCCAGCCACAACATCGTGACCGCCTCGGTGAACGCCATCGTGAGCGTGGCCAACCGGCTGATGGCACGGCGCATGGCGGCCCAAGCCGTGGCGATGGCATAAGCGGCTGCGGTATCAAAACGATAGCTGCTGGCGCTTGAAGGACAAGCGCTGGCGGCACTTTGGGCCAATATCCCCTGGCGGCCGGTGGGGTAGGGTGCTGCGCGCCGCCCTATCCGTTACCCTTCGGCCCATGCGCTCTTTTCACCCCCTGGGCCTTGCCGCCGTCTGCACTGCCGCCCTGCTGGTGCTGGCCGGTTGCGGCACATCGCGGCCTCCGTCACCTTCTTTCCCTCCATCGGCCTCGGCCCCTTCCCGCACCACGCCACCGCTCACCCCCGAGCAGGCGCACGACATCGCCATCCACGCGCTGGGCCTGGTGGGCACGCCGTACCGCTACGGCGGCAATACGCCGGATTCGGGTTTTGATTGCAGCGGGTTGATCGGCTACGTGTACCGCAACCAGGTGGGCACACCACCGCCGCGCACGGTAGCCCAGCTCAACACCTGGGGCTATCCCATCGACGGCAGCGAGCTGCGCGCGGGCGACCTGGTGGTGTTTGGCACCGGCCGCCAGCCCAGCCATGCGGGCATCTATGTGGGCGAAGGACGGTTTGTGCATGCGCCGTCTACGGGCGGCACGGTGCGCATGGACCACCTGCAGTCGCGCCATTGGGCGCGGCAGAATGCGGCGTTCCGCAGACCTTGAATTCGGACACTCCCCCTGAGCGGCTACGCCGCTTCCCCCCGCTCTCCCACCGCTGCGCGCTGCGGGCAGGGGGACGACGCACTCGCTGCGGGGCGGCCCTTACTCTGCGTCTCTGGCCTGGGCCGCGCCGGTATCTGGCAGGTGGCCCAATTCGGCCTGTGACCGGGCTCCGCGACAATCGGGGCCACCATGACCCACGCACACCGCTCCGCTACCCCCATCTCCACCCACGACACGACGCGCATCGATGACACGCGCATCAAGGCCGTGCGCCCGCTGATCACGCCTGCGCTGCTGCAGGAATGGCTGCCCACGCCCGATGCGGCGCAGAACCTGGTCGAGACCAGCCGCGTCGCCATTTCGCGCATCCTGCACGGGCAGGACGACCGGCTGATCGTGGTGGTGGGGCCTTGCTCCATCCACGACCATGGCCAGGCCATGGACTACGCGCGCCAGCTCAAGCAGCAGGCGGACGCGCTGCAGAACGACCTGCTCATCGTGATGCGCGTGTACTTCGAAAAGCCGCGCACCACGGTGGGCTGGAAGGGCTACATCAACGATCCGCACCTCGATGGCAGCTTTGCGATCAACGAAGGGCTGGAGATGGCGCGTGCGCTGCTGCTGGATGTGCTGGCGCTGGGGCTGCCGGTGGGCACCGAATTTCTGGACCTGCTCTCGCCGCAGTTCATCAGCGACCTGGTGAGCTGGGGCGCGATTGGCGCGCGCACCACCGAGAGCCAGAGCCACCGGCAGCTCGCCAGCGGGTTGAGCTGCCCCGTGGGGTTCAAGAACGGCACCGATGGCGGCGTGAAGGTGGCGAGCGACGCCATCCTGGCGGCCAGCGCCGCGCACGCGTTCATGGGCATGACCAAAATGGGCCAGGCCGCGATTTTTGAAACGCGCGGCAACCAGGACTGCCACGTGATCCTGCGCGGTGGCAAGCAGCCCAACTACAGCGCCGCCGATGTGGATGCGACCTGCGCCGTGCTCAAGGCCGCGGGCCTGCGCGAGCAGGTGATGATCGACGTGAGCCACGCCAACAGCAGCAAGCAGCACCAGCGCCAGATCACCGTGGCGGCAGAAGTGGCGCAGCAGATTGCCGCAGGCGACACACGCATCACCGGCCTGATGATCGAGAGCCACCTGCAGGAAGGCCGCCAGGACATCGTGCCCGGCCAGCCGCTGGCGCAAGGCGTGTCAGTGACCGATGCCTGCATCAGCATGGCGCAGACCGTGCCAGTGCTCGAAGGGCTGGCGGCGGCCGTGCGGGCACGGCGCCAGAAAGCCTGACGGGCACCGCAGCAGCGGTCAGCCCCGGGGCGGGCGAGGGGCGCCGGTGTCGATGTTGCGCGCTGTGGCGAGCAGCGTGGCGCACAGCCGCTCCTGCCCAGCGGCATCCACCGCCCACACATCGGCAGCACAGACGGTGAGCAGGCGCCCCGCATCCACCACACGGCCGCGCGCACGCAGGCATTCGCCCTGCGCGGGGGCCACAATTTTCAGGGTGGTGTCCACGGTGGCATTGGTCCAGCCGGGCGGCAACACACTGCCTGCCGCGGCCACCGCCGCAAAGTCGGCCACCGCAAACACGGCCGTCGCCTGCAACTGACCGGGGCGAAAGCTGAAGGCCTCGCTCACCGGTATCTCCACCTCCACCCGCCCGAGCTCGGCATGCACAAAGCCCAGCCCCAGCGTGCGGGCCATGGGCATGGCCAGCACCATGCCTTTCAAGGCTTCCATCGTGGCTTGGGGTGGGTGGGACTCGGTATCGCTGGACTGGGGTGTCGGTGGAACAGTCATGGTGGTTGTCTCCTGGTGAGGGGGTTGTGCGGTCCCGAGGGCTAGGGCTTGCGGGCTGCCGGGCCACGCACACGCGGCCAGGGTCTGGCGGGCGTGGTGGCTGTGCCCGGGCGGGTTTGCCGTGCCGCAGATGGCGACCGCTGCGGCTGCTGGCGCAACGGGTTGCGCAACCAGGCCTGGTGCGCCTGCACCGTGGATTTTTGGAACTGCAGCGCAGCGATCTGCTGGTCAATGGCCTCCACACGCTCCTGCAAGGCCTGCACCATGTCATCAATGCCCAGGGTGCCGGCGCGGTATTCGTCCAGGCGCAGCGCTATCTGCGGCAGGCTGAAGCCCAACTGCCGCGACATGGCAATGAACACCACCTCGCGCCGCATGCGGGCCGGGTAGTCGCGATAGCCGTTGGCCCGGCGGTCCGGGCGGATGAGGCCCAGCCGTTCGTAGTGGCGCAACGCGTGGACGGACACCGAGGCCTGTTGAGCGAGTTCGGAAATCTGCATGGGGCCACGTTAGCAAGCCTCGCGCTGCGCGAAGGTTGCCTGGGTGACTGCGCAAGGTCAGAACACTGTGTTTTTTGGGGCAAACCCCCATGGGCGCAGGTCGCCAGCAAGGGCGGTGCGGTGTAGCATTCACACTCTTTGCCACAGTGCCTGTGGCGCTGTGAACCTGAGCGCGCGGTGCAGCCGCATTGC
Source organism: Acidovorax sp. DMC1 (assembly GCF_056314325.1). Lineage (NCBI taxonomy): Bacteria > Pseudomonadati > Pseudomonadota > Betaproteobacteria > Burkholderiales > Comamonadaceae > Acidovorax > Acidovorax sp. DMC1. The sequence goes on along the minus strand of NZ_JBQUYO010000001.1, from coordinate 847,911 downwards.
ACGCTCCCTCTACTGCCCGATTGCCTTGCCGACGCTACTCCGCCCCACCACCCATGACCTGGTCGCACTGACCAGGCTGGGCAGCTGCGTGCGTAGCGGCGCCACGGTGGACTGACCATGCCACCAGCGCAAGCCACCGCAGAGGCCGCACGGCTCCAGGCGCTGCAGTCTTACGCGATCCTCGACACCCCAACGGAAGACAGCTTTGACCAGCTGGCCACACTGGCCGCGCGCGTGTGCCAGTGCCCCATGGCGGTAGTCAACTTCGTGGACAGCGACCGGCAGTGGTTCAAAGCCGCAGTCGGTGTGCCGTTCAGGGAGACCGAGCGCGCGATAGCGTTCTGCGCACATGCGCTGAGCGGCAGTCGCGAGCCGATGGTGGTCAACGACACGCACAAGCACCCGGTTTTTGCCCACAACCCGCTGGTCACGCAGGACCCCCATGTACGCTTTTACGCCTGCGTGCCGCTGGTCACGCCCGAAGGGCAGGCGCTGGGCACGCTGGCGGTGCTGGACTCCATCCCCCGGCACATCGAGGCCGAGCAACTAGAGGGCCTGCGCATCCTGGCCGAGCAGGCGATGGTGCAGCTGGAACTGCGCCGCCAAAAGCAGGTGCTGGCCGACCTGGTGCAGCAACGCGACAAGATGCACGCCGAGCTGCTGGCCCAGAGCGAAACCCTGCGCGTGGCCGGGCAGATGGCCCGTATTGGCGGCTGGATCGTGGAGCTGCCCAGCCTGCAGCTGAACTGGTCGCAGGAGATTGCCGCTGCCTTCGGCATTGCGGGGCGTGTGGGATCAGTGGAACAGGTTCTGGCGCTGTACCCGCCCCCCTACCGGAAGGCCATGCAGACAGCGTTTGAGAGCTGCATCCACCACGGCACACCGTTTGACCTGGAAGCCGAACTCGTCACACCGGCAGGGCGGCATTTCTGGGTGCGCACTACCGGGCAGGCGGTGCGCGATGCCGAAGGCCGCATCGTGCGGGTTCAGGGGGCGTTTCAGGACATCTCGGCCCAGCACCAGGCCCGGCAGGCCCGCCGTGAAAGCGAAGAGCGCTTTCACCTGGTCTCACGCGCCACGGCCGACGCGGTGTGGGACTGGAACCTGCACACCGATGCCATGTGGTGGAACGAGGGCATGCAAACCCTGTTCGGCGTCCCGCTCGACCAGTTGCCGCCGGACAGCACCTCGTGGACCTTGCGGCTGCACCCCGATGACAGCGGAGAAGTGCTCGAAGGCATTCATGCCGTCATCGACGGCACGGCCAACCACTGGTCGGACGAGTACCGCTTTCGCCGCCAGGATGGCAGCTATGCCTGGGTGCTGGACCGGGGCTTCCTGATCCGTGACTTGCAGGGTAAGGCCGTGCGCATGGTGGGCGGTATGACCGACATCAGCGCGCAAAAGCTGGCCGACCTGGCCGCCCAGCGCGATGCACAGAACCATGCCGAGCTGCTGCAGGTGCAGCAACGCATCTCGTCGCTGGACATGCCGCTGCCTGAGGTGCTGCAGTTGGTGGCCAGCACCGTGCTGCGCCAGACCGAAGCGCGCGGCGCCATGGTGGAGCTGCTGCAAGGCCGCCAGCTGGTGGCGCAGGCGTCGGCCGGTGACCACGTGCGCCCGGTGGGCAACCTGCTGGCGGTGGACCAGAGCCTGCTCTGGCCCGCGCTCAGCAGGGGCCAGACCGTGGTGTGCAACGACACCGAAGCCGAGGGCTGGGACATGGCGTCGATGCCCCACCGCCACGGCGTGCGGTCGGTGATGGCAGTGCCGCTGCGCAGTGGCGACGCCATCGTCGGGTCGCTCAAGGTCACATCGGACAAGGTCAATGCGTTTTCACGCCGCGATGTGGCGCACCTGGAAATCCTGACCGAGTCGCTGGGTGCCATGGTGCAGTTGCGGCATGTGGCGGGGCAACTGCATGCGTCCGAGCAGCAATACCGCATGCTGTTTGACGAGCACCCGCACCCCATGTGGGTGTACGACCGCGAAACCCTGCAGCTGCAGGCCGTGAACCGATCGATGGAGCGCCACTACGGCTACACCGAGTCCGAACTGCTGACCATGTCGATGCTGGACCTGTGGCCCGCCGACCGGCGCCCCAACGTCGAGGCCAACATCCGCGCCGTTCCGATGGACCAGCGCAACAAGCCCGTCATCAGCCGCCACATCAAGAAGGACGGCAGCTTCATGGATGTGGAGATCACGGCGGGCAGCATCAGCTTCAACGGGCGCCCGGCCCGCCAGGTGCTGGCCACCGACGTGACCGAACGCCTGCGCACCGAGCGCGAGCTGGCGCGCATGGGCCGTGCCCAGCGCCTGCTGAGCGCATGCAATGAAACCCTGGTGCGCGCCACGTCCGAGACCGCACTGCTGCAGGCCATCTGCCAGATTGCGGTGGACATCGGTGGCTACCGCATGGGCTGGGTGGGGTTTGCCATGGACGACGAGCGCAAGTCCATCCGCCCGGTGGCCCATGCGGGCTACAACCAGAACTACCTGGAAAACCTGCACCTGAGCTGGTCGGCCGACGATCCCTATGGCCGGGGCCCGGCGGGCATTGCGGTGCGCACCGGCCAGCCGGTGATCGTGCAGGACATCCGCACCGAAGGGGACTTTGCCGACTGGACCGAGCGCATGCTGGAGCATGGCTTTCACGGGGTGATCTGCCTGCCGCTGCGCGAGCATGCGCGGGACCATGCACAAGAGCGCAGCTTTGGCCTGTTGTACCTGTACGCTCCCGACGTGCTACAGATCAGCCCCGAAGAGGCCGCGCTGCTGCAGGAGCTGTCCAACGACCTCGCCATCGGCATCACCAGCCTGCGCGCGCACAAGGCGCAGCAGCGGCTGCAGGCCTCAGTGCTCAAGGTGGCGGCCGCCGTGTCGGCCAGCACGGGCACCGAATTTTTTGTGCAGCTGGTGCGCAACATGGCCGATGCGCTGGATGCGCAAGGCGGCTGCGTGGTGCGGCTGCTGCCGCAGTCCCAGGGCCAGGCGCCCCGGGTGGTCACGCTGGCCGCCGTGCTCGACGGCCAGATGCTGCCCAACGACGAATACAGCCTGGACGGCACACCGAGCCTGTTGCTGATGTCGCAACGCACCCATGTGGTGACCGACAAGGTGCAGCAGCTGTACCCCGAAGCCCCCGTGCTGCGCGCGGTGGGTGCCCAGGCCTATGTGGGCCAGCAGCTGTGCAATGCCGACGGCGAGGTAGTGGGCATCGTCTTCGTGCTGTTCCGCCACGCGATTGCGGACACGGACTTCATCACCTCCACGCTGCAAATCTTTGCCTCGCGTGCGTCGGCCGAGATCGAGCGGCAGCTGGCCGACATCCGCATCCGCCACCAGGCCTCGCTGCTGGACAAGGCGCAGGACGCCATCCTGGTGCGCGACCTGGACCACCGCATCATCTTCTGGAACAAGAGCGCGGAGCGCCTGTACGGCTGGTCGCAGCTGCAGGCGCTGGGGCAGTCCATCGAGACGCTGCTGTACGAAGACCCCACGCACTTCCGGCACGCCACGCAGACGGTGCTGGAGCAGGGCGAGTGGACGGGCGAGATCGTGCAGCGCCACCGCGATGGCAGCACCATCGAGGTGGAAGGCCGCTGGACGCTGGTGCGGGGCGACGACGGCCAGCCTCAGTCCATCCTGGCCATCAACACCGATATCCGCCAGCGCAAAGCCAGCGAGCGCGAGATCCAGCGCCTGGCGTTCTACGACGCGCTCACCGGCCTGCCCAACCGCATGCTGCTCATGGACCGCATGCACCAGGCCCTGGCCACCGCGCAGCGGCGCCAGCAGGGCGGGGCGCTGCTGTTCATCGACCTCGACAACTTCAAGACCCTGAACGACACCCTGGGCCACGACCAGGGCGACCTGCTGCTGCAACAGGTAGCGCAGCGCCTGAACACCTGCGTGCGCAGCGTGGACACGGTGGCCCGGCTGGGGGGCGACGAGTTTGTGGTCATGTTGGAAGAACTCAGCCCCAAACCGCACGAGTTGGCGCTGCACGCCCGGGGCGTGGGTGAAAAGATCCTGGCCATGCTGGCCGTGCCCTATGCGCTGCAGGGCTACCAGTACCGCAGCACGCCCAGCATCGGCATTGCGCCCTTCACCGGTGAGCACACCACGGTGGGCGAGCTGCTCAAGCAGGCGGACCTGGCCATGTACCAGGCCAAGACGGCGGGCCGCAACACGCTGCGCTTTTTTGACCCCGACATGCAGGCCGTGGTCACGGCGCGCGCGGGGCTGGAAACCGACCTGCGCTCGGCGCTGATGCAGGAAGAGTTTTTGCTGCACTTCCAGCCGCAGATCCACCAGTCGGGCCGCTGCGTGGGGGTGGAGGCACTGGTGCGCTGGGCCCACCCGCAGCGCGGCATGGTGTCGCCCGCACAGTTCATCCCGCTGGCCGAAGAAACGGGTCTGATCCTGCCACTGGGCCGCTGGGTGCTGCACACCGCGTGCAAGCTGCTGGCCAGCTGGCAGAGCGACCCGGCCCTGTCGCACCTGACCATGGCCGTCAATGTGAGTTCGCGCCAGTTCCGCCATGCCAGCTTTGTGGACGACGTGGCCCGCGTGCTGGCCATCACCGGCGCACCCTCGGCCCAGCTCAAGCTGGAGCTGACCGAAAGCCTGCTGGTGGAAGACATGGAAACCACCATCGCCACCATGACCGCGCTGCGGTCGTACGGGGTGGGCTTCTCGCTGGACGACTTTGGCACGGGTTACTCCAGCCTGAGCTACCTCAAGCGCATGCCGCTCGACCAGCTCAAGATCGACCAAAGCTTTGTGCGTGACCTCCTGACCGACCCCAACGACGCCGCCATTGTGGACACCATCATCGGCCTGTCGCGCAGCCTGGGGCTGGAAGTGATCGCCGAAGGCGTGGAAACGCCCGAGCAATGCGCGCTGCTGGCCCGCGCAGGATGCCAGCTCTACCAGGGCTACCTGTTCAGCAAGGCGCTGTCGGTGGACGTTCTGGACAGCTTCCTGCGCACCTCGCAGGCATAAGCGGCACCCGCCGGGTGTTCCCGGCGCTTGTCCACCCCTTAATCCCTCCCACCCTAACTCCCTTCTGAGGGCCCCAGAACGTCCGTGAAGGGCCTGGGGATCCTTTTAGGCCCCCCGGTCCTGCTTCTGCGTCCAAGGCCTTCCACGGCGTTCTGAGGGCCTCCAGATCCCATCGTTCATCCCGGGTGGGTTGGGTACGCCCGGCATGTAGGTGCCGCGTTCATCCATTCACACCCGCTGTGGGTGTGGCTCCAGTTGTCCTCTGTCTTCTTCTTATGTCTTTTATAAATACATAGTCGTAGTAGTAGAGGGCGGCCTGGCGTGCGGACAACTGCATTTTTGCCAGCGCTGGCGCGCACTTAGCCCGCTGCCAACCCTGTGCACTCCGCCCTGCTCCCGTTGTCTCCCGAGCGGGGACAAAAGCGGTGCCACGCAGTTTTCTGTGGATAAGCACCCGGTTGTGCCAAAACTATCCCCAGTTTTACGCACCGAGCGCATCGGCGGCAGTAAATGGGCCCAAAACGAAGGGGAGCGCTACAGCTTCATGCCCTAATTGCTCATTAATTGATAGCAAATAAGTGGAAACCATGCTCCTTCTCCTTGGCTGCAAGGATTCGGGCGAAGCCGGTGGGGCAGAGCCATTCCCTCTGGCTGAAGCTGGATGGGGTGCCCTAGGTGGCGGAAGCATTGCATCCGCTGGTGCGGCGTGAAAGGCATCGGACCCCCCAGCCACTTCTTTTGCAGCCTCTCAAGGGTGTGAGCGATCCACCGGACAGGACCGCCGTGCCGAGCCGGTACTTCCCCATTCCGGCATCAATCGCCTGTCTGTCAGGTTGTCCAGTCGGTCGATGGACCCGTCACCGGCGGTGGATAGGTGCCCGGATTGGGGGTTCTGGTTATTCTTTAAAGGCTTTATATATAAATAGCAGTAGTAGTAGAGAACGCCTGTTTGTGTGGACAAGCGCTTTTTCTTCAACGTTGACGCGCACTTGCGTCGCTGTAAAGTATGTGGGGCGGCGCGCGCAAAGTGCGGGGCTCGCCGACAACAACTTTCGGGCGGCGGCGTTTTGTGTGGATAACTGCCCGGTTGTGCCAAAAATGTGCCCAGGGTTATCCACAGCGGCGTAGAGTTGCGTTCCCTGGCTCGTCTCATGGCCTTGTACGGCACCCTCCGGGGCGTGACCGTCCAAGAAAAAACCCGGCGTTCTTTGTAGAACGCCGGGTTGGCAGGGTGGGGAATTGCGGAAGGGCTTGAAACAGTCCCTTTGTGACGACAGGCTTCAGCGCCTGTCGCCCCAGTTCATAGCAACGCCTTACTTGGCGGGCGCAGGCGTGGGGGCAGGGCCCGGACGGCCTTCACCCCCGCGCATGCCGCCATGGTGGTCGCCATGCCCGTGGCGGCCCTCACCACCCCGCATGCCACCCATGGGGCGGCCGCGGTGGGCCTGGGCATCAAAGGTCTTTTGCTGCTCGGGCGTCAGCGTGGCATAGAAGGCCTTGGTGGCCTCGCCGCGGCGGTCGGCTTCGGCGGCATGCTGGGCGCGCATTGCGCGCATGCGGTCGATGCGTTCCGGCGTGGTCAGCTTGTCCATGTCCTGGCGGTCCAGGCGGGCGGGGCGTTCGCCTGGCTGCATGGCCGAGGTGAAGGTGGTCCAGGCCGATTCCTGGGCAGGGGTCAGCTTGAGCTGGGCTTTCAGGTCTGCCAGGCGCTTGGCGTGGCGCTGCGCCATGTCGCCGTGGTGGCGTTCATGGCGGCCTTCGGCGGCCTTGGCGGGCGCGGTGGGTGCTGCAGGCGCTGCAGGGGGTTGCTGGGCCAGCACAGGCAAGGCCATGGCGGCGAGCAGGGCAGTGGCGGCAATACGGTGAGAGATGGGGTGAGAGAAACGGGAGGCCATGGTGGAAGTCCTTTCGCGGTGGTGAGCTCGCTGCAACGACCGTTTCAGCGATTGGAGTCCAGTGTCTGCCGCCCACGTATCGCCACCGTGCGCGTTGGGTGAGGCTGTGTAAAGTTGCGGCGAACGCTTGCAAAGCAGCCTCCAGGCTCATTTTGAGCAAATAGCGGGCGATGTGCTGGTGCCATATGCCCTGATTGCTATTGATTGTGTAGCGTTTTCAGTCCTCCAAGTGCTGTCCGTGTCCCGGTGGCCCGGCGCCAGGGTGGCGACCGCCGACAATGGCGGGTTCCGTGTCCGTGTCGTTGTTCGCAGCGACCCCAACCAAAGGTTTTCCGTGTTCAAGAACATGATCGTGTACCGCATTGCTCCGCAATGGCAGGTCGAGTTGACGCAAGTGGAAGAAGCGCTGGCCAAGGCCCCTTTCCAGGAATGTGGCGCCACGCAGGAGAAGTCGCTGGGCTGGGTGCCCCCCCGGGGTGAATTGCATGGCCCCCTGGTCGAATCGGTGGGCGGGCAGTGGATCCTGCGCTTCATGGTCGAGACCAAGGTGCTGCCCGGCAGCGTGCTGGCGCGCAAGGTCAAGGAGAAGGCCGAACGCATCGAAAAGGAAACCGGCCGCAAGCCCGGCAAGAAGGAAAGCAAGGAGCTCAAAGACGAGGCCAAGCTGGACCTGCTGCCCATGGCCTTCACCAAGCAAGGCTCGATGTGGATCTGGATCGACACGGCCTCGCGCCTCTTGGTGCTGGACACGTCCAGCCAGGGCCGCGCCGATGAAGTGGTGACCCTGCTGGTCGAATCGCTGCCCGGCCTGTCGGTGTCGCTGCTCGACACCCAGACCAGCCCCCAGGCCGCCATGGCCCACTGGCTCAAGGAGCAGGAGCCGCCCGTGGGCTTCACGGTGGACCGTGAGTGCGAATTGAAAAGCGCCAACGAAGAAAAAGCCGTGGTGCGCTACGCCCGCCACCCGCTCGACATCGAAGAGGTGCAGGCCCACATCGACGCGGGCAAGCTGCCCACTAAGCTGGCACTCACCTGGGACGACCGCGTGAGCTTCATGCTCACCGAAGGCCTGCAGATCAAGAAAGTGTCGTTTCTCGACACCGTGTTTGAAGGCACCAAGGCGGACGACGGCGGGTTTGACACCGACGTGGCGATCGCCACCGGCGAACTGGTCAAGCTGATTCCGGACCTGATCGAGGCGCTGGGAGGGGAGTCGGAGAGTGGGGTGGCGAGTGCGGCCGATGCGGTGACTACTGCAAGCGTTGCACTCGCAGCCACCGCACCGGCACCCTCCACGCCCTCACGCAAGACGGCCGGTGGTGTGGTAACGGGGCCCAAGGAGGCGCCGGTGGACACGGACCCGGAAGCGGCGCCGTTTTGAGCTGATCAAGCCCCTGGGGAATCACCCTCCATGAGCCAGCCACCGCAGGGTGCTATGGCGCTTTGTCTGGTTGACAAAGACTGTGGCCTGCCTAGGGGGCGGACGGTAAGTTCGACATTTCATCGACACATGTTAGCGGACTGGCGCTTGCTGTTTTGCGCGACGTTCCTGATTTCCTGCACGAAAATTTTTCTCCAGAAAGACTGTGTCTGGTCTTCGACCAACTGCGGCATCAGGCCAAAGGCCAGTGTGCGTTCGCCCCGCACCATGATTCCGCTGTCGCGCTGCACGATGTCGGTGGCCAATAGGCGGTAGCCAGCGCGTGGAGTGAGGGATGCATAGCTCGTGTAGAGGCGGCGTGACGGCTTGAGACGATAAACCTCGTTGCCCATCAGGAAAATACCGCCCCGCTTCCTCCAGCTGATTTTCTCGATACCAAATACTTCGTGCATCCAGTCGAAGGTGGGTTTTCCATTCTCATCAAATTCTCCCAACCGCATATCCTGGATCAGTGCCCCACCATTTTTCCAGTAGGTGGCGAGTTTGGATTTGACACTCGCAGGCAATGCGATCTGGTGCGGTACAAGGATGGCATCAAAACTGCTGATGATCGGGTCGTCGTCTAGCAGGTTCTTTTCCCCGATGAGGCGAACATCCATGTCGGTCTGGTTGTTCAGGATTTTGAAGGATTCAAAAAGGGCATCGCGATGGATGTTTCTGCCAGCGCTTCGGTCTCCATGCCAGACATAGAAGTTGGTGGCAGAACCCAGGATTCCAATTTTGAATTTCTTTTCTTTTTGGGTTGGCTGCGGTCTGGATACTTTGGAGACGATCGCATCCAGATTTTTGGTTTCAATCGCTGCTGACTGATTTTTTGCAGCTTGCTGCTGGAGTCCACCAATCTCGAAACCAATCACATGGCTCTGCGCGAGTGATTCTTTGATGGTCTGCTTGATCACGGGGACCAAGTCCAGTGTTTTTCCTTTTCTTTCCCAGATTTCTGCATAGGCACCCACCAGAACCTGTTTGTAGCCCAGGGAGCCCATGTAGTTTGCGAGCGTTGGCAATACGCTTGCATCGGGGACAAGCTGGTAGCCGTCGTAAAAGTTGTAGTCAATGACGGCGATGTCAATGCAAGAGGCAAGCTTCTCAACAATGCCTGTGGCATAGATTCCGTCGTGGGACGTGAACGTTTCTGCAAAATACCCCATGGCCAAGGCACCTTGTGCCCGGATGGCTTTTGCGTAATAGCATGTGGCTTCTTTGAGTCGATTCTCTCTGTATTCTTTGTAGGTATACAGCATGGGCTCGATATTGGCCATGCCATTTTTTACTTCATTGTTGTAGTTAATTACAGGTTGCTTGCTTCCGTACCGGCTTTTAAAATCAATCTCTGTACGGTCGTTATGGTCACGCCATTGGTAACCTGTCTGACCATACTTGATTTCGTGCTCTTCCTGAAGGCCAATTGCGAAACCGAGAATTTTTCCTGGGTAGCGTTTAGAGAAATGAGCGACTGTTTGCGAGATGAAGTCTGCAGAGTATTTTCTGATCGGGCTTTCTGAGAAGTCAGCCTGTTTTTGGTAATTTCCAGAAAAATTCTTCATCAAGTGGTCTGGGTAATTTTCATAGACCCATGCAGGCATAGTGTATTCATCTTTGATGACCTTACCGCTTTCGTCAAGGTACTGACGCCCCCCCATGTCCAATACCAGGATAAGTGACATTCCGCTATTGACGATGTTATCAAGATAGTCATGATAGTGAGAGAATATGTATTGGGATTTTTCTTTTTCAATATCATTCCAATTGAGATAAAAGGTAATGTGAGTAAATCCCTTTTTTTTCAAATCCCCAGGAAGATTGTTATTGTTTGAAATGTCCCATGGCATCAAAATGATGCTTGAAACAGCGCTCTGTGCGGGGGGAATGCTGGCGAAGGCGACAGAGGAGAACAGAAAAGCTGCGATACAAAATAGCTTTTTCATTGGACGGGCGGAGTATTGAAACTAGGGCGTTAATTCAATCGTCTGGCAGCATGCAAAGTGGCCCGAGTGGGTGAGTACCGCAGGTGACAGATGGAACTTTTTTGCCATCATTGTTTCATGGACTTACAGTAAGCAACCCCCTGAGCGCGTGGGCCCTTTGACAATCCATCAGGGTAAGGGGGTTCAGATCGGTCGGTAGACCGCTGTCGCCTCAGGCGCAGAGCCTGTTCTTGCTCGGCCTAGACCTGCGCAAACACTAGCGCTGGCACGGGGTGCAATGCGCTTTATGCTGTGACTGTTTATGCATGGCGCCGGTGCTGCTCCGAGAAGCATGGGCGGGTTTTTACCTGTGGGCCAGATCGAACACCAGTACCTCGGCGTCTGCGCCATGGGCCAGGGTTAGTTGTTGTTCGTTTTCCAGCAAGGCTCCATCGCCAGCGGCCAATGGCACGCCGTTGACTTGCACGGTGCCCCGCGCCAGGTGCACATACGCTAGGCGTTGGGTGTCGAGCGGCTGGGTGGCGCTCTCTGCGTCGCCGTCGAACAGGCCTGCCCACAGGGAGGCGTCGGCATTCATGCTGACCGAGCCCTCCAGCCCCTTGCGCGAGGCCATGCGCACCAGGCGGCCCCGGCGGTCTGCGGCTGGGAAGTGTTTTTGTTCGTAGCTGGGGCGGATGCCTGTGAACAGGGGCTTGAACCAGATCTGCAGGAAGCGGGTGTCCTGGTCCTGCAGCGCGTTGAACTCGCTGTGCTGCACGCCCCAACCCGCACTCATCCGCTGCACATCGCCGGGGCGCAGGATGCCGGTTGGTGCGGGCGGAGGGGTGGCGCTGTCTGTGTGGCTGCGTTGCGCCACGTTGTCTTGGTGGGCCAGCGCGCCGCTGAGCACGTAGCTCACGATCTCCATGTCGCGGTGCCCGTGGCTGCCAAAGCCCTGGCCGGGGGCCACGGTGTCGTCATTGAGCACCAGCAGGTTGCCGTGGCCCTGGTGGCGCAGGTCGAAGTAGCTGCCAAACGAAAAACTGTGGGCGCTGTGCAGCCAGCCGGTGGAGGAGCGGCCCCGTTCGGAGGCGGCGCGGACGGTTATCATGGCCCGAACTCTAGATGACGGCTTCCCGGCCATCAATGGCTGGCCGTCGAACTCACTGTCCTGAGTCCCAGACCAATGTCCGGTGCCTTTGCACTGGCCCGCCGATGTAATCCGGTCTGGTGGTCAGAGAAGAAGGAGCGCGGCCAGGGCCAATACACCGCCCACCAGCACCAATGTCCAGGACGAGGTCTGCTTCACGAACACGAAGTTGCTCGGGTCGTTCGGCAGGTAGGCGATTTCCACGGGGCGGTTGGCCTTGAATTCGGCCAGCACCTCTTCAGGGAAGCTGTGTTTGACGACCATCTGCTGTCCGCTCTCCGTCTTGAAATGGAACTCGGCGGTGTAGGTGGAAGAGCCACTTTTCTTGAACTCGGTGTACTGCGTGATGGGCTCCACCACGGCGTGTTTGCCGATCTTCAGTGTTCGGGACAGCTCGGACCGTTCCTGCATTCCAAAAGCGATGAACACGATCCCGGCGAGGACGCCCAGGATTTTGAACAGCAGTTTGCCTTGTTGACGCGATGGCTTCATGCGCTCTCTCCCTCCGTTTTGGCTGGAGTGTACGGGCGTGGAATCATCGGCGCTATGGAAGCGGGCAGCTCACCCGCAGGCATTTACCTGCCCGTAAACGATGGACTCTGGCGCTGGTGAAACGCCTCCACCCCTGCGCGGAAGTCTTCGGTGCCCGCGCAGTGGACAAAGGCGTCTTTTTCAGCGGCCAGTTGTTCGGGCAGCGTGTGGTCCATCGACGCGCGCATCAGGCGCTTCATGGCGCCGTAGGCCAGCGTGGGGCCGTTGGCCAGGCGCTGGGCGAGGGCGGCGGTGGCGCTGTCCAGCTCGGCGCTGGGCACCACGCGGTTGACAAGGCCCAGGCGTAGCGCGTCGTCGGCCGTGAAGGCCTCGCCCAGCAGCGCAATCTCCAGCGCCTGGCGCACCCCAACGATGCGTGGCAGCGCCCACGATGCGCCGACGTCGCAGCTGGTGCCCAGGTTGATGTAGGCCAGGTTGAAGCGCGTGCCTTCGGCAGCGATCACGTAGTCGGCCATCAGCACCAGGCTCAGGCCGGCACCGGCAGCGGCGCCATGCACCTGGGCAATGACCGGCGCGTTCATCTGCGCGAGCAACTGCAGCGCGGCATTGAGTGGCGTGAGGATGTCGATGGCGCCCTGCACCGGGTCGGCGCGCAGCGTGGCCAGGTCGCCCCCGGCCATGAAGCCCCGTCCGTTGCCACACAGCACCACGGCGCGCACACCGGGGTCGGCAGCGAGGGACTGTACGGCGGTGAGGAAGGCGTTGGCCATGGGCACGTCGATGGCGTTGAGCGCGTCGGGCCGGTTGAAGCGCAGCGTGGCGATGGCGCCGTTGCGCTCCAGCAGCAGGGGCTGCTGTGGGGCGGGCGCGGACGGTGCATTGGAGGATGCTGCAGGGTCTGTGGCGGTATTCTTCATGTCCAATCCGCTTCAAGCGCTTGTGGATATTGCGCTATCAGCTCCTGTTTTGATAGTGAATAGGTCCCCATGCGCTGAGCCCTGGGCTATTGGTACAGCGCCTCGATCTCGGCCGCGTAGGTCTTGTAGATGCTTGCGCGGCGCACCTTCATGGTGGCGGTCACTTCGCCGTCGTCGTGGTCCAGCTCCTTGGTGAGCAGGTGGAACTTGCGGATCTGCGAGACTTGCGCGAGGCGCTGGTTGCCCTGGTTGATTTCGGCGTCAATGAGGCCACGCACCTCGGGGTGCTCCACCAGCGAGCGAAAGTGCGTGAACGGAATGCGCCGCGCCTCAGCCCACTTGCCCACGGTCTCGTAGTCGATCATCACCAGCGCGCCGACAAACTTGCGCGCCTCGGCCACGATGATGCATTCCTTGATGAAGGGGCTGCCCTTCATGGTGTTCTCGATTTCGGACGGCGTGAGGTTTTTGCCGCCGGCCGTGATCATGATGTCCTTGAGGCGGTCCACGATCTTGATCTGGCCTTGCTCTTCGCGCACCACGTCGCCCGTGTGCAACCAGCCGTCCACGATGCTGCTGGCCGTGGCTTCGGGGTTCTTGTAGTAGCCCGCAAACACCATGTCGCCTTTGAGTTGCAGCTCACCGTTGTCGGCAATGCGGTGCTCCACGCCCAGTGTGGGCACGCCCACGGTGCCCACCACCACGTGGTCAAACCGGTGGCCCGTGACCATGCCAGTCGATTCGGTCAGGCCATACACCTCGATGAGCGGCACGCCCAGCACGCGGAAAAAGCGCACCACGTCGGGCGGAATCGGCGCCGCGCCGGTGAGTGCCACATGGGCATTGCGCAGGCCAATGAAGTTTTGCAGCGCACGGAACACCAGCCAGTAGCTCGCGGCAAAGGTGAGCTTGTCGGCAGCGTTCCAGGCGCTGCGCGGCTTTTCGGCCAGGGGCCTGCAGGCGTTGTAGGCCTTGTGGAACAGCGCGCGGCGCAGGCCACCGGTTTCTTGCAGCTTGATGTGGATGGCGGCGTGCAGCTTTTCCCAGATGCGCGGCACGCCCAGGAACATGCTGGGCGCGACTTCGCGCAGGTCTTCTTGCACGGTGCGGATGGATTCGCCAAAGTTCACCTGCGAGCCGATGTACACGGGCACAAAGCTGGTCAGCATCTGCTCGGCCACATGGCACAGCGGCAGGTACGACAGGTGGGTGGTCTCGCGCGACAGCTCCAGCCGGTCCACGATGCCAGGCACCACGCCCCGTATGTTGCGGTACGAAATCATCGCGCCCTTGGGCTTGCCGGTGGAGCCCGAGGTGTAGATCATCAGGCCCACGTCATCCAGCCGCTGGCGTGCCAGGGCATCGTCGATGATGGCCTGGTGGCCCGACGCCGCGCCCAGCTGCTCCACTTCGTCAAACGTGGTGATGAACTGCCGCACCTCGGGCGCAAAGCTGCGCAGGCCCTTGGTCTCCATGACCACGATCTTTTTCAGGCGCGGCAACTCGGGCAGCGCGGCCAGCAGCTTGTCGGTCTGCTCCTGGTCTTCGCAGACCATGATCTCGATGTCGGCATGGCCCACCACATAGGCCACCTCGTTGGTGGGGCTGGTGGGGTACACGCCGACCGTCACGGCGCCCACCAGGCCCGCGCCCATCTGGGCCAGCACCCACTCGATGCGGTTCTCGGAGATCACGCCCACATGCCCGCCTGCAGGCAGGCCTAGCGCCCGCAGGCCCAGGCCGAAGTGGCTGGCGCGCTGGTGGTACTGCGCCCAGGTGAAGGGCTTCCAGATGCCGAAGTCCTTTTGCCGGATGGCGACGCGCTGCGCGTCGGTGCGCGCGCGCTCGCGCAGCATTTGCGGCAGGGTGAGTTCGGGGAGTTTCATCATGTCAACGGTCCGATGCGCGTTACGTCAACAGTGGCTTGTGATACTGGCGCGGCGCAGGCCAGGGCAGCCGTGCAAGGGCCGCCCCGCCGCACTGGCTGCGTCCACCTTCCCGAATGGCGCAGCCATTCGAGAGAAGGGGGAAGGCGCGAAGCGCCTCAGGGGGATGTACTCTTATGACAGCCATCTTTTGCGGCGCTTGTAGTGCTTGATCTCTTTGAAGCTCTTGGCCTCGCCACCACCACCCATGCCCAGGTAGAACTCGCGCACATCGGGGTCGTTGGCCAGGTGCTCGGCCGTGCCGTCGATCACGATCTTGCCGTTCTCCATGATGTAGCCCCGGTGCGCTACGGCCAGGGCTACGGTGGCGTTCTGCTCCACCAGCAGCATGCTGGTGCCACGCTCGGCGTTGATGCGCGCGATGATGGTGAAGATGTCTTCGACCAGCTTTGGCGACAGGCCCAGCGAGGGCTCGTCGAGCAGGATGAGCTGGGGCTGCGCGATGAGCGCGCGGCCAATGGCCAGCATCTGCTGCTCGCCGCCCGACAGATAACCGGCCAAGCCCTTGCGTCGCTCGTGCAGGCGCGGGAAGTAGCTGTAGACCAGATCAAAGTCCGGCGTCGCATCCTTGCGCCCCGTGAGCGCATAGGTCGCTGCCACCAGGTTCTCTTCGACCGTGAGGTCTTCGAACACGCGGCGGCCTTCCATCACATGGCTCAGGCCGTTGCGCACCAGCTGCTGCGGGGCCACGGCGGCCGTGGGCTGGCCGTTGAAGTGGATGCTGCCGCTTTCGACCACACCATCCTCCAGCGCCAACAGGCCCGAGATGGCCTTGAGCGTGGTGCTCTTGCCCGCCCCGTTGCTGCCTAGCAGTGCCACGATCTGCCCCCGTGGCACGGCCAGCGACAGGCCGCGCAGGGCCTGCACCACCTTGTTGTAGATGACCTCGATGTTATTGACTTCGAGGACGTGGGCCGGGGTTGGCTGGGTCATGGCAACAGCACGGTCAGAGCTTGATCCAGTCGGAGGCGGCGACCATCTTCTGGGCCTTCATATCGGCGCGGTACACGCGGCCCACGGGGATGGAGTTGCCGCTGATGGTGATCGGCACACCAATCAGGCCACCCGTGTCGAAGTCCTTGATGGAGTTGAGCGCAGCCTTGAGGTTGGTACCGGTGAGCGGCTTGCCCGCATCCAGGCAGCGCTTGGCCGATTCGGTGAACAGCATGGCCGCCAGGAAGCCCTGGATGTAGGCCGTGCTCTGGTACTCGGGGCGCATGGCACGGATCTTCTCCAGCATGGGCGCCTTCTCGGTGTCGTAGTAGTAGCGGTAGGGCATCACGCCCATGAAGCCGTCGGCGGCCTCGCCCATCTTCATGACGGTGGAGCTGTCCATGGTCCAGAAGGTGCCCATCCATTTGCTGGTCATGCCCTGTTGCTTGCCCTGGGTGATGAACTCGGGGATGGGGGCGAGGATGTAGCCGTGGAAGATGGTGTAGTCGGGCGCTGCGCGGCGCAGCTTGATGACCTCGCCCGACACGTCCACGCTGCCGGCGGGCGTCATGATCTTGATCGGTACCGACAGCCCGAGCTTCTTGGCCTCGGCCTCGCTTTTCTCGATGGGGTCTCGGCCGAATTCCGAATCGGAATAGACGAACGCCACCTTGGCGCCAGGCTTTTCCTTGGCAATGTGCTTGAGCAGGATGCCGAACATCTCGGTGTAGTCGGGGCCCACGAGGAACTGGTTGGGGTACTTTTTGGGGTCGTTGAGTTCGGTGGCAAACGATGCGCCCGCCATCAGGATGTTGCCGTTGCGGTCCAGCTCGGGGTTGATGGTCTTGGAGAAGCCCGTGGAGTCGCCGTAGTACAGGTTCACCTTGTTCTGGCTGGTGATCTTCTTGAACGCCGCCACCGACACATCGACCTTGTAGCCCGTGTCTTCGGGCACGTACTTGACCTTGCGGCCCTTGATGCCGCCCGCGTCGTTGAGCATCTTCACGTAGTCGCCCATGCCCGCGTTGATGCCGACCCCCGCAAACGCGAACACGCCGGTGAGCGGGATGGAGCCGCCGATCACGATCTCTTCAGCGCCTTGGGCCAGCACCGACAGCGGGCTAGTGAGGGCTGCGGCGCCTGCGGCTCCGAGCAAGAGTTGGCGGCGCTGGATGGAAGTGCGTAGTGTGTCCATAGTTGTCTCCATTTGATTTAGTTGCGGAAGGGCCAGAGATGGAAGAAACGGCGGACGCGCCGCCACACTTCGGCCAGGCCATGGGGCTCGAAGACGAGAAAACCGATGATGAGCAGACCAAAGATGACCGTGCGCACGGGCGAGAGGAATACCGTGAGTTCGCTGCCGCCGGGCATCAGGTCCACCACGAGCTTGAGCAGCTCGGGCACCATGGTCATGAACACGGCGCCCAGGATGCCGCCCAGGATGGAGCCCATGCCGCCGACGATGATGGCCGCGAGGAAAAAGATGGACATCAGCAGCGGAAAGCTCTCGGGCGTGACCACGCGAAAGAAGTACGCCCACAGCCCGCCCGCCACGCCTGCGTAGAACGACGACAGGCCAAATGACAGCAGCTTGTAGCGCAGCAGCGGAATGCCCAGCACCTCGGCCGAGATGTCGCGGTCGCGGATGGCGATGAAGGCACGGCCCACGCGGGTGCGGAACAGGTTGGCCGCGCCCAGCAGCATGAGGAGGGTGACCGGCACGATGAGCCAGTACAGGCGGAATGAGGTGTCGAGCGCCATGCCGAACATCTTGGCGGGCGGCACGCTCAGGCCACCTGTGCCGCCAGTGAACTTCCAGTTGGCAAAGATGAAGTGCGCGATGAACGATGCGGCAATGGTGGCAATCGCCAGGTACAGCCCCTTCACGCGCAGCGAAGGGATGCCCACCACGATGCCACCCAGCATCGCGACAAAGCCACCGGCCAGCAGGTTGAGCACAAAGGGCGTGCCCACCTTGGTTTCCAGCACGGCCACGGTGTAGGCGCCCAGGCCCATGAAGGCCGCCTGCCCCAGGCTGACCAGCCCCGTGTAGCCCGTGAGGATGTTGAGCCCCGTGGCGCTGGCCACGTTGATGCTGACCAGGCAGGCCAGGTACAGCCAGTAGTCGCTGGCCATGAACGGGAACAGCGCCAGCAGCCCGGCGCCCACGGCCAGCCACACTTTTTGCGTGCGCGAGTCGAACAGCGCCGCATCGGCGATGTAGGTTTCCTTGAGGGTTCCGATGCGCATCAGAGTCTCTCTATCTCGTGGGTGCCGAACAGGCCATAGGGCCGCACCAGCAACACGGCGACCAGCACGATGAAGGTGGCCAGCAGCTTGTATTCGCCGCCCAGGTAGGCCCCGGCCAGCGCTTCGATCAAACCGATGAGCACGCCCCCGATGAGTGCGCCCAGCACGCTGTCGAGTCCGCCCACGATGACCACCACCAGCACCGACAGCCCGAACACGCCCATGCTGGACGAGATGCCGCCGATGGAGCCGACGATGATCCCGGAGATGGCAGCCAGCATGGCCGAGGCCACCCAGGCCAGCGAGAACACGCGGGGCACGTTGATGCCCACCGAGTACGCCGCGGCCTGGTCGCTGGCCGTGGCGCGCAGGGCCACGCCGCCGCGCCAGAAGCGGAACACCACCAGCACCGCTGCAATGAACACGATGGCAATCACGGCACCCCAGAACACTTTGGGCGCGAGGAAGGCATCACCCACCATGATGGGCTGCGTGGGCATGAAGTCGGGCAGACGGCGTTGGTCGGCAGTCCAGATCATTTCCACCAAGCCCACCAGCACCGAGGCCAGGCCCACGGTGACCATGAAGACGGAAATCGGCGGCTCGCCCAGCAGCGGGCGGATCATGGTGCGCTCGATCACTGCGCCCAGCAAGCCTGTGCCCAGCACCGCAGCCGGGATGGCGAGCCACAGCGGCAGTGCGAACATCGATGCAAAGGTGAAGAACAGGTAGGCCCCCACCATCAGCAACTCGCCAATGGCGATGTTGACCACGCGCGTGGCCTTGTAGACCATCACAAAGGCCAGCGCCGCCAGCGCATACAGCCCGCCCCCGGCAACGCCCGTGAGGCTGATCTCAAACAGGTAGGCCCAGTCGAAGTTGCCGGTCATGCGGTGGTCACCCCCTGCAGCTTGGCGCGCAGGTCGCCCACGTCGCCTGCGCCCAGGTAGGCGCGGATAACCTCGGGGTTGGCTTGCACGGCGGCGGGCGTGCCCTGTGCGATGACCTGGCCGAAGTTGAGCACCACCACGTGGTCCGACAAGTCCATCACCATGCCCATGTCGTGTTCGACCATCAGCACCGTCACGCCCCACTCCTCGCGCACGTCAAGGATGAAGCGCGCCATGTCTTCGGTCTCTTCGCGGTTCATGCCGGCCACGGGCTCGTCCAGCATCAGGATCTGCGGCTGCATGGCGAGCGCGCGGGCCATCTCCACGCGCTTTTGCAGGCCGTAGGGCAGGGCCGACACGGGTGCGTGGCGAATGTGGTCGATTTCGAGAAAGTCGATGATGCGCTCCTCGATGTCGCGACGCAGTTCGGCCTCTTCGCGTCGGGCGCGGCCAAAGTACAGCAGCGCGTCGAGCACATTGGTCTTGAGGTGCGCATGGCGGCCGAGCTTGATGTTGTCGAGCACTGTCATGCCGCGAAACAGCGCAATGTTCTGAAAGCTGCGGCCCAGGCCCAGCTTGGCGCGCTGCGGCGCGGGCACGCGGGTGATGTCCTGCCCCTGAAAGCGGATGGAGCCCTGGCTGGGCCGGTAAAAGCCCGAGATGGTGTTGAACAGCGAGGTCTTGCCCGCACCGTTGGGGCCGATGACGGCGGTGATGGAGCCGGGCTGCACATCAAACCCCACGCCGGTCAGCGCCTTCACGCCACCGAACGCAAGGGTCACGCCCTGCACCTGCAG
The DNA here is from genome assembly GCF_056314325.1 of Acidovorax sp. DMC1. Lineage (NCBI taxonomy): Bacteria > Pseudomonadati > Pseudomonadota > Betaproteobacteria > Burkholderiales > Comamonadaceae > Acidovorax > Acidovorax sp. DMC1. The sequence goes on along the minus strand of NZ_JBQUYO010000001.1, from coordinate 828,283 downwards.
CAGGGGCGTGGCAGCAGCGGGGCCGGAAGGGGTTGTCTCCATTGGCTTTCTAATACGGGTTGACTGCAGCTTTTGACAGAAATTTCGATGGAACCCAGCGCAAATTTCCTACTTGTGCGTAAACTGTTTACTCGCAAGTAGATTCTGGAAGCCGCGACCCTCATCAGCATCCGTACTTTCCCGAGGAACTGCCATCCATGCCCCACGCCAAAGTGGCAACCCGCCGCCGCAGCGCCACCGCCACCGCCGCAGCCCCGTCTTCGCCACCCGCCGCCAAGCGAGTCACGCCGGTCAAAGCGGCCAAGCAGGCCAAGGCCACGCCCGCCCAGGCCGCAGCCACTTCTCCCTGGCCCCCGGTGTCGCACCGCGAGCGCCAGCGCGAGGCCAAGCGCAATGCCGTGCTGCAGGCAGCGGCCCAGTTGTTCAACGAACGCGGCTTTCACGCCACCTCGCTCGACGACATCGCCGCGCGCCTGAACGTGACCAAGCCCACGCTGTACTACTACGTGAAGAACAAGGACGAGATCCTGCTGCAGTGTGTGAGCAAGGGCCTCACGATGATGCTGGAGGGGATTGATGCCTCGCGCGCTGCGGGCGGCAAGGCCATTGACCAGCTCATGACCTGCATGCAGGTGTATGCGCGCATCGTCACCATGGACTTCGGCATGTGCCTGATCCGCGTGGGCGACGAGCAACTGCCCCCTGAAAGCCGCAAGGAGCTGCGCCGCCTGAAATCCGCCATCGACCAGGAGTTCCGCCGCCTCGTGGCCGAGGGCGTGGCCGAAGGATCGCTGCAGCCCTGCGATCCGAAGATGACGGCCTTTGTGATTGCCGGAGCGCTCAGCTGGATCGGCCGCTGGTACCAGCCCGATGGCGAATACACGCCCGAGCAGGTGGCGCAGCAGTGCATTGCGACGCTGTGCGATGGGGTGTTGCGGCGGCCTGCGGACAGCACTGCGCTGGATGCCGCTGCCGTGCCCGCCCCCAAGCCCAGGGCGGCGAGAGGCACAGCCAAGGCCGCCGTCCGGCCTGCGGGGGGCTGATATTTCGCCCCGGGCGTGAACTGGAGTGAAACGGGCTGCTAGCGCAAATTGAGTAAGCGCTAGCAGCTATTGATTTGATAGTGATTTATGGCAGGTGGTTCGCTGCTCTTACGCCGCAGCCTGCTGCAGTTCCAGACCCTGCAGAGCCTGGAACAGTTGCTCTATCTTGTTGCCATCAAACACGCCATCCGGCCCTTGGGCATGGATATCGGTGAACGGAGACTCATACAGCCGCGCAGCGGGCATGGCGCCGTGCTCGGTCAGGTGCTGCACGATTTCTTCGATGAACTGCAACTGGCTGGCGCTGGCCTGGCCCGCGCCAATCAGAGTCGAGAACGCGGCCATGGCCGCCTCGCGGTCCAGCCCGACCAGCGAGCGCACAAACACCGGCAGGCTGGTGTGCAGCGTGCGCGCACGCTCGATGTCGCCGTCGGTGCCGCCCGCCTCGTGCAGCAGGGCTTCCAGCTCTTGCAGGTCAGCCGCCGTCAGGGGCTGGTTGCGGCGCAGCTTGTGCAGCGCCAGCCGGTCTTCGTGGGCGCGCAAAAAGACCTTGGCCTTCGCGCGAAAGCGGTCAAAGTCCACCGCGCTGGCCACCAGGGGCAAATCTACTTCGCCGGTCTCGCCAATGGCATCTTCAAAGTCGGTGTAGACCACTTTGCGGCTGCTTTTCTCGATGAGCTTGATGAGGCTGCGCAGCTTGCGCCGTGCCTGCTCCAGCATGGGCAAGGTCACGTCCTGCCACCACTCATCGCCCGCCACGGCCTCGATCAGCAGCAGGTGTTCGCGCACGCTGGGCACGTTAGCCAGTTCCAGCAAGCCATTGGTTACCTGCTGCACCTTGATTTGCAACCGCGCCAGGGCCGGTTCGCTGCGCAGCAGGGCCAACTGGGTGTTCAGCAGCAGGGCGTCGAAGCGCTTGGCGTCTTCGTCGTCATCACGCACTGCGGTGGGCAGGCCCGACAGGTGGGCTGCCACCTCGGCCAGTTGCTCTGGCGTGGGGCGCTTCCATGCATCCGGCTGCGCCCAGGCCTCTACCCAGCGGCGCTCCGGGCGCACCACAAAGTTATCCAGCGACATGCCCGCCACCATGCTGTGCAGCAGACCAGCGGTGTCGCGGCGAATGGCGGCCTCGGTCAGCACGGGCGATTGCTGTGCCTCATCGGCCGCGCCGTTGCTGCTCAAACGTTTGTCCAGCACTTCAATCAACTCCAACCGCGCGTTGAACAGCCGCTGTGACAGTGGCTGAGCCACCGCGCCTTCACTACCCTCCAGCTCCTGGCTGAAAAACTCCAGGTTCTGGCAGAAGTCGAAGATGAAAAAGTCTTTCTTGTCCTGCCCCGGCCCGTACAGCTCAGGGCACAACCGCGTGCCGCGTCCCACCATCTGCCAGAACTTGGCCTTGGAACGCACGATCTTGAAGAACACCAGATTCACCACCTCGGGTACGTCAATGCCGGTGTCCAGCATGTCCACCGAGATGGCGATGTGCGGGGCATCGTTCTTTTTGGAGAAGTCATCGATGAGCGACTGCACGTACTCCGTCTTGAAGGTGATGGTGCGCGCGAACAGGCCTTTGTATTCGGGGTAGTTCGCGTCAAAGCGCTGCTGGATGAACTCGGCGTGCCGCTGGTTCTTGGCAAAGATGATGGTCTTGCCCAGCCGGTCGCCGCCCGCCACCTTGTGGCCGCGTTCCATCAGCAGGGCCAGCATCTTGTCCACCGTGTCGGTATTGAACAGCCACTGGTTCACCGCCTCGGCGCTCACCTCGTCGGGGGCTTCACCGCCTTCTTCGTCCCACTCCAGCGCGTCCCATTGGTCTTTTTCGTCGTCACTCAGCTCGTCGTAGCGAATGCCTTGGCGTTGGAATTTCAGCGGTACTGACACTGCGCGTGGCGGGGCCAGGAAGCCCTCTGCAATCGCGTCATCCAGGCCGTAGGCATCGGTGGGCACACCGCTTTCCAGGCCAAACAGGCTGTAGGTGTTGCGGTCGATCTCGTCCTTGGGTGTGGCTGTCAGGCCCACCAGCAGCGCGTCAAAGTAGCTGAAGATGGCGCGGTACTTTTGGTAGATGGAGCGGTGCGCCTCGTCCACCACGATCAGGTCAAAGTGCCCCACTCCAAAGCGGCGCTGGCCGCCGGTACCTGCATTGGCGCTTTCGTTGATGAGCCCCATCATCGTGGGGTAGGTCGATACATACACACGCCCTTCGGTGGCGCGGTCGGTCACCAGGTTCACCGGTGCCGCATCGGGCAAGTGGGCCTTGAAGGCGTTGACGGCCTGGTTCACCAGTGCCACGCGGTCGGCCAGAAACAGCACGCGCTTGGCCCAGCCCGCGCGCATGAGCAAGTCCACCAGCGCAATCACCGTGCGGGTTTTGCCCGCGCCTGTGGCCATCACCACCAGGGCCTTGCGGTGCTGGTCGCGCTCAAAGGTTTCGGCAATGCGGCGGATGGCGCGGTGCTGGTAATGACGCTCCACAATGCCCGCCGCAATCGGCAAGTCGGCCAGCGGCTTGCGCGTGGTGCGGCGCTGGGCCATCAGCTCCAACTCGTCTTTGGTGTGGAAGCCTTGTACCGGGCGCGGCGGGCTGGTGGTGTCGTCCCACATCCAGTGCTCGTAGCCATTGGTGCCGTAGATCACGGGGCGGTGGCCGGTGCTCTTTTCCAGGCAGTCGGCATACAGGCGAGCCTGCTGTTGGCCCTCTTGGGCGCTGCGGCGGCTGCGCTTGGCTTCGACGATGGCCAGGGGGATTTCTCCGCTCCACAGCACGTAATCGACAAAGCCCTGGCCTTGGCCGTTGGGCATGCCCTGCACTTCAAACTCGCGGTCACGTGACTGGTCCAGCGCCCAGCCGGCTTCTTTGAGCAGCAGGTCGATGAACAGGTCGCGCGTGGCGGCCTCGTTGTAGTCGTGTGCGGTGGCGGGCTGCGCGGCGTTGGCGGCCTTGGCGGCGGCAATCTCGGCGCGGTAGCGGGCCAGTTCCGCATCCAGTTCTGCATTGCGGGCAGCGGCCTCGCGCAGGGCTGCGTCGCGCTCTGCCAGGGCTTGGGCTTGTTTGGCGAGTGCCCCTTGCGCGGCGGCCTGGGCGGCGCGGCTGGCCGCTTGTTCTTGTGCAGAGTCGATAGCGGCAGGCCGGGGCAAAAGGTCCACGCGAAACTGCAGCCCCGCCGCAGGCCGGTCGCCCACGCGGCGCGCATAGTGCTGCGCCAGCCAGAAGGCCACATGGAACAGCTCGCGCAGGGCGCTCTGCGCATCCTGCGCAGCCACCGGGCGTACATCGTGCACCGCCTTGTTGCCCAGTCGGCGAATCACATCCATCTTGGCGTGCACCGCCGTGCCTACCAGTTGCTGAAAGCTGGGCTCAAACAAAAACGCCGACAAGTCCGCCTTGTACGGCATGCGCAGGCACCCACCCCGGCCCCCCTCGGCCTGGTACAGCCAGGCCACGGCCAGCTCCAGCGTGCGGCGGGCGTAAAAGCAGACGGTGCGCGGGTCGGCATGGGCGGCGGCTTCGGCACGGCGGGCTTCGGCCAGCAGGTCGGGCCAGTCGGGTTGCAGGAAGGCAAAGTTGGATGGCACTGTGCTCATGCACTCTCTCCCTGTTCGTTGTTTGCGGGTGGTTTAGACCAACCCTCGATGTTCAGCGTCAACCCCAGCCCGCACACCAGCAAAACCAATTTTTGCAGCGAACAACTTTCTGGGTGGCTCTCTGCATCACGAATGAACGACGGGCTGACATTGCACACGGCGGCTGTTTGTGAACGTGTCATGCCTTGGCACTTGCGTTCAGTGGCAAGGGCTTGGGCCAGTTGGGCGGAGTTGGTAGGCGTGAGGTTCATTTTTGTTCCTATGAGAGCAATCTCAACACCGAATCAGTTTTTTTGGTCGCTTTTGCTCTTATGAGGACACTTTAAGTGATGGGCTTGCTTCACAGGCCATGGGTAGTTTTTTTGTTGCGAAGGCTCACCCGGTGACAAAGCTCAGTGCTTGTGTCGGTTTCATGAAGGCTGCTGCCATACTGCGCTGTGGTCCTATCTCAAGAATTGGCGACCGAATATGCAATCTGGAAACTGTGGAGAGAGATGAACTTGCGAGACCAAAATTACTTGCGCAGTTTGGTACTTGAGTTTGCGGCCATGCCATCTGAAACGGGCTGGCTGGAGTTCAAGGAAAACAAGGCCGAACCGCAAGACATTGGCGAGTACATCTCTGCACTGGCCAACAGTGCTGCTTTAGAAGGCAGGGCCCATGCTTACATGCTTTGGGGCGTTGCCGACGAGGGGCATGCCATCGTGGGTACGAGCTTTAATCCACAGACTGTTCGGCAAGGTAACGAAGAGCTGGAAAGCTGGTTGTTGCGGCTGTTGAGTCCGCGCATCGGCTTTCATTTCCATCGCATTGAGATCGATGGGCGTTCGGTCGTTTTGCTGGAGATTGATTCTGCGTTTCGGCACCCGGTGAAGTTTCAAGGGGTGGAGTACATCCGGGTTGCCTCTTACAAGAAGCCACTCAAAGACTTTCCTGAAAAGGAGCGCACGCTATGGCGGATGTTGGACGCCACGCCGTTCGAAATGTTGGCTGCCGCCGAGAAGCTCAGCGCTGATGAAGTTTTGAAACTCATCGACTACCCGGCGTTTTTTGAGCTGCTAGACAAACCGGTTCCCAATCACCGCGACGGCATGCTGGCTGGTTTGCAAGCCCATCGCTTGGTGGAACCCATGGGTGGGGGCCATTGGCGCATCTTCAACTTGGGGGCACTGCTATTTGCCAAGCGCTTGGCTGACTTTCCGCGCCTGCAACGCAAGGCCGTGCGCGTGGTGGTTTACGAAGGGACCGGGCGCGTCAAAACCCTGCGTGAGCAAGAAGGCATGCGCGGCTACGCGGCGGGCTTTGAAGGGTTGGTGGGATTTGTGAACAACCTGCTGCCCATCAACGAGGTGATTGGGCAGGCATTGCGCAAGTCGGTGCGTATGTACCCCGAATTGGCCATTCGTGAACTGGTTGCCAACGCACTGATCCATCAAGACCTGAGCGTGACAGGCAGCGGCCCCATGGTCGAAATCTTCGATGACCGGATGGAAATCACCAACCCGGGCAAGCCGCTCATGGAGCCCCTGCGCATGCTGGATCACCCGCCCCGGTCGCGCAATGAGAGCCTGGCCTCCATCATGCGATTAGTGGGCATTTGTGAGGAGCGCGGCAGTGGTGTGGACAAGGTGGTGTCTGAGGCCGAGCTGTACCAACTCCCTGCCCCTGCGTTTGACGTGGTGGGCGAATCCACTCGCGCCACCCTGTTTGCTCCCCGCCCCCTGGCGGGCATGGACAGGGAGGACCGGGTGCGTGCTGTGTATCTGCACGCTTGCCTGCGCTATGTGCAGCGTGAATACATGACCAACACCACGCTGCGCCAGCGCTTTGGTATCGACCCCAAAAACAGCGCCATCGCCTCCCGTTTGCTCAAGGATGCGCTGGCGGCTGGTGTGATCCGCCTGGAGGATGAAGCTGCGGCGCCCAAGCTGCGCCGCTATGTGCCGCACTGGGCCTGATTTGTTTGATGGGTATTTGATGAAAGGGCGTCACCGAAGCGCTTTTTTCAAAAATTCCCTTTATTGACAACAAGTTAGCAAATTCTGCTTATTTGACGGGTACTTGATGGAGGTGCCGATTGCTCGTCCGGAGCGCTGGACGTGTTTCGCCTGCTGCTGTCCCCGCCCAACACTAAAAAGGCCAAGCTTTGATGCCCTCACGGATGAGGGCACCATCGGCTAAGTCATTGAATTCATTGGGAAGTTCAGGGATTTCCCCTTTCCCCCAGGTCGTGGTCGTTCTTCACAACTGCCCCGCAAACGCCCGCTGCTGCAGCGAGGCAAACAGTGCATCGAGCGCGGCCAGGGCGCGGCGGTGGGTGGCTTTGAGGGCTTCGATGGAGGCGATGCGGGTGGCGAAGGTTTGTTGGAGGGGGAGGGGGGGCACAATGACGCTGACTTTAGAAAAATTGGACTTGTTCAAGATGGGTAAAGTAGTAGCGGACGAGAGAGCAAGCATTTGAGGTCGCGCAAATTTAAGTACCTCCAGACCAAATGTGTCATCCACTACGTCATTCCACTCGACCGCATTTATTTGCTGATTAAAGGCCGTTGGCGCGCGCGCCTTTCCTACTTTCCCAATATTTCCAATGCAACTAACGAGCGAGCTGCCTGCCCTGACCAGAGTGCAGTAGCTTGCCCCTGAGTCAGAAAGGCACCGCTCTGTCGAAGTTAGGTCACTGTCCAGATCGCCAGGAGTAACAAACGGGATTACGCCCGCGAAGTTCGCTGTGATTTGTGATGGGGGAGTTTTGCCAGTGTGAATCTCACCAAGTTCACGAAGCGGAAGCGATGGCCACCCTTTCGGATTCGCCACCGGGTCCCCAAACATATCGAGAAAGAGGGACTGGGTGAGGCTGTCGAGCAGGGCCAGGGCGGTGCGGCGTTGGGTTCGGAGGGTTTCGGCTTGGTCGAGGATGGCGGCGATGCGGCGTTGTTCTTCCAGTGGGGGGACGGAAATCTTTAGTTCGGAGAATCGCGATTTGTTGACTATCGGTACGGTCGTTGCTGGAGCCATTGATTCAAGTTGGGGCTTCAGAAGCCTGCAAGCAAAGAAACCGTAGCGAGGATCAATTCTGGTGTCATCAAAAACGACGGCATTGATTTGTTGATTGGTGACGAGGGGCCTGCCCGCGAAGCCAATTTTCCCCAATGACCCAATACAGCAGACGAGCACAGAGCCCGCGGGCAATAACGTGCCCGTTTCTGCGCCCTCTTCCGTGAGCGACCTCGTGGCAGTGTGGATTGGAGTTATCTCGCCGAGGTCGCTTGGCGTGACAAAAGGGATGTCTCCACCAAAAAGGGACTCATCGTTTGTTTTCGGAGTCGATCCTGTGTGAATCGTCCCTAGGTCTCGGAGCATCTGTGTTGGGTAGCTCACTTCAACATCCCCTCCAACACCCCCATCCCCCGCGCAATCTCATCCTCCAGCGCCCGCAGCTCCGCCAAGATTTCCCCCGGCGCGCGGTGCTGCACCACCTCATGCACCACTTCCTTGTAGCGGTTGATGCTCAGGTCATAGCCATTGGCCTCGATGTCGGCCTTGGGCACGCAAAAGCTTTGCGCGGTGCGGGGGCGCTCGCGTTCGCTGCCGTTGCGCTGCGCCCAGCGGGTCAGCACATCGGGCAGGTTGTTTTTGGCGTGCTCTGCTTCTGATAGCTGCTCGCGCTTGTCCAGCAAGGGCTGGAGGCCTAAAAGGCTTGTATCCAGCAGGGGCTGGCGTTTGTCGTCCAGGCTCCAGCCGTCGGCCTGCATGTCATAGAACCACACATGGTCGGTGCCGCCGCTCATGGTTTTGGTGAACAGCAAGATAGCCGTGCTCACGCCCGCATAGGGCTTGAACACGCCACCGGGCAGGCTGATGACGGCGTCCAACTTTTGCTCTTCCACCAGCTTGCGGCGCAGTTCTTTGTGCGCCTTGCTGGAGCCAAACAGCACGCCGTCGGGCACGATGACGGCGGCGCGCCCGCCGGTCTTGAGCAGGCGCAGGAACAGGGCGAGGAAGAGCAGCTCGGTCTTTTTGGTTTTGACGGTTTGCTGCAAATCCTTGGCGGTGTTTTCGTAGTCCAGGCTGCCCGCAAAGGGCGGGTTGGCCAGGATGAGGCTGTAGGCCTCGGCATCGCCCGCCGCGCCTTCGGCGAGCGAGTCGCGGTATTCGATGGCGGGGTGCTCTACGCCGTGCAGCACCATGTTCATGCTGCCAATGCGCAGCATGGTGTTGTCAAAGTCATACCCGTGGAACATGCCGTTGTGGAAGTGCTTGTTTTGCGCGGGCACGCGCAGCATGTCGGGGTAGGTGCGGCGCAGGTATTCGCCTGCGGCGACCAAAAAGCCGCAGGTGCCTGATGCCGGGTCGCAAATGGTGTCTTGCGGTGTGGGGGCGGTCAGGGCCACCATCAAATCGATGATGTGGCGGGGCGTTCTGAATTGCCCGTTCTGCCCGGCAGAGGCAATCTTGCCGAGCATGTATTCGTACAGGTCGCCCTTGGTGTCGCGGTCGTCCAGCGGAATGGTGTCGAGCAAGTCCACCACCTTGGCCAGCAAGCCGGGCGTGGGGATGGTGAAGCGGGCACCCGCCATGTGGTGTGCAAAGGCACTTTCAGCCGCCGGGCCGCCCGAGGCTTGCAGGCCGCGCAGAAAGGGGAAGACCTGGTTGCTGAGCACGTCGAACATCTCAGCTGGGGCCATGTTCTTGAAGCGGGACCAGCGCATGTTGTCGTGCGGGCGCTCCAGTGCGTCCATGCCTGCCGGGATGAGGCGCACGGGCTGGGTTTTGAGGCGCAGGGCCTTGTTGTCTTCGCGGGTCTGGTCGCTGTCGAGCGCGCGCAGAAAGAGCAGGTAGGTGATCTGCTCGATGACTTCAATGGGGTTGGCGATGCCGCCTGACCAGAAGGCGTTCCAGACTTGATCGACTTTGTTGCGCAGGTCACCGGTGAGCATGGGGCAGTCTGTAGGGGGCTGTGGGAAAGCCTGTGAGTCTGCCATGCGGAGCCTTCCATGGCTTGGCCGGCGCAGTTTGGGGCATTTTTTGCCCCAAGCGCTAGTCGAACATGCGCGAGTAGCTATTGATTTGGTAGCGTCTTGCGCGGAATCCTGGGCGTGTGGTGTTCTGCCTGCCCCGCCGCCAGGTCATCCAGGATGGGGCAGTCCGGCCGGTCGTTGCCCTGGCAGCAGGACACCAGGGTTTGCAGGCTGCGCTGCATGGCCTGCATCTGGGCGATGCGTTCGCTCAGGTCGTCGATGTGCTGCTGGGCGATGCGCTTGACCTGGCTGCTGGCGCGGCTGCGGTCGTGCCACAGGCCCAGCAGCTCGGCGATTTCTTCCATCGAGAAGCCGAGGTCGCGGCTGCGGCGGATGAAGTGCAGGGCGTGCACATCGGCCTCGGTGTACTGGCGGTAGCCGCTGTCGGTGCGGGCCACGCCGCTGATGAGGCCCAGCGATTCGTAGTGCCGCACCATGCGCGCCGAGATGCCGGCGCGCCGGGCGGCGACGCCGATGGGCACGGGCCAGGCGATGGCGCGGGGCGCTGCGGCCTTGGTGCGCGCGGTCGGCGCGGTATTGACGGACTGGGGCGTGGTCATGGTGTGGCCCTCGTTGGGGTGTGTGGTGGCGCGGCGCTCAGAGGCAAAAGACTCTCGGCCTCTCAAGCCGCGACGGTGTAGCCTTCTTCGGCAATGGCGGCGGCCAGGGCTTCGCGGGGGGCGGTGCTGTCCACGTCCACCTTGCCGCTGGCGCGGTCGATGCGCACCTGGGCGTTAGGGTCTACCTGCTGCACGGCCTGGGTGACGGCGCGCTCGCAGTGGCCGCAGGTCATGCCCTGTACCTGGAAGGTGGTGGTGTTGGTTGCCATGGTGTGTCCTTGTTGGGTTTGGAAATGTGGCCGTGGATGCGACCGAAGCGAATGTTGAAGCTTGACATCGTGGCAGAGTCAAGCGCTGCGCAAGACACTCATGATGTGAGGGTTGATCAAGATCAATGCTTGACCTTGCCATCACGTCAAGGATCAGCATCCCTGCCATGAACACCATTACCACCCCCCCCAATACCGCGCCCGGGTCTGTGCACTCGCTGGACCTGGGCATTTCTGGCATGACCTGCGCAAGCTGCGTGGGCCGTGTGGAGCGCGCTCTGCGCAAGGTGCCGGGCGTGCAGGAGGCCTCGGTCAACCTGGCGACCGAGTCTGCGCGCATTGCCTTTGTCCCGCAGGTGGGCGCTGACGCTGCCGCCATGGAGGCGGTGCTGCGCCGCGCGGTGCGCAATGCGGGCTACGAGCCGCGTGCGGCGGGGCAGGACGAGGCGGTGGAAGACCTGTCGCCCTGGGCGGGGTTCCTGCCCGTGGGCATTGGCCTGCTGATGTCGGCGCCGTTGGTGTTGCCGATGTTCGGCGACCTGTTTGGCCAGCACTGGATGCTGCCCGCCTGGATGCAGTTTGCACTGGCCACGCCGGTGCAGTTCATCCTGGGGGCGCGGTTTTACAAGGCGGGCTGGCATGCGGCCAAGGCGCTGAGCGGCAACATGGATTTGCTGGTGGCGCTGGGCACCAGTGCGGGCTGGGGCCTGTCGATGTGGCTGTGGCTCACAGCGCCCACGGACCACCCGGGGCATGTGCCGCACCTGTACTTCGAGGCGTCGGCCGTGGTGGTCACGCTGGTGCTGCTGGGCAAGTGGCTGGAGGCGCGCGCCAAGCGCCAGACCACGGCGGCCATCCGCGCGCTGCATGCGCTGCGGCCGGATGTGGTGCATTTGCTCACCAAGCAGGGCGAGGTGGATGTGCCGGTGTCGGAAGTGCTGGTGGGCGACCAGCTGGTGGTGCGGCCGGGCGAGCGCATCCCTGTGGACGGCACGGTGCACGAGGGCCACACGCAGGTGGATGAATCGATGCTGACCGGCGAACCCCTGCCGGTGGCGCGCGACGTGGGCGCGGCGCTGACGGGCGGCTCGATCAACGGCGATGGCCGCATCGTGATGGCGGTGACGGCCGTGGGCGCCGAGACGGTGCTGGCCCAGATTATCCGGCTGGTGGAAGACGCCCAGGCGGCCAAGGCGCCCATCCAGCGGTTGGTGGACCAGGTGTCGGCCATTTTTGTGCCGGTGGTGCTGGTGGTGGCGCTGGTGACCCTGGCGGGCTGGCTGGCCATGGGCGCTGGGCTGGAGGCGGCGCTGATCCACGCCGTGGCCGTGATGGTGATTGCCTGCCCCTGTGCGCTGGGGCTGGCCACGCCGGCTGCCATCATGGCGGGCACGGGCGTGGCGGCCAAACACGGCATCCTGATCAAGGACGTGCAGGCGCTGGAGCTGGCCCACAAGGTTGACACGGTGGCCTTTGACAAGACCGGCACGCTGACCGTGGGCCAGCCCCGGCTCACGGCGTTTGAGGTGGTGCCGGGTCTTCATGAGGCGGCAGTGATGGCGGCCGTGGCGGCGGTGCAAAGCGGCAGCGAACACCCGCTGGCGCGCGCGGTGGTGGCGGCTGCGGGCGAGCGGCAGATTAACGTGGCCACCGCGCAGGACGTGCGCGCCGTGCCCGGGCGCGGCACCGAGGGCGAGGTGGACGGCCAGAGCTACCTGGTGGGCAGCCTGCGCTGGATGCAGGAGCTGGGGGTGGGCCTGGGCCCGTTGTCAGACCGCGCGGAAGCGTTGCAACGCGAAGGCGCCACGGTGTCCGCCGTGGCCCAACGGGTCACGGAAGGGTTGGCGCTGCGGGCATTGATGGCCTTTGGCGACGAACCCAAGCCGGGTGCGCGCGAAGCGCTGGCGGCGCTCAAGGCGCGTGGCATCCGCACGGTGATGGTGTCGGGCGACAACCGGGGCGCGGCCGAGGCCATGGCCCGGCGCCTGGGGCTGGACCCGGCGGCGGGCGAGGTGATGGCCGAGGTGCTGCCGGGCGACAAGGCCGCCAAGGTGGCGGCGCTGCAACAGGGCAGCGATGGCAAGCACCATGAGCGCCGCCGGGCCGCCCCAAGGCGCGAAAGCCCCCTCGGGGGGCAGCGACCCAGCGCAGCGGCGGAGCGTGGGGGCCATATTGTGGCGATGGTGGGCGACGGCGTTAACGATGCCCCGGCATTGGCTGCGGCCGATGTGGGTATGGCGATGGGTAACGGGACGGACGTGGCCATGCACGCAGCGGGCATCACGCTGATGCGCGGCGACCCGATGCTGGTGGCAGCGGCGCTGGATATTTCGCACCGCACGGTGATGAAGATCCGCCAGAACCTGTTCTGGGCGTTTGCATACAACGTGGCGGGCATTCCGCTGGCGGCGCTGGGGTATCTGAACCCGGTGGTGGCGGGCGCGGCCATGGCGCTCAGCTCGGTCAGCGTGATGGCGAATGCCCTCTTACTCAAGCGGTGGCGCATGTGATAAATACGTACAGCACGGTCATCGATGTCTGGCAAACTGCAACGATTTGTTGCGAATCCGTGGCCTCGGGGGAGGTGCGGTCACCGCATCGGCATAGCTATATCAAGGACGACAGATCATGAATCTCTTCTCGCTCATGCGGCAGTTCACCATACGTTTGCGCATGCTGGGCGCCATTGGCGTGGTGCTGGGCCTGCTGGGGCTGCTGGGTGGCGCGGGCATGCTGGGCATGTTCCGCATCAACGACATGAGCCAGAACTTCATGGACCACTCGTTCGCCAAGGTGAGCAGCATGGCCGAGCTGCGGGGCGAGATGGGGGCCATCCGCCAGTACGAGAAGGACATGATCATTGGCTACGAAAAGCCCGAAGCCGTGAAGGCCGCCCATGCCAAGTGGGTGGAGAGCCAGGACAAGGCCAAGAAGATTGCCAACAAGTTCCTGGAAGGCGGGGAAGACTCTGACAACGCGGTGGTGCGCAACATCGTCAAGCGCCTGGACAGCTATCGCGAGCTGTTTGCGCACGTGGCGCGCCAGCTGGAGGCGGGCGGCTACGACACCGCCACCATTGCCAACCGCATGAGCGGCAAGGCCGTGGCCGAGTTTGCCGAGGCCGACAAGCTGATGGCCGAGCTGGACTCGGTGCTGCGCGCCGAGGTGTCCAAGTCGGTGGCGCAGCAGAGCGAGGTGTCCAACCAGACGAAGTGGCTGTTTGTGCTGGCGGTGCTGATCACCGTGGTGGTGGTGGTGCCCACCACGCTGATGAACATGAACTCCATCTGCAAGCCCCTGGAAGAAGCGCGCAAGATGGCCCAGGCGATCGCGGGCGGCGACCTGTCGCAGCACATTGCTGCCGAGGGCAAGGACGAAGTGGCCGACCTGCAGCGCGCGCTGCGCGACATGCAGCAAGGCCTGAGCGCGCTGGTGGCGCAGGTGCGGGATGCCAGCGGCAACATCGCCACGGCCAGCCAGGAAATTGCCACGGGCAACCAGGACCTGTCGCAACGCACCGAGCAGACGGCCAGTAACGCGCAAGAAGCTGTGTCTTCGCTGTCGCAGCTCACGTCCACGGTGCAACAGACGGCGTCGTCGTCGCAGATGGCGAACCAGCTGGCCGCGTCGGCCTCGCAGATGGCCACCCACGGTGGCGGCGTGGTGCAGCAGGCCGTGGCCAGCATGCACGAGATTTCGACATCGAGCCGCAAGATCGGCGACATCATCGGCCTGATCGACTCCATTGCCTTCCAGACCAATATCCTGGCGCTGAACGCGGCCGTGGAAGCGGCCCGCGCAGGCGAGCAGGGCCGGGGCTTTGCAGTGGTGGCCAGCGAGGTGCGCAGCCTGGCGCAGCGCAGTGCGGCGGCGGCCAGCGACATCAAGGGCCTGATCCAGAGCAGCGTGACGGCCGTGGACGGCGGCGTGCGCCACGTGGAAGAAGCCGGCACGGCCATGAAGGACATCGTGAGCAGCGTGCAGCGCGTGGGCGACATCATTGGCGAGATCACGGCCGCAGCGTCCGAGCAATCGGCCGGCATTGGCCAGGTGAACAGCTCGGTGGGCGAGATCGACCGTATGACGCAGCAGAACGCGGCGCTGGTGGAAGAGTCCGCCGCCGCCGCCGAGTCGCTGCGCGAGCAGGCCGCGCGCCTGTCGCACGTGGTGCAGCAGTTCCGTCTGGCCGAATCGGCCGGTGGCTATGGCCACGGCGGCGCAGTGGCTGCCCCCTATGCAGACCAGGCGCCCCAGGCGCTGGCTGCAGGCCCTGCGCAGGCACGCCTGACGCACTGACCGCACCAGGCCTTTTGTTTCGACGAGCCCCGCAGGCCTGGTCTGCGGGGCTTTTTTGTGGGCGGTGCTGCCCGGCGGTTTATTGACCTGCGTCATGGGCGCACCGGGGAGCGCGTGGCACCCTTGGGGCCTTGTTGAACCTGGGGAGTGCGCCATGCCGTCGATCAGTCTGCGAACCATTCGCGAGGAGCATGCGTCGCTCGCAGCGGTGCTGCACTCGCTGCGCCTGATGCTGGACCAGGGCCCGGGTGACGAGCCCGCTGCGTTCTTTGACGTGATGCGGGCCATGCTGTTCTACATCGATGAGTTTCCCGAGCGGCAGCACCACCCCAAGGAGTCGCAGTGGCTGTTCCCCAAGGTGGCCGAGCGCTCACCCCAGGCGGCCGAGGCCATCGCCCAGCTGGAGCGAGACCACGAGGGTGGCGAGGCCGCCGTGCGCGAACTGCAGCACCTGCTGCTGGGCTGGGAGCTGATGGGCGATGCGCGCCGCGAGGCGTTTGCGCTGGCGCTGGAGCGCTACATCCGCTTTTACCTGGAGCACATGCGCCTGGAAGAAACCGTGGTGCTGCCCGCCGCGCAGGAGGCCCTGCAGCCGGGCGACTGGACCGCCATCGACGCGGCCTTTGCCAGCAACACCAACCCGCTGGCCCCCGGCAAGCCGCGCGATGCGGCGTATGACCGGCTGTTCACCCGCATCGTGATGCGGGCGCCGAGCCCGATCGGGCTCGGTTCACCCTCCTGAGCGGCAGCGCCGCTCGGTGGGGACTCAGGCGCTGAGCGCCGGGTAGTCCGTGTACCCCTCGGCCCCGCCGCCGTACAGCGTGGCGCGGTTCACCTCGTTGAGCGGGGCGTTGGCCTTCAGGCGCGCCACCAGGTCGGGGTTGGCGATGAAGGGGCGGCCAAAGGCCACGATGTCGGCACCGTTGGCCAGGGCGGCATCGGCCAGTTCGCGCGTGTAGGCGTTGTTGACCATCCATGCACCCTTGCCACCCGCTGCGCGGTAGGCGGCCTTGAGGGCGGCGTAGTCGAACGGGCGACCTTCTACCTCGCGCGGGCCGCCGGTGGCGCCTTCGATCACGTGGATGTAGGCAAGGCCCAGGGGCGCCAGCTGGCGCACCACGTGGTCGAACAGCGGCTGCGGATCGGCGTCCACGATGTCGTTGGCGGGGGTGACGGGCGACAGGCGGATGCCGGTGCGGCCGCCGCCGATTTCCTCGACGATGGCGCGGGTCACTTCCAGCAGCAGGCGCGCGCGGTTGGCGATGCTGCCGCCGTAGTCGTCGGTGCGCTGGTTGGCGCCGGTCTTGAGGAACTGGTCGATCAGGTAGCCGTTGGCTGCGTGGATTTCGACACCGTCAAAGCCCGACGCAATGGCGTTGCGTGCGGCGTGGCGGTAGTCCTGCACGATGCCGGGGATCTCTTCGGCATCAAGCGCGCGGGGCATCGAGGTGGGGGTGAATGTGGGCACGCCGTCCTTGATGAGCACGGTCTTGGTGTTGGCCTGCACGGCCGAAGGTGCGACGGGGGCGGCGTTGCCCGGCTGCAGGTCGGTGTGCGAGACACGGCCCACATGCCACAGCTGCACCACGATCTTGCCACCGGCATCGTGCACGGCGCGGGTCACCTTCTTCCAGCCGTCCAGCTGTTCGGTGCCATAGAGGCCCGGCACATCGGCATAGCCCTGGGCTTGCGGGCTGATGGCCGTGGCCTCGGAAATGATGAGACCGGCGCTGGCGCGCTGTGCGTAGTAGGTGGCGACCAGGTCGGTGGGGATGGCCTCGGGCGAGCGGTTGCGCGTGAGCGGCGCCATGGCAATGCGGTTGGCCAGCTGGAGGTCGCCCGCGCGGGTGGGTTCAAACAAAGAGGTCATGGTGAGAAGTCCTGGAGAAAGGCGATGTGCCAAAAAAGCAGGCCTGCAGCTTAATGCTGCAGCGCAAAACGTGCAGCACACTGGCGTCAACAAGGGCTCCGGTTTTGTGTTAACCCCGTGCTGTCCCGGCGGCGCAAGCGGCGCGGGTGCGGTTGCATGAGAATGGACCGCCATGCCCTCGCCACCGCCCTCCGCACCGCTCTCCATCTCCCCGTTGCGCAGCCTGTGGCTCGCCGTGGCCCTGTCGATGGGTGCCGCCATTTCGCTGGGCATCACGCGGTTTGCCTATGCCTTGTTGCTGCCGCCCATGCGTGAAGACCTGGGCTGGTCTTACACGCTGGCAGGGGGCATGAACACGGCGAATGCGCTGGGCTACTTGCTGGGTGCTTTGGCCACACCCTGGCTGTTGCGGCGCGCGGCCCCTGGCGCAGTGCTGTTGGTGGGCGCCGCGATGGCCACGGTGTTCATGGGTCTGAGCGGATTTTTCACGCAGGCAACGCCCTTGCTGGCGCAGCGCCTGCTGGCTGGTGGGGCCAGTGCGCTGGTGTTCATTGCCGGGGGCTTGCTCGCGGCGCGGCTGGGTGCGCAGGTGCCGGGGCGCAGCGGATTGCTGCTGGGCCTGTACTACGGCGGCACGGGTTGGGGCATCAGCCTGTCGGCGCTGCTGGTGCCCGCGGTGCTGGGCGTGGCGCCTGCGCCGCACAGCTGGACCTGGGCCTGGTGGGCGCTGGCGCTGGCCTGTGTGGCGGCCACGTTGGCGCTGCTGTGGCCAGCGCGGGTGTTGAGCGGGCTGGCTGCACCTGTGGCGGCGGCATCCGGGACCCCACCGGCGGCTGCAGTGCCCGACCGCGTGCGCTGGCGGGCCTTGGCCCCTGCGCTGCTGGGTTACGGCCTGTTTGGCGTGGGCTACATCGGCTACATGACCTTTGTGGTGGCACTGCTGCGCGAGCAGGGCCGGGGTGCGGGCGAGGTGACGCTGTTCTACGCCCTGCTGGGGCTGGCCGTGGTGCTGTCGTCGCGCATCTGGGCCGGGCTGCTGGACCGCAGCCGGGGCGGTGAGGCGCTGGCACGCCTGAATGCGCTGCTGGGCGTGGCCACCATCCTGCCCTCCATCACGGGCGCGTGGCCGGTGGTGCTGGCCTCGGGGCTGCTGTTTGGCGGGGTGTTTTTGTCGGTGGTGGCATCGACCACGGCGCTGGTGCGGCACAACCTGCCGCAGGCGCTGTGGGCCAGCGGCATCAGCGCGTTCACCATCGTGTTTGCGGCCGGGCAGATCGTGGGGCCCACGGTGGTGGGCTGGATCGCCGACGGGCCCGGGGGCCTGGCGCGCGGGCTGGTGTTCTCGGCCTGCGCGCTGTGGGTGGGGGCGCTGGTGGCGTGGCGGCAGCGCCCCTTGTAGCCCCAGCGTTACTTCAGCAAGCCCTCGGCCTTCATGGCCGCCTGCACTGCGGGGCGGGCGCCCACGCGTTCGCGGTAGGCCGCCAGGTTGGCCAGGCCGGAGATGTCGAGCTTGGTGGGCTGGGTCCAGTTGGTTACGGTGAACAGGTAGCCGTCGGCCACGGTGAACTGGTCGCCCATCAGGTACTGCTTGCCGGCGAGCTGGCTGTCCACCCACTGCAGGCGCTGCAGCAGGCGTTCGCGCACCATGGGCTTGTACTCCTCGGGGGTGGCGGGGTTGAACAGGGGGCTGAAGCCCTTGTGCAGCTCGGTGCCGATGAAGGTCAGCCACTCTTGCAGGCGGTAGCGCGCCAGGGTGCCGTTGGCGGGGGCGAGCTGTTTGTCAGGCACCTGGTCGGCAATGTATTGCACGATGGCCGGGCCTTCGCGCAGGCGCTCGCCGTTGTCCAGCTCCAGCACGGGCACATAACCCAGCGCATTGATGGTGTAGTAGTCGGTGCCGTCTTGCAGCTTGTGGCTCTTGGTGCTGGCCAGCACGGGGGTGTAGGCCAGGCCGGCCTCTTGCAGGGCGATGTGGGGGGACAGGGAGCAGGCGCCGGGGGAGTAGTAAAGCTTCATGGATCGGTCCTTGAAAACGGTCGGAAACCGCCGATCCTATGCGCTGTGCTGGATTCTTGCAGGCGTCGGTGCGCAACCCCGGCGCCCGCTGCGTGGTGCAGCGGGGACGGGTTGCGTCAGCTGTCGTATCCAGGCAGGTCGCGCTGCACCTTGCGCAGCAGCGCGGGCCAGGCAAAGGCGCCGCCCAGGCCGCCGGTCTGCACGCGCATGGCCTGGGCCACGCCGCTCACGATCTGCGGGTTCACCTGCGTCAGTTCGCCGCCGGCCTGCGCGTCGATCTGGATGCGGCAGGTGTTCTCGAAGGTGTACATGGACAGGAAGGCGTCGGCAATGGTCTTGCCCACGGTGAGCAGCCCGTGGTTGCGCAGCATGAGGAAGTTGGCTTCGCCCAGGTCGGCCTGCAGGCGCGGCTTTTCTTCGTCGCGGAAGGCCACGCCTTCGTACTCGTGGTACGCCAGCGAGCCCAGCACAAAGGTGCTTTGCTGGCTGATGGGCAGCACGCCGCCCTTTTGCGCGCTCACGGCCACGCCAGCGCGCGTGTGGGTGTGCAGCACGCAGCCCGCCTCGGGCCGGGCCTCGTGCACGGCGCTGTGGATCACGAACCCGGCAGGGTTCACGGGGAAGGGCGAGTCGTGCAGCTTGTTGCACAACATGTCCACCTTGATCAGGCTCGACGCCGTGATCTCGTCGAACATGAGGCCATAGGGGTTGATGAGGAAATGGTGCTCGCCCGGGCCTGACACCGACTCGGGCAGCTTGGCGCTGATGTGGGTGAAGACCAGGTCGCTCCAGCCGTACAGCGCGACGAGCCGGTAGCACGCGGCCAGGTCGCAGCGCAGCTGCCATTCTTCAGGGCTGACGCTGCCTTGCAGCGAGGGGATGTTGAGCATGGGTGGGTGTCTCCGGTGTTGTGGGTGGGAAGACACCACTGTAGGGCGGGGCGGTGGCTGGGTCTGTCAGGCAGGCTACACCCGCGGCCATGTGTCGGGCGCCTTGTGCTTCATTATTGATAGCAAAAGAGGCATGACTCACTAGCGCTATCGGCCATTTCGACGCGAATTTCTGGTGCACGGCGCCCGCTGCGGGCCCCACGTGCCGATGTCCCCTTCACCGGCCCGTACCCCTCATCGGCCAGCGTTCAGCCGGCCTGTGGGATCGGTGCGCGCATGCCCGCGTTCAGCAGGTTCCAGGCGTTGATGATGGCGATGGCAAAGCCCAGGTCGGAGATTTCGGCGTCGGAGAACAGGGCCTTCAGCTTGGCGTACTCGTCATCGCTCGCGTCGCTGTGGGGTGTGGCGGTGATGATCTCTGCCCAGCGGAAGGCGGCGCGTTCGCGTTCGCTGAAGAACGGTGCCTCGCGCCAGCCAGCCACGGCGTTGAGGTGGCGTGGGTCGGCGCCGTCCTTGACGAGCGCGCTCCAGTGCATGTCCATGCAGTAGGCGCAGCCGTTGATCTGCGAAACACGCAGGAACACCAGCTCGGCCAGCCGGGTGCCCAGCGGGCCTTTCTTGATGGTTTCAGAGACGTTGACCAGGCCCATGAAGGCCTTGGACGACAGTTGGTGGTAGGGCAGGCGGGCGCTGTGTTGCGACATGGAAATCTCCTGGGTGATGGCAAAGGGTTGTTGATGACGGTCGTGAAAGACGGCGCTGGTGCGGGGCCTTGTGGCGATGTCGCCATGTGGCTGCATTGCCGTCTTCCATACCCATCAAGACGCTGCGCCGTGCCGGGTTGTGACAGGAGGCCTGCTCTTTTTCTGCCCTGGCGCGCTTGCCGGGGCCGCCTGCGCAGCGGTTCGCACGAACAGCGCTGTCTCCGTGTCTTTACAGCGGTAGCGTGGCCGGGATGCCTGCCAGCTTGTCCGGGTTGCGCACGGCGTAGATGGCCATGATGCGCTCGCCATCGGTCACAAACGCCTGGGCCGACTCGATGCGCCCGTCCACATAGCGCAGCAGGCCCGGCTCGCCGTTGATGAGCGCCATGCGGTAGACCACCTGTGCGCCCAGGCGCCGGAACAGCGCCCAGTACAGGTTGGTGATGCGAAACGGCCCCACCAGCGGCTTGGGGAACGATGGCACCACACCGCCGCCGTCGCCGATGAGCTGGGCGTCTTCGCTCAGCAGCGCCTCGATGGCGTGGCGGTCACCGCTCTGGGCGGCTTTCATGAAGCGTTGCAGCAACTGGTGGTGCACCGCCTGCGGCACCTCGAAGCGGGTGCGCGCCTGCTGCACACGCTCGCTGGCGCGGTGCACCATCTGGCGGCAGCTGGCCTCGGTCTTGCCCAGCTGGGCGGCGATCTCGGGGTAGTCGTAGTCGAACACCTGGCGCAGCAAAAAGGCCGCGCGCTCCTCCGGCCCCAGCCGCTCCAGCACGTACAGAAAGGCCACCGACAGCTCGCCCGCCAGCTCGGCGGCCGACTCGGGCGTGTGGGCGTCCAGCTCCACCAGCGGCTCGGGCAGCCACCAGCCCACATAGGCCTCGCGCTCGGCCTTGAGCGCGCGCAGCCGGTCAATGGACAGCCGCGTGACGATGGTCACCAGCCAGGCCTCGGCCGACTGCAGGGTGCTGGCGTCGGTGCGGCTCCAGCGCAGCCAGGCGTCCTGCAGCACATCCTCGGCATCGGCCCGCACGCCCAGCATGCGGTAAGCAATGCCAAAGAGGCGAGGGCGCAGGGTGGTGAACGGGTCGGTGGTGGTCATGGCAATGGCGGCGGTGGAGTGCTTCAGTGAAGCACAGACGGCGCACACCGGTGGTTTGTGACAGCCTCGCTTGCAAACTACTATTTTGATAGCTGTTGGCGCATGTGGCACTAGCGCTTGGGGTCACTTTGGGGCTTGAAATACCTGCAATGCTTCTCGGGGCCCCGCAAGACCGGCTATGGGCGCGGGGCCGGTTGCGTGAGCGATTCCAGCCGCGACAGGTAATGCAGAGCCTGCGCCTGGCTGCTGCCGCACATCTCGGCAGAGGGCATCAGCCCCGCGCACACTGCTGGGCGCTCGGGCTGGTCAAAGATGCGGCAGCGCGCATCGTCCCCCAGCTGAATGCACCGCACCCCCGCCGGCTTACCCAGCGGCATGCCGGGGATGGGCGAGCTGATGGAAGGAGCGGTGCAGCAGGCGCCGCAGCCTGGGCGGCAGTCCACGGGCGGGCCGCCTTATTGACCGCCAGCAGGCTGCAGGCGGCTGGCACCCCACAGCACTTGGTCCACCACGGCACGCACGCGGTCGCGGTGGGCTGGCTGGATGAGGTTGCCGCTGTCGTCAAACGCGCTGCCTGCGGAGCCCAGGGCAAACGCCTTGGGTGCGAGCCAGCATTCAGCATTGATCAGCAGGGGCGCCAGATGGCTCTGCGAGCGCAGGCCGCCCAGTGCGCCGGGCGAGGCGCTCAGCATGCCCACGACCTTGCCGCGAAAGCTCTTGCCGCCGTCTTGCCAGTCCGGGTTGCCCTTGACGGGGCTGGAGGCCCAGTCGATGGTGTTCTTGAGCAGGGCGGTGTAGCTGCCGTTGTACTCGGGCGAGCAGATGATCCAGGCCGGGTGTTGCCAGAGGATTTCCTTGAGGCGGATCACATCGGCGGGCGTGCCCTGGGCTTCAAGGTCGGCGTTGTACAGCGGGATGTTGAAGTCCGACAGCTCCATCAGCGTGACGCTGGCCCCCGCATCGCGCGCGATGGCGGCAGTGGCGTGGGCCAGTTTGCGGTTAAAGGACTGTTGGCGGGTGCTGCCCGCGAAGATGAGAAGTTGGGTGGTCATGCGAGCCATTGGAGCACAAAGCCGGGGCAGGAATACTGCAAGCTGCCGCTCTCCGACGCGTGGGGGTGGGTGCTTGTTTCACGTGGAACATCTGCCCCAGGCAGCGGTGGCCATCCGCACTGTGGACGGTTGGTGCAGCCGCTGTGCCCAGGGCTTTGCACAAAAAGCATGCAAAGGTGGGAAAATCGCGGGTTTCCCCTTGCACCCTTGCTGCCCCGATGGGCTGGCGGTGGCGCAGCCCGCCGCCGTGCGACCCGCTCTTGTGGGGCCGTCGCAGGACGGCAGACGGTTTTGAATGTCGGGCCCACCGTGGCCCCGGAGTGTTCCCCATGTTGTACCCCCAGGAATTTGATGTGATCGTTGTCGGCGGTGGCCATGCTGGCACCGAGGCCGCGCTGGCCGCCGCGCGCATGGGCAGCAAAACGCTGCTGCTGACCCACAACATCGAGACGCTGGGGCAGATGAGCTGCAACCCCAGCATCGGCGGCATCGGCAAGGGCCACCTGGTGAAGGAAGTGGATGCGCTGGGCGGCGCCATGGCGCTGGCCACGGACGAGGGCGGCATCCAGTTCCGCATTCTCAACAGCAGCAAGGGCCCGGCTGTGCGGGCCACGCGGGCGCAGGCGGACCGGATTCTGTACAAGGCCGCCATCCGCCGCATGCTGGAGAACCAGCCCAACCTCTGGCTGTTCCAGCAGGCGGTGGACGACCTGATGGTGGAAGGTGACCGGGTGGTGGGCGCGGTGACGCAGGTGGGCATCCGCTTCCGCTCGCGCACCGTGGTGCTGACAGCGGGCACCTTCCTGGACGGCAAAATCCATGTTGGCCTGAACAACTACGCTGCGGGCCGGGCAGGGGACCCGCCTGCCGTGTCGCTGTCGGCACGCCTCAAAGAGCTGAAGCTGCCCCAAGGGCGGCTCAAGACTGGTACGCCGCCGCGCATTGACGGGCGCAGCATCGACTTTTCCAAGTGCACCGAGCAACCCGGCGACGGCATGCCCGGCGGCGTGAACGAGGGCACGGTGCCTGTGTTCAGCTTCATGGGCAATGCGCAGATGCACCCCCGGCAGGTGCCCTGCTGGATCACCCACACTAATGAGCGCACACACGAGATCATCCGCAGCGGCTTTGACCGCAGCCCCATGTTCACCGGCAAGATCGAAGGCGTGGGCCCGCGCTACTGCCCGAGTGTGGAAGACAAGATCAACCGCTTTGCCGACAAGGACAGTCACCAGATTTTTCTGGAGCCCGAAGGCCTGACCACACACGAGTATTACCCCAACGGCATCAGCACCAGCCTGCCGTTCGACATTCAGTACGACCTGGTGCGCAGCATGCCCGGGCTGGAAAATGCGCACATCCTGCGCCCAGGCTACGCCATCGAATACGACTACTTCGACCCGCGCTCGCTCAAGAGCAGCTTCGAGACGCGGCAGATCCAAGGCCTGTTCTTTGCCGGGCAGATCAACGGCACCACCGGCTACGAAGAGG
Source organism: Acidovorax sp. DMC1 (assembly GCF_056314325.1). NCBI lineage: Bacteria > Pseudomonadati > Pseudomonadota > Betaproteobacteria > Burkholderiales > Comamonadaceae > Acidovorax > Acidovorax sp. DMC1. The sequence continues at coordinate 804,381 of NZ_JBQUYO010000001.1, read as the reverse complement.
CTGCGGCCCAGGGCCTGTTCGCGGGCATCAACGCCGCGCTGCAGTGCCGGGGCGATGCGCCCTGGCTGCCCGGCCGGGACGAGGCCTACCTGGGCGTGCTGGTGGATGACCTGATCACCAAGGGCGTGACCGAGCCCTACCGCATGTTCACCAGCCGCGCCGAGTTCCGCCTGCAGCTGCGCGAGGACAATGCGGACATGCGCCTGACGGAAGTGGGGCGCCAGATGGGCCTGGTGGATGACGCGCGCTGGGATGCTTTCAGCCGCAAGCGCGATGCGGTTTCACGTGAAACAGAACGCCTGAAGGCCACCTGGGTGAACCCGCGCAACCTGCCCGCGGCCGAATCCGAGCGCGTGCTCGGCAAGAGCATCGAGCACGAATACAACCTGTTTGAACTGCTACGTCGCCCCGATGTGAGTTATGCCAACCTGATGTCCATGGACGGTGGCAAGTACGCATCGGCGGATGTTTCACGTGAAACCCTGGGCGACCTGAGCGCCCCGGTGCTGGAGCAGGTGGAGATTGCCGCCAAGTACGCAGGCTACATCGACCGCCAGAAGGGCGAGGTGGAGCGTGCCGCGCATTTCGAGAAACTGCGCTTGCCGCCCGACCTGGACTACATGCAGGTCACAGCCCTGAGCATCGAGGCGCGCCAGGTACTCAACCGCCACCGGCCCGAGACCCTGGGCCATGCCTCGCGCATCACCGGCATCACACCCGCGTCGATCTCGCTGCTGATGGTGCACTTGAAGAAGGGCGGGTTCAAGGAGTTCGCCGTGACCCCGGCAGCGCCCGCCAAGGCAGAAGGCGAAGTGGCGGCATGACGATGGTGGTGAACAGCAACAACGACAGCCTGCGTCAGCAACTGCAAGCCGGGGCGGATGCGCTGGCGCTGGGCCTGAGCGATGCGCAGGTCGGGCTGTTGATGGACTTCCTGGCACTGCTGCAGAAGTGGAACAAGGTCTACAACCTGACCGCCGTGCGCGACCCGCAAGAGATGATGACGCACCACCTGCTGGACAGCCTGGCCGCCGTGGCGCCGCTGCGCAGGCATGTGGCGGGCCTGCAGCAGGGTGGGGCGGTGGCAGCGGTGAAGCTACTGGATGTCGGGTCGGGCGGCGGCCTACCCGGCGTGGTGTTTGCCATCTGCTGCCCGGATGTGGATGTGAGCTGCGTGGACACCGTGGGCAAGAAGGCCGCGTTCATCCAGCAGGCGGCGGTGGCGCTCAAGCTGCGCAACCTGCACGGCGTGCATGCGCGGGTCGAGACGCTGACCACGCCGTTCGACCTCATCAGCTGCCGTGCGTTTGCCTCGTTGCCGGACTTCGTCAGCTGGTCGCGCAGTGCACTGGCCGCGCCCCACGGCGTGTGGCTGGCCATGAAGGGCAAACACCCGGAGGACGAAATCGCCGCACTGCCTGCGGATGTAGCGGTGTTTCACGTGGAACAGCTCACCGTGCCCGGCCTGGATGCCGAGCGCTGCATCGTCTGGATGAAGCCGGTCTGATGGCCTCGGCGCTGCCGCGCCGACTTTTCGACAGCCAGGGCAGGGGGCTCGCGTAAACTCGGCTGCTCACCCGGGTGCATATTCCCATCGCACCCTCCCCGCGCACCAGGAGAAACCATGTTCGGCATCGCAGACTACGGCGCCTTTGTCGCTGCCATTGTGTTGTTTCTGCTCATCCCAGGTCCGGGCAATCTGGCGCTCATCACCTCTACCAGCAAGGGCGGCATCCGGGGCGGTTTGGCCGCCACCCTGGGCGTGATCGCGGGTGACCAGGTGCTGATGTGGGCGGCGGTGGCTGGGGTGGCCACGCTGCTCGCCACGTACCCGGCGGCCTTCAACGCCGTGCAGTGGCTGGGCGCGGCCTACCTCGCGTGGCTGGGTTTCAAGATGGTCACGGCCAAGCCGGGCGCCCAGCCCATCCTGAACATCGAGCCGCGCCACTACTTCAAGCAGGCCGGGCTCATCACCTTGCTCAACCCCAAGGCCATCGTGTTCTATATGGCGTTCTTCCCGCTGTTTGTCGATCCTGCGCGCCACCAGGGCATGCTGACCTTTGGCGTGATGGCGGCCACCGTGGCGGCACTGACGTTTCTCTATGGCCTGATCGCCGTGCTGCTCACGCACCACCTGGCCGAGCGCATGCGCGCCAACCCGCGCATCGGCCGCGCGCTGGAAAAGATCGCGGGCGTCTTCCTGATCGGCTTTGGCATCAAGCTGGCCATCTCCAAATAACACCACACGAACTGCAGCACCCACATGGCCAAGATTTTTTGCGTTGCCAACCAAAAGGGTGGGGTGGGCAAGACCACCACCACCGTCAACCTTGCCGCCGGCCTGGCCAAGATCGGTCAGCGCGTGCTGATGGTGGACCTGGACCCGCAGGGCAACGCCACCATGGGCTCGGGCGTGGACAAGCGCAGCCTCGACCTCACGGTGTACGACGTGCTGCTCGAATCCGCCTCGGTCAAAGAGGCGGCCGTGCTGTCGGACAAATGTGGCTACTGGGTGCTGGGCGCCAACCGCGAACTGGCGGGCGCCGAGGTGGAGCTGGTGGCGCTGGAGCACCGCGAAAGGCGCCTCAAGGCCGCGCTGGCCGAGGCCGATGGCGACTACGACTTTGTGCTCATCGACTGTCCGCCGTCACTCTCCATGCTCACGCTCAACGGACTGTGCAGCGCCCACGGCGTGATCGTGCCCATGCAGTGCGAATACTTCGCGCTCGAAGGGCTCACAGACCTGGTCAACACCATCAAGCAGGTGCATGCCAACCTCAATGCCGACCTGCAGATCATCGGCCTGCTGCGCGTGATGTTCGACCCGCGCATCACGCTGCAGCAGCAGGTGAGCGACCAGCTCAAGGGCCACTTTGGCGACAAGGTGTTCAACAGCGTGATCCCGCGCAACGTGCGCCTGGCCGAGGCGCCCAGCTACGGGCTGCCCGGTGTGGTGTTCGACCCGGCCGCCAAGGGCAGCCAGGCCTTTGTGGAGTTTGCCGAGGAGATGGTTGCGCGTGTGAAAACCATGCCCCCAGCCGCAGCCTCCATGGCCAAAATGGCCGCAGGCGCTTGAATGATATGCGCTGCTAGCTATTAAATTGATAGTAATGAAAGCCTCCAACATCCTGCTGCTGCCCGGCTGGCAGAACTCTGGCCCCGACCACTGGCAAAGCCGCTGGGAGGCTGCGCATGGCTACCAGCGCGTGGAGCAGCACGACTGGATGCGCCCGCTGCGCGGCGACTGGTCTGCGCGCCTGGAAGAGACCGTGGCCGATGCCGACGGCCCGGTGGTATTGGCGGCGCACAGCCTGGGCTGCATCCTGACGGCCTGGTGGGCGGCACACACCCGCCATGCGGCCAAGGTGCGCGGCGCGCTGCTGGTGGCGCCGGGCGATGTGGAGCGGCCGGACCTGGCCGCGCAGATCCACGGCTGGGCGCCCATTGCGCGCCAGCCGCTGCCGTTCCCGGCCGTGCTGGTGGGCAGCCGCAACGACCCGTACTGCAGCTTCGAGCGTGCCGAGGGGCTGGCGCAGGCCTGGGGTGCGCGGTTTGTGGACTATGGCGAGCGCGGGCACATCAATGCCGAATCCGGGCTGGGCGACTGGGAAGAGGGGCGGGGCTGGCTGATGCAGCTCGCCACTCCGGCATGAGCCGCTGGGTTTTTTGGCGCAAGCGCCCGCCGGTGATGGCGGACGGCGCTGTCCCTCCACCTCGGCGGGTCACGGCTGACTTCTACTGGCTTGGCGACGCCTTGCAGGTGGTGCTTGCCTGGCTGCTGCCCAGCAGCGCGGTGGTGGTGGGCGCGCTGGGGCAGTTCATGCTGGCCCTCGTGCTGCTCGCGGTGGCCTTCGGTGTGTGGTTGCGCCTGTGGCGCAGTCGCAAGCGGCGCCGCGTGGCGAGCCGCTCCGCACTGTGACGTTTTGAACCCTGGCCAACGACCCATGACCAAGATCAGCCTGTCTGCCCTTGCCGACCAACTGCCCCGCGCCTGGAACTCCACGGTGGTGGGCCGCGCTGCGGGTGCCAACCTCAAGGTGCTGCGCATGGATGACGCGGCCTACCCCGACGAGTCGCACGACTTTGACGAAGCCCTGCTGGTGCTGGACGGCTGCATGCGCCTGGACCTGCAAGGGCAGGTCACCGAGGTGAACGCGGGCGAGGTGTTCATCGTGCCCGCAGGCGTGCCCCACGCCGTGGCGCCCGGCAGCCGCGGCACGCTGGTCATCATCGACCGCTGATTCTTCCCCCTTTCCTTTTTCCTTTCGCGAGACGCATTTCATGGTCACCAAAAAACCCAAGGGCCTCGGCCGAGGCCTGGAAGCCCTGCTGGGCCCCAAGGTCGAAGACAAAGTGGAGCAGGCCCAGGCCGCCGAAGCGGGTCTGCCCAGCAGCCTGCCGCTGTCCGAACTGGTGCCGGGGGTGTACCAGCCGCGCACGCGCATGGACGAGGGCGCGCTGTACGAGCTGGCCGAGTCCATCAAGGCCCAGGGCATCATGCAGCCCATCCTGGTGCGGCGCCTCACGGGCGGGGAGCACGCGGGCAAGTACGAAATCATTGCGGGCGAGCGGCGCTTTCGGGCCTCGCGCCTGGCAGGCTTGGCCGAGGTGCCGGTGCTGGTGCGCGATGTGCCGGACGAGTCGGCCGCCGCCATGGCGCTCATCGAAAACATCCAGCGCGAAGACCTCAACCCCCTGGAAGAAGCCCAGGGCCTGCAGCGCCTGGTCAAGGAGTTTGGCCTCACGCACGAGCTGGCCGCACAGGCCGTGGGCCGCTCGCGCAGCGCGGCCAGCAACCTGCTGCGCCTGTTGAACCTGGCCGAGCCGGTGCAGACCATGCTGATGGCGGGCGACATCGACATGGGCCATGCGCGTGCACTGCTGTCGCTGGACCGCGCCGCACAGATCACGGCGGGCAACCAGATCGCGGCCAAGAAACTGTCGGTGCGCGAGGCCGAGGCGCTGGTCAAGAAGATCGGCGCCGAGTTCAGTCTGGTGCCACAAAAGCCCCAGAAGGAAAAGTCGCGCGACTTGAAGCGTGTGGAAGAAGAGCTGTCGGACCTGCTCATGGCCGAGGTCGAGGTGCGTGTGAAAAAACGCGTCAAGCGCAACGGCCGGGTGGAGGACATGGGCGAGCTGGCGATCCAGTTCGGGTCGCTGGAGGCGCTCAACGGGCTGATCGACCGCCTGCGCGGCTGACCCGCTCATCGCTCCGGGGCGCGGCGTTGTCGCCGCGCAAGATGGCGTGAAATAGCGCACAGAAACGGTTTCCACAAGTAATTTGCACGGGCAAAATGCGTCCTTGCGAGGCCTACACTGCGCTGCGTTCAACACACCCGGGTTGACCGCAAGGCCTCTTCACAGGGCGGCGACAAAGCCGCTTTGCGGCCCACGATGGTTTGCCGGGTGATCCCTGTATCTCCTGGAGCAGACCCGATGACAACCCCTTTGCGCTATCTGACCCCCGTCTGCCTGGCCGCCGGCCTGTGCATTGCCAGCCTGGGCGCCCAGGCCCAAAACACCAAGGCCCCCAAGGTGCAGCTGTGGATGGACCTGTCCACCGGCACCATGGCCGGCATGCCCGAGATGGACAGCCTGCCCGGTGGCGGCGGCATGCTCGGCGGCCTCATGGGGGGCATGGGCGGCGGCGCAGCGCCGGGCATGGGGGGCGGCAGCAACACGTCATACGGCAACGCCCGTGCCATGTCCATCATGCCGCCGCGGGTCATCGACATCGCCTTGCACAACAGCCTGCGCCCCGGCGTAGAAGCCAGCCAGTCCATCCCGCCCGGCATGCGCATGGGCGAGTCCCTACCTCTGATCCCCCCGCGCGCCCAGCCCACCCAGACCGAGCCGGGCGAAGTGCCCCGTGAGTACCAGCAACAGCAGCCCAAGGGCCGCATCCTGCTGTACTGGGGCTGCGGTAGCGCGGTGCGTGCGGGCCAGCCCCGCGTCATCGATCTGGCGCGTGCCAAGCCCTCCGACTACGCCCAGGCCTTTGCAGGCCGCGCTGTGCCCGACCGGGGCCCGCGCGTGGGCCCGGCCTATGCGCTGTACCCCAACGAACGCAACCAGGTCAGCCTGTCGCGGGAAAGCTCGGTGGTGGGCGAGCACCAGGTGCGGGGCGACGGCGTGCCTGCCTCGATGAAGTTCACGCTGGGCGCGGCGCAGGACCTGATGCCCGCCATCGACCTGCGCACTACTGGCAAGCCGCAGGACAGCATGGGCACCAGCTGGCAGCCGGTGCGCAATGCGCGCGCCTACTACCTGCACGCCATGTCGCAAAGCGGGGACGACCTCATCATGTGGTCCAGCGCCGAGACGCCCGACACCGGCATGGGTCTGTTCGACTACCTCTCGCCCGCCACCATCGACCGCTGGCTTAAAGAGCGAGTGCTGCTGCAGCCTGAGACCACGCAGTGCGCGATCCCCCAGGGCATCTTTGCGGGCGGTGGGCGCGATGCCACGCCCATGCTGCGCATGATGGCCTACGGTGGCGAGAGCCACATCGTGTACCCACCCCGCCCGGCCGACCCCAAGGCCGCGTGGGAGCCTGAATGGTCGGTGCGCGTGCGTGTGAAGTCGCACACCATGGCCATGCTGGGCGAGGAGATGCAGGGGCGCCGTGGCGGCATGGGCGCAGCACCCACTGCACCGTCGGGCGGCACAGGCGCTTATTCCAGCGGCATGGGTGGTGCGCCCGCAGGCCAGCCGCCCGCAGGCGACGGCGGCACGGAGGCAGGCAACGTGGTCAACCCCGTCAATCTGCTGCGCGGCATTTTTGGCCGCTGAGAACGGAGAACCATGCTCGCCCTGCGCATGCCCTGGCCCCTGCCCGCACTGGCGGCGTGGGCTTGCGCGTGGCTGATCTTTGTGGCGCTGCAGCGCGCGGTTCCACCGGTGGCCGCCTTTCTGGTGGCCTGCCTGCTGGGTACGGCTGCCAGTGTGCTGGGCGACAGCTGGTGGCGGCGCGGGCTGATTGCCGCCGGGTTCCCTCTGTCGCTGGCGCTGCTGGGGGCGGCCAGCCTGCCCACGTGGGCGTGGCTGGTGCCGCTGTCGTTGTTGTTGCTGGTCTACCCGCTCAATGCGTGGCGCGATGCGCCCCTGTTTCCCACACCGCGCCACGCGCTGCAGTCTCTGGCCGTGCAGGCACCGCTGCCGCTGGGCGCGCGCGTGCTCGATGCAGGCTGTGGCCTGGGCGATGGCCTCAAGGCCCTGCGCCATGCCTACCCGGCCGCCCAGCTGGACGGACTGGAGTGGAGCTGGCCGCTGCGCCTGCTGTGTGCCTTGCGCTGCCCTTGGGCCCGGGTGCAGCGTGCCGACATGTGGAAGGCCGACTGGAGCGCCTACCAGATGGTGTACCTGTTCCAGCGGCCCGAAAGCATGGCCCGCGCGGCCGCCAAGGCCCAGGCCGAGCTGGTGCCTGGCGCCTGGCTGGTGAGCCTGGAGTTTGCGGTGCCCGGCTGGCTGCCCAGTGCCCAGCTGCGTGCACCCGGTGGGCGGGTGGTGTGGCTGTACCGCATGCCGCGCCAGCCGCAGGAGGGATGACATGCACGCCAAGCAATCCATGCGCCCGCACCTGTGTCCGCCTGTGTCGCCGGCCCCACACGGTTACAGAAAAGATACAAGCTTTTGCTACATTGCGCGGCTGGCTACAACCCCATACACAAGAACCAAGAAACTCACAGCCAGAGGGGGGCGCACGCAGCACGTAACCGCGCCGGGAGGGGGCGCACGGGCTGCCAGCACCCGCCTTGACCGGACTTCCACCACGCACGCCGCATTCGCCGCACCCTCCTCTGGGTGGGGCTGCTGCGCGGCTGCGCGTGGGAAGCGCGGGGTGTTTCTGGTGAGCAACCGACCGATCTGCAAGGAGCATCCATGACCGCCCACCCATCCCGTTTCCGTCCGCGCCTGCTGTGGGTGCTGGCGCTGAGCGCTGCCCTCACCGGCTGCGCCACCATGCAGAGCCACGACAAAACGGCCACCGACATGCAGACCGCCGGGCGCAGTGGCGGCATCCCCGCCGCGCTGGCCAGCCTGGAGAGCACGGCCAAGACCGAAGAAGAAAAAACGGCGCTGCTCTTCAACATGGAGCGCGGTGAGCTGCTGCGCATGGACCGCCGCTACCCCGACAGTACCAACGCCTTCCTGCTGGCCGACAACAAGGTCAAGGAATGGGAAGAAACCGCCAAGACCAACCCCTCCAAGCTGATGGGCACCGTGGGCGCGGCCCTGGTGAGCGAGCGCCTGAAGGTCTACGAAGGCCAGGACTATGAAAAGGTGTGGCTGACCACGCGCCTGGCGCTCAACCGCATGGCCGTGGGCGATTTTGAAAACGCCCGTGTGGACATCAAGCGCACGCACGAGCGCGAAGCCATCATTGCCGAGTTCCGCGCCAAGGAAACCCTGGCGGCCGAAGAAGAGGCCAAGTCCAAGGGCGCCACATCGGGCGGCAAGGAGCTGAATGGCTACCCGGTCGAAACGCTCAACGACCCCGAAGTGCTGGCCCTCAAGAACGGCTACTCCAACGCGCTGTCCCACTACCTGGCTGGCTTCCTGTACGAAATGCTCAACGAGCCTGGCCTGGCTGCGCCCGGCTACCGCAAGGCCATCGAGCTCAAGCCCGACACCCCCGTGCTGGAAGAAGGCCTGCGCGGCCTGGACAACCGCACCGGTTTCACCTGGAAGCGCCGCCAGCGCATGACCGACGTGCTCTTTATCGTCGAGGCCGGTGACGCGCCTGCACGCAAGCCCAAGGCCTTCACCATCCCCGTGCCCACCGGCCGGGGCATGGTCACCGCCAGCATTTCGTACCCCGTGATCGAGCCCTCCAAGGACGCCCCCCTGACGGTGGTGTCGGCCGCCGGCACCGACCTCAAGCTCGAAAAAGTGGTGGACGTGAACGTGATGGCCCGCCGTGCGCTCAAGGACGAAATGCCCGGCATGGTGCTGCGCGGCTTCACCCGCGCTGTGGCCAAGGGCGTGCTGCAGAACGAGCTGCAAAAGCGTGGCGGCCTCATCGGCGGCCTGATTGGCGCCGCAGCCTCGGTGGCCACCGAGCAGGCCGACGACCGCATGTGGCGCATGCTGCCCGGTCGCGTGTATGTGGCCCGTGGCTACCTGCCCCCTGGCGAGCACACTGTCTCCATCAACGGCCGCCAGTTGCCCCAGCCGATCAAGATCGACGGCCAGTACGCCCTGGTGCCCCTGCGCATGTATGACAACAGCGTGCTGATCGGCGACGTGGCCATGCTGGGCCAGCTGCCCACGGTGGCGGCGGCACCCCAGCCGGCCCCTGCAGCCGCTGCTGCGGCGCCCGCCGCTCCGGTGCGCACCACCAATAACAACCGCGCCCGCACCGTCCCGTCGTCCACCGTCAAGCCCACGGCCGCCCAGCCCGCTGCAGCCGCCAAGAACTGACCCCTGTTTCTGATCCCATTCAAGGAGCCTCTGGCATGAGAACCCGTTTTGTCCCCGCCGCGATCCCTGCCGTGCTGTGTGCGGCCCTGATGACCCTGGCTGGCAGCGCCAGCGCCCAACTGCATGACCCTGCCACACCGCTGGCCGTGGCCGCCAAGGTGGCCCTGCGCGGTGAGGCCAACAGCATCGCTGTGCGCGAGATGCGCATCGTGCGCAAGAACGACATCCTGGTGGTGCAGGCCGATATGGCCAACATGGGCCGCACCGACCGCACCGTGTTCTACCGCTTCAAGTGGCTGGACAACGTGGGCAACCAGGTGGGCGATGGCGAATCGTGGAAGCAGATGACGGTGCTGGGCCTGGGGCAGCAGACCGTCAAGAGCGTGGCGCCGACGTCTGCAGCCGTCGACCTGCGCCTGGAAATGAACGTAGAACCGCGCTAAGGACATGAAGCATCCCCTGAGTCGCTTCGCGCCTTCCCCCTCTCTCACGCTTCGCGTGGGAGGGGGACGCAGCCAGCGCGGCGGGGCGGCCCTTGCGCGGCTGCCCGCGCACGGGGAGCGCCAGTTTCAAGCGCAATAGGCCACGCGAAGCGCCTTCGATAAGACCATAGGAAACACACCATGAACCACCATCGCATCCAGCGCACTGCGCTCATCCTGGCCTTTGCCGCCAGCACCCTGGCCCTCTCGGCCTGCCAGAACCTGTCGTCGCCCACCGTGCGTTTTGACCGCCAGGTCAATTACGGTGATGCCAAGGCCGTCGAGCTGGTGACCAACGAATTCGGCTCCACCGACCTGCAGATGATTGCCGAGAAGATGACCGGCGGCTTGCTCGAAACCGGCATCTTCCAGGGCCGCCCCACGGTGACCATTTCCACCGTCAAGAACAAGACCAGCGAGTACATCGACACCACCAACGTGATGAACTCGATCCAGACCGCGCTGGTCAAGTCGGGCAAGGTGCGCTTTGTGCGCTCCATCAACGAGATGCAGGCCGGTGTGGACGAGCTGCAGCGCCAGAACCAGAGCGGCCTGTACAAGCAGGGCACCACCGCCAAGGTCGGCCAGATGACCGCCGCCAAGTACAGCATGGAAGGCGAGCTGACCAGCATCGTCAAGCAGAACAACACGACCAAGGACGTGTACTACAAGTTCACGCTGAAGCTGTTTGATGTGCAGGAAGGCACGATCGAATGGCAGGACGAAAAGGAAATCCGCAAGACAAGTAAGCGGTGACATCCCCCTGAGGCGCTGTGCGCCTTCCCCCTTCTCTCGGCTTCGCCGGGAAGGGGGACGCCGCCAGTGCGGCGGGGCGGCCCTTGCACGGCGGCCGCTGGCCTGGGCCGCGCCAGTTTCGAAGGATGTCGGTGCTGAAGCCACATCGCTCGATGAATTCATGACTTTCCGTTAGCTCACAAGGAGCACACCATGCAACGCAGAATCACCCTCCACACGGCCCTGGCCGTGATCGCGGCCACCACGCTGGCCTGGGGCACGGGCGCGCAGGCGCAGCAGCCCGGCGCCGCGCCCAAGATCGCCGTGACCGACCTGGCCTACGCCCAGCGCGTGTCCGAATACTTCATGGCCGGCACCTACCAGCGCAGCAGCCAGATGAGCGCGCAGGGCAGCCAGGGCGGCAGCCACAGCCACGGCATGTACGGCGGCGGGGGCTCATACTCCGGCCAGCAGTCCATGCAAGCGTCTGAGCAGGCCAGCGGCACCTATGTGGCCGGGCGCTACAGCTACATCGAGCAGCGTGAACTGGGCGGCTACACCAACGACATCAAGGGCGCCATCCTGCAGGGCACGTACTTCCGCCTGGTGCAGGGCAAGGGCTTTGACGCTGGCAAGCCCCAGCCCAGCAAGGCCGAGCAGGTGCTCAACCAGGTGCAGGGCGGCAAGATGGCCACGCCCCAGGCACAGCCCCAGGTCAACGACGTGATCACCCGCATCAAGAAGGGCGAGTTCAACGGCGCCGACTACGTGCTGTTTGGCGTGGTGTCCAGCATCGAGTTCACCGACGCGCTCTCGCCCCTGCAGGGCACCACCAGCGCCACGCGCCAGTACGGCCTGCAGCTGCTGGCCGACTTCTCGCTCATCAACACCAAGACCTACGAGATCAAGGCCGCGTTCTCCGCCCAGGGCGAAGGCAACGACACCAAGATCCTGTCGATCCGTGGCGACATTGCGCCCCCCAACCGGGCCAAGGTGATGCGTGAAACCTCGTTATCGCTGGCGCAGGACGTGTACCAGCAGCTCGCGGTGCAACTGGGCTACACCGACGCGAATCTGGCGCGCGGCGTGCGTCCACCGGTGGTGTACCAGCAGGGCGGCCAGCCCATGCCTGTGCCGCAACCGCAGCAGCCCGAGCAGGTGCTGATCCTCAAGTAAGCCGCCGTGCGCCCCACCGTGCACCCGCAGCCCTCGCGGGCCCCGGCCCGTGCGGTGCCTGCTCTCTCCAAGGCCAGCCCCGCGCTGGCCTTTTTTGCGTCTGCCGCCCTGGCCTTGACGCTGACGGGTTGCGTGGCCCCCCACGCACACGGGGGCGCGAGTGCTGCACAGCCGGCCCCTGTGATGCCCGCCATAGAACAGGGCCCGGCGCCGGACGCCGGGTTCATTCAGCGGGCCTTGCCGGGCGCGGGCGGCGCCGTGCTCCAGACCCTGCAGCGCGCGGAGCGCACCGCGCCGCTGCGCTACCGCGTGATCGTTATCCCCGGCTCGGGCTGCGCGGGCATGGGGCCCATCGCGGACCGCTACTTTGCGGGCCTGCTGCACGCGCAGGTGCTGGTGCTGCACAAGCCGGGCGTAGACCCCGGAGCCCGCACCGCCCCCGCCGACTGCCCGCACAGCTTTGTTTCGCTGGACCGGCATTCCACCTGGCTCGCACACGCCCGCGCGGCCTTGCGTGCCGATGCCCTGTTACGCCAGGGGCAGCCCGCGCTGCCGCAGCTGCTGGTGGGCATCTCTGAAGGGGCCGAGCTGCTTCCCGCGCTGGCCCCTGAGGTACCGCACCTGGCCGGATTGGTGCTCATTGGCGCCAGCGGGCTGGACCCGCAGGAGGCAGGGGCATTGCAGGCCCGCCGCCTGGGCGTGCAGGGCGACTGGGCAGCGCTGGGCCAGATCGTGGCGGGCGCTCCGCACGACAGCGTGGTGGTGCAGGGGCGCAGCCTGGGTTACTGGCGCGACCTGTGGAACTGGCCGCTGACCCTGCCCCTGCTGCAAGGTCCCTGGCCGCTGCTGCAGGTGTGGGGCAGCGACGATGCGCTGGTGCCCGCCGTGGCCTACACACGTTTTGCGGAGCTGGCCGCCTTGCGCACCGCGCCCTACTGTGCGCGGCGCATCGACGGTGCCGACCACGGCCTGCAGCGTGCCGCCGCAGGGATGGACGGCGTGCAGCAGGTGTGGGCCTGGACCGAGCAATGGGCCCGTCAACCGGCCGCCGGGCTGTGTGCGCCACTGCGACTGCTGCGAGAGCAGCAGGCTCCTAGCGCGGCCGGTACATCCTGAACAACTGCCCCGGCCCTACTGTGAAATAGTCCGCCGGGCCGCCGCCGCGCAGGATGTGCCCCGCATTGGCGGTGTCGTAAACACCGTCTTTCAGCAGCGCCTGATCGATGTGCACGGCCACCACCTCGCCCAGCACCAGCCAGGTGTCCACCGGGGCCCCGTCCACCCCCTGCAGCTGCAGGATCTGCGTGCTGCGGCATTCAAAGGTGACCGGGCTTTCGGCCACGCGTGGCGGGCGCACGCGGGTGGAGGGCAGGGGGGTGAGGCCGGTCAGGTCGAACTCGCTGACCTCGGGCGGCACGGCGGCGCAGCTCTGGTTCATCACCTCGGCCAGATCGCGGGTGGCCAGGTTCCACACGAACTCGCCCGTGGCGTGCACGTTGCGCACCGTGTCCTTGTAGCCAATGCTGGCAAAGCCCACGATGGGCGGCACGTAGTTGAACGCGTTGAAGAAGCTGTAGGGCGCCAGGTTGGTGGCGCCTGTGGCGCTTTGCGTGGAGATCCAGCCAATGGGGCGCGGCCCCACGATGGCGTTGAACGGGTCGTGCGGCAGGCCGTGGCCCTGGCGGGGTTCGTAGCTGTGGAAGGTGCGTGCGGGCGGTGGGGTGGTCATGGGGCTTTGCGGGCAGTGACAGACAGCCAGTACCTTAGCGGTAGACGCAGCACGCTGCGGTCACGGGGGTATCAATGCGCTCACCTTTTAATAGCTGTTAACGCTTGTTGGATGGGCGGAAAGGGCTTGTTGGAGTGCTGAAGCACCGACCCTTGGCTCAGCGGGTCGGGCTGGGCGCGGCGCAGATGCCGGGGGTGGCGCGCGGCGGAACGGTGCACACCATGCGCAGCTGTGCGGAGAACGTGCCCTGGCCGATGCCGGAGCTCGACGCCGTCAACCAGGAGACCTGCTGGCGCACGCGCTCCAGCGCCGCGCGGACCTCCGCCTCGCTGCCGCTTCCCTCCAGCTCGACCAGCTGGCCGCGCTTGCCGTCGCGCAGCACCAGCTTGGTCAGCGTTACCCCGTTGCCCAGCACCGGGCGCAGCGCGTCTTCCACCTGTTGTTGGGTGTAAGCGCTGCCCGTCGCTGGCAGGCACACGCTGCGGTCACCCGGCGCTGCGCACAGAAAGGTGACGAGCACGCGGTAGGCCACCTGGTCTGCCTCGCGCCGAACCCAAGCCACCTGCGAACTGCGCACCTCGCCCGAGCGCTCCAGCGCCTGTGCCCACTCGCGCACGGCCGCGTCATCGGGTGCGCGGCCTTCCAGCGCCGCACCGTCCTTCCACAGGTCGATCTTGCCCAGGGTCACGCCGCGTGGCAGCAGCGGCTGCAGCACATCGCTGACACGCTGGCGCGGCGAGACGGGCTCACCGCTGGCAGCCTGCGCGCCCGAGGGAGGCGGAGCGCCAGGGTCGGGCGTCGGCAGTACCGGCCGGGGGCCGGCAAGGCCCATCACCTCCTGTTGCAGAGCGTGGGTTTCATCCCGCAGGGCGCTGGTCAGGGGCATGGGGTTCACGCGGCCCGCAGGCACTTTGAGCGCGCTGACGGGGCCATCGATCCAGATCGGGTATTCCAGTGCGATCTTGCCCGGCGCGCTGGCCGGCTGGTAGTAGCCTGCTTCTGTGTCTGCGCCAATGCGGATGGAAAACCGTGCCCGGGTGGTGGTGGCTGACACCCCCACGTGGCGCGCATCCATGTCGTGGAACAGCAGCGCTGTGCTGCGTTGCGAGCTGGCCAGCTGCAGCCACTGGACCTGCCCTGTACCACCCGCCACCACCGATGCGTTGGAGCTCACGCTCAGCAGCCCCAGGCGCGCCTCATGGAACCACAGCTTCATGCCGTGGCTAGGGTTCAGGCTCATGCGCAATACCGGCAGGTCCACCCGGTCAAAAAGCACCTTCAGGTTGTCACCGCGTAACAGCAGTTCGTGGGCTGTGGCCAGCTGCAGCGTGAAGCACACTGCAGTGTTGTCAGCGCCCACGCGCGGAACGGCCGACGCGCCCTGCGCGGCGCTGATCGTCACGTCGTACGGCCTGGGGCGGCTGCTACCGTGGCGGTCCACACTGTAGGTGGTGTCGGCGATCTGGAACGTCCCTCGCCCGAGGAACAGCCGGTTCTCCGCACCCGACACCACGCGCACCGTGCAGTCGTTGGCGATGATGTGCACATGCCGCAAGTTTCCCAGCCGGCCCGTGGCCGGGTCCCAGGGGCGCTCGCGGGCGTCGCGCAGCAGGTTGGCGCGTTCGATCAGCGTGTCGGGTGTGACGTCCAGCGACGCGGCGTGGGCCAGTGCAAGGGGCGCGCACACCAGCGCGACCAACATCAGGGAACGAAGAGTGCGTGGAGTGCGAAGGGGTGTCATGTTGTTCCATGGTACCGATGCACTGGCACCCTGTACTCACCTCCCTCACTGCGGTACCGGCTGCTGCTGCCCCAGAAACCGCCCCGGCGGCTGCCCCACCGACTTGCGCACCATGGCGCTGAAGGCGCTGGGGCTGTAGCCCAGTTCGGCGGCGATCTGGCCCATGGGCATGCGGCCGGCGGCCAGCGACACGGCCTTGGCCAGGATGACTTGCTGGCGCCACTGGGTGAAGGTGCTGCCCAGCTCGGAGCGGAACAGCCGCGCCACGGTGCGGGGGCTGGCACCCGTGTCCTGCGCCCAGTCGGCCAGGGTGTCGTGGCGCGTGGGGTCGGCCAGCACGGCCTCGCACAGGTGGCGCAAGCGTTTGTCCTGGGGCAGGTCCACGCCCAGCTTCACGGCGGCGGCGCGGGCCAGTTCGCCCCTGACCAGGGCGCTCAGATGCTGTTCGCGCCGCAGGTCGGCGGTGCTGATCGTGGGGCCGCCGTCGGGCGTGGTGGGCATCTCGCGCACCAGGGCGCGCAGCAGGTCGGACACCTCCAGCACGCGGCACTGGCGCCAGGCGTCTTCCTGGTCGCGCGGCACGCCGGGGCCACAGCGGCCCCGGGGCTGGTGGAAGTAGAGCGTGCGCAGGTCGGCGTCTTCGACCATGGTCACGGCATGTTCCACGCCGGGCGGAATCCACAGCGCGCGCGATGGCGGCACGATGTAGGTGCCGTGGTTCACCGTGAGGCGGATCACGCCCGTGGTCGATATCGCCACCTGAGCCCACGGGTGGCTGTGGGGCATGACCTGCGTGTCGGCGGCCAGCCAGCGCAGCTTGGCGCGCACCGGGCGGGCGGCTGTGGGCACAAACAGCTCGGGCGTGAGCGAGTCCACGTACGACATGCCGCGCGGCTTGCCGGCGGGCGCGCGGGACACGGCCTGGGCCGCAAAGTGTTCCCCCCCCGGTTCGGCGGGCACGGCGAGTTCAGTGGGCGGGTTTGGCATGTTTGCGATAGAAGTTGTCTGCCTATCGTAAACCTGCCGAGGCCATGCTGCCTAAGATCGAGCCCATGACTGCTTCCACCTCCGGCGCTACCGCCACCATTGCCAACCCCGTCCCCCTGCGGCAGGACGCCCGCACCATCGGCCTCATCGGCCTGGCCCACGGCAGCTCGCACTTCTTTCACATGCTGCTGCCGCCGCTGTTTCCGTGGCTGATCGGGGAGTTCGGCTTCAGCTATTCCGAGCTGGGTCTGCTGGTGTCGGTGTTCTTCGTGATCTCGGGCGTGGGCCAGGCGCTGTCGGGCTTCCTGGTGGATCGCGTGGGTGCGCGGCCGGTGATGTTTTTTGCGCTGTCGAGCTTTGCCGCCGCAGGCCTGGCGGCGGGCACGGCGCAGGGCTACACGGGCCTGCTGCTGGCGGCGGCTTTGGCCGGGCTGGGCAATGCGCCGTTCCACCCGGTGGACTTCACGATTCTGAACAAGCGCGTGTCGCCACGGCGCCTGGGTCATGGTTTTTCGGTGCACGGCATCAGCGGCAACCTGGGCTGGGCGACGGCGCCGGTGTTCATGGCGGGCATTGCCACGGCCACGGGCTCGTGGCGCACGGCCTGCCTGTGCGGCGGCCTGCTGGCCCTCACGGTGCTGGCCATCATGGTGTGGAACCGCGATGCGATTGACGACCGCCAGGGCGCCTGGGCGCATCAGGCCAAGGGCGGTGCAGCGGCGGCGAAGCCCGAGCACCCCATGGCCTTCCTCAAGCTGCCCTCGGTGTGGCTGTGCTTCTCGTTCTTCTTCTGGAGCACCTGCGCACTCAGCGCCATCCAGAGCTTTGCCAGCCCGGCGCTGCAGTCCATGTACGGCCTGCCGCTGAGCGTGACGGCCATGGTGGTCACGGGCTACATGCTGTGCGGCGCGGCGGGCATGCTGGTGGGCGGCTTTCTGGTGGGCCGTGTGCAGCGGCTGGAGAAGATCATCTCCGTGTGCCTGCTGGGCTCGGCCGCTCTGCTGGTGGTGGTGGCCTCCGGGCTGCTGCCGGGCATGGTGGCGCTGGTGGTGGCCTCGGTGGCAGGGCTGGGCACAGGACTGGCCGGGCCTTCGCGTGACATGCTGATCAAACGCGCCGCGCCCCCCGGCGCCACGGGCCGCGTGTATGGCACGGTGTATTCGGGGCTGGACCTGGGCTTTTGCCTGGCGGCACCGGTGTTCGGCGCCATGCTGGACCACGGCATGACGGCGGGCATCTTCTACGGCTCGGCCGTGACCCTGGGCCTGAGCGTGGTGTCGGCGGCGCTGGTGGGGGTGGGCGTGGCCGCACGGGCTTCGCGGCCCGTGCCTGCGGCGGCCTGAAAGGCCGATGGGGGAGGGGATACGCACGGCGGCCAGCACGCCGCGCGGGCCTGTGTTGCAATCGCGGTCGGTGGCGCCGGGGCCCTGGTTGGCAGGGCCCAGAGCGGCGCCCTCTGTTTTCAACACACTTCCAGGACCTCGCCCATGACGAACCCCATGTACAACGCCAGCATCCCTGTCTTTCGCCAGATGCTGGGCTCGCTCCAGGACATCCTGGCCAAGACCGAGGCCCATGCCACGGCACGCAAGATCGAGCCGGACGCGCTGCTGCAGGCCCGCCTGTTCCCCGACATGTTCCCCATGGCCCGCCAGGTGCTGATCGCCTGCGACTTTGCCAAGGGCGTGGCCGCGCGCCTGGCCGGTGTGGAGGTGCCTTCGCTGCCCGACGCCGAGCGCTCCGGTTTTGCCGACCTGAACGAGCGCATCAGCACCGTGCTGGCGTTCATCGACAGCCTTCCGCAAGCCGCGTTTGCCGAGGCCGCCACGCGCCAGATCACCATCCAGCCCGGCACGCCGCGCGAGAAGCAGTTTGTGGGCGAACACTACCTGCTGCACTACGGCCTGCCCCAGTTCTTCTTCCACGTGAACGCAACCTACGCCATCGCACGCCACAACGGCGTGGAGCTGGGCAAGCGCGACTACATGGGCAAGTTCTGACCCTGGGCCCTGTCCCGGGGCGCCAAGGTGCCCCGGGTGCTGCCGTGTGGGGCCAGGCACGCAGATGTGGGCAAAAATGGCCCGTAGCGCTAGTGAAACATGCCTGAGGTGCTATCAAACTTGTAGTTTTAGACACGGCGCCCGGCGCGGACAAAAAAGACAACGGAGACCCGACCCATGCCCACCCCCTACGTCACACCACGCACCCTGCCAGCCCTGGCGCTGGCCGGCGTAACCTGCCTGCTTTCGGCCTGCGCGCCGGTGCCTGTACAACCACCAGCCTCGGCGCCGGTGAGTGCCGCTGCTGAGGCTGCGCCCACGGCCACCCCGTGCCCCAAGGACCTGGCGCCCATCGCCCGCTGCCTGTCGGGCAAGGATTCGGCCGGTGCGTATTACCTGGTGGCGGTGCCGCAGCAGTGGAACGGCCACCTGGTGCTGCACGCCCACGGCGGCCCGGCCCTGGGCGCGCCGAAGATGGAGCGGTCGGTGGAAGACCTGGAGCGCTGGGCCATCATGGTTCGCGCGGGGTATGCGTGGGCGGGCAGCACCTTCCGCCAGGGCGGCGTCGAGGTGCGTGCCGCCGCCGAGGACACCGAGCGGCTGCGCCAGATCTTCGTGCGCCATGTGGCCCAGCCGAAGCGCACCATCCTGCACGGCCAGTCCTGGGGCGCCAGCGTGGCGGCCAAGGGGGCCGAGATGTTCCAGACCACGGCAGATGGTAAGCGCCCGTATGACGCCGTGTTGCTCACCAGCGGCGTGCTGGCGGGCGGCACCCGCTCGTACGACTTCCGCACCGACCTGCGCGTGGTCTACCAGTACCTGTGCAACAACCACCCCCGGCCCACCGAGGCGCAGTACCCGCTGAACATCGGCCTGCCTGCCGATGCGGCGATGACGCAGGCGGACCTGGCCGCGCGCGTGAACGAATGCCTGGCGCTGAACAAGCCGGTGGCCGAGCGCACGCCCGAGCAGCAGCGCAAGGTCCAAACCATCGTGGACGTGATCCGCATCCCGGCCAGCTCCATCCAGGGCCACATGAACTGGGCCACCTTCCACTTCCGCGACGTGGTGCAGCATCGCACGGGCGGCGCCAGCCCGTTTGGCAACCGGGGCGTGTTGTACCGGGGCTCGCCCGACGATGCCGCGCTGAACGCCGCCGTGCTGCGCTACCGGGCCGACCCTGCTGCCGTGGCCCGCTTTGCGCAGGACACGGACCTGACCGGCCGCATCCCCGTGCCGGTGCTCACCGTCAAGGGCGTGGACGACCCCACGGCCTTTGTCGAACTGGACGCGGCCTTTCAGGCCACCATGGCGCAAGGCGGCAGCGCGGAGCGCCTGGTGCAGACCTTCACCCAGCACAACACCCACAGCTACCTGAGCGACCCCACCTACCCCACGCTGATGACCGCGCTGCTGCGCTGGGTGGACGAGGGCGCCAAGCCCACGCCCGAGGGCATTGCCCAGCAGTGCCCGGCCAACGAGGCGCGTTTTGGCAAGGGCTGCGCCTTTGTGCCGGCCTATGTGCCCAAGCCCTTGAGCAGCCGCGTGGCAGACCGCGACCGGCCCTGAGAACGTGGCTCTGGGGGCTGCGCGGCAGACGGAGCATCGACTGCGGCGCACGGCCCTCGGTGGTCGCGCTAACTCCCAGGTCCCGAAATAAAAAAGGCCCCGCACTGCGGGGCCTTTGCGTTGGAGCGGCCGAAAAGGATCAGGCCACCGAAGCCAGCGCCTTGTTCAGCGTCTCGCTGGGGCGCATCACGGCGTCCAGCTTGGCCACGTCGGGCAGATAGTAGCCACCGATGTCGGTGGGCTGGCCCTGCACGGCGTTCAGCTCTTGCACGATCTTCTGCTCGTTCTCGGTCAGCTGCTTGGCCAGGGGCGCGAACTTGGCGGCCAGTTCGGCGTCCTCGGTCTGCGCGGCCAGCTCTTGCGCCCAGTACAGGGCCAGGTAGAACTGGCTGCCGCGGTTATCCAGCTGGCCGGTCTTGGGCGAGGGGTTCTTGTTGTTGTCCAGCAGCTTGCCCGTGGCGGCATCCAGCGTCTTGGCCAGCAGCTTGGCGCGGGGGTTGTTGTTCTTGAGGCCCAGGTCTTCCAGCGACACGGCCAGCGCCAGGAACTCACCCAGCGAATCCCAGCGCAGGTGGTTTTCTTCCACCAGCTGCTGCACGTGCTTGGGGGCCGAGCCGCCCGCACCGGTTTCGTACATGCCGCCACCGGCCATCAGCGGCACGATGGACAGCATCTTGGCCGAGGTGCCCAGTTCCATGATGGGGAACAGGTCGGTCAGGTAGTCGCGCAGGATGTTGCCGGTGGCGCTGATGGTGTCCAGGCCACGGATCACGCGCTCCAGCGTGTAGCGCATCGCACGCACCTGGCTCATGATCTGGATGTCCAGGCCAGTGGTGTTGTGCTCGTGCAGGTACATCTTGACCTTGGTGATCAGCTGCGCTTCGTGCGGGCGGTACGAGTCGAGCCAGAACACCACGGGCATGCCGGAGTTGCGGGCGCGGTTCACGGCCAGCTTCACCCAGTCGCGGATCGCGGCGTCCTTGACCTGGCACATGCGCCAGATGTCGCCTTGCTCCACGTTCTGGCTCAGCAGCACTTCGCCAGTGGCCAGGTCGGTGATGTTGGCCACGCCGTCTTCAGGGATTTCGAAGGTCTTGTCGTGCGAGCCGTATTCTTCGGCCTGCTGCGCCATCAGGCCCACGTTGGGCACGGTGCCCATGGTCTTGGGGTCGAACGCGCCGTGCCACTTGCAGAAGTTGATGATCTCCTGGTAGATGCGGGCGAAGGTCGATTCGGGCATCACGGCCTTCACGTCCTTCAGGCGGCCGTTGGCGTCCCACATCTTGCCGCCGTTGCGGATCATGGCGGGCATGGAGGCGTCCACGATGATGTCGTTGGGCGAGTGGAAGTTGGTGATGCCCTTGGCCGAGTCGACCATGGCCAGCTCGGGGCGGTGCTCGTGGCAGGCGTGCAGGTCCCGCTTGATCTCGTCGCGCTGGCTTTGCGGCAGCGTCTCGATCTTGGTGTACAGGTCCACCATGCCGTTGTTCACGTTCACGCCCAACTCTTCAAAGGTCTTGGCGTGTTTGGCGAATGCGTCCTTGTAGAAGATGCGTACGCAGTGGCCGAACACGATGGGGTGGGACACCTTCATCATCGTGGCCTTCACGTGCAGCGAGAACATCACGCCCGTCTTGCGTGCGTCTTCGATTTCCTTCTCGTAGAACTCCAGCAGCGCCTTCTTGCTCATGAACATGCTGTCGATCACTTCGCGGTCCAGCAGGCTGACCTTGGGCTTCAAGACGATGGCCTTGCCGCTCTTGGTGATCAGCTCCATCTTCACGTCACGCGCCTTGTCCAGCGTCATGGACTTTTCGCCGTGGTAGAAGTCGCCAGCGTGCATGTGCGACACGTGAGAACGCGATGCCTGGCTCCACTCGGCCATGCTGTGCGGGTTCTTGCGGGCGTATTCCTTCACGGCCTTGGGGGCGCGGCGGTCGGAGTTGCCTTCGCGCAGCACAGGGTTCACGGCCGAGCCGGTGCACTTGCTGTAGCGGGCCTTGATTTCTTTCTCTTTGTCGTCCTTGGGCTGGTCGGGGTAGTCAGGCAGCGCGTAGCCCTTGGACTGCAGCTCGGCGATGGCGGCCTTGAGCTGCGCGACGGACGCGGAGAT
Source organism: Acidovorax sp. DMC1 (assembly GCF_056314325.1). Lineage (NCBI taxonomy): Bacteria > Pseudomonadati > Pseudomonadota > Betaproteobacteria > Burkholderiales > Comamonadaceae > Acidovorax > Acidovorax sp. DMC1. The sequence continues at coordinate 782,426 of NZ_JBQUYO010000001.1, read as the reverse complement.
GTTGGGCAGCTTGATGATGTTGGCATCGGGCTGCAGCGTCTTCTTGCCCAGCTCGGCCAGGTTGTTGGGCACGCGCTGTTCTTCGGTCAGGTAGTCGGGGAACTCACCCAGGATACGTGCCGCCACCGAGATGTCGCTCTCCAGCACGTTGATGCCTGCCGGCGCCGCAAACGTGCGGATGATGGGCAGGAAGGAAGCCGTGGCCAGACGGGGTGCCTCGTCGGTCAGGGTGTAGATGATGGAAGGTTGCTGGGTCGTCATGGCTTGTCTCACGAAACAGAGTAGGTAGATGCCCCCGGCTGCGTCGCAGCGGGGCCAAACGCGGATGCTCTCTGATTCTCCTTGCTCGGGGCTGTCACAGCCCGCTATTTTTGCAATCGAATCTCACAATGCAAAATTATCATAAGTCCAGGGCACTTTTTTTCACCAAATAGGTGGTAATCACCCTGCGGCCCCCTGCAGTTTGATCGTCTTGGCGCCCGCGCGCCACCCCCTGCAGACCCTACGACAAAGTCCCTGGAACAGCCACCACCCGGCCCGGCAGCACCGCAAACTGCGCCCAGTGCGCGGGCAGGGTGTCGGGCGCCGTGCCGGTGAAGGCCCCGAAGGCGGGCAGGACCAACTGCCCGTCACCCCAGCCAAAGCAAGGCGCCCGCAGCGCATCCCGCGCCGGGCCGCGCAGCCGCAGCGTGGGGTGCAGGTGCCCGGCAATCACCGTGTGGCCCGCCACGGCCTGTGGGTGGTGGCAGGCCAGCACCGGCGCATCGGCACAGGGCAACCAGGGCTCGTTGACCAGCGCCAGAGCCAGCGCCGCCGGCGGGTCGCCCGCGTGCTGGTCGTGATTGCCGCGCACCAGAGTCATCGCCACATGCGCATGGCGCTGGCGCCAGGGCAGCAACTGCTGCCACAGCGCATCGGCAGCGCCGCTGCGCGCGTGCAGAAAATCCCCCAAGAACACCAGGTGGTCAGCACCAGTGGCAGCCAGCACCGCATCCAGCCGGACCAGGTTGTCGGCCGTGGTGCCATGGGGCACCGGCTGGCCCGCGCGGCGGAAGGTGGCCGCCTTGCCGAAATGCACATCCGCCACCATCACCATGCGCGCCGCGGGCCACCACAGCGCGCGCTGGGGCAACAGCTGCAGGGCCGTGCCGCAGGGCAGGGTGATGGCATGCGCACCCATGGGGAGCGCAGGGACGGCCTGCGTCTCGGGGACGGATGTGTGGAAGGGAAGCGTGGTCATCATGCTCAGAATCCGTGGCGTCCGCGGGCGCGGCGGGGGGCGTCCCCAGCCGCAGCCTGGCGCGCGCGTGGTGTGCGGGGCCCAGAGCTTTCGGGCAGGTCCCACACCATGTCCGTGGGCTGCACTGCGTGCTGCGCAAGGTGGGTGCCGGTGGTGACGTCGGCCGCCTGCTCCAGCGCCTGCACCATGCGCGCCAGCCGGTCGGCCAGGGTCTCGGTGCTCAGGCGCTCGCGAAAGCGCTCCACCATCAGCGGCAGGGCGAATGGTGTGGGGCGCTCCAGCGCGTGGATGGACAGGGTCTGCGCCTGCATGCCGCGCAGTGTGTGCGCCAGGCGCTCCATGTCCAGCTCGTTCGTCAGCAGCTCGGCACGGGCCTGGGCCAGCAGCAGGTTGCCCGGGTCGTACTGCGCAAACACGTCGTAGTACAGCGAGGACGAGGCCTGCAGCTGGCGGCTGCTGCGCTGCTCGCCCGGGTGGCTTTGAAAGATGAGCCCGGCAATGCGCGCGATCTCGCGAAAGCGCCTGCGCGCCATCTCGGTGGCGTTCAGGCTGGCCAGCACTTCCTCTTCCAGCCCGCTACCGATGGTGGTGTGCGTGCCCTCGCCAATCAGGCGCGGCAGCAGCGTGGCCCAGTCCACGGGCTTGGCCGACAGCAGCTCCAGCCCGTAGTCGTTGACCGCGATGGAGAAGGTGTTGGGCACCTGCTGCGACGCGCGCCAGCCCAGCAGCCCGGCCAGCCCCAGGTGCACCAGGCGCCCCGCCAGCGGGTACAGGTACAGGTGCCATCCCTCGCGGGTGTGCAGCGTCTCGGCCACCAGGCGGCTGGGTGTGGGCAGGGCCGACCAGGCCTGCTGCAGCTCCAGCAGCGGCTGGGCGCAGCGCATCTCGGGCGTGGTGAACGCGCCGCGCTCGGCCTGCGCCAGCTTTTCCAGCATCGCATCGGCCAGCGTGTTCGACAGCGGCATGCGCCCGCCGCTCCAGCGCGGCAGGGCGGCGCTGCCCTTGGGGGCGATGCGCACATAGGCCGTCATCTGCTGGGTGCGCACCAGCTCCAGCAGCCGGCCTGCAAACATGAACACATCGCCCTTGCGCAGCCGCGCGATGAAGCTCTCTTCCACAGAGCCCAGGCGCCCGCCGCTCACAAACTGCACCTGCATGGCGGCGTCGCTCACGATGGTGCCGATGTTGCTGCGGTGGCGGCGCGCTAGGCGCGCATCGGGCACGCGCCACACACCCTCGTCGTCCGGCACCACGCGATGAAAGTCCGGGTAGGTGGCCAGCGATGCGCCGCCCTGGCGCACGAACTGCAGCGCCCACTGCCAGTCGTTGTCAGTCAAGGCAGCGTAGGCCGGTGCGCGGCGCACTTCGGCCAGCAGTGCATCGGGCACAAAGCCGCCGCCCAGCGCCACGGTCACCAGGTGCTGCACCAGCACATCCAGCGGCGCACGCGGCGTGTGCCGGTCTTCGATGCGGCCCTGTGCCAGCGCATGGCGCGCGGCGGCGGCCTCCACCAGCTCCAGGCTGTGCGTGGGCACCAGCGTGATGCTGGAGCTGCGCCCCGGCGCATGGCCCGAGCGGCCCGCACGCTGCACCAGCCGCGCCACGCCCTTGGCCGAGCCGATTTGCAGCACCTGCTCCACCGGTAAAAAGTCCACGCCCAGGTCCAGGCTCGATGTACACACCACGGCCTTGAGCTGCCCGGCCTTGAGGCCTTGCTCCACCCAGTCGCGCACCTCATGCCCCAGCGACCCATGGTGCAGCGCGACGGTGCCCGCCCAGTCGGGTCGCGCCTCCAGCAGCGCCTGGTACCAGCGCTCGGCTTGCGACCGGGTGTTGGTGAATACCAACGTGGACGCCGCCGCTTCGATCGACTGCACCACCTGCGGCAGCAGGCTCAGCCCCATGTGGCCCGCCCACGCAAAGCGATCGGCCCGCGCGGGCAGCATCACCTGCACCTCCAGCCGCTTGTCGATACGGCCCTGCAGGAGCACGGCGGGCGGTGGGTGCGTCACGCCGGGTGCACTGGGCATAGGTTGGGGCAGCAAGGTGTGCAGGGCCTCGTCCAGGTTCCCCAGCGTGGCCGACATGCCCCACACCTGCAGCGCCGGGTTCCAGCCCGACAGGCGCGCCAGCGCCAGCTGCACCTGCACGCCGCGTTTGTTGCCCACCAACTCGTGCCACTCATCCACCACCACCAAGCGCACGCTGGCCAGGCGCTCACGCGCATCGGCGCGGGCCAGCAGCAGCGAGACGCTTTCGGGCGTGGTCACCAGCAACGTGGGCAGGCGGCGATCTTGCGCGGCGCGCTCGCCGCTGGCGGTGTCTCCGGTTCGCAGGCCGCTGGTCCAGGTGGGGGCCAGGTCGGGCAACGGTGCCTGCAGGGCGCGCAGCGAATCGGCAGCGAGTGCGCGCATGGGCGTGATCCACAGCACGGTGAGGGGCGGTGCCGCAGCGCGGCGCGTGCGCAGGGCGGTGCGGGCGTTGGGTGCTTTGGGGGCTTCTTCGGGCGCAGGTGCAGCATCCGCCTGTGCCAAGTGCTGCAGCGCGCCCAGCCATACCGCATAGGTCTTGCCAGCCCCTGTAGTGGCATGCAGCAGGCCCGAGCGGCCCTCGCCCATCGCGCGCCACACGTCGTGCTGGAAGCCAAAGGGTTGCCAGCCCCGCGCCGCCATCCAGGCGGCTGCGGCACTCGGTGCCACCGGGGTCAGGGCCTTGCGCAGGCGGCGGGTGGTGCTCATGCCGCAACGTCCTGCCCGGGCAACAACGCCATCAGCGTTTGCAAGGTATCGGCCTCGGCCACGGGTTTGTCCTGCCGCCAGCGCAGCATGCGCGGAAAGCGCACGGCAATGCCGCTCTTGTGGCGTGGGCTCTTTGCGATGCCTTCAAAGCCCAGCTCAAACACCAGCGTCGCATCCACGCTGCGTACGGGGCCAAAGCTTTCGCGCGTGGTCTTGCGGATGATGGCGTCCACCTGCGTAATCTCGGCATCGGTCAGGCCCGAATAGGCCTTGGCAAAAGGCACGAGCTGGCGCTCCGGGTCGTCCTGCGGCCCGGTCCACACGGCGAAGGTGTAGTCGGTGTAGAGGCTGGCACGGCGGCCGTGGCCGCGCTGGGCGTAGATGAGCACGGCGTCCACGCTCATGGGGTCGATCTTCCACTTCCACCACACGCCCACATCCTTGGTGCGGCCCACGCCGTACTGCGCGCTGCGGTGTTTGAGCATGAAGCCCTCGGTGCCCATGCTGCGCGCGGCCTCGCGCTGGCGCGCCAGGTCCGGCCAGTCGGCGCCGTGCAGCAACTCGCTCAGGCGTAAGGTCTTGTGCGGTGCGGCTGCGGCTGCGGCTGCGGCTGCGGGTGCGGGTGCGATATTGGTGTCGTCAGGCCGTTGCAGCGTGGCCTCCAGCAGCGCGCGGCGGGCCTGCTGCGGCTCTTGGCGCAGGTCTTGCCCCGCGTGCTCCAGCAGGTCGTAGGCCACCAGTACCACGGGCAGTTCGCGCAGCAGCTTCGGGCCCAGGGTCTTGCGGCCCAGGCGCTTTTGCAGGTCGGCAAAGGGGCGGGGCTGAGGCTCGCCCGGCAACCACACCAAGATCTCGCCATCGACCACCGTGCCGTCAGGGAGCTGCACCATCGCGGCCTCGGCCAGTTCGGGGAAGCGGTCGGTCACTAGTTCCTCCCCGCGCGACCAGACCCACGCCGCGCCCGCGCGCCGCACGATCTGCGCGCGGATGCCGTCCCACTTCCATTCCACCAGCCAGTCGCCGGGTGTGCCCAGCAGTGCAGGCATTTCGGCCGCGGGCTGGTTGAACGGGTGGGCCAAAAAGAAGGGGTAGGGCTGGCCCGCATCGGCGGCATCCGGCGTATTGGGATCGTCGTCCACCGGCGCGATCAGCGCCTGGTAGTCGCTGGCCTGCGGCTGCCGACCGATCTGCGTGTAGCCCATCAGCCGGTGCGCGATGCGCTTGGGGTCAAGCCCGCTCACGGTGGCCAGCGCCTGCGTCACCTGGAGGCGTGACACGCCCACGCGGAAGTTGCCGGTGATGAGCTTGAAGTACACAAAGCGCTGTTCGGGCGCCAGCCTGTCCCATTGCGTGCGCAGGCGGGCGTCGGCCTCGTCGGGCGGCAGGGCGCGCAGGGGCAGCAGCTGGGCCATCCATTCGGCCAGCGTCAGTTCGGTGGGTTGGGTGGGTGGGGGCAGCAGAAGCGCCAGGGTTTCGGCCAGGTCGCCCACGGCCTGGTAGCTTTCTTCGAACAGCCACTCGGGCAGGCCGGCAGCCTCTTGCGCCAGCGCCTTCAGGCGCTTGGTGGGCACCATCTGGCGGGGCTTGCCGCCTGCCAGAAAGTAGGTGGCCCAGGCCGCATCGGCGGGCGGTGCCGCGCGCAGGTACGCCACCAGCGCCGCGAGTTTGGCCGACTGCGCGGTGGTGGCGTCGAGCGCCTGGAACAGCTGGGCAAAGGCCTTCATGCCGCCCCCTCGGGTGCGGGTTGCCCGCTTGCTTCGGGCACAGCGCCTGCATCGTCCTCGTTGTCATCGGCACCGTATTCGGTCGCAAACACCTGGGCGTCCAGCCCCTGCTCGCACAGCCAGCGCACCATCACGGCCGTGCTGCCGTGGGTCACGATGACGCGCTCCGCGCCCGTGGCACCAATGGCTTGCTGCAAACTGGGCCAGTCGGCGTGGTCGCTCATTACAAAGCCCCGGTCCACGCCCCGGCGTCGGCGTGCGCCGCGCACCAGCATCCAGCCGCTGGCAAACGCGTCGGAGTGTTCGCCAAAGCGCTTGAGCCAGGGCGTACCGGCTGCCGATGGCGGGGCCAGCACCAGCGCGCGTTTCAGGTCCGCCTTGGTCAGGCCCGGGTTCGTCACACGCAGCGTGGGTGGCAAGGCTACACCGGCCGCGCGGTACACGGCGTTGAGCGGCTCCACCGCCCCATGCACCACGATGGGCCCGATGCTGGCATCTACCCCGTGCAGCAGCCGCTGCGCCTTGCCGAAGGCATACGCATACAGCACGCTGGCCTTGCCCGCCGCCGCATTGGCCGCCCACCAGGCATTGATGTCGGCAAATAGCGTGGGCTGCGACGGCCAGCGGTAGATGGGCAGACCAAAGGTCGATTCGGTGATGAAGGTGTGGCAGCGCACCGGCTCGAACGGCGGACAGGTGCCATCGTCTTCCAGCTTGTAGTCGCCCGAGGCCACCCACACCTGGCCGCCGTGCTCGATGCGCACCTGGGCCGAGCCCAGCACATGGCCCGCTGGGTGCAGCGACAGGCGCACGCCATGGTGGTCGACGACCTCGCCGTAGCCCAGCGTCTGCAGATCAATGCCCGCGCCCAGCCGGTTGCTCAGCGTGCCCGCGCTGTCCTCGTGTGCCAGGTAGTGGGCCGAGCCCATGCGCGCGTGGTCTGAATGGGCATGCGTGATCACGGCCCTATCCACCGGCCGCCAGGGGTCGATGTAGAAGTCGCCAGGCGGGCAATACAGGCCTTCGGGGCGGTGGACGATCAAGTCATTGCGGAGCATGCGTGTGGCATCGTAGGCGGCAAGGCAAAGTCGGTGGGGCCGCCCGGGTTTGCGCGGCGGGCTGTTACAGGCCTTTTGGGCATTCAATCTGCTGCATGCGCAGGTTTCATATGCCTTGTTTGCTATCAATAGTGAAGCGTTTGGTCTGCGGGGTCGTCCCGCTGCCGGAGCATGCCCTCCATCATCCCGTTGTGGATTGCGCCGTCTGCAGGACTGCGCCGCGTTCTGCGTACCTGCGTCTGTCTTTACTGCAGAACACCACGCCCGTAGGATGGCGTCGCCTGCGGCGCTGGCCCGCAGCCGGGGATTCATCCATGCGCTTGTATCCGTCGTATCGGTCGCTTTGTGCCCTGCTGGGCGGCTCGGCCATGGCTCTGTGCGCTGCAGGGGGCGCCGCCCAGGCCCCTGCCGATGGCCCGCCGCGCACCAACGCCTTCAACGACCCTTTCGTTCAGGTGACCCATGCCATCGCCGAGTGCCCTGTGCCCGAGGGGCCGCTGTACACCGAGGCCGAGGTGCGCGAGCTAGCGCATGTGCGCTCCCAACATGGCGGCAGTTGTCATCGCGTGGGGCGCTGTCGCCTGCCCAACTCCTACCTGTACGACGCCGAGATCATCCCGCGAGTGCAGCGCTATATCCAGCAGGACGGCCGCTTTGACGACACCAGCGTGTGGGTGCTGGGCGAGCGGCGGCTGGTGACGCTCAAGGGATGCGTGCAGTCGCAGGCGCAGTCCGACTCGCTGGAGAAGGCAGTGTGGTTGGTGGACGATGTGATGGGGGTGATCAACCTGCTGCAGGTGGGGACGGATGCAGCGGCGGCGCGGTACCCGCTGGCCTTGCCGCAAAAGCCGTGACATGCGCGGCCAGTTGGCGGCGCGTATCCCAGGCGCAGTGATTGCGCGATGGTCCTGGCGCCAGCGATGAATCACCGGCACCACACCGCTTGCCAAGCGCTTGGGCTGGTGCGCGTCCTGCTGCATATTGCCGGTTCGTAACGCTTCATTGATGAGGGAGTTTTCATGCCATTCAAGTTTTCATTGCCAGCGGCAGCCACCCTGGCCCTGGCAGTCGTTGTTTCCCCCGCCGTGTCGGCCAAACCCTTCAAGTGGTCCGGCTCCAGTGACATCCAGACCATGGACATCCATTCGCAGAACAGCGCTCTGGGCAACGGCATCCATGCGGCGGTGTATGAGTCGCTGGTGATGTTCAACAGCCGCACGCTCAGGGTGGAGCCGCTGCTGGCCACGTCGTGGCAGCCGGTCAGCCCCACGCAGATGCGCTTCAAGCTGCGCCAGGGCGTGAAGTTCAGCGACGGCTCGCCCATGACGGCGGACGATGTGGTCTATTCGCTGCAGCGCGCGATGAGCAAGACCTCCACCTACGCCATCTACACCCAGGGCATGGACCGCATTGCCAAGGTGGATGGCGAGACCATCGACATCTTTCTGAAGAACCCCAACCCCGTGCTGCTCAACCAGCTGACCGAGCTGCGCGTGATGAGCAAGGCCTGGGCCGAGAAGAACAACGCAGTGGAGCCCAAGGACATCAAGGCGAAGGACGAAACCTATTCGCACCGCAATGCCATGGGCACCGGCCCGTTCGTGCTCAAGGAATGGGTGCCCGACCAGAAGATCGTGTTCGCTGCCAACCCGGGCTGGTGGAACGCGGGCAAGGCGGAAGGCAACGTGACCGAGATCACCTACCTGCCCATCAAGTCCGAGGCGACGCGCATTGCCGCGCTGCTGTCCGGCGAGGTGGACATGGTGCGCGACACCAGCATCCAGGACCTGGGCCGCATCAAGGCCAACCCGAACCTCAAGGTCATGGAGATGGTGGAGAACCGTACTGTGTACCTGGCCATGGACCAGTTCCGCGACGAGCTGCCCGGCAGCAACATCAAGGGCAAGAACCCGCTGAAGGACCTGCGTGTGCGCAAGGCGCTGTACCAGGCCATCGATGGCGCGACCCTGCAGCGCGTGACCATGCGCGGCATGTCCAAACCTACCGGCGCGATGGTGTCGCCCCTGGTCAACGGGTGGACCGACGCGGTGGACAAGCGTCTGCCCTACGACCCCAGTGCCGCCAAAGAGCTGCTGACGCAGGCCGGCTACAGCGATGGCTTTGAGGTGGACTTTGCCTGCAGCAACAACGCCATCGTGCAGGACGAGCAACTGTGCCAGGCGATCACCGCCATGTGGTCGCGCATCGGCGTCAAGGCCAAGCTGCGCACCATGCCCGCCGTGAGCTACTACCCCATGGCCCAGCGCCACGAGGCCAGCATCGCGCTGCTGAGCTGGGGCGTGCCCACGTTCGATGCGCTCTACACGCTGCAGTCGCTCACCCGCACCAAGACCACGGGCGGCGACGGCAACTACAACCTGGGCCGCTATAGCAACGAGCGCATGGACTACATCGTGGACCGCGTGAAGACCGAGACCGACCTGCCCGTGCGCAACCGCTTATTGACCGAAGGCCTGCAGCTGCAGAACGACACCGTGGCCCACATCCCCCTGCACAACCAGATGCTGGCCTGGGCCATGAAGAAAAACGTGGAGCTGGTGCAGCGGCCGGACAACCGCATCGACTGGCGGTTGATCAAGGTGAATTGAGTCGCTTCCTGAAGTACTGGTCAGCGCCTTGCCCACGGTGCATGTCTGCGTCAGCGCGCAGGTTGCAGCATGATGATCGCCATGCCCGCCAGCGCCACCAGCACGCCCGCCACATCCCATGGCGTGGGGCGGATCCCATCCACCGCCCACAGCCATACCAGTGCCACCCCGATATAGACCCCGCCGTAGGCCGCATACACGCGGCCTGCGCCAGCGGTGTCGTGCAGCGTCAAGAGCCAGGCAAACAGCGCCAGGCTCGCGGCAGCAGGCAACAGGAGCCACGCGGGCTTGCCTTGTTTGAGCCACAGCCAGGGCAGGTAGCAGCCCACAATTTCAGCGAGGGCCGTGGCGATGAAAAGCAGCAGGGTATTCAGCATGGTGCGGGGCCTTGTGCGGCACTGGGGTTCGGGGCATCCGAATGGGTGGCCAGCCACTGGCGCAGCGCCAGCTCGCCCTTGGGGGTGAAGTGCACCACGCGCGAGTCCTGAGCGCGGTGGGCCCATCCCCCGTCGAAGAGGCGCTGCAGCAGCGCCGCGCCCAGGGCGCCGCCCAGGTGGTGGCGGCGCTCGCTCCAGTCCAGGCAGGGGCGGCACACCATGCGCCGTTGCTGCCCCAGCATGGACGTGTCGATCCCCACGTGCGCAAACCATTGCGTGCCAGCGGGCGTGATGGCCGCCCCCTGGGGCGTGGCCTGCAGCATGCCCTGGCGTACCAGTGCTTCATAAAACTGCACGCCCACCTCGCCCGCCAAGTGGTCGTAGCACATGCGCACGCGGCGCAGCGCAGGCTCCCGAGGGCTGGCGCGCAGCCGCACGGCACCGGCGCGAAACGCCACGTTCATCAGCGACTCCAGCAAGTGCGCCACATCCCGGTCTGCCAGCCGGAAGTAGCGGTGCCGGCCCTGGCTCTCCACGGCGATCAGGCCCGCATCCAGCAGCTTGGCGAGGTGGGCGCTGATGGTCTGCTTGGTCACGCCTGCAATGTCGGCCAGCTCGGTGGCCGTGAGCGCGCGGTCCGCCATCAGGGCGGTGAGGACTTCGGCGCGTGCGCTGTCGCCGATGAGCGCGGCTATGCGCGCGATGTGGGGGCCGTCTTTCATGGTTCGATCTTGGGCGAACCATCGAGTGCCGTCAACCGCCTATCGTGAAGCCCTTGTCCACCAACCATTCCAGAGCTTCATGATCACCTGCTTTATCCGCTACCACATCGACCCCTTCCAGCGCGAGGCGTTTGCCGAATACGCGCGCCGCTGGGGCCAGATCATTCCCCGCTGCGGCGGCCATTTGCTGGGCTACTTCCTGCCGCACGAAGGCAGCAACTACGAGGCCTGGGGTTTGATCGGCTTTGACTCGCTGGCCGCCTACGAGGCCTACCGCGCCCGCCTGCGCGCCGACCCCGAAGGCCGTGCCAACTTTGCGCTGGCGCAGGAAAAGTGCTTCATCCTGCGCGAGGAGCGCACGTTCACGCAGGGGGTGGAAGGCACATTGGGCTTGCCCGCCCACCGCCAGGAGCCTGCTGCATGATGGCCGTGATCTTTGAAGTTCAACCAGCGCCCGGCCAGCAGGACGCCTACCTTCAAGCGGCTGCAGCGCTGCGTCCGCTGCTGGAGCAAGTGGATGGCTTCATTTCCATTGAGCGCTTTCATAGTCTGACCGAGCCAGGCCGTTTGCTGTCGCTGTCCTTTTGGCGCGACGAGGAAGCCGTGGCCCGTTGGCGGCAGATGGAAGCCCACCGCCACACCCAGCGGCTGGGCCGCGCCAGCATTTTCCGTGACTACCGTTTGCGCGTGGCCGATGTGGTACGGGACTACGGCATGCACGACCGGGAAGAAGCGCCGCTGGATTCGCGCGCCACGCTGGAAACTGGCATACCGTAAGCCTTTGCATTCAGCCGAAAGTACATGAATCGCTTGGTGATCTTCACGTTAGCGCACCGCACTCGTCCAGCAGCGGCCGGCCGGGTGACCGGCGCAACTCCATGCCCGCTTTTGCGCTTTCTAGATGCGCGGGCGCATCTTCTCAGTCACTCTGCGTTCTGATCTCATGACCGCCTTGGCTGGCCATGCTGAAAAAGGGCAACAAACGAACGACGGTGTTCACCAGGGACTTGTTGGCGCTACCGCCGTTGATAGCCAGCAGCGCGATCAGTTCATGCAACAGTGCGCTGGCTTGTGCGGACGAGATACGGGGATCGTCGTAGTACGCCCCCCATAGCGCTGAAAGTGCCGGGAACTGAGGAGCGTTGGCCTGGGCCAGCGCAAAGATGAACTCTTCCTGGTGCTGGATGGCTTCGTGCTGGTCGTTGGCGTACATGTCAAATGGCATAGGCTTTTTGTGCACTGTGAAAACACGCTCGCATGGCCGCAACACACGTCGGGGGCCGGGGCGTGGTGCTATGCACGCGCAGGCTCGGTAGCCATGTGCGCGTCGATTTCTTTGGCAATGCGCCCCAGGGCCAACCACACCGTACGGTCGCGTTGGTAAGGCATGGCGCCGGTCACCGGGATACTGGTTTGGTCAAGCCCGGAAAGTATGTTCTTTCTTTCGTCCTTGGGAAGAATGGCGACGTGTTGATAGGGTTGATAAGAGGTCTTTGAAAGCACCAGCGTCGCATCGCTCTCGGTAATCTGTGCGGGCATCTCTGATGGCGAGGCAAAGCGCTGGCCGAGGACCGAAAAGACGGGATCCACGCTGTTCTCCAGCTCCGCAAACCCCACCAGCACCAGCAGGGCCGAGCCTCCCAGGGGCAGGTCCAAAGAGAAAACCGTTCCCACAGGGGCTGTGGTCCGGATCTTCTTTGGCTGTGGTGGTGAAATCTGGATCGGCTTTTCAGGCGGTTGGGGCGTGTGGAGGCGGGCCTCCAGTGCCTGGAGGGTTTTGCGGCGCGACGCGACGTCGTCAGGTGCGTCCCGCTCCCACACATCAATATCGCCACCCGCCTGCAGCAGCGAAAGGGCTTTGTCTTTCAGTGCCTGATCCAGTCGCCCATAGCGCCATGCGGTGTCGGCCAGGGCGAGGTACACAAGGCGGGCGATTTCCGTATTGGCGAGCAGATCGCCGTACCGGGCCAGGATCTTCTGGCAAGCCTCCTCAGCGGAGAGCCCGTGCTTCAAGTGCTGGACATAGTCGTCGCGAACATCACAGCTTGTGTCGTTGGCAAAGAGACCCGCTCCCCAAGCACCCACGTTGACCTCTCTTGTTGTTCATTTATGGGTACGGAGATGCACCCGGTGGCACCCCCGCCATCATTTTCGCGGCTCGATCGGCCAAGGGTCTCTGCCGTCCCGGGGGACGGCCCCATGCCCTCACATTGCAAAAATCTTGCCGGGGTTCAGGATGTTCTTCGGGTCCAGCGCCCGCTTGATGGCGCGCATCATGTCCACCGCGCCGGTGCCGGTCTCGTCCAGCAAAAAGCCCATCTTGTGGACGCCCACGCCATGTTCACCGGTGCACGTTCCGCCCATGGAGAGTGCCCTGGCAACCAGGGTGTGGTTCATGGCTTCGGCCTTGGTGCGTTCTTCGGCGCTGTTGGGGTCGATGAGGTAGCCGAAATGGAAGTTGCCGTCGCCCACGTGGCCGACGAGGAAGTAGGGGATGCCGCTGGCTTCGACCTCATCCACCGATTCGAGCAGGCAGTCGGCCAGGCGGCTGATGGGCACGCAGGTGTCGGTGCTGATGGCGCGGCAGCCGGGGCGGCTTTGCACGGCGGCGAAGTAGGCGTTGTGCCGGGCCGTCCACAGGCGGGTGCGTTCTTCGGGCGTGCTGGCCCATTCGAAGGCCTGGCCGCCGAATTCGCTGGCAATGTCCTGCACCATCTCGGCCTGCTCCTTCACGCTGGCGGGTGAGCCGTGGAACTCCATGAGCAGCATGGGTTCTTCGCGCAGATTGAGCTTGCTGTGTGCGTTCACCATGCGCACCGTGTGGTGGTCGATGAGTTCCACGCGCGCAATCGGCACGCCGATCTGGATGGTCTGGATGGTGGTGCGCACTGCGGCTTCGATGCTGGGGAAGGAGCAGATGGCGGCGCTCACCGCTTCGGGCAGCGGGTACAGGCGCACGGTGATCTCGGTCATGATGCCCAGCGTGCCTTCGCTGCCCACCATGAGGCGCGTGAGGTCGTAGCCCGCGCTGCTCTTTTTGGCGCGCGTGCCGGTGTGGATGACTTCGCCGCTGGCCGTCACCACCTCCAGCGCCAGCACGTTCTCGCGCATGGTGCCGTAGCGCACGGCGTTGGTGCCGCTGGCGCGCGTGGCGCACATGCCGCCAATGCTCGCATCAGCGCCGGGGTCGATGGGGAAGAACAGGCCGGTGTCCTTGATGGCCTCGTTCAAGGCCTTGCGCGTGATGCCGGGCTGCACCGTCACTGTGAGGTCTTCGGCGTTGATGCTGAGCACCTGGTTCATGCGGCTCACGTCGATGCTGATGCCGCCCTGCACGGCCAGCAGGTGGCCTTCGAGCGACGAGCCCGCGCCGTAGGGGATCACAGGCACTTCGTACTGGCTGGCCAGCTTCACCGCATCGGCCACGTCCTGCGTGCTTTCGGCAAACACTACGGCGCTGGGCGGCGGGGCCTGCAACGAGCCCTCGTCGCGCCCGTGCTGCTCGCGCACGGCCTGGGCCAGCGAGCACTGCGCGCCAAAGCGGGCCTGCAGCGCCTCGATGAGGGCCTGGGGCACGTCGCGCAGCTTGATTTCGGGCAGCAGGTGGGCGGCAGCGGTGGGGGCGTTCATGGTGTGTGTCTCCGGTGGGTGCGGTCAGTGAGAAGCATTCTAGGTTCGGCACCGCGGCCGGGCCCTGGGTGATCCAACTTGGGCCTGTGCGGGGATGCGGGTATTCACGGGCTTGTTGGTCGGCGCCTGCATAAATACATTACGTTCGAAATGTATATTGTGAAAGCGCTATGAACCACCGTGTTTCCCCCAAGGCCGGGGTGCGCCGCACCCATGCCGAGCGCAGCGCCGCCACCCGCCAGCACCTGATCGCCACGGCCATCGACGTGATCCAGCACCGCAGCCTGGAGGAGATGTCCATCCACGAGCTGGCCAAGTCAGCGGGCATGACCTCGGGCGCGGTGCAGCACCACTTCGAGTCGAAGGCGGTGCTGATGATGAATGTGCTGAGCGAGCTGATCGAGTCCACCGTGCGCTCGGGCGAACTCTGGCCCAGCGCGGCGCTGCCCGCGCGCGAACGGGGCGCGAAGTTTGTGCAGGCGGTGTGGGGCCTGGTCTATGCGCAGCCGCGCTTCATCGTGGCCTGGAACATCTACCTGGGCTGCCGCAACCAGCCCGAGGTGCTGGGCCACATTGCCGAGCTGCGCCAGAGCGTGCAGGCGCGCATGCATGAAGGCTTTTTTGAAGCCTTCCCCGAGCTGGCGGCAGAACCCGACCGCGACGGCCTGCTGGGCCTGGTGCTGTCGTCGCTGCGCGGGCTGGGGCTGCTGCAGCTGTTTGCGCCCGCCCAGCCCACCGTGCCTGATGCCGCACAGCAGGCGCAGCTGGCCTGCCTGGCCGACTGGATTGCCGCCCGGTGCGAAGCCGCTGCGCCCATCAAGGCGCGCACTCGTCGCCGCTGATCCCCCCCTCTTTGTCTGCCCGTGGGGTGTGCGGCATGTACCACCTGCATGCCGCGCCAAGCGGGCATCCCTCGCAGCAAACATTAACAGGAGACACACCATGACCTCAGCCTCTACGCGCGCTCCGCGCTTCCTCGCGCTCGCCGCTCTGGCCTGCGCGGCTGGAAGCGCCCTGGCACAGCAGCCTGCGGCCTACCCGGCCAAGCCCATCCAGCTCATCGCCCAGCAGCCGCCCGGCAGTGGCTCGGACGCGATGACGCGCGTGTGGGCTGATTGCGCCGCGCGCGAGCTGGGCCAGCCCGTGGTGGTGCAGAACAAGCCCGGGGCCAACGGCATCCTGGCCGTCAACTACCTGAAGGCCCAGCCGGCCGATGGCTACAACCTGCTGAGCATCGGCATGTCGCAGATGACCATCACGCCCTACGTCTACAAGCAGCAGCCTTACGATCCGCTGCGCGACTTTGATGGCGTGGCGGTGCTGGGCACATCGCCGCTGGTGCTGGCCGTGCCAGCGGGGCAGGGCATTGCCAGCTTGGCGGATCTGCAGAAGCTGGCGCGCTCCACGCCGGGCGGTATCAACTTCGGTTCGCCGGGCAAGGGCAGCCCAGCGCACCTGCTGACCTCTGCGCTCATCGAAAAGCTGGGCGTGCCTGGCACCCATGTGCCCTTTGTGGGCGAGGGCGCGGGCCTCACCGCGCTCATGGGCCAGCAGATCCATGCGATGACGCTGGTGATTGGCACGGCGGCCGCGCAGGTCAAGGCGGGCAAGCTGGTGCCGCTGGCGCTGTTTGGTGCGCAGCGCTCGCCCTTGCTGCCCGATGTGCCCACCATCGCCGAGGCCCTGCCCGCCGCCAGCGACCTGGCGCGGCCCGCGTGGATTGCCGTGGTGGCCAAGGCAGGCACGCCGCCCGAGCTGCTGAACCGGCTCAATGCCGCCACAGAGAAATGCCGGGGCGGCGATGCGCAGTACAAGTCCCGCCTCGAAGCCATGAACGTCACGCTCACCGCTACCGCACCGGCCGATGCACGCGCCTGGGCGGCGCGCGATGCGGCCGTGTGGCGCCCACTGATCGACAAGCTGGGACTGGCCACCGAATGACGGTGGGCACTGCAGAGCCCCGGGTCACGTTGACCCACGGCGGGCAGCTGCGCGGCCTGTGGGAGGAGGGCGTACGTGTCTTCCGTGGCATGCCCTACGCGCAGGCGCCACGCGGCGCGCTGCGGTTTGCGGCGCCGGTGCCTGCCTCGCCATGGTCCGGTGTGCGCGATGCCACTGCGTTCGCGCCCATGGCGCCGCAGCTGCCCCGCGCCGCGCGTGCCGCTGCGCCCATGCTGGGGGGCGACGACTGCCTGGCCGTCAACGTGTGGGCGCCGCCCGCTGAACCTGGCGCGCATATGCCCGTGATGGTGTGGGTGCATGGCGGCGGCTTCTTTTGCGGTGCGGCCAGCGAGCCCCTGTACGACGGCGCGGCGCTGGCGCGGCGGGGCGTGGTGTTGGTGTCGGTGCAGTACCGGCTGGGCATAGACGGTTTTTTGCACTTCGACGGCGAGGAGCAGGCTGCGCCTGCCAATCGCGGCCTGCTGGACTTGATGTTGGCACTGCAGTGGGTGCGGGACCATATCCACGCCTGGGGCGGCGATGCAGCGCGCACAACCGTGTTCGGCCAGTCGGCCGGTGCCGGGGCCCTGGCCTGCCTGATGGGCATGCCCGCGTCGCGCGGGTTGTTCCAGCGCGTCATTCTGCAAAGCCCCAGCGTGGCCTGCCAGACCTTGGAGGAAGCCGCCGCCGCGCGCCGCGCCGTAGCCACGCTGGCCGGGGTGGAGACCACCCTGACTGCATTGGAAGGAGCGCCGCAGACCGCCGTGCTGCACGCCGTGCACCGGCTGGCGTCCGAGCCTGCGCTGCGGCAGCAGCACGGGCTGGGCGGGCGCAACTTCTTTCCCCTGCGGCCCGTGGTCGATGGCCAGGTGCTCACCGCGCCGCCGCTGGAGGCGCTGGCGCAGCAGTGGGCGGCCCAGTCGCCCGACCTGCAGGTGCTGGTGGGCAGCAACGCGCAGGAGATGCGCCTGTACCACGTGCCCGGCGGCGCCATCGACCGGGTGACGGAGGCGCAGGTCCATGCCTTTGCGCAGGACGTGGGCTTGACCACCGATGCCGCAGAAGCGCTGCGCCACATGCTGCCGCCCGCGCAGCAGACGCACGGGGAGTGGCTGTGCGCGCTGCAGTCCGACTACTACTACCGCGTGCCCGCTCAGCGCATTGCCGCGCTGGCCAGCCGCTGGGCCCGCAGCGCCTATGGCTATGAGTTCACCTGGCCCTCGCCGCAGTGGCGCGGGCGCTTGGGCGCAGCGCACGGTGTGGAGCTGCCATTTGTGTTCGGCAATCTTCACACGCCCACGGGGCAGGAGCTGGCAGGGCCCGCGCCGCCCGCTGCGTTGTCCGAGGCGCTTCAGCAGCGCTGGGTGGCGTTTGCGCGGGATGGCCACCCTGGATGGGCGCCGTATGCCGGCGCACAGCCGCCGGTCGAGTATGTGGGCGAGACACTGTTCTGTGCGCCCCACACGCAGCCTGAGCGGTTCGCGCTGTGGGAGGGCGTGCTGTAGCGATCCGCTCACTGGGATCCCTCGCCAGGGGGTACCACAGCAGCAGCTGGCTCGCTACACTGGGCCGGCGCTTGTGCGCGACCAACCAACTACAGAGAGAGGGATTGCCATGGCTTCAGCCAGTGTGGGAGATTGCCTGTCGGGTGCCTGGGGCACCTTTAAGAAAAACGTCCTCACCCATGTGGTGTGCACCTTGCTGGTGATGGTGGTCGCCGGCATCAGCGCGGGCCTGTTGGCCGGGCCCATGATGGTGGGCTACATGCGCATGATCGAACGGGAGACGCGCGGCGAAGCGGTGCAGATCGGCGACGTCTTTCGGGGCTTTGACGACTTTGTGCCCGCCTTTGTGGCGGGGCTCATCAGCTCGCTGGTCGTGTCGCTGGGCTTCATGCTGTGCTTCATCCCTGGCCTGCTGGTCATGGCGCTGCCCCCGGTGGCGTTGTTTCTGGTGGCGCGCGGTGAGCGCGACGGTGTGGCCGCCTTCAGCCAGGCCTGGAGCATTGTGACCAAGAACCTGGGCTCGGCGTTTTTCTGCTCGCTGGTGCTGGGCATTGTGGGCTCGCTGGGTTTTCTGCTGTGTTGGGTGGGTGCGCTGCTGACGCTACCGCTGTCCACCATCGGCTCGTACTACATGGCACGCCAATTGGTGGGCGATGAACCGGTCGCACTGCCTCCCCTCTAACCCCGGACCCGCCGTGGTGCCGGTGGGCGGCACGCCCGCCTGGCAGCCGCTGGATAGGAGCGCGCGGCGGCTGCGGCTGATGTTCGGCCTGGGCTGGCCGCTGGCCATGGCCGCCACACCCTGGTGGCTGGGGCAGGGCGGGCCGGGTCTGGGTTGCGGGTTTCGCGCGCTGACGGGCATGCCCTGCCCGCTGTGCGGCGGCACGCATGCGTGCGCAGCCTTGGTGCAAGGCGATTGGGCGGCCGCCTGGGCTGCCAACCCGGGCGCGCTGGTGCTGCTGCTGTGGCTGGTGCTGCTGGCGGGCCAGGCGGTGGTTGAAGGCGCCCAGGGCCGCCGCCGCGTGGCGCGCTGGCATTGGTGGCACCCAGCGGTGTTGGCCGCAGTGGGCGGCGGGCTGGTGCTGTCCTGGGTCTTGCGCCTGACCGGACTCGTATAACGGCTTGCTGGGCCCGGAGGGGCTTTGTTGCTTCCCTACAGGCAAAAGCGATAGCTTTCTGCAGCCGTTAGGGCGCAGTGAGCGGCCCGCCGGCGCCGTGGGCTGCACCACATCCATGCACCAGCATCCCCTTGGGTCAAATTAGCGCAGCCCCGCGCATCGTTGCGGGGCAGACTGCCCCATGGTGCACAGCCTCCGTGCGCCAGGCTGGTGCATTGAGCTTGTATACCAGTTGGCACGGAACCTGCGATACCGCAGGCAATGACCACCGCCACCGAGATCAGCAACCGCATCATCGAAGCCGTGATGGCGCAAAAGCTCGCGCCCGGCTCGCGCCTCGGCGAGCAGCAGCTGGCCATGCTGTTCGACTGCAGCCGCACCATCGTGCGCGAGGCGCTCACGCGGCTGGCCACACGCGGCATCGTCACCGTCAGCGCCCGGCGCGGCTGGTATGTGATCGAGCCCTCGCAGGACGAAGCGCGCGAGGCCTTCGAGGCGCGCCGCGTGATCGAACTGGGTTTGCTGCACCAGCTCAAGGTGGTGGACAAGGCGGCACTGCGCCAGCTCAAAAGCCACCTGCAGCGCGAAAAAGCCGCGCTGGCCGGCACCGATGTGGGCATGCGCAGCTTTTTGCTGGGCGACTTTCATGTGTGCCTGGCCGAATGCCTGGGCAACAGCCTGCTGGCCGACACGCTGCGTGACTTCACGGCGCGCACCACGCTCATCGCCATGCTCTACCAATCATCGCACGATGCGGCGCAGAGCTGCGCCGACCATGTGCGCATCGTCGAGGCGCTGGAGGCGGGCGACATTGCCCGCGCCGAGGCACTCATGTCCGAGCACATCGGCACCGTGCAGTCGGCCCTGCGTCTGCAGGCCAGCAGCGACCCGCTGGCCGGGCTGCGCGACGCGCTGGCACCAGTGAGCAAGAGCCCTGCACCAGCCACCCCACCAGCCCGCGCGCGCAAGCCCCGCGCCGCCAAGAGTTCCTCCTCCCCAGCGTCTGACCCAGACGCACACGCCGACGCATCCACCTACCTAGGAGCCCTGCTATGACCACCGTCCGCACCGTCACCTCGTCCACCCGCCGCCTGACCCTGGGCGTGCTCGCCGCCAGCGGCCTTGCAGCAGCGCTGATGGCGCCCGCCGCCCACGCGCAGAACGCGCTGGACAACATCCTCAAGGCCAAGGAAATCAAGATCGCCATCCCCACCGACTACCCGCCCTACGGCTTTGTGGGCACCGACCTCAAGCCCCAGGGCCTGGACGTGGAGATGGCCAACTACATCGGCGCCAAGCTGGGTGTGAAGGTCGAACTCATCCCCGTGACCAGCGCCAACCGCATCCCGTACCTGCAGACCCAGAAGGCCGACCTGGTGATCTCCACGCTGGGCAAGAACCCCGAGCGCGAGAAGGTGATCGACTTCACTGCCGCCTACGCACCGTTCTTCCAGGCCGTGTTTGCGAGCAAGAGCCTGAACATCAAGAGCTTTGCCGACCTGGCGGGCAAGACGGTAGCCGTGACGCGCGGCGCGATGGAAGACCAGGAGCTGGCCAAGGTCGCGCCCCCCGGTGTGGACGTGAAGCGCTTTGAAGACCACGCCGCCAGCATTGCGGCCTTTGTGTCGGGCCAGACGCAGGCCATTGCGACCAGTGCATCGACGGCGGGCACCATCATGGTCAAGAACCCCAACCTGCAGACCGAATACAAGCTGCTGCT
Source organism: Acidovorax sp. DMC1 (assembly GCF_056314325.1). Taxonomy (NCBI): domain Bacteria; kingdom Pseudomonadati; phylum Pseudomonadota; class Betaproteobacteria; order Burkholderiales; family Comamonadaceae; genus Acidovorax; species Acidovorax sp. DMC1. The sequence goes on along the minus strand of NZ_JBQUYO010000001.1, from coordinate 762,044 downwards.
CAAGGACAGCCCCAACTTCATCGGCGTGGCCAAGGGCGAAGACAAGCTGCGCCTGCGCGTGAACGAAATCATTGCCGAGGCGCGCAAGTCGGGTGACATCGACAAGCTGTCGAACAAGTGGCTGGGCCGCCCTGCGGGCGACCTGCCCCTGTGATGCGGCGCACCGGATGAACTGCTGAAACCCAAGGGCCTGTGGCGCGACAAGCGGCGCAGGGCACAAGCATGCTGATTGCGCTCGATTTTTCTGCCGTCCTTGCGTCGTGGCCGCTGCTGGTGCGCGGCGTGGTCTGGACCATGGGCCTCACCATTGTGGGCACCGTGCTGGGCCTGCTGCTGGGCACAGCCTGCGCCTGGGCGCGGGCGCGCAACCTGGGGCACCGGCCTGCGCCGTTGCGCTGGGCCGTGGCCAGCTATGTGGAGCTGGTGCGCAACACGCCCTTCATCGTGCAGCTGTTCTTCCTGTTCTTTGGCCTGCCCGCGCTGGGGCTCAAGCTCTCGCCCGAGTTCGCGTCGATGCTGGCCATGGTGATCAACCTGGGCGCGTATTCGGCCGAGATCATCCGCGCGGGCATCGAGGCCACGCCCCGTGGCCAGATCGAAGCCGCACACGGCCTGGCGCTCACGCCGGGCCAGACCTTCCGGCGTGTGGTGCTGCCGCCCGCGCTGCAAAAGGTGTGGCCCGCGATGGTCAGCCAGATCATCATCGTGATGCTGGGCTCGGCCGTGTGTGGGCAGATCTCCACGCCCGAGCTGAGCTACGCCGCCAACCTGATCTCCAGCAACACCTTCCGCGCTTTCGAGGCCTTCATCCTGGCCACTGCCGTGTACCTGGTGCTGTCCATGCTCACCCGCCGCCTGCTGATGTGGGTGGGCGCCCGATTCTTGGTGGGGAGGTAAATCGAGATGGTTGAATTTTCCCTGTGGGACATCCTGCGCAACCTGCTGCTGGCAGCGCGCTGGACGGTGTCCCTGTCCCTCATCGCCTTCATCGGTGGTGGCCTGGTGGGCCTGGTGCTGCTGGTGCTGCGCCTGTCCAAAGTGCGTGGCGTGGACCGCGCCGTGGGCGCTTATGTGCAGGTGTTCCAGGGCACGCCGCTGCTGATGCAGCTGTTCCTGGCCTACTTCGGCATTGCGCTGTTCGGTATCAAGACCTCGCCGTGGACGGCTGCTGCGGTGGCGCTCACGCTCTACACCAGTGCCTACCTCACAGAGATCTGGCGCGGCTGTGTGGCCTCCATCCCCAAGGGGCAGTGGGAGGCGGCGCAGAGCCTGGCGCTCAACTTTGGCGAGCAGCTGCGCCACGTGGTGCTGCCGCAGGCGCTGCGCATCGCGGTGCCGCCCACGGTGGGCTTTCTGGTGCAGGTGATCAAGGGCACGGCGCTGGCTTCGGTCATCGGCTTTGTGGAGCTGACCAAGGCGGGCAGCATGATCTCCAACGCCACCTACAAGCCCTTCCTCGTCTACGCCTGCGTAGCGCTGCTGTATTTTGTTTTGTGCTTCCCGGTGAGCCTGGTGGCGCAGTCCCTTGAAAGGAAACTCCATGGCCATCGCCGCTGAAGCCTCCGCAACCAAACCCACCCTTGCGCACGACGGCATCGTGGTGGGTGAGCCGCCCATTGTGGACATCACTGCGCTGCGCAAGTCCTACGGCAGCAATGAAGTGCTCAAGGGCATCGACCTGAAAGTGCAGCGCGGCGAGGTCATCGCCATCATCGGCAAGAGTGGCTCGGGCAAGAGCACGTTGCTGCGCTGCGTGAATGGGCTGGAGGAGTTCCAGGAAGGCGCGCTCAGCGTCAACGGCCAGAAGCTGCTGCACGACAGCCCCACGGCCATGCGCGCGCTGCGCCAGCAGGTGGGCATGATCTTCCAGAGCTTCAACCTGTTTCCGCACCTCAGCGTGGGCCGCAACATCATGCTGGCGCCCACGCTGGTGAAGGCGCGTGATGCCAAGGCCGCCGAGGCGCAGGCGCGCCAGTTGCTGCAGCGTGTGGGTCTGGCCGAAAAGTTTGACGCCATGCCCGACCAGCTCTCGGGCGGCCAGCAGCAGCGCGTGGCCATTGCGCGCGCGCTGGCCATGGAGCCGCAGGTGCTGCTGTGCGACGAGATCACCTCGGCGCTGGACCCAGAACTAGTGGGCGAAGTGCTGCGCGTGGTCGAGTCACTGGCGCAGGAAGGCATGACGCTGATGATGGTCACGCACGAGATGGCGTTTGCCCGCAAGGTGAGCGACCGCGTGATCTTCATGCACCAGGGGCGGGTGCACGAGCAGGGCACACCTGCTCAGCTGTTTGGTAGCCCGCAGACGCCGGAACTGCAGCAGTTCTTGTCGTCGTTGCACGATTGAGTGACTGCGGGTTGCCGGGCACCGTGCATGTGCCTAGCCCTCGCGGGAGTGGAATCCCGCGAAGGCCCTCTGAAGTGCGTGGATAGAGATTCGCCGGGAGCAAGCTTGGCGGTCATCGCCCCGGTGTTGACGGATCGACTAAGAGTGCATGCCCTTCTCGAATTCGGTCGTTGACAGCGTTCCGTTCTTGTCCGTGTCGAGCTCCTTGAATCGCTGGCTAATGGCTGGCAGTCGGGCCGCTTCTTTTTCGCTCAGTTTGCCGTCCTTGTCGGTGTCGGCGCGGTTGAAGGCGTCGGTCGCAGCCCTGGATGGGTTACCCGTGCCGGGGCCGTAGGAATAGGGCGCGGCTTGGCCGGAAGACGCGGCGGTCTGCGCATGCAATGCACCCATGCCGCCCAGGGAGAGGGCCGCAAAAAGCATCACGCTGCGGGTATCGAACGAATAAGTACGTCGTTGCAGTGCTTTCATGGGAAGCGAAGCTCCTTCGAAGTTGAACAGGGTTTGATTGCACCGCAGCCCGGCCCTGCACGCCAGCACTCTTGCCTGCTGTTGCCTCGCTCTACATTTGCCTGCGCTGTGTAACGCCGCGGCCGTGTTTTGTGTCTGGGCGCGCCGCGGATGTAGCCAAAAGTAGGCGCAAACCAGGGCCTCGTTTCGCGCTGCGCCCTACGCGCCGGGACGATGGGGGGATGACCGGCAGGCCCGTGCGTGTCCTACAGCGTCTGCCCGCACTCCTTCCAACAATGAATTGCATGTGTCCTTCGGGATGCTGTTGTTCAACTTCCACCAAGGAGCCATTCCATGCAAAAGCAAACCGTTCTCGCCGCACTCGCTGCCTTCGCCTGTACCGCCGCACTGGCCCAGGCACCCGCCAACAACACCGCCCGCCCACCCTCTGAAGTGAACCCCACGGCATCGGGTGGTGTGGCAGCCTCTGCGGCGCAGAACAAGGTCGACCAACGCGCCAGCCGCAGCGCAGCGGCTCCCGCTGATCCCGCTGCCGGCAATGGCCGTTCAGCCCCCGTGGCAGAGATCAACCCCAGCGCAGCCGGCGGCAAGGCCGCTGCCAAGGCCGATATGCGCGTGAACGCGCGGCTGATGGACACCAATGGCGACGGCATGGTGTCGCGGGCTGAATGGGATGCCTACCACGCACAGGCCTGGAACCAGATGCAGCCCACCAACACGGGCGTGTCCACGGCAGACATCGATAAATTGAACCGTACGTCGGCAACCCACTGATAACCCCGGCGGCTTCGCCCGCCAACTGAGGGGAAACCTGTGGGAAAACTTCTCCACGCCCCCAAGCGCCCCTGCGTCCCGCCGCGCAGGGGCGCTTTGGCGTCTCGACCGTGCGGGCAAAAGGGGGATGGCGGGTCGGGGGACAATCCGGCATCTTCCGTTTGCTGACCCGCACTCATTCACATGGCCAACCGACTTTCACAGATCGCCACGCGCACCGGCGACGCCGGCACCACCGGCCTGGGCAACAACCAGCGCGTCTCCAAAAACAGCCTGCGCATTCACGCGATGGGCGATGTGGACGAACTCAACTCCCACATCGGCCTGCTGCTGTGCGAGCCCATGCCCGATGAAGTCCGCACCCTGCTGGTCGAGGTGCAGCACCAGCTGTTCAATCTGGGCGGTGAGCTGTCGATCCCGGGCTTTGAATTGCTCAAGGCCGAAGCCGTGCTGGCTCTGGACGAAGCCTTGGCCCACCACAATGCCGCGCTGCCGCGCCTGCAGGAGTTCATCCTGCCTGCAGGCACGCGCGCCGCATCGCAAGCGCACATCTGCCGCACCGTGGCCCGCCGCGCCGAACGTGCAGTCGTAGCCCTGGGCAACGAAGAGGCCCTGAACGACGCGCCACGCCAGTACCTCAACCGCCTCTCCGACCTGATGTTCGTGCTGGCCCGCGTGCTCAACCGCATGGATGGCGGGGATGACGTGTACTGGAAAAGCGAGCGCCTGGCACAGCAGAATGCTACTGAATAAATAGCAGCCAGCGCATATTTATCTAGCGCTTGGGGGCATTTTCATCAAAAATTTCCCCAGCCATTGCCACGGGCGCGCCCCATGCCAGGACCGCCGCGAGCGATGGGAGAGAAGGGGGAAGGCGCGAGTGCCTCAGGCTGCTGAGCCCTATCGTGGGGAAAGGATCGCCATGGTGAGGCGTGACACACAGGTCAGCTCGCCCGCTTCGTTGTGCAGATCGATGTGCCACACATGCGTGGTGCGGCCGATGTGCACGGGCTTTGCCGTGCCGGTCACCCAACCGCTGGTGGCAGAGCGCAGGTGGTTGGCGTTGATGTCCAGGCCCACGGCGCGGTAGCCCTCGGGCAGGGCGTAGTAGGCGCCGGTGGAGCCCATGGACTCGGCCAGCACCACGCTGACGCCGCCGTGCAGCAGGCCAAAAGGCTGGATGGTGCGGTGGTCCACCGGCACCCGGGCGCGCAGAAAGTCGTCACCCACCTCGACAAATTCGATGCCCAGGTGCTCTACGGCGGTGTTGCGGTTGGCGGCCTTCAGCAGGTCCAGATCGATGGGTTTCTTCCAGATGGGCATGGTGTTCACGGGGCAGGGCCAAGTCAGTGCAAGCCGCTGATTGTGCCAATGCCCGTGGCGCCGCCCTGTGCCGCACGCGTCTGGCCTCAGCCCACAAACTTCCCGTTGGCGCCCATCACCCCCAGGTCCAGAAAGCGCGAGCCCACATAGGGTGCGCCGCCTGCGTAGTCGATGGACAGGCCGCCCAGGTCATTGCTGCGGATGCCTGCGAGGGCGTTGCGCAGCTTGGCACGCGTCAGGTCGCGGCCGGCGCGCTCCAGGCCCTCGGCCAGCACGCGGGCGTTCACATAGCCTTCAAAGCTGCGGGCCGAGAACTCCTGGTAGCCCAGTGCGCGCATGGCCTTCTGGTAGTCGCGCACCACGGCATAGCTGGTGCGGGCCGCATCGGGCAGCACCATCGACAGCGCAATGCCCGAGGCCTTGCCACCCAGCTGGCGCAGGTTGTCGCCCGACAGCGCCACGCTGGTGGCGGCCAGCGGCGTGCTGGGCGAGACTTTCTTGAACTCATTGACCAGGGTGGCGGTGATGTCGCCCGCCGTGCCCAGCAGTACGGCGTTGGGCTTAGCGGCCACGGCCTTGCCCACCACGTCGGCCACCTGGGCGCCTTGGGCGTCGAGCTTGAAGGCCTTGGGCGCGGGCTGCTTGGCGGCCGCCATGGCCTTGGTCACATCGGCCAGAAACTCGCGGCCAAAGGCGGTGTCCTGGTACACGACGGCCAGCTCGGTGATGCCCATAGACACCAGCTTTTGGGCCAGGCGCTGGGCTTCATCGGTGTAGCTCGCGCGCACGTGGAACACCGAGCGGTACTCGGCCTTGCGCAGCGAGGTGGCGCCGCTCTGGGGGGCCACATAGGGGATCTGCGCCTCGTCCACCAGCGGCAGGATGCGCTGGTTGTTGGCCGTGCCCATGCAGGAGATCAGCGACACCACGTTGGCATCGGCAATCAGCTTGCGCACGTTGTCTTCCGATCGCGCGGCGTCATAGCCGTCGTCCAGGGCCAGCAGCTTGATCTCGCGGCCGTGGATGCCTTTGGCGTTGGCCTGCGCAATGCCCGCATCCAGCCCTTGCTTGAGTTCCTTGCCCAGGCTGGCCAGGGCGCCGGTGGTGCCCAGCGAGCAGCCAATGGTCACGCTCTTGGCGTCCATGGGGTCTTGCACGCCGACGGCGCGCGACGAGGTGGCAAGCAGCAGGCCGGCGCTGGCGGCCACGAGGGATTGGGTGAACTGACGGCGTTGCATGGTCACAAAAAAACTCGCAGGCAAAAAAGCCACCAGCCCCGGATGGGGGCTGGTGGGGGGTGGACAGGGGGAGGTCGATAGACCTAGGGTTAACCCTGATTTTATCTGCCCAGGCTGCCAATTGGCTGTCAAAGGCCTGCAGGCCCAACACGGACCGCTTTAAGCAGCGCTGGCAGGGCCTGCAGGTGCGCGCATGCTGCCCGTCTCCACATACCGCTGGTGCCACGACAGCGCCTCGTTCAGCAGGTGCGGTGTGTGCTGGCCTACGGCGCCGCGCTTGGCGCGGGCCACATAGTCGTGCAGCGCGGGCCGGAAGTCCGGGTGTGCGCAGCGGTCGATGATGATCTCGGCGCGTTGCGAGGGCGAGTGCCCGCGCAGGTCGGCCAGGCCTTGTTCGGTGACGAGGATTTGCACATCGTGCTCGGTGTGGTCCACATGCGAGGCCATGGGTACGATGCACGAGATGCTGCCGTTCTTGGCCAGCGACGGAGTCATGAAGATCGACAGATACGCATTGCGCGCAAAGTCGCCCGAGCCGCCGATGCCGTTCATGATGGCCGAGCCCATCACATGCGTGGAGTTCACGTTGCCGTAGATGTCGGCCTCAATCATCCCGTTCATCGCAATCAGGCCCATGCGGCGGATCAGCTCAGGGTGGTTGCTGATCTCCTGCGGGCGCAAAACGATGCGCTGCTTGTAGAACTCGATGCGGTCGTTGAAGTCCTGCATCGCTGTGGGGCTCAGCGACAGCGCCGTGGCCGAGGCGCTAGCCAGCTTACCCGAGCGCAGAATGTCCAGCATGCCGTCCTGCAGCACCTCGGTGTAGGCCGTGAGGTTCTCGAAGGGGCCGTTGTTCAGCCCGGCCAGCACCGCGTTGGCGATGTTGCCCACGCCCGACTGCAGCGGCAGCAGGTCCTTGGGCAGGCGGCCCTTCTTCACCTCATGCTGCAGGAACTCGATGATGTGGCCCGCGATGCGGTTGGAGGTGTCATCGGGCGCGGCATACACGCTGTTGCGGTCGGGCTGGTTGGTCATCACCACCGCAATCACCTTGTTCGGGTCGCAGCGCAGGTAGGGCTCGCCAATGCGCTCGTCGGGCCGCGTCATGGGGATGGGCTTGCGGTGCGGCGGTCGGTCGGTGCCGTAGTAGATGTCGTGCATGCCCTCCAGCTGCGGGTTGTGCCAGGCATTCACCTCCAGGATGACCTTGTCGGCCTGGTCCAGCCAGGTCTTGTTGTTGCCCACCGAGGACGAGGGGATCAGCCGCCCGTCGGGCAACACGCCCGCCACCTCGACCACCGCCACATCCAGCTTGCCCAGAAAGCCAAACCACACAAACTGCGCCACATGCGAGAGGTGAATGTCCACATACTGCATCTGTCCCGCATTGATCTGGCGGCGCACCGTGGGGTCGGACTGGTAGGGCAGGCGCATCTCGATGCCGTCCACCTGGGCCAGCGCGCCGTCCAGCTCGGGCGCGGTGCTGGCGCCCGTCCACAGCCCGATCTTGAAGCCATGGCCCTGCGCGTTCAGGCTTTCGATGCGGCGCGCCAGCGCGCCGGGCACTGCCTTGGGGTAGCCCGCGCCGGTGAATCCGCTCATGCCCACATGGGCACCGGCGGGGATCAGGGCGGCCGCCTCGTCGGCGGTCATGGTGCGGGAGAGAAAGTCGGGGTACAGCACCCGATCGGCCAGGGACATGAACAAACTCCGCAAAAAGAAAAAGGCCACCCGCCCGGTGAGCGGATGGCCCTGTGGACAAAACCCAGGATGCTAGCCTTCGTTCCTTACAAATTAAGGGTTAACCCTTACAAATGCCATCAGGCCGGGCCACATCCACAGATTACGCCGCTTTGCGGTTGAGCAGTGCGTACAGCAGGATTGCCCCGAACGTGGCGGTGCCGATGCCGCCCAGCGCAAACTGACCGAACTTCAGCGTGAAGTCGCCCGTGCCCAGGATGAGGGTGATGGCCGCCACGATGAGGTTCTTGTTCTGCGAAAAGTCCACCTTGTTGTCCACCCAGATCTTGGCGCCCGCCACCGCGATCAGGCCAAACACCACGATGGACACGCCGCCCATCACCGGCAGCGGAATCGTCTGGATCAGCGCGCCGAACTTGGGGGAAAAACCCAGCACCAGCGCAAACACGCCGGCCAGCAAAAACACGGCGGTGGAGTAGATCTTGGTCGCCGCCATCACGCCGATGTTTTCTGCATAGGTGGTCACGCCCGTGCCGCCCGCGCTGCCGCTGACCATGGTGGCAATGCCGTCGCCGATGAACGCGCGGCCCATGTAGCGGTCCAGGTTCTGGCCGGTCATGGCCGTCACGGCCTTGATGTGGCCCAGGTTCTCGGCGACGAGGATGATGGCCACCGGTGCAATCAGCAGCATGGCGTTGGCCTCGAACACCGGTGCGGCGAAGTTGGGCATGCCCACCCAGGCAGCATTCGCCAGGATCGACAGGTCAATGGGTTTGCCCAGGCCGAGGCCGTTGGTCAGCACCGCGTAGATGATGCTCGCCACGATGAGGCCCACCAGAATCAGCAGGCGCTGCACCATGCCGCGCGTGAGCACGGCCACCAGGCCCACGCTCACAAAGGTCACCAGCTGCATCCAGCTGTCAAAGTTGCTGGCCGCCATGTTCTTGATGGGAATGCCCGCCAGGTTCAGGCCGATCACCGCCACCACGGCACCGGTGACCACGGGCGGCATGAAGCGTTCGATCCAGCCTGTGCCAATGGCCTGCACCAGCGCGCCAATGAGCGTATAGAGCAGGCCGCACGCAATGATGCCCCCCAGCGCCACGCCAATGTTGGCGTTGGGCCCGCTGCCCGCATAGCCCGTGGCCGCGATCACCACGCCGATGAACGCAAAGCTCGACCCCAGGTAACTGGGCACCTTGCCGCCGGTGACGAGGAAAAAGATCAGCGTGCCCACGCCGCTCATCAGGATGGCCACGTTCGGGTCAAAGCCCATCAGGATGGGCGCCAGCACCGTGGCGCCAAACATCGCAATCACGTGCTGCACGCCCATCACCGCCGTCTGCGGCCAGGGCAGCCGCTCGTCCGGCGCGATCACGCCGCCTTGTTGCAACACCTCAGCGCTTTTCACGCGCCAGTTCATGAATCCCATCTTGTTGGTTCCTTGTTGTTGAGGCGCGAATGCTAGTGGATGGGGATGGCCTTGCCGTGAACCTGCGCGTCAATTGCCAGGCGTCCACCCGCTTTGTGCCGGGTTAGCATCTGCGCCAACCTCTGCTCTGCCTGCCACAGGCACCGCCGCCATGCACCCTCAGCCGTCCTGCCCCTCTTGCCGCCAGCCCATGGAGGCGCACCGGTTCACCAGCAACCAGTGGCACACGCTGGAGCTGGACATTTGTTTTGCCTGCCAGGGCCTGTGGTTTGACCGGCACGAAAACCTCAAGCTCTCGCCCCAGTCGGTGGTCGAGCTGTTCCGCCTGCTGCACGAGCACCGTACCGACCAGCACCAGCCCCTGGCCGAGAGCATGGCCTGCCCGCGCTGCAACACCAGCCTGGCCAAAGGCTTCGACGTGGTGCGCAGCGGCCGCTACATGATCTACCGCTGCGGGCGCCAGCATGGCCGCTTCAGCAGCTTCTCGTCCTTCATGGTCGAAAAGGGTTTTGTGCGCCACATGACGCGCCCCGAGATCGACGACCTGGCCCAACGCGTGGGCGCCATCTACTGCACCAGCTGCGGCGCCCCCGTGGACATCCGCAAGGACCACGCCTGCCCCTATTGCCGCGCCGCGTTCTCCCTCATCGACCCCCAGGCCGTGGTGCGCGCCATGGAGGGTTATGCCGCCGCCAGCGCCAAGGCACCGGTGGCGCCGGCATCGCCGGTGGACATTGGCGACGCCCTGGTGGCCCTGGAGCGCGACCGCGCCCGGGCCGAGCGCGAGCGCCAGAAGCGCGCGTTCACCACGGCCAGCAGCGATGCCAACGACAACTCGTTCACCGGCGATCTGCTGGCGGCCGGGGTGGCGCTGGTGTGGGCGCTGATGAAGGACTGAGAACGTGAACACGTGCTGAGGGGCCCGCCAGCGCATTGACATACCGCAGTACGCGCTGCGGTCATTCACGACAGACTGGGGCCGACCCTTCAGAATGGTCGCAGGCCCTTGCCCTGACCTTGGGCCCCCGCATTCCACCCAACCGTGGCGCCCGCTGCCACCGGAGGAGCGCCCCATGCCGCAGTCCCTTGCCCGACGCCGTGTTGTCCGACCGCCGCGCAGTGCTGCGCCCGCAGATGGCGCGACCCGTTGCGTTGTCAGCCTGCCGTTGCAGCGCGCGCAGCTACCCCCCGTCCCCAGCACCCTGCTCATCCCTTTGGCGGCGCGTGCCCATGGGGGCCGCTATTTTCCCTGGCTGGACTGCCATGATGCCGTGGCCCCGGCGCTGCTGGCGCAGATGGATGCCGATGTGAGCGGTACCCTGGACGACCTGCACACGGTGCTGCACGTGCTGTGGCGCACCCGGGCCATCCAGGGGGCGGGGCGCGCCTTTTTTTCCATGTACCCCCAGGCCCTGGGCGTCAACCTTGGGTGTGGGCTGACCCACTATTTCCAGTGGCTGGACGGGGGGGCCAACCAGTGGCTCGATGCCGACCTGCCCGAGGTGATGGCGCTGCGCCGGCCTCTGCTGCCCCCGCCGTGCCCGCGCATGCGTCACGCCGATCTGGACCTGTCGCACCCCGGCTGGTGGCAGCGGCTGGGGCTGCCCACGCAGCGCAGCGCCACGCCGGTGCTCCTGGTGTGCGAAGGCGTGCTGATGTACCTGCCGCCCGCGCAGGTGCACGCCGTGCTGGCCGAGTTTGCGCAGCATGCGCCGCCAGGCTCGCGCATGGTGCTGGACGTGATGACGCGCCGCGCCGTGGGCTGCGCGGCCCGCCACGCCAGCGTGCGGGCTACGGGTGCCGAGTTCCGCTGGGGCGTGGGCCGCATGGCAGAGCTGGAGGCTGTGCACCCGCGCCTGCAGTTGCTGCGCGAGCAAAGCGTGGCGGAGGGCTATGGCTGGCCGGGCGTTGCCATGGACCTGCTGTGGCGCCCCTGGCTGGGCGCGCCGCTGTACGGCCTGGCGACGCTCGGAATCAGGGAATGAAGTCCCTGTGAGTCGTCTTTGGCGAATTGTCCGCAGTGGGGGCCACCCGTTACCCCCGCTGCGCCTGTTGTAGGGCGCGGCTACGGCCTCAGTGCCAGTGCGCGCATCCATTGGGGTGGCTGGCCCGTCAGCTGCCCCACGATCGCCGCCTGCAGTGGCGGCAGGCGCCGCGCACCCTGCAGCACCAGCTGGCGCAGCAGGCGGGGCACCGGGCGGGCGTCGGTGTACAGGCGCACGATGGCGTTGGTGCCCTGGTAGATGGGCCAGGCGTGGCGGTGGTGGCCCTGGGCGTAGGGGGCCAGGGCGTCGGCGCTGCCAATGTCCTGCCCGCGCTGGCGCGCGCTCACCAGCGCGGCCGTGAGCCGCTCCACCCCTGCCAGGCCCAAGTTGTAGCCATGGGCCGTGACCGGGTGCATGCCCACGGCGGCATCCCCCAGCAGCGCGCAGCGGTGGCCCGCAAAGCGCTGGGCATACACGGCCACCAGCGGGTAGGCGTGGCGTTCGCCCACCAGCGCCATGTGGCCCAGCCGGTCGTTGAACTGGGCCTGCACCTGGGCGGCAAAGGCTTGGGGGCTCTGGGCCATCAGCGCTGCCGCATCGGCTGCGCCCGCCGTGACCACGACCGAGCACAGCGCATGTCCTGCCTGTGGGTCATCGGGCAGGGGCAGCACGGCCAGCGTGCGGTCGTAGCCAAAACATTCGTGGGCCACGTTGCCATGGGGTAGGCCATGACGCATGCGGCAGACGATGACGGTGCGGCCAAAGTCGGTCATCTGCGCGCCGATGCCCAGCTGGCGGCGCGTGGCCGAAAAGCGGCTGTCGGCGGCCACCAGCAGCGGGGCCGTCAGGCGTTGGGCTGGCGCCCCAGCGGTACCGGCCGGCACATAGTCCAGCTCTGCATGTCCTGCCAGCGTGGCTGCGCGCGTGACCTGGGCCTGGGTGACCAGCTGCACCCCCGGCGTGCGCGCCGCCACGGCGTAGGCGGCGCGGCGCAGCGCATGGTTGGGCACGATGAAGCCCAGCGCGCCGAGTGCTGCACCCTCCGGGGTCTGCGGGGTGTTCAGTTGCAGCGCGCTGTGCTGGCCCAGCGGGCCGTCGTGTACCTGGGCTTCGCAGATGGTGCCCACTTCATGCGCGGCCAGCAGGCCCCAGCTGCCCAGGCGCTGCAATGTGTCGCGGCTGGGGTGGGTCAGCGCGATCTCACGGCCGTCCGGCGCGGGCGCGGCCAGCGTGCTGTCGCTCTGCTGCTCGACCACCGTGGCGGAGAACCCGGCTTGCGCCAGGGAGATGGCCAGCGACAGGCCCGCCGGGCCTGCGCCGACGATGAGGACGTCGCTGTGGTGGGTGGTCATGGCGGGAGGAATGCAGGGTGACAAGGTGCCCGCCCCGGGGCGGGGAGGCCGCGCGCCATTGTGGGGGGGCGGGCTGGGGCACGCTTTGCCCTGCGTCAAGCCACGGTGTGGTACTGCTATCCAAACAATAGCTACTCAGGCATATAGTTCTAGCGCCTCGGGGCTAAAACCCATAAAACTCAGTCTTTGGCGGCCTTGCGCGGGCTTTTGGCAGACTTCTTTTTGGCCGGACCCGCCTTCTTGCCGCGCAGGTGCAGCACCCACGCCACCAGCAGCCACAGGTAGCCCGCCGGGATGCTGTACGCCGCCCAAGCCGCCAGCGACAGCGGTGGCGCGGTGATGGAGCGGGGGTTGGCAATGGTCTCCAGCAACTGGCGCGTGCCGGTGCCCAGCGTGGGCGTGGCGTGCTGGCTGCCCGAGCGGGCCATGAGGGCGCCCATGAAGGTGAAGAACTCCATGAGCAGCGCACCGATCAGAAAGCACGCCAGCAAGGCCATCAGCTGCGCCACCGCGCGCCGGTTGCCCTTGGCCAGGAACACGATGACCGACACCAGCCACAGCACGGGCAACAACAGGGCTATGGTGGGCCAGGCAGACAGGAGCATTTTCATGGGCAGCGACGTCGAGGATGTGGTGCGGCCCATTGCCGCACCACCAATGTGGCTGCGGATGATAGACCCACCTTCACCCCCGGCTGGGGGCGGTTGTGTGTCAGACCGCATCTCCACGCCGGCCGCAAGGGAGGGCCAGTCTCCGTCAGCGTGGAGCGTTTGGCCCGGGCGCTGAGGTGTCGGCGGCGGCCGGGTGGCCTGCGTGGTGCGTTGGGCCCACCATCTCGCGCATGCGGCGGCGCAGGGCGCGGTCGCGGCGGTCGTCGGCTTCCCAGTCGGCTTTCACGCCACGCCACAATGCCAGTGCCATCAGCAAGATGACGGCGGTGAACGGCAGCGCGAACACGATGGTGGCGGTCTGCACCGCCTTCACGCCACCGGCCAGCAGCAGGCTGATGGCGATGCCCGACACCAGCACGCCCCAGGTGATCTTGACGCGCGCCGACGGGTTCTCATTGCCGCCCGTGCTCATCATGCCCAGCACCAGCGTGGCCGAGTCGCCCGAGGTGACGAAGAACACCAGCACCAGCACGGTGGCCACGAACGACATCACGGCACCCCAGGGCAGCGCGTTGAACATGGCAAAAAGTGCGGTGGACACATCAGCCTTGACGGCTTCCGACAGAGGCACGCCCTGCATGATCTCCAGATGCAGGGCCGTACCGCCGAACACCGAGAACCACACAAACGCAGCCAGCGTGGGCGCCAGCACGGTGCCCAGGATGAATTCGCGAATCGTGCGGCCCCGCGAGACGCGTGCGATGAACAGGCCCACAAAGGGCGACCAGCTCACCCACCAGGCCCAGTAGAACACCGTCCAGCCGCTCACCCAGCCGCTGTCGCGGAACGGCGTCATGCGCAGGCTCATGCGCACGAACTCGCTCAGGTAGCTGCCCAGCGTGTTGGTGAAGCTGTCGATGATGATCACCGTGGGCCCCAATGCAAACACCGCCAGCGCCAGCAGCGCCGCCATGACCAGGTTGAAAGTGGACAGCCACTTGATGCCCCGCGCCACGCCCGACACGGCCGAGGTGAGGAACAGCACCGTGGTCACCACGATGATGCCCACCTGCCAGGCTTCGTTCACAGGCACGCCCATCGTGGCCGCCAGGCCGCTGTTGATCTGCAGTGCGCCCATGCCCAGCGATGCGGCCACGCCAAAGGCCGTGGCGATCACAGCGAGGATGTTCACGACGGGCCCGATGCGCTGCAGCGGCGCCCAGGGCAGCGCCATCACCGCCGTGCTGACCAGGGCTGAGCCGCCACGACGGAACTGGAAGAACGCGATCGCCAACGCGACGATGCTGTACACCGCCCAGGGGTGCAGCCCCCAGTGGAAGAAGCTGTAGCGCATGGCTGCGTTGGCAGCCTCGGGCGTATTGGGCGCGATGCCGGGCGGCGGCGTGCCGTAGTGCGAAATGGGCTCAGCCACACCCCAGAACACGAGGCCGATACCCATGCCCGCCGCAAACAGCATGGCAAACCACGCGCCGATGGAGAACTCGGGCTCGTCGTCCTCCTGGCCCAGCTTCAGGTCGCCATAGCGGCTGAAGGCCAGGATGAGCGCCATCACCACCAAGCCCAGCACCACCCACAGGTAGAACCAGCCGAAGTTGCGCGTGATGGCGGCCAGGGCCGTGTCGAACACGGTGCCCAGCGAATCGGGCGCAACCACGCCCCAGAGCACGATGGCGAGGATCAGCCCCGCCGAGATGAGAAGTTCCATGGGATCACCTTTCTCGAAGATCAACAAAGGATGTGCTGCCGGGCGCTTATCAGGCACCGGCGCGCAGTTGAGTACCAGCGGCAAAAACCGGCAGACTCCGTCGGCCAAAGACGACGAAAGGCGGCCTCCTGGGCTGCCTGGTGCGCGACAACGCGCAGCCAAGGGGGCAGACAGGAGCGTGCGAAACACATCACGAAAAAAGCAGGCCCGACGCAGCAAGGCGTGGCCCTAGAGGTCCGCGCACACCCGGGTGACCGGGGTACGGATGCCTCCATGCCGATGCGCGCAGCGGTGGCGCGGCAAGGCGGGTTACCTGCGGACGAATACGCCAGGAAAGGCGGCCGTCAGGCAGCAAAGAAGCTGCACGCAGAGAGGGAGAAGCCGCAATTTTATGTAACACCCCACCACGGCCACGGGAAATACCGCAGTCAAGCGCAGGGACGCTGTCAATTTGGAGACGTGCCAGCATGGTCAGTGGATGGGCCCGCTGGTACGCTGCGTCGCCATGGAGACAACACACACAACCCCGCCTTACATCCCCCAGATCCGCCTGTACCAGAACTGGCTGCGCGACCAGCGCGGTCTGCAGTTCGACAGCTACGACGCGCTGTGGCGCTGGTCCACCACCGACCTCGACGCCTTCTGGCAGAGCATCTGGGACTACTTCCAGTTGCAGTCGCCCACGCCCCACACGGCCGTGCTGGCCCGGAACACCATGCCCGGCGCGTTGTGGTTCCCCGGTGCGCAGGTCAACTACGCACGCCAGGCGCTGCGGCATGTGGATGCCGCCCACGCGGCGGGCCTGCCCGCCATCATCAGCCGCAACGAAAAGGGCCAGCACCGCGAGCTGAGCTGGCCCGAGCTGCGCCGCCAGGTCGCGTCGCTGGCGCTGCACCTCAAGGCCCAGGGCGTGATGCCGGGCGACCGCGTGGCCGCCTACCTGCCCAACGTGCCCGAGGCGATGATCGCCTTTCTGGCCACGGTGAGCATCGGCGGCGTGTGGAGCATCTGCGCACCCGACATGGGCACGCATGCGGTGCTCGACCGCTTTCGGCAGATCGAGCCCAAGGTGCTGATCGGTGTGGACGGCGTGAGCTACGGCGGCCGCGACCACGACCGCCGTCCCGTGCTGGCAGAGCTGCGAGCGGCACTGCCCAGCGTGCAGCACGCGGTGCTGCTGGGCAATCTGGATGCTTCTGTTTCGATAGCTGGTTGGGCAAGCTGGACGCGCGCAACGGCCCGAAATGATGCTGAAACCACGGCCTTCGATCCCCTGTGGCTCCCGTTCGACCACCCGCTGTGGATCGTCTATTCCAGCGGCACCACCGGCCTGCCCAAGCCCATCGTGCACGGCCACGGCGGCACGGTGCTGGTGGCGCTGCAGCTCAAGGTGCTGCACAACGACATCGGCTGCAGCTACGAGGCCAACAGCTTTGGCGAGCGCTACCACTGGTACAGCTCCACCGGCTGGGTAATGTGGAACGCGCAGCTCAGCGGCCTGCTGTCGGGCACCACCTGCGTGATCTACGACGGCAACCCCGGCGGCAGCAAGGACCACCCCGACTGGGGCGTGCTGTGGCGTTTTGCGGCCGAGACGGGCGTGACCTTTTTCGGCGCGGGCGCGGCGTTTTTTGCCAACTGCATGAAGGCGGGCATCACGCTGGCCGACTATGGCGACCTCACGCGCGTCCGTGCGCTGGGTACCACGGGCTCCCCGCTGTCGCCCGAGGTGCAGCAATGGGGCACGGCGCAGTTTGAAGCCATTGGTACGCACGACATCTGGTGGAACAACATATCCGGGGGCACCGACTTTTGCGGCGCCTTCATCGGCGGCAACCGCGAGATGCCCCAGGTGCCCGGCGAGATGCAATGCCGCATGCTGGGCGCGGCCGTGGAGTCGTGGGATGCCGAAGGCCGTCCCGTGGAGGACGCGGTGGGCGAGCTGGTCTGCGCGCAGCCCATTCCATCCATGCCGCTGTACCTGTGGGGCGACAAGGACGGTTCGCGTTATCTGTCGAGCTATTTCGACATGTACCCCGCAGGCCATGGCCGACAGCCGGGCGGTGGCGACGGCCCCGCCAGCATGGGTGCGGTGTGGCGCCATGGCGACTGGCTCAAGATCGGCGCCAACGGCGGCTGCGTGATCTATGGGCGCAGCGACGCGACCATCAACCGCCACGGCCTGCGCATGGGCACGAGCGAGATCTACAGCGCCGTGGAGGCCTTGCCCGAAGTGCTCGACAGCCTGGTGGTGGACCTGGAGTACCTGGGCCGCGAGAGCTACATGCCGTTGTTTGTCGTGCTGCGCCCGGGCTACGGGCTGGACGACGCCCTGCGCGCGCGCATCAACGGCGCCGTGCGCACGGCGCTGAGCCCACGTTTTGTGCCCGACGACATCTTTGCCGTGGCCGAGGTGCCACGCACCCTGAGCGGCAAAAAGCAGGAGCTGCCCATCAAAAAGCTGCTGCTGGGCCAGCCCATCGAGAAGGTGGTCAACAAGGACGCGATGGCCAACCCAGGGTGCCTGGATTGGTACGTGGCGTTTGCGGCGCAGCGGGTGAGTGCGCTCCAAAAATAATAGCTGCTAGCGCTTATTCAATAAGCGCTAGCGCCTTGTTTGGATGCAAGAGTGAGTGCGGCGCTGAGGCGCGCTGCGCCCCAGGGGGTCAGTCCAGCTTCGCGCCAGACGCCTTGATCAGCCGCTCCCACACCGGGCGTTCCTTGTTCATGGCGGCAGTGAACAACGCCGGTGAGCTCTTTTGCACGTCAAAGCCCATGGCGGTGATGCGCTGGGCCACATCGGGATGCTCGGTGGCCTTGCGCACCTCGGCCGCAACGCGCTCCAGGATGGCGGGCGGTGTGCCTGCGGGGGCGCCAAACGCCAGCCAGCCCGCCACGCGGTAGGCCTCGTCGTTCAGACCCTGCTCGCCCAGTGTGGGCACGTTGGGCAGCGTGCCCATGCGGCGCTCGCCGCTCACGCCAATGGCCTTGAGCTTGCCGGCGTCGATGTGCGCCTTCACCTGCAGTGCGCTCGCAAAAGCAATCTGGATCTGCCCGCCCAGCAGGTCTTGCACCATGGGCGCTTCGCCCCGGTAGGCCACGTGGCTCATGTCGGCGTTTTGCGACTGGCTCATGTACGCGCCGGCCAGGTGCGGGTAGGCACCCGTGCCGTACGAACCGTAGGCCACCTTGCCTTTGTTGGCGGCGATGTATTTCAGCAGCTCAGGCCCCGTGGCCACCGGCACGCTGGGGTGGGCCACCAGCACCAGGGGCGCGATGGCGATCTGGTAGATGGGCGCGATGTCTTTCTCGGGGCTGTAGGGCAGCTTGGTGTACAGGAACTGGTTGGTGAGCATGGAGTTGCTCAGCGCCAGCAGCAGGGTGTAGCCGTCCGGCGCGGCCTTGGCCACCGCGTCGGTGCCGATGATGCCGGCCGCGCCGGGCTTGTTGTCGATGACCATGGGCTGGCCCAGGCCCACGGCCATCTTCTCGGCCAGCACGCGCGCCAGCACGTCGGTGGCGCCGCCGGGGGCGAAGGGCACCACCACCTTGATGGGCTTGCTGGGGTAGGCGGCCTGGGCCCAGGCGGCAGTGCCGGTGCAGGTGGTGGCAGCGGCCAGCGCGGCGGCGCCGAGCCAGGAACGGCGGGTGAGGGCGTGGAAGGGCATGGGTTTGTCTCCTGTCATGGTTATAAAAATCACTCTGCGGGCTCCGCGATGCATGGTGGCGGGCCGGGGCCTGGCTGTCACGCCATGGGCTTATGCGGTCTGGGGGCTCCCTGCGGCGGGGGCGGCGATGACGCGAACGGTGAGGGGCAGGGGCGCAAGCACTTCGCGCAGGCGGGCCTGCAGCGTGTCAACGTCAGGGCCCGGGGCCACGCTCACGCGCACGGCGTTGTCGCCCTCGGGCTGCACCTGGGGGCGGGGGCTGCCCGGGGCTTCTGCGCACACACCATCCACCAGCGCCTGCACCGTGTGGCAGGCGGCGCGCTGGCGCAGCTCGGGCTTGTAGAT
Organism: Acidovorax sp. DMC1; assembly: GCF_056314325.1. Taxonomy (NCBI): domain Bacteria; kingdom Pseudomonadati; phylum Pseudomonadota; class Betaproteobacteria; order Burkholderiales; family Comamonadaceae; genus Acidovorax; species Acidovorax sp. DMC1. The sequence goes on along the minus strand of NZ_JBQUYO010000001.1, from coordinate 743,077 downwards.
CTTGCCCACGTTGGTGACGGGCATGGTCTCGATCACTTGTACCCAGCGCGGGCGGGCCACGGCCTCGTCCACGCGCTCGGCGGTAAAGGCCAGCAACTCCGCTTCGGTCACCTGCTCGCCGGGCCGCAGCGTGGCGTAGACCACGGGCAGTTCGCCCGCATAGGCATCGGGCGCGCCCACGGCGGCGCACAGCTGCACGGCGGGGTGGGCGCCCAGCGCGTCCTCGATCACCTTGGGGTCAATGTTGTGGCCGCTGCGGATGATGAGGTCCTTGGAGCGGCCGCTCAGGTGCAGGCGGCCCTGCTCGTCCACAAAGCCCAGGTCGCCGGTGGCCAGCCAGCCGTCGTGCGTGAAGGCCTTGGCCGTGTCGGCTGCATCGAGAAAACCCGAGAACAGGTTGGGCGACTGGAACAGCACCATGCCCGGCTGGCCGGGCGGCAGATCCTGGTCCGACGCATTGCCCTGCGCATCCAGTGCCACCACGCGCAGCTGGGTGTGCGGCAGCCGCCAGCCCACGCAGCCTGCGGGCGCGTTCACGCCGGGGGGCGTGATGGTGGAGATGCCCGCCATCTCCGTCATGCCCAGGCTCTCGTGGATGTGCAGGCCAAACAGCCGCTCAAACCGCACCGCCAGCTCGGGCGCCAGGATGGCCGCGCCGGTGCGGCAATAGCGCAGCGATGCAATGTCGGCCCCGTCCAGCGGCACATTGGCCAGCGCCGCCAGCACCGTGGGCACGGCGGACAGGTAGGTGCAGCGGTAGCGCTCCACCAGCCGCCAGTAGTTGGCAATCACCTCGCGGTTGCGGAACAGGCCGGTGGTGGGGATGATGGTCTCCACCCCCGCAGACAGCGCCGCCAGCGAGCCCGGCAGCACGCCCGCCACATGGAACAGCGGGTAGCCGTTGATGCCTACGTCCTCGGGCCGTATGCCCTGCATCTGCACGCTGCCCCAGGCAGTGAAGACCTGCGCGCCGTGGCTGTGGCGGGCCAGCTTGGGCGCGCCGGTGGTGCCACCGGTGTGGAAGTACGCGGCGATGTCCGTGGCTGCGATGCGGCGGCCGCTCACCAGATGGTCGCCCGGGTGCTGGTGGCGCGCGGCCAAGTCCAGCACGCCAGCGGGCAGGGCGGGCGCTGCTCCCGGCGCCTCATCGTGCGGTGCCACGCGCAGCACCGTGGTCAGCGTGGGCACCAGGGCGCGCAGGCGCAGGGCCTTGCTCCAGTAGCCCAGGTCGCCTTCGCCACCGTAGGCAATCAGCACCTTGGCGCGGGCCAAAGTCATCATGGCCGCGATCTTCTCGTCGGTGAGCATGGGGTTGAGCGGCTGCACGATGCCCGCCGCCTCGCCGCCCCACAGGGCCAGGTGGTATTCCAGGCAGCCGGGCAGTAGCACGGCCACGGCATCTTCGGGGCCCACGCCCAGGTGGTGCAGCAGGTTGGCCGTCTGGTGGATGCCGGTGAGCAGCTGCGCGTACGACCAGCGGATGGGTTCGGCGGCAGGGTCTGCGGTAGGCAAAAAGGTCAGCGCCGTCTTGTCGCCAAACGCCGCCGCCGAGTTCACAAAAATCTCGTAGGTGCTCTGCACCGGCAGCGCCTCGGCCAGGGGGCAGGCTTCGATCCGCTGTACATCCTGCAGGCTGCGCACCGGGGCACCGGGGGCAAAAGGCAGGTGGAGCGGGGGCATCTGAGGGAGGCGCATGGCGTGTCTCGGGTCTTATCTCGGGTCTTATGGGGGAGGACGGGTCGGTCACAGGGCGGATGCGGCATCGTCCTACCCTGCCGCGCCCGCCGCGTGGCCACAGTCTGTCTGTGTGTCCGCGCAAAAGCAGTCACGCAGATGTCAGAGAGGGTTAACGATCCCCTGCGGTGCGGCACACCCATAATGGACCTTGTTGATTGCCACTGCGCGCGCCGCCGCGCGCCCTTCCTCCATGAACACTCCGCAGCCGCCCAAACGTTTTTCGATGATCCGTGAGTTCCACCTTGCCGACTGGTTCACGCTGGGCAATGCGGTCTGCGGCGTAGGCGCGCTGTTCTCGGTCATGTCGTACCTGGAGACCAGCAATGTGGTGCACGTGTACTTTGCATGTGCCCTGGTGCTGGCCGCGCTGATCTTTGACGTGCTGGACGGCCGCATCGCCCGCTGGCGCCAGAAAAGCTCGGCCATGGGCCGCGAGCTGGATTCGCTGGCCGACGTGATCTCTTTCGGCGTGGCCCCGGCCATCATTGCCTATGGCTGCGGCATGCAGGGCCTGTACGACCGCATCGTGCTGGCCTACTTTGTGGCCTGCGGCGTGTCGCGCCTGGCGCGCTACAACGTCACCGCCGAAACGCTGTCGGGCGACGACGGCAAGGTCAAATACTTCGAGGGTACCCCCATCCCCACCTCCATCGTGCTGGTGGGCCTGTTGGCCCTGGCCGCCTGGCTGGGCGCAGTGCGCGAGAACCTGTGGTTTGGCAAGCTGCTGATCGGCGGCTTCACGCTGCACCCGCTGGTGCTGCTGTTTGCGCTGTCGGGGTCGCTGATGATCAGCCGGATCCGCATTCCGAAGCTCTGAGTCACGCGCGGGGTCGTCCCCTGTTTCTGCACGTTGAACCCCATGGCACTCCAAAAAATCGCAGCGTTCTCCGACGGCACCCAGGGTGGCAACCCCGCCGGTGTGTGGATCGGTGACGCGCTGCCCAGCCCCGCCGACATGCAGCGCATTGCTGCCGAGGTCGGCTTTTCTGAAACCGCGTTTGCCGCCCCGTTGGGCGATGGCCACTGGCGGGTGCGCTACTTTGCACCCGAGAGCGAGGTGCCGTTTTGTGGCCACGCGACGATTGCCCTGGGCGCCGCGCTCGCGCAGCGCGAGGGCGACGGCGTGTTTGCGCTGTCGCTGAGCCAGGCCGAGATCACGGTCGAAGGCCGTCGCGCGGGCGATCTGGTGCAGGCGGCGCTGCAGTCGCCCCCCACGCGCAGCGGGCCTGTGCCTGCTGGGCTGCTGGCCGATGCGCTGGCCCTGTTTGGCCTCGGCGCGGCCGATCTGGACCCGCGCATTCCGCCTGCGCTCATCCACGGCGGTGCGGACCACCTGGTGCTGGCCCTGCGCAACCGTGCGGCGCTGGCGGCCATGCACTACGCGCTGGACGCGGGCCGCACGCTGATGGTGAACGCCAAGCTGGTCACCATCGTGCTGGTGTGGGTGGAGTCCGACCGGCTGCTGCACACCCGCAATGCCTTTGCCTCGGGCGGCGTGCTGGAAGACCCGGCCACCGGCGCCGCCACTGCCGCGTTGGCGGGCTACCTGCGTGACCTGGGCTGGCCGCACGGCGGCGCCACCGATGTGGTGCAGGGCGAGGACATGGGCATGCGCTCGCGCCTGCGGGCTGAGATCGGGCCCGTGCCCGGCAGCTCCATCCGCGTGTCGGGCACGGCGCGGTGGATGGGGGATGGCGAATGATTTTTGCTATTGAAAATATAGCTGCTAGCGCATGATGCACTAGCGCTACCGCCCGATTTGTGCAGAAATCGGGCAAAACGGGCACGTGGGGGCCTTGTACTCCCGGCCCGGCCTCCCGCTCAGGCGCTGATCTCGTCCTGAAGCCACTGCACAAAACGCAGCGTCTCCGGCGATGGGTCCGGCGCCATGCCCAGGTAGTGCCGCGTGAGCGGCAGCCGCAAGCTGGGCAGCGGCGACACCAGCCGCCCCGAGGCCAGGTCGTGGGTGATCAGCGACACCGGGGCCACGGCAAAACCCAGCCCGTCCAGGGCGGCCTGCAGCACAAAGTGCAGGTGGTCAAACTGCAGGCAGCTGGCGGGCTGCAGCGTGGGCGCGTTCACCTGCTTCTTCCAGCCTTCCCAGTCCTTGCTGCGCGATTTGGACAGCAGCAGCACATGGGCCGACAGCGCCTCGGGCCGTGTCACCGGGCGCTGGGCGAACAGGGCGGGCGCGCCCACCACCAGCGCCTCATCCTCCAGAAACGGCTGCACCTGCATGCCCGGCGGCCACCCGCGCGGGCCGCGCCGCAGGGCCAGGTCAAAGGCCTCGGTGGCATGGTCTGGCGCCAGCGTGCTGGTGATGACCTGGGGTTCGATGTCCAGGTGCTGGGCCACAAAGCCGGGCAGCCGGGGGATCAACCAGCGCACCGCAAAGCTGGGCCGCACATTGATCTTGACGCTGCGCAGCCCGGCGTCGCCCCGCAGCGCCTGGGCGGCGGCGCCGATCTGCGCGAGCGCAGGGCCGACCTGCGCGTGAAACTGGTGGCCCGCTGCGGTGAGCAGCACCTGCCGCGTCTTGCGCTCGAACAGGTCCACGCCCAGGTGGGCCTCCAGCGCCTTGATCTGGCGGCTGATGGCGCTGTGGGTGACGTGCAGCTCCAGCGCTGCGTGGGTAAAGCTCTGGTGCCGCGCCGCCGCCACAAAGGCACGGACCGCGTTCAGCGGGGGCAGGCGGGGTGGCATGCGGGAGATTTTCACATGCGGGGTTGGGCACTCTGCGGTTGCTGCCGCAGCGGTGCAGGCTGCCAAAGCGCCCTGTGGCCTCGTCGGATCAAGGTATCCCAGCCCGGCGCGCATTAGACTGCCTGGATCGAATGGCCCACGCTGCCTCTTCCAGCGGTTGGCTCCACCCCTGCACTTTGCCCATGACGCTCGACCTTGCCACTTTGCTGGCCGCCACCATGGCCGCTGCGACCGCCCAGGCGCTGCCGATTGTGTTTGTGGCCCTGCGTGCCCGCTTGCACCGGGGGCTGGCGTTGTGGGGGCTAGGGCTGGTGGTCAATGCGCTGTCCTACCCGGCGTTCGGCTTGCGGGCATTCGGCTGGACCGAAGTGTCGATCCTGGCAACCAACCTGCTCAGCGGCCTGACGCTGGTGCTGCACACGCTGGCGATCGCGTCGTTTCAGCGGCACCGCGCGCAGCCTGTGCGCTCGGCGCTGGTGTGGTTGCCGCTCGCCGTCAACATGGTGGTGGTGCTGTTGTTCATGCGGGACGACCATTGGCGCAACATCCTGGTCGCCGGCATCCAGAGCGTGATGGCCGGCATGTTGCTGTACCAGGCCTGGGGCCCTGCGCTGGTCGAGCGGCGCCTGACGGGCCGCTGGGTTCTGATTGCCGGCTGCGCGGGCTTGGTGCTCACGCTGGTCGTGCGCACCGCTTACATGGTGTGGGCGTCTGATTGGGATGCCGTCTACAACGTGCCGGGCCAGGTGCAGGGGCTGACCTATTTTGCGGTGATGGCCGTTCTGTTGGTCAACAGCATGGGCTTTGTGCTGATGCAGATGGAATTTGCCCTGGAGCAGCAGCACGCCCTGGCTACGCACGACAGCCTCACCGGTCTGTACAACCGCAGTGCCCTGCAAGACCTGCTGCCAGCGCTGGGCGCGCGTGCTCGGCGCCAGGGGGAGCCGCTGGCTTTCCTGATGCTGGACATTGACCACTTCAAGCGCGTTAACGACACCTATGGCCACCTGGCCGGAGACGCCGTGCTGCGCGAAGTGGCGCTGCGCATTCGCCAGCGGCTGCGCCAGGCCGACGTGGTCGCCCGCTATGGCGGAGAAGAGTTTCTGGCGGTCTTGCCTGCCACCGACCAAGCCGGTGCGCTGCGCCTGGCGGAGCACGTGCGCAAGGCCATCGAGTCGCCGCCCGTGCGGCTGGCCAACGCCACGGTGCCGATCACCCTCAGCGTCGGTGTGCATGCCGGCATTCCAGACGATTCCCCCCTAGCCCTGGACGCGCAGATCGGACTCAGCGATGAGGCGTTGTATGCCGCCAAGAACGCGGGCAGAAACCGCGTCGAATGGCGTTAGGGCTGCTGCACAGGTCGCAGTGCCTCAGCCCACCAGTTCACCAGCACCAGCGCCGTGCTCACGCCCACCTAGTGCAGCAGCTGCTTGGCAGGGGGCCGTGCGTGCCCGGGGCGTGGTGCGGATGACTACCGTGATTGGGACTGAATGATCACGCTGTGTGCGATGTCGGGGGTGTCAGCGATTCCCCGTAAACCCCTCCCGAAGCCATGATCCCCGCCCATGGGCTGCATGGGCCGTGTGCACAAGGGTCAGGGGCAGGTCCAGGCCCCGTTGCGGCGATTGAAAAGCTCCCCGTAGAAGAGGGCGTTGCCATCGTTGGCCAGGGCCCATGAGGGGGCGGCCTCGCGCGCGATAGCAGCCTGCCGTTGCCATGCTGCACCACTGCGCGCAAACAGTGCAATGTGCGATACGGGTGCCGCATTCCCAGTTCCAGCTCTCGGGCAAGTGAGGTCTGCGGCCGTGATGTGGTATTCCGGCGGAAGCGTGTTGGGCGAGTTCCGGGCTTCCACCGCCAGGGTGTTGCCGTCGTGGGACAGCGTCATGGCGCTAAACACCGATGCAGCAATGTCCACAAAAAAAACGATGCCAACAGGCAGCCGCGCTTGCTCGGTCCATCCATCGACCCCGTTCTGCGCGTAGATATGCACGAGCGGTGGTGTGATATTCACACTGCGGGTGATGGCACCGCTGTTCAGTGCCAGAGTACTGCCGTCTCCCGACAGGGCGAGTGCCGTGCCCACGATATCGCCTTCTGGCGCGAAGTTGTTTTGCGCGGTCCAAGAGGTCCCCGTGCGCGCATAGGTGAAAACCGAGCTGAGGGCGGTGGTGCTACCGTTGACCCTGAAGCGCCCCGAGACCGCCAGCAGGTTGCCGTTGGCCGACAGAGCCAGCCTGTCCGGTTCCAATTGGCAGGGCTGGGCGCATGCAGTGGGCGCCTGGGTCGATGAAATCGTGGTTTGCCGGCTCCAGGAGCCGTTGCTGCGCTGGTAGATCTGTACCTTGAGCTCTTCGCTGGCTGCCAGCGTGTTGCCGTCCGCTGAAAGCGCGATCCGGTACGCATTGGTGGGGATCTCCGCCTGCTGTTGCCATGGCTGGCCGACGGCTGTGCGCGTGAACACCAGCAAGGTGCTTGTCGAACCGTTTGAGCCACGAAGGACCAGGGTCAGGCCGTCTTGGGATATGGGGTCGAAATTGCCCGATGAGGATTTGAGGGGGGCACGTCCCGAGGAAAACTCGTAGCTGATGCGGCTGGGAAGGTCCAGTGCCTTCGCTGCGGTGAAGGCTCCACATCCATCGCTGTTACAAGCCCGCAGGCGGAAGGTCGCGTTGATGAAATCAGCGATTCGGGCGAGATTCAGGTAGCCGAACTGTCGTTGCGTCGTGGAGTAGAAACTCAGGCCCTGCGCCTCGCCCATCTGCACTTCGGTCTGAGGCCCGGGGCCATCCATGTCGGCAAAGAGCTCGTAGCGGGTGGCGCCCGGCGTGGAGCTCCACGCAAAACTCAGTGCCCCGGTGTTCTCAAAGTTCTCGGGGGCGGCCAGGGTGCTGGTGGCAGGGGGCTGGCCAGGCTCAGCGGAGCCTGAGCCGCCACCGCAGCCAGCCAAAGCCATGGCCGCAAAGCCCAAGGCCAGCGTGGCTCGCAAGATCGGCAAGGCCCGCGGGGCCCACGGGTGAACGGCTTCGTTTGCAAAAGTCAGTGTGTCGTGACGCATGGATACCTTTTTGGAGAAAGCTTTAAACGGTGTTCGGGTACCGGTGGCGGTACGGTGCAGTGATGATTCAGGTCGTCCCCATGCGTTCTGCCGCATACCCGGACGCGGAATCTTTGACAACGAGTGCACTGAAAATGATAGCTGCCGGTGCCACGCAGGTGGCGCTTTGACACCGTTTGATACACATGGTCAAACCGCCCGTCGGTTCACCAGCACGATGCCCGCCGCCACCAGCACCAGCGCAGCCACCAGCCCGGGCGTCACAGCCTCACCCAGCCACAGTGCGCCAAACAGCAGCGCAAACACGGGCGTAAGAAACACGAACACCGAGATCTTGGTGGCCGGGTAGTGCGCCAGCATCCACATCCAGGCTAGATAGCTCACAAACGCACCCACCAGCGCCTGCACCAGCAGCGAACCCCAGGCAAAGCCGCTGAACTGCCAGACCCAGGCCTCGCCCAGGCCCAGCGACAGAACCGGTAGCACCGCAGTGCTTACCGCCACTTGATAGAAAAGCTGCTTGGCGGGGGCCACACGCGCCAGCGGCGTAGTGCGGATGACCACCGTGGTCAGCGCCCACATCAGGCCCGCAGCCAGCCCCAGCAGATCGCCCAGCCAGCCTTGTGGCAGCGCCGTGCTGGCGTGACCCAGCAGCCCGTCGCCCAGCGCCAGCCCCACGCCTACAAACGCAGCTGCCAGGCCCAGCCACTGCCAGCCCTGCAGGCGCTCACCGGGGATGAAGCGCGGCAGCAGCAATGCCACCCAGAAGGGCGACGCATACAAGAACACGGTGAGCCGCGACGCGGTGGTGTACTGCAGGCCCAGGTAGATGCATGCGAACTCGCCGGCAAACAGCGCCCCCGCCAGCAGTCCGGCGCGTGTGGCCCCGGCGGGCTCGCCCGCGCCGGAAAGGCTGACACCACGCCACAGGCACCAGGCCGCCACGGCCACCGTGGCCAGCGCAAAACGCACAAAGGCCTGGAACACCGGCGCCACCTCGGCCACCGTGGCCTTGACCAGCACCTGCTGGAAGCCCCAGAACATGCAGCAGGCGAGCAGCAGGGAGATGGCGAGGGCATCGATGTGGGTTTTGCGTGTGGAAGGCATTGGGGGATTATCAAAGGGGTGCTGTGCGCGGGCGGTCGCCTGCGCGGCGCGGCCGGTTGTAACCCTGCTTCTGTGTGCCCATAGCACCGGAACAGGCGCTTACACAGGCCCACGGTACACTTTGCGCCTTCTGAAACAGGTTCCCGCGCTCCTTTTCCTATCCCCTCATGGCCCTTACGACGGCGGCCCAGGCCCGCACCAGCTTTGACCTCAAGAGCGCTTCGCTGCCGGTGGTGGCGGTGCTGCTCAAGACCACTGACGCCGCCCAGTTCGCAGCCGACCTGGCCGAGCGTGTGGCCGATGCCCCGGGCTTTTTTGACAACGACCCCGTATTGATCGACCTGGCGCCCGTGCGTGAGGCCGAAGCGCCCATCGATTTTGCCGCCATCGCAGCCGCGCTGCGCCAGCACAACACCCTGCCTGTGGCCGTGCGCGGCGGCAGCCCCGCCCAGATGGAGGCAGCGCGTGCTGCAGGCCTGGCCGCAGCGCCCGATGCACCCCCCGCGCGTGCCGAGGCGCCCACGCCGGTGCAGGAAGTGGTGCGCGAGGTGATCCGAGAGGTCGAGGTCGAAGTGGTGCGCGAAGTGCCCATGCCCGGCCCCGGCACGGTGGTGGTGGACAAACCCCTGCGCTCCGGCCAGCAGGTGTATGCGCGCGGCGCCGATCTGGTGGTGATGGCGGTGGTGAGCTTTGGCGCCGAGGTGATTGCCGATGGCAACATCCACGTCTATGCCCCGCTGCGCGGCCGCGCGATTGCCGGTGCACGGGGCAACACCGAAGCCCGTATTTTTTCGACCTGCCTGGAGCCGCAACTGGTCTCCATCGCAGGCATCTACCGCACCACCGAGACCGAGCTGCCCGCCGAGGTGCGCGGCAAGCCGGCCCAGGTGCGCCTGGAAGGCGAGAAGCTCCTGATCGAGCCGCTCGCCTGAGCCCCCCATTTCATTCGTACCAACCCACAGAGAATCAGCAACACATGGCCAAAATCGTCGTCGTGACCTCCGGCAAAGGTGGCGTGGGCAAGACCACCACCAGCGCCAGCTTTGCCACCGGCCTCGCCCTGCGCGGCCACAAGACCGCCGTGATCGACTTTGACGTCGGCCTGCGTAACCTGGACCTCATCATGGGCTGCGAACGCCGCGTGGTGTACGACCTGATCAACGTGATCCAGGGCGAGGCCAACCTGAACCAGGCGCTTATCAAGGACAAGCAGTGCGACAACCTGTTCGTGCTGGCTGCCAGCCAGACGCGCGACAAGGACGCGCTGACGCAAGACGGCGTGGAAAAGGTCCTCAAGGACCTGGCCGCGATGGACTTTGAATACATCGTCTGCGACTCGCCCGCCGGCATCGAAAGCGGCGCGCTGATGGCCATGCACTTTGCCGACGAGGCGCTGCTGGTGACCAATCCTGAAGTTTCCAGCGTGCGCGACTCCGACCGCATCCTGGGCATGCTCGGCAGCAAAACCAAGCGTGCCATTGAAGGCGGCGAGCCCATCAAGGAACACCTGCTCATCACGCGCTACAACCCCAGCCGCGTGCAAGACGGCCAGATGCTGAGCCTGGAAGACATCCAGGACATCCTGCGCATCAAGCTGATCGGCGTGATTCCCGAATCCGAAGTGGTGCTGCAATCGTCCAACCAGGGCACGCCCGCCATCCACGCGCAGGGCAGCGATGTGAGCGAGGCGTACAAGGATGTGATCGACCGCTTCCTGGGGCAGGACAAGCCGCTGCGTTTCATTGACGCCGAAAAGCCCGGCTTCTTCAAACGCCTGTTTGGGAGCAAATAGCCATGGCTTCTTTCCTGTCCTTCCTGCTCGGCGAGAAGAAAAAAACCGCCAGCGTTGCCAAGGAGCGGCTGCAGATCATCCTGGCGCACGAGCGCAACGGCCGCAATGCGTCCGAGCCCGACTATCTGCCCGCGCTGCAGCGCGAGCTGGTGGCGGTGATCTCCAAGTACGTCAAGATCAACCCCGACGACCTCAAGGTGCACCTGGAGCGCCAGGACAACCTGGAAGTGCTGGAAGTCAAGATCGAGCTGCCCGATACCGTGCGATAGGCCGCCACGGCCACCGGGCCGCGCACTCCCATCGCGCCCCCGCGTCGCCCCAGACCCTGCCCTGCAACCTGCGTGGCAGGGTTTCTTTTTGGGCTGGTGGGACCTGATTTGGCCCGACAATTGCTGGATGTACTAGGGTAATCCCTAATCTCTCGGCAACAAGGCTCCTGTGGACACAACCTGGAAACTCAGCTGGCAGCGTGCACGCAACCATGAGGGCGTCACGCGCGGCGCGCGTGCCTTGGTCGCCCTGGCCGCCGTGCTGGCCTATGGCTGGTGGGCCGACTGGCAGGCTGAGCTGATGCCGGTGCTGCTGGGCGTGATCGCCAGCGCACTCACCGAAACTGACGACAGCTGGCGCGGGCGCCTGCGGGCGCAGTGCCTGGCGCTGGCGTGTTTTGGTCTCATGGCCGGGGCCGTCTGGGCCGCGGTGTCCTGGCCCTGGGTGCTGATGGGGGTGATGGCGTTGCTGGCCTTTGGCATCACCATGCTGGGGGCGCTGAGTGAGCGCTACCGCGCCATTGCCTTCGGCTCGCTCATCCTGTTCATCTATGCGGGGCTGGCCGCCCACAGCAGCCGTGAGGGCGCGGGTGACGCGATCCCCCGCATGCTGGCGGGCGCAGCCTGGTACGGCGTGGTGTCGGTGCTGTGGCATGCCGTGCTGCCGCGTGCGCCGGTGCGTTACCGCCTGGCCAAGCTGTACGCCATGCTGGGCGAATACCTGCGCCTGAAAGCGCTGTTGTTGGAGCCGGTGCGGGATGTGGACCTGGAACGCCGCCGCATGGCGCTGGCGCTGCACAACGGCCGCGTGGTGGACGCCCTCAACGCCACCAAGGAAAGCCTGATCAGCCGCATGGGCCGGGGTACGCCCCCGCTGTGGTTACAAACGGCCATGCACCAGTACCTGGCGGCGCAGGACGTGCACGAGCGCGTGAGTTCGTCCCACGAGCATTACGACCTGCTTGCCCAGTCGTTCTTTCACAGCGACGTGCTGTACCGCTGCCAGCGGGTGCTCACGCTGCTGGGCGAGCAGGCGCTCAAGCTGTCGGTGGCGATCGAGGCGCAGACGGTGCCCCAGCACTGGGGCGTGACGGCCCGTGCCATAGAGGACATGCAGGCTGCCGTGGCGCACCTGGCGTCACAGCCGCAGTCCATTGGTGCTGCGTCCCTGCCTGCACAGTCCCGGGCATTGCGGTCGTTGCAGGCGCTGGCCGACAACCTGACCGCACTGGCCGGGGTGTTTGCCGGTGCGCTGGCGCTGCCCGCCCACACCGCGGAAGCGGCGGTGGACTACGCCCTGTTTGACCGCGAGCCGCGCAGCCTGCGCGATGCCTGGGCGCGCCTGCGCTCGCACTGGCAGCTGCAGTCCCCCTGGCTGCGCCACAGCCTGCGGCTGAGCCTGTCCCTCATGGTGGGCTTTGCCCTCATGCAGGCCACAGCAGACCCGCACGGGTACTGGATCTTGCTGACCATTGTGTTCGTGAGCCAGCCGCAGTACGCGGCCACGCAGACGCGGCTGATGGAGCGCGCCAAGGGCACGGCGATGGGGCTCGCGCTCGGGTGGGCGGTGATCCAGCTGTTTCCGGGCGAGCTGGTGCAGGCCGCATTGCTGGTGCTGGGGGGCGCGGTGTTTTTTGGGGCGCGGCACACGCGCTACACCCTGGCCACGGCGGCGGTCACCACCTTGCTGCTGCTCAGCTTTCACCAGATGGGCGCGGCCAGCGGCGTGATCTCTGCGCGCCTGCTCGATACCATGGTGGGCTGCGTGATCGCGGCCGTGGCCTCATGGCTGGTGCTGCCGTCGTGGCAGTCGCGCCACTGGCCGCGGCTGGCCGCCCAGGTGTTGCAGACCCAGGCGCTGTACCTGCGGGAGATCCTGGCGCAGTACCAGGGAGGCAAGTGCGACCACCTGGCCTACCGCCTGGCCCGGCGCAATGCCCACAACGCGGATGCCGCGCTGTCCAACTCGTACAGCGCCATGCTCAAGGAGCCCTTGCATGTGCGTGGCAATGCCGAGGTGGTGGGGAATTTCCTGTGTCTTTCGCACACCCAGCTCAACTATCTGTCGGCCTTGGGCGCCCAGCGCGGTGGCGCAGCCGCTCAGCCCATGGAGGAGGCCACGCGCGAACTGGCGCAAAGCCTGCTGGCATCTCTGCAGCAGCTGGCGCTGGAGCTGGAGCGCGCGCAGCAGTCCGGCAGGGTGCGTAAGACCCACAGCGCCCCGGCGGTGGCCCAGGTGCTGCGCGAGTGGGGCACGGTGCCGGCAGCGCCCAGCGCGCACAGCCTCATGGCAGCGCAGCTGCAGCTGGTGGGCAAGGTGTTTCCGCAGCTGCAGGCGCAGGCGCGCCAGCTGGTGACCACGGAATAGGTTGGGCGGAGTGCGGCGCGGGAGTCGTGCCGCAGCCAGGTCAACGTGCGTGCTTGGCGAACTTGCCCGCAAACGCCTGGGCAATGCTCAGCCCGCGTTGCCCCGCGACCAGCGTCGCGGTCTGCCCGGCGGCGATGGTGCCGGGCCGGTCCACCGCCAGGTAGTAGCCGCTGCAGCCCGCCACTGCCATGGCGCGGCCGGCCTGGGCAAAGCCCATCACGGCATTGAACTTGAAGCAGGGCTCGCGCGGCGCCGCCACGCGCAGCACGCAGTCCGGGAAATGCCACTCGTCGCCCACAAACACCTCATGCTCCAGTGGACCGTCAATGGTGAGGTTCTCGCCCATGAAGCCCGGTGGCAGCGCTTCGTCGAACAGGCTCACGCCCCGATCGCGGCGCTGGGCCTGCCAGAACGCATAGTGCGCGGCGGGGTAGGCATACACCGCCTTGGTCAGGCCTCCGTGCACGCTCAGGTCGGCCTGCTCGTCCCCCGCCAGCCCCAGCGGGCCCACGGCCACGGGGCCGGCGACGGAGATTTTGCCGATGGCGGTGAGCACTGACCGCTCGCCCACCTTCAGGCGCCGGGCGGTGCCAACGTTCACGTGGCGTACGACGATGGCGGGTGCCGTCACAGCGGGTGCTCGGTGTAGAACTTGCCGCCGTGGTACAGCAGGGGCGATGCGCCCTCGCGGTGCTCGCAGCGCTCCACCTCGCCCACGAAGATGGTGTGGTCACCCTCCTTGTACTGGCTGCGGTTGAAGCATTCAAACGTGGCGGCGGCCCCCGCCAGCAGCGGCGCGCCGCTGATACCGGGACGGTGCTCCAGGCCGGCCCAGCGGTCAATGCCGCGGGTGGCGAACCGCTCGGCCAAGTCCTTCTGGTCCGCTGCCAGCACATGGATGGCGTAGTGCGAGCCGTTGGCAAACGCCGGCATGGTGCTGGCGCCGTGCGACAGGCTCCACAGCACCAGCGGGGGCTCCAGCGACACCGAATTGAACGAGCTGGCCGTGAGCCCCACCAGTTCACCCGCCGCATTGCGGGCGGTCACGATGGTCACACCCGTGGCGAACATGCCCAGCGCATTGCGGAATTCGCGGGTCGAAAAGCTCGGCGGCAGGGCGAGGGCGGGGCGGGGGAGCGAAGGGTTCACAAAAGCGGCGCCAGCGGTGGCGGCGTGGGGGCAAGCGACAGGACCTATTATCAGGCGCCACCCTCCGCCGCGCTGTTGCGGGGTTTACATCTGCTTTTCACCGCATGGCCGCATTGCTTCCCACCTTCACCACCCTCGGCTCAGGCCCCACCGTGCTTATGCTGCACGACGCGGACGGCGACCACCTCACCTTTGCGCCCCAGGTGGAGACCCTGGCCACCGCTGGCTACCGGGCCGTGGCCTGGGACATGCCCGGCTATGGCCGCAGCGCGCCTGTGGAGCCCTACACCTTCAAGGCGCTGGCACAAAGCTGCCTGGCGCTGATCGATGCGCTGCGCTGCGGCCCCGTCACGCTGGTCGGCCACGGCATGGGCGCCATGGTGGCGCTGGAGGCCGCCGTGCGGGACGCGTCCCAGGTGCGCCGCATGGTGCTGTGCGCGGGCGGTCCGGCGCTCGATGCCCAGGCCGTGCAGGACTGGGTGGCACCGCGCGAGCAGGCCCTCAAGGCCCTGGATACCGGCGGCAGCATGGAGCAACTGGCCCAGACCCTGGTGCCGCGGTGCATCGGCACCGGCGCCCTGCCCGAAGGCGTGCGGCTGGCGGGCCACGCGCTGGGCCAGGTGTTCCCGGGCGCCTACCGCCGCGCCCTGGAGGCCCTGCCCACGTTTGACCGGGGCGCTGCCGCGCTGGCGCACCTGACCATGCCGGTGCTGCTGGTGGGCGGCGATCAGGACCGGTGCACTCCTCCGGCAGCCCTGCAGGCGCTGGCCCAGGTGTTGCCCGATGCCCAAACGGTGCTGCTGCCGCATGTGGGGCATTGGCCCCAGCTGGAAGACCCCGAAGGGTTTGACGCAGCGCTGCTCGATTTTCTGGCCCAGCGGCGCACGCTGCACTGACCCTTTGGACCCCGCTTTGCCCGGCCGCCGCGCCGGGGCATGAACGCTGCCTTTTTTCTCCATGTTGTTTGCCCTCAAGAAAATTCTGTCTGCGCTGCTGCTGCCGCCGGTGTCCAGCATCGTGCTGGCGCTGTTTGGCCTGTGGCTGGCGCGCTACCACCGCCGCACGGGCAACACGCTGGTGGTGTTGTCGCTGTTGTCGGTGCTGGCGCTGTCCTGGCCGCCGGTGTCGGACGCGCTGGTGCGCAGCCTGGAGCGCTACCCCGCCATCACGCCGCGCCAGCTGCCCGAGGCGAAGGTGCAGGCCATCGTGGTGCTGGGCGGCGGTGCCGACACCGTGGCACCTGAATACGGGGTGGACGTGCTCAGCCGGGGTGCGCGCGAACGGGTGCGCTATGCCGCCTACCTGCAGCAGCAGACGGGTTTGCCCATCCTGGCCACGGGGGGCTCCACGGGCGGCACACGGGCCGAGGCCCTGGTGATGAAGGATGTGGTGGAGCGGGAGTTCAAGGGCCGGGTGCGCTGGACCGAAGTGGAGTCCCTCGACACCCGCAACAACGCCACCAGGTCGGCCGTCCTGCTCAAGGCCGCAGGCATCGAGCGCATCGCGCTCGTCACCCACGGCTGGCACATGGTGCGTGCCGCCCGGGACTTTGAGCAGGCCGGGCTGCAGGTGCTGCCGGCGCCCATGGGCTTCAAAGGGGGGCAGGCGCGCAAGCTGTATCGCGTGCTGCCGCGCGCCTCGGCGTTGTCCGACAGCAGCCTGGCGCTGCATGAGTGGCTGGGCATTTTGGCTCAGCGTGCTTCGCTGGACCGGTGAGAGCCTGTGGACGATCCCCTGCTAGATCGCCAACACGCTCTGAAATCAGCCTGCGGCGGGGGCCACCAGGAAGCGGCTGGCCGCCTCCACCGCCTGCGCATCGGCCTGCACGGCGCCCGGGGGGCCGCCCTTGCCCCACAGCGCACCGCCCCAGGTCATGGACAGGAACTGCGCGCACAGCGCCACCGAATCGATCATGGGCTGGGCCTTGGTGCGGTCGCCGCTGGTGGTGATGAGCGACAGCGTCTTGCGGCCCATGGCGTCCTTGAAGTCCAGGCCCGGCACGCGCATCCAGGCGCTCCAGTGGTCAAGGTAGGTCTTGAGCGGCGAGGGGATGCTGTACCAGTACACCGGCGCCACCCAAACGATGTGGCTGGCGGCCAGCGTGGCGTCCAGCAGGGTTTTCATGTCGCCCTCAGGCGGTGCGTAGGTGCCGGTGGTGTGGCGCTGGTCCACAAAGGGCGGCAACTGCATGCGCGCCAAGTGGTGCCAGGTTTGCTCCGTGCCCGCAGGCAGGGCGGCAGCGGCCTGCCGCGCCAGCCATTCGGTGTTGCCGAGGTGGCCGGGTTCGCGGGTCGAGGTGGTGAGGAAGAGGTAATGGGGTGCAGACATGGCCGGCATCGTAGCGGCACCGGCCCGTGTCTGCAGGCGCGCTGTGGGCGCCGCCTATCAGGCCGCGACCACGGTGCGCGGCGCGCGCACGGCTTCGGCCCCCAGAAAGCCGAAGTTCATCGCAGGCTGCTCGCCGCTGATCAGCTCGGCCAGGGCCTTGCCCGAGCCCGCACCGTGCGTCCAGCCCAGTGTGCCGTGGCCCGCGTTCACCCAGAGCTTGCCCACGCGGGTGCGGCCGATGAACGGGATGTTGGTGGGCGTGGCGGGGCGCAGACCGGTCCAGTACTGCGGGTTGCCGCCTTCCTCGGGCGTGCGGGTGTCGCACACGCCGGGCAGGATGGCCTCGATGCGGCGCGAGAGCATGTGGCAGCGGGCGCGGGCCAGGGAGCTGTCGAGGGTCAGGTCCCAGCCGTTGAGCTCGATGGTGCCCGCCACGCGCAGGAAGTTGCCCAGGCGGCTCATGGCGATCTTCTTGCCGTCGTCGATGGTGGAGACCATGGGTGCACCCTCGGGCTTGAGCAGCGGGAAGGTCGCGCTGTAGCCCTTGCCGGGGTAGATCGGCAGGTCCACGCCCACGCTGCGCAGCAGCGGCGCGCTGTACGAGCCGCAGGCCACCACAATGGCGTCCGCCTTCAATATGAAGTCTTTTTTGCCGCTTGCGCTAGTGGAATTTGGCATGACTGCTACTGAATCAATAGCATTGCCAATCTTGTTCAGACGCAGCACATCGTGGCCGTACAGGAACTGCACGCCCCGTGCCGCGCAGCGGCGGGCCAGTTCCTGGGTGAAGACCCGTGCATCGCCGCTCTCGTCGGTGCTGGTGTAGGTGCCGCCGGTGATCTTGTCGCCGTAGGCCTTGAAGGCCGGTTCGATCTTGAGCAGCTCATCGCGGCTCACCAGGCGGCGCTGCACGCCGTGCTTGCGCATCAGCTCCACGGCATGGCCTGCGGCGTCAAACGATTTCTGGTCGGTGTAGAAGTGGGCAATGCCGCGTTCGAGCCGGTTGTATTCGATGCCGGTGGTTTTCACCAGGTCCTTCAGTGCGGCATGGCTGTAGGCGCCCAGCGCCACAATCTGTTGCACATTGCGCTCGAAGGCCGCATCGTTGCACTGCGCCAGGAACTGCAGGCCCCAGCGCCATTGCTGCCAGTCCATCTGCGGGCGAAACAGCAGCGGCGCCTCTTTGTCGAACATCCACTTGAGCGCCTTGAGCGGCGCCTCGCGGTTGGCCCAGGGCTCGCAGTAGCTCACCGAGATCTGCGCCGCGTTGGCAAAACTGGTTTCGAGTGCTGCATCGGGCTGGCGGTCGATCACGATGACTTCGTGACCGCGTTCCAGCAGGTGCCACGCTGTGCTGATGCCGATGATGCCGGCGCCGAGAACAATGGTTTTCATATGCGGAATGCCTTGTGAGCCTTTGCGTGCCACACGCCCCAGTGCGGGACACGATGGGGCGCAGTGTGCGCGACATTGCATTCAACTAAAAGCAAAATTAAACTTACTCCAAAAACATCAGCGCACCTAATGAATAGCGCTGCGGAGACAACCCTCTTTTGTTCGAGTCCGAGACCATGAGCACCTACGATCCCGCCGCCCTGGAATGCCTTGCCGCCATCGTTGAAGAGGGCGGCTTCGAGCGCGCTGCGCAGCGCCTGAACGTCACGCAGTCGGCCGTCTCGCAGCGCCTGCGTGCGCTGGAGGCGCAGGTGGGCTCGGTGCTCATCGTGCGCAGCCGCCCGCTGCGGCCTACGTCGGCCGGGCAGCTACTGCTCAAGCACACCAAGCAGATGCGCCTGCTGCGCGCCGACCTGGAGCGCGACCTGCAGGAGCTGGCGCCCAGTGCACCGGGGGGCTCGCGCGAGGACGAGCGCATCTCGATCGCCATCAACGCCGACAGCATCGCCACCTGGGCCATGGGCGCGCTGCACGATCTGGTGCGCCAGCGCCTGCCGCTCGAAATCATCGTGGACGACCAGGACTTCACCCAGGAATGGCTACGCTCCGGCCAGGTGCTGGGCTGCGTGACCACGCTCAAGCAGGCACTGCGTGGCTGCAAGATGGTGCCGCTCGGGGCCATGCCCTATGTGGCGGTGGCGTCGGCCAGTTATGCGGAGCAGTACCTGCCGCAGGGGCTGACGCCCCACAACTTCCGCGATGTGTCGTTTTTGTCGTTCAACCGCAAGGACGACATGGCGGCCGAGTTTGTGGCCCGTGCGTTCGGGCTCAAGCGCGTGGCGCTCAACCACCTGTTTGTGCCGGGCTCCGAGGCGCAGATGCGCGCGGTGGCCGCTGGCTGGGCCGTGGGGGTGATGCCCGAGCTGATGGCGCGGCAGGCGCTGGCCGACGGCAGCATGGTTGACCTGGCCCCAGGCCGCTCACTGCCGATCCAGCTCTATTGGCATTGCTGGAACCTGGAGTCCGAACTGCTGGATGCATTGTCGGCAGCGCTGACGGGCGCCGCGGCCCAGGCGCTGGTGTCCTGACACGGCCTTGCTGTTCGCCACATGCGGGGCACAAGGCACGGTTTGTGCTGTCAAAAACGTGAACGACGTAGTTGCATTGCAACTTAGTCATTTATTTTTTTACTGCAATGTATAAAATAGACGCCATGCAAACGCCGCAACCCAAAGTCTCTTTCAAGGAGCAGATGCATCAGGCCCGCGAGGATGCCATCCTCCAGTCCGCTTGCCGCCTGCTGGGCGAAAAAGCCTTCGACGCCATGACCATGGACGACGTGGCCAACGCCGTCGGTATCGCCAAGGCCAGCCTGTACAAGCATTTCTGCAGCAAGGAAGAGCTGTGCAGCGCCGCCATGGTGCAGATCCTGGGGCGCGTACAGGCTTATCTGGCAGGGTTGCCGGCCGACATGCCCCCGCTGGAAAAGCTGCATGCGCTGGTGCGCTGGTCGCTGGAGCGGCTGCTGACCAACGAGATGCCCCTGCTGCCCAGCCGCAACTCCACGCTGCGTGCGGTGCTCATGGCCAACAAGGACTACCTGAACGGACTAGTGGCTGTGAGCGACCAGATCGGCGAATGGATCACCCAGGCCCAGGCCCAAGGGGTGATCAGCCCCACGCTGCCACCGCTGGTCGTGCTGTACACCCTGTATGCGCGTGCGTGCGACCCGGTGGTGAGCTTCCTCAAGGAAGGCGGGCAGTATTCGGACGCCGAAATCGTGGACCTGGTGGTGCGCACCTGTTTTGACGGGCTGGCGGCGCGTTGAGCCAGGCAGCTTCATAGGCCACACAGCAAAAAGCCCGGCATGCCGGGCTTTTTGCTGTGTGGGTGCTGCGCCGGTGGGGCCAGGCAGCACCTGCGGTCCTGTCACTTGGGCAGGATCACCTTGTCCACCACGTGGATCACTCCATTGCTGGTGAATACGTCGGTGGCCACAATGCTGCTGGTGCGCATGTTCTGGTCGGTGATCACCAAGCTGGCGTTGATGGTGAAGGTCTGGCCCTGCACGGTGGTGATGGCGGTATTGACGGGCACTTCGGCCTTGAGCACGCGCGCGGGCACCACGTGGTAGGTCAGCACCTGGGTCAGCAGGGTCTTGTTGGCCAGCAGCGCGTCCTTGGTCACGCCCAGCTCGGTCAGCAGCGCAGCAAACGCGGCGTTGGTGGGGGCAAACACAGTGAAAGGGCCAGCGCCTTGCAGTGTGCTCACCAGGCCCGCGGCCACTACGGCCTCGACGAGGATGCTGAAGTCCGGCAGGGCCGAGGCCGTGGCCACGATGTCCTTGTCGGCGGGCAGCAGCACCTTGTCCACCAGATGCACCACGCCGTTGCTGGCCTGGATGTCGGTGCTGGTGATGGTGCTCACGCGGTTGCGGCCGTCGGTGATCTTCAGGCCGTTGTTCGACTCGATCTTGAAGAAGCCGCCCGACACCGGCGTGATCGCCTTGCCCAGAGGCACATCAGCCCGCATCACCTTGCTGCCCAGCACGTGGTAGGTCAGCACGGCGGTCAGCAGGGGCTTGTTGGCCAGCAGCGCTTCCTTGGTCACGCCCAGTTCGGTCAGCAACGCGGCAAACGCTGCGTTGGTGGGCGCGAACACGGTGAGCGTGCCTGTGCTCAGCGTGGGCGCCAGGCCTGCTGCGACCACGGCTTCGACCAGGATGCTCAGCTCGGGGGTGTTTTGCGCCAGTTCGACGATGTTGCGCTGGGGTTCGTCGTCGCTGCCCCCGCAGGCCTGCAACAGGGTGGTGCTGGCGCCCAGGGCGGCGGCCATCAGGACGGTGCGGCGATTGAATACGGTGTTCATGGCGGCTTCTCCTCGTGAATGGATGGTGGGTGAAAAGAGCAGTGGTGCCTGTGGCTTACTTGGGCATCAGCACCGTGTCGATCGCATGGATCACGCCGTTGCTGGCGGCCACGTCGGCGGCGATGACCTTGGACTGGTCCACCATCACGCCCATGTTG
Organism: Acidovorax sp. DMC1; assembly: GCF_056314325.1. Taxonomy (NCBI): domain Bacteria; kingdom Pseudomonadati; phylum Pseudomonadota; class Betaproteobacteria; order Burkholderiales; family Comamonadaceae; genus Acidovorax; species Acidovorax sp. DMC1. The sequence goes on along the minus strand of NZ_JBQUYO010000001.1, from coordinate 722,145 downwards.
GTGGTGACGGTGAGTTCCTGGCCTTGCACGGTCTTGACCTTGCCGGCCTTCACATCCTTGGCCATGACCTTGCCGGGCACCACGTGGTAGGTCAGCACCTTCGTCAGTGCGGCCTTGTCGGCCAGCAGGCCGTCCAGCGTGGCCTTGGGGATCTTGGCGAAGGCTTCGTCGGTGGGAGCAAACACCGTGAATGGGCCGGGGCCCTTGAGGGTGTCCACCAGACCGGCGGCCTGCACGGCGGCCACCAGGGTCTTGAAGTTGCCCGCCTTCACAGCGGTATCGACGATGTCTTGCGCCATGGCGCTGAAGGTGGCGCCAGCGGTCAGAGCGAGTGCAATCAGAGTCTTCTTCATGGGTCGTTCCTCTCGGTTTCGATGGAATTGACACGCCAAGATGGGCGTGGCGCGAATGTATAACCATTTGGTACAAAAGTAAACTGATTGGTTATTCAATAACCATTTAGTCGTAACGAGATGAAAAAAAGCCCTGCAAGGCAGGGCTTTTGGATGGTGTTGCGCAGTTGCGCAGCGGAGCTGGCAGTTCAGCGAACGATCAGCAGCGGTACCTTGCTGTGCGCCAGCACCTGGGTGGTCACCGAGCCCATCACCAGCGTGGCGATGGCACCATGGCCGTGCGAACCCATAACCAGCAGGTCGAACTTGCCGGTGTCTGCCACCTTGGCGATGGTTTCGCCCACCGCGCCGACCTTGACGCTGCGCTTGGCATCCACGCCATGGCGGCCGAGGAACTTGCACACCGGTGCGAGGATTTTTTCGGCTTCTTCGGCGTGGTAGTTGTCCACCACTTCCTTGCCCAGCGCGGCACGGGCGCGGGGAGGCAGCGGGGCCTGCACCGTCAGCACGGTGTAGGTGTGGGTGCCGCCCAGCAGTTCTTCGTGGGTGGCCAGGTAGGCCAGCATTTTCTTGGTGTAGGCGCTGCCATCGACAGCAAGCAGGATGTTCATGGTGTTCTCCGAAAAGGGATGGGGCAGACTACTCTGCGCGGGTGCCTGTTGTCTTGACCTGGGTCATGTTGTTCTGTTCGGCGCGTGGCGGATTCGTACGAACCGCATGCTGATCATACGGTGACCACGCAGCGCGGCTGAAACGCTGCCTGCTCGCCCTTGCGTGCGTAACCGAGCGGGTTGGCCACCACCCGGCACTGCCAGGGCGATCCGTCGCTGCGCTGGCCCTGCACGGTGTAGTCGCTGGGCGCATGCAGGTGGCCATGCAGCCACAGCGGGGTGTGCATCAGCAGGTCGTCCAGTGCGTTGCAAAACCCTGCTGTGCCAGGCACCAGACCGTAGCGGGGGTCGGCGCTGCGCAGGCTGGGCGCAAAGTGGGTGACGACCACGGTGGGGCCGTCAAAAGGCTGCTGCAGCACATCGCGCAGCCACTGCTGGCAGACCAGCGCCTGCTCGCGCATGGGCTCGGCCAGAAACGGCTCTGTGTGGCGCGTGCCCCCGGTCTTGCGCAGGTAGAAGTTGGCCGCGCGAAAGGCCTTGTCCCGCAGCTTGAGCCGGCGCGTGAGGTCGGTCGTGCCCTCATGGTCGGCCAGTGCGTCGAAATCGCTCCACAGCGTCGTGCCGACAAAACGCACGCCTTGCAGCACCAGGGTTTCGCGCTCCAGCCACACAATGCCCAGTCGCTCGCAGGTCTGGCGCAGGCGCAGGTGCGCGGCATCGAAGTCCTGGGCGTCGTACTCGTGGTTGCCGGGCACAAACAGCACGGGGGTCGGCCAGCCTGCATATTGGGGCAACGTCGAAAACCGGGCCAGGCCGAAGTCGTCGTCGTCCAGTTGAGAGCCCTGCTGGTAGGAGCCCACGTCCCCCGCCAGCACCAGCACATCGGCGCCGGGGGCGGGTTCGGGCACAAAGTGCGGGTGAGCCTCCAGATGGAGGTCGGAGAGAAGCTGGATATTCATCAGATTGGGCGCAGATGGGTGCAGTCTACGGCGTGCCGTGCAGGTCCTGCCCGGGGAAGGTGCGTCGCGCTGACTGCGCGAGGGCCTGCAGCAGCCAGGTCATCGCGGCCTGCTGGGGGCCGCGCCGGCGCCACAGGGCATCTACGTGCACGGCGGGCACGTCCAGCGGCAGGGCCCGTTGCTCCAGGGCGTCGGCAATGCCGGTCACCGGCACAAAGTGGCGTGGCAGCACGGTCAACAGGTCCGAGCCCGACACCACCCGCCCTGCCGTGAAGAACTGATTGACCGTGATCACCACCTTACGCTCGCGGCCCAGCGACGCCAGGGCTTCGTCGATGAAGCCAAAAGGGCGGCCCGAAAAACTCACCAGCATGTGCCGCGCGGCGCAGTAGGTGTCCAGCGTCAGCGGGGCGTCGGCCAAAGGGTGGCCCTGGCGCATCACGCACACGTATTCGCCGTCGTACAGTCGGCGACTTTCAAAGGCCACCACGCCGCCCGATTGCGCCCGCGCGGTGAGGTCGGCAAGCGCTGCGGGAAAGTAGCCCACGGCCATGTCGGCCGCCTCTTCCTCTAGCAGGCGCCGGGGGTCGCGCGTGGTGAGCGGCAGCACGCGAATGGAGATGCCAGGGGCTTCGCGCTCGATGATTTCCACCAGGGCGGGCACCAGCGTCGCCGCCGTGGCATCGGCCATGGCCAGCACAAAGGTGGACTCGGCCGTTGCCGGGTCAAAGTGACCGGGCGCCAGGGACTCCTGCAAATGGGCCAGGGCCTCGCGCACCGGCGGCCACAGGGCCAGTGCGCGCGGCGTGGGCTCCACCCCCTGGCCGCTGCGCACCACCAGTTCATCGCCCACCACGTCCCGCAGGCGCCGCATGGCGTTGCTGACGGCCGGCTGGGTGATGGAGAGCTTGTGCGCGGCCCGGGTAAGGCTGCGCTCGGCCATCACCTCGTCAAAGACGCGCAGCAGGTTCAGGTCCAGGGAGCGGAAGTTCAGAGGGGTCATGGTGACCCTACAGCATATTCATCACTGATATGAATATCAATGATTCAAAATATAAACTTGAACATGCAAAGGGTAAACCCTAATATCACCCCATCGCCCGGCAATCTCGCCACAAGCGTTAGAAAAGGGAAACCGAAATGACCGCCTTTGCACACGTTGAGTACCCCACCGAACACCCCGGCGTTGTCCGCGCCGAAAACGCTGCCGCCGCCCTGAAGAGCGCTGCCGCCCATTTTGACGGCGCGCGTGGCGCAGCCTCCTTGCTGCTGGCCGCCGTGGTCTCCGCGCTGCTGGTGGTTGCCAACCAGGTGATCGACACTTGGACCGAAGGCCACCTGCTGGCTGCCTGGATGGTGCTGTGGCTCGTGGCCTTCGCCGCGCTGGCCCTGCTGACCAGCCCTGCCCGTCGCGCCGGTGTGGCGCTGCGCGGTTCCGCGCTGGCTTGGGCCGAAAGCCGTCGCCGCGCCGCTGAAGACCAGCGCACCTGGCAAGTCGCCCTGAAGGACCCCCGCATCATGGCCGAGCTGAACCACGCAATGGGCATTCCCACCGTGGACAGCATTCGCAAGTACTACTGAACTGAGGGTTTAGCGCAGCACACGCTGCGCAATCCAGCGAATTTAAGCCGTGGCAGACGCCACGGCTTTTTTTGTGTCTGCGTTTGTCATGCCCCACATGCCCCATTCCTGGTGCTCCAGGCCGCTGCTGTAGCTGCAGCGCGGAGGCGAAAAAAAGCCGTCCCGCGAGTGCGAGACGGCTTTGAGTGGGGGAGCTTCCTGGATCGAATGGGCGTATCAGGCCGCCAGGCGCTTTTCCAGTTGCGCCTTGGTATCGAGCAGCGCTTGGGGCAGGTGGTAGGCCAGCTGCTCAAAGTGTGCGGTGTGCAGCTTGAACTCTTCCGTCCATGCGGCCTTGTCGATGCTGGTCACGGCGTCGAACTTCTGGGCACTGAAATCCAGACCGGTCCAGTTGATCTCGGCGTACTGCGGGGCCACGCCGAACATGGTTTCCTGGCCGGCGGCCTGGCCTTCGATGCGGTCGATCATCCACTTGAGCACGCGCATGTTGTCGCCATAACCGGGCCAGACGAACTTGCCGGCTTCGTCCTTGCGGAACCAGTTCACGCAGAACACCTTGGGCAGCGCCTTGCCGGTGGCGGCAATTTGGCCTTCCATGTTCAGCCAGTGCTGGAAGTAGTCGCTCATGTTGTAGCCGCAGAACGGCAGCATGGCGAAGGGGTCACGGCGCACAACGCCCTGGGCGCCAAAGGCGGCGGCGGTGGTTTCGGAACCCATGGTCGCTGCCATGTACACGCCTTCGGTCCAGGTGCGGGCTTCGGTTACCAGCGGCACGGTGGTGGAGCGGCGGCCGCCGAAAATGAAGGCGTCAATGGCCACGCCATTGGCATCGTCCCACTGAGGGTCAAGCGCCGGGTTGTTGGTGGCAGCCACGGTGAAGCGCGAGTTCGGATGGGCAGCCTTGGCGCCGGTTTCCTTGGCGATCTGGGGCGTCCAGTCCTTGCCTTGCCAGTCGATCAGGTGGTCGGGCAGCTTGCCGGTGTCCTTTTCCATGCCTTCCCACCACACGTCGCCGTCGTCCGTCAGGGCCACGTTGGTGAAGATCACGTCCTTGTCCAGGCTGCGCATACAGTTGGGGTTGGTGTGCATGTTGGTGCCGGGGGCCACGCCAAAGTAGCCAGCCTCGGGATTGATGGCGTACATCTTGCCGTCGGCATGGGGCTTGATCCAGGCAATGTCGTCACCGATGGTGGTGACCTTCCAGCCGGCAAAGCCCGCCTCGGGCGGCACCAGCATGGAGAAGTTGGTCTTGCCGCAGGCACTGGGGAAGGCTGCTGCCACGTGGTACTTCTTGCCTTGGGGGTTGGTCACGCCCAGGATGAGCATGTGCTCGGCCAGCCAGCCTTGGTCACGGCCCATGGTGGAGGCGATGCGCAGGGCCAGGCACTTCTTGCCCAGCAGCGCATTGCCGCCGTAGCCCGAGCCGTAGGACCAGATTTCGCGCGTTTCGGGGTAGTGCACGATGTACTTGACCTTGGGGTTGCAAGGCCAGCTCGTCGTGTCCTTTTCGCCTTCGGCCAGGGGCGCGCCCACGGTGTGCATGCAGGGCACGAACTCGCCTTCCACGCCCAGCACGTCGTATACGGCCTTGCCCATGCGGGTCATGAGCTTCTGGTTCACGGCCACGTAGGCGCTGTCGGTCAGCTCCACACCGATGTGGGCAATGTGGCTGCCCAGCGGGCCCATGCTGAAGGGCACCACGTACATGGTGCGGCCCTTCATGCAGCCGTCAAACAGCGGCTGCAGCGTGGCGCGCATTTCAGCGGGGGCCATCCAGTTGTTGGTGGGGCCGGCATCTTCCTTGGCGGCCGAGCAGATGTATGTGCGGTCTTCCACACGGGCCACGTCCGATGGGTCGGACCAGGCCAGGAAGCTGCCAGGGCGCTTGGCGGGGTTCAGCTTCTTGAAGGTGCCGGCATCGACCAGTTGCTGGCACAGGCGGTCGTACTCTTCCTGGGAGCCATCGCACCAGTAGATGCTGTCGGGCTTGCACAGGGCGGCCATGTCGGCCACCCAGGCGAGCAGCCGGGCGTTTTTGACGTAAGCGGGGGCGTTGAGATTCAGGCCCTGCATCGTGGGTGCGTTCATCGGGGAGCTTCCTAAGTTGAAAAAACGTTTTTCCAAAGGAAGCGGACCGAACGGGTCACGGCGAGGCCTGGCGCAATTGCGGTGCTGAGCGCTGCCTTTGAAAAAACGGCTTTCGTGCTCAGTCGGCGGGCGGGAGCGTGTGTCAGCCCCACGGGTGGAGGCTAGTTCCACGGATTCCGCGGGTCGGCTGGGATGTCAATTTTATGAATCTGCCGCCCATTTGTCTGTCAGACAGGGGTCAAAACCATGCAAAAAAAACATAGGGTTATGCATGTGATCCGACGCCCGGCAGGCGCCGGGCTGTGGCGCTAGGGACGGGTCGCCGCACCGCTCCAGCGCTCAAAGCCCGCCTTGCGCAGCGCACAGGCCGGGCAGGTGCCACAGCCATAGCCCCAGGCATGCAGCGTGTCGCGCACGCCGTGGTAGCAGGTGTGCGAGTCGTTCACGATCAGATCGACCAGTGCTTGCCCACCCAGGGTCCGCGCCAGCTCCCAGGTCTCGGCCTTGTCCAGCCACATGAGGGGCGTCTCGAACGTGAACCGCTGGCCCATGCCCAGCGACACCGCCACTTGCAGCGCCTTGAGCGTGTCGTCGCGGCAGTCGGGGTAGCCGGAGAAGTCGGTCTCGCACATGCCGCCCACCAGGGTGTGCAGCCCGCGCCGGTAACCCACGGCGGTCGCCAGCTGGAAAAACAGCAGGTTGCGCCCCGGCACAAAGGTGTTGGGCAGGCCGGCCGCAGTCATCTGGATCTCGGCGTCGCTGGTCAGCGCGGTGTCGCTGATGTGGCCCAGCACCGCCAGGTCGAGCATGTGGTCGTCGCCCAGCCGGGCGTTCCACTGCGGAAACTGCGCGCGCAGCGACGCCAGCACCGTCTGCCTCGCCTGCAGCTCGATGTGGTGGCGCTGGCCGTAGTCAAAGCCGATGGTTTCCACATGGACAAAGTGCTCCAGGGCCCAGGCCAGGCAGGTGGTGGAGTCCTGGCCTCCGGAAAAGAGGACGAGTGCGTGTCCGGGTCTCATGGGGTTCTCCAGGTCAAACGAGGATGGAATGTGGGGGGCTGGACGAAAAAAAGCCCCGCACTGCGGGGCTGTGGGGGTGATGCCTGCCGGAGCGGTCAGGCCATCATCACGGCGATGAACGCCAGCAGGAACATCATGATGCCGCCCACCACTGGCAGCACCACGGGGACCACGTGAACGACGTTTTCCACGGGGTCGTTCGATGGCGTTGCAGAGGCGTGCGAAGTGTTGTGGTCAGACATGGTTGGCTCCAGATGCTTAAAACTTGCGCAATTCTAGCCGCGAGAACCTGTGCAGGGGCAAAACCCTGTGGTCTCTATGCACAGGCTCTCAGATCAGGTCGGCCTGCATGCCCGCCGCCCGCAGCTGTCCCAGCACCTCATCGACATGGGTCTTGCCCCGGGTTTGCAGCACCAGCTCAATCTCCACGTTCTGCGCGGCCAGCATGGTGAAGGCGCGCTGGTGGTGCACCTCCTCGATGTTGGCACCCGCGTCGGCTACGGTGGCGGTGATGTGCGCCAACACGCCGGGCACATCGCGTGCGCTGACCTTGATGCGCGCGAGGCGCCCCGAGCGCACCATGCCGCGTTCGATGATGGCCGCCAGCAGCAGCGGGTCGATGTTGCCGCCGCACAGCACCAGGCCCACGCGCTTGCCCTGGAAGCGTTCGGGGTAGCGCACCAGCGCCGCCAAGCCAGCAGCCCCTGCGCCTTCGACCAGGGTCTTTTCAATCTCCAGCAGCATCAGCACCGCCTGTTCGATGTCGCCCTCGTCCACCAGCACCAGGTCGTCCACCAGGCGCTTGACGATCTCTTGCGTGATCTTGCCCGGCGTGCCCACGGCAATACCCTCAGCGATGGTGGAGGTGCCCTGCGGGTGGTGCGTACCCTTGACGGCGTTGACCATGGCCGGAAAGCGTGCGGTCTGCACGCCCACGATCTCGATGCCCGGCTTGAGCGCCTTGGCGGCCGTGGCCACTCCAGAGATCAACCCGCCGCCGCCCACGGCGATCACCAGCGTATCGAGGTCGGGCACGGCCTGCAGCATCTCCAGGCCCAGAGTGCCCTGTCCCGCAGCCACGCCTTCATCGTCATACGGGTGCACAAAGGTCAGGCCCTGCGCGTCTGCCAGTGCATAGGCATGGGCGCGGGCTTCTTCCAGCGTGTCGCCATGCAGCACCACGTCCGCGCCAAATCCGCGCGTGCGCTCCACCTTCACGCCGGGCGTGAAGCGCGGCATCACGATGACTGCGCGCAGGCCCAGGCGCTGTGCGTGGTAGGCCACGCCTTGGGCATGGTTGCCAGCGCTCATGGCCACCACGCCGCGCGCACGCTCCTCGTCGGTAAGCAGCGTGAGACGGTTGCAGGCGCCGCGCTCCTTGAAGGACGCGGTGAACTGCAGGTTCTCGAACTTGAGGAACACCTGCGCACCCACGATCTGCGAGAGCGTCTTGGATTCGACACAGGGGGTGTCCAGCACCTGGCCTTGTAAGCGGGTGGCGGCGTCGCGGATGTCTTGAAGGGTCAGCATGGGCCGATTGTGGCGCAATGCGCGCCGTTGGAGCGCGGCGGCGGGTGCAGGCCGAAAAATGGAGTGAAAAGTACTCCAAGCGCAAGAGGATCATGCGTTAGCAGCTATCAATTTTGATGATCTATTTGAGACCCAGCCTGCGCGCCAGCTTGTGCAGGTTGCTCGCGTCCACCTCCAGCGCACGCGCGGCCTGGGCCCAGTTGCCCTGGTGGCGCGCCAGCGCCTGGGTGATGGCGTGCCGCTGGCAAGCATCCACGGCGTCGCGAAGCGGGCTGCCGGCTGTGTCCGTCGTGGAGGCAGTCGCGGGTGGCTCTGTGGCCTGAGCGAGAGCACTCGCGTCCAGCGGGGCAGGGGCTGCGCTGGCGGCGTGGGCGTCCAGGTCCAGCAGCACGGGCTCCAGCGTCACGATGTCGGTGCGGCTCACACCCCGGCTCAGCGCCTTGAGGGCGGCCCGGCTGATCACATGCTCCAGCTCGCGGATATTGCCGGGCCAAGGGTATCGGCGCAGCGCCTCTTGCGCGCTGGCCGACAGCCGCAGGCTGCGCAGACCGAGGCGCGCACGGTTCAACTCCAGAAACCGGCCCGCAATGAGCAGCACATCGTTGCCCCGCTCGCGCAGCGGCGGGATGGGCACCGGGTACACGGAGAGCCGGTGGTACAGGTCAGCGCGAAAGTCGCCCGCAGCCACCTGCTCGCGCAGGTTGCGATTGGTGGCGGCGACCACCCGCACGTCCACACGGCGTGGCCGGTCGGCGCCCAGGCGCTGGATTTCGCCGTTCTGCAGCGTGCGCAGCAGCTTGGCCTGCACGGCCAGCGGCAGCTCGCCCACCTCGTCCAGGAACAGCGTGCCGCCCTCGGCGGCCTCAAAGCGACCGGGCCGGTCGGTCACCGCACCCGAGAACGCGCCGCGCACGTGGCCGAAGAGCTCGCTCTCGGCCAGCGACTCCGGCAGCGCCGCGCAGTTCACATGCACCAGCGGGCGTGCAGCGCGCGGGGACTGGCGGTGCAGCAGGCGCGCAAACAGCTCCTTGCCCACGCCGGTTTCGCCCAGCAGCAGCACGGGCAGGTCCGAGCCCGCCACCACCTCCAGCTCGTGCAGCAGGCGCAGCAGGGGCTCGCTCTGGCCGACGATCTCCATGTCGCCCTCGCCAGCGCGGGCGGTGCGCTCGTCGTCGGCACCACGGTTGTTGGGGGCGCTGCGCAGCGCCTGCACCTCGCGCTCCAGCCGCGAGATGCGCACCGCGGCTTCCACCAGCACCTTGCAGTCGGCCAGCGCGGCGCGCGCAGCCTCTCCAAAGGTACCGGTCTGCAAGGCATCGAGCGTGAGCACGCCCCAGGGCTGGCCGTCTACCTGCAGGCTCACACCCATGCAGTCGTGCACGGGCAGGGGCTCGCCCACCAGGGTGTCGAGCAGGCCATCGTAGGGGTCGGGCAGGGTGCTGTCGTGGTCAAAGCAGGTCACCTCCCGCCGCGCCAGGATGGCTGCGAGCCTCGGGTGCTGGCTGACTGCAAAGCGGCGTCCCAGCGCCTCGCGCACCAGGCCGTCCACGGCGGCGGGTCGCAAGTGGTCCTGTTCCAGTTGCAACAGTGCCACAGCACCGCAGTGAAAGCGGGCGCGCAGATGGTCTACCAGCCGCTGCAGGCGCACGGCCTGCGGCAGATCGGTGGACAGGTCGGCCAGCAGGGGTTGGTGATCCATGGTGCTTTTTACCTCATATGGGTGAATCTAACCCCAATCTGCTGGGGTAATAAATACCATGAACTTCGTAAGCACTTGATTTTATTGGGAGCTGCCGCTGGCCAGGCGCTTGCAATAGGGGGTGGACCGATTCACTCGTCACCTCACCATGATCATCACATCCTGTCCACCTGCGGCCTGCCTGGCCCTCCCGACGGCCAGCCCTCGCTGGCCCCGCCCGTTCGCCGTTTCATCGAAGCAGGAGGCCCGCCATGGGTAACTACCGCAAGCTCTGGTTCACGCTGATCGGCGTGCTCATCGTCACCTTCAGCCTGCTGGGCTACTACGGCGCCGAGGTGTACCGCACCGCGCCGCCCATCCCCGCGCGCATCGCCACGGCCGGGGGCGAGATCCTCTACACGCACGACAGCATCCTGGACGGCCAGACCGCCTGGCAGTCGGTGGGCGGCATGCAGCTGGGCTCCATCTGGGGCCACGGCGCCTACCAGGCGCCCGACTGGACAGCCGACTGGCTGCACCGCGAGCTGCTCAACTGGCTCGATGTCGCGGCCGAGCGCGCGCATGGCAAGCCGTTTGCCGAGATCGACGCCGCCGCGCAGGCCGTGCTGCGCGACCGCATGAAGACCGAGTACCGCACCAACACCTACAACCCCGAAATGGGCGTGGCCATGGTGTCGTCCACACGGGCCGATGCGATCGCGAAGACCGCGCTGTATTACGACCAGCTTTTCAGCGATGCACCCGCGCTGCACAAGACCCGCGAGCATTTCGCGATGAAGGAGAACACCTTGCCCAGCGCCGAGCGTCGCGCGCAGATGATGGGCTTCTTCTTCTGGACGGCCTGGGCCGCCGCCACCGAGCGCCCGGGTACGACAGCAACGTACACCAACAACTGGCCGCACGAACCGCTCATCGGAAACAAGCCTACCGCAGAGAACATGGTGTGGTCGGTGATGAGCGTGGTCGTGATGATGGCGGGCGTGGGCTTCCTCGTGTGGGGCTGGGCCTTCTTGCGCAAGCACGACGAGGTGGACCCCACGCCCCCGAAGCACGACCCGCTGTCGCGCGTGCCGCTCACGCCCTCGCAGCGTGCCCTGGGCAAGTATTTGTTCCTCATCGTCGCGCTGTTCAGCTTCCAGGTGCTGCTGGGCGGCTTCACGGCGCACTACACGGTGGAAGGCCAGCAGTTCTACGGCATCGACGTGTCGCAGTGGTTCCCGTACTCGCTGGTGCGCACCTGGCACATCCAGAGCGCGCTGTTCTGGATCGCCTCGGGCTTTTTGGCGGCCGGCCTGTTCCTCGCACCGCTCATCAACGGCGGCAAAGACCCGGCGTACCAGAAGCTCGGCGTGGACATCCTGTTCTGGGCGCTGGTGGTCGTGGTGGTGGGCTCGTTCGCGGGCAACTACCTGGCCATTGCGCAGATCATGCCGCCCGAGTGGAACTTCTGGCTGGGTCATCAGGGCTATGAATACGTGGACCTGGGCCGCCTGTGGCAGATCGGCAAGTTCACCGGCGTGGCCTTCTGGCTGGTGCTGATGTTGCGCGGCATCCTGCCGGCGTTCCGCCAGCCCGGCGACAAGAACCTGCTGGCGCTGCTTTCTGCATCGGTCATCGCCATCGGCCTGTTTTACGGCGCCGGCTTCTTCTATGGCGAGCGCACGCACCTGTCGGTGATGGAGTACTGGCGCTGGTGGGTGGTGCATCTGTGGGTCGAGGGCTTCTTCGAAGTCTTCGCCACCACGGCGCTGGCCTTCATTTTCTCCACGCTGGGGCTGGTGTCGGTGCGCATGGCCACCACGGCCAGCCTGGCCTCGGCCTCGCTGTTCATGCTGGGCGGCGTGCCCGGCACCTTCCACCACCTGTACTTTGCCGGCACCACCACGCCGGTGATGGCCGTGGGCGCGGCCTTCAGCGCGCTCGAAGTCGTGCCCCTGGTCGTGCTGGGCCATGAGGCCTGGGAACACTGGCGCCTGCAACACCGCGCGCCCTGGATGGCTCGGCTGCGCTGGCCGCTCATGTGCTTCGTCGCCGTGGCCTTCTGGAACATGCTGGGCGCGGGCGTCTTTGGCTTCATGATCAACCCGCCCATCTCGCTGTACTACGTGCAGGGTCTGAACACCACGCCCGTGCATGCGCATGCCGCGCTGTTCGGTGTGTACGGCTTCCTGGCGCTGGGCTTCACGCTGCTGGTGCTGCGCTACATCCGGCCGCAGCTGGTATTCAGCGACCGGCTCATGGCCACGGGCTTCTGGTGGCTCAACGCGGGCCTGGTGCTGATGATTGCCACCAGCCTGCTGCCCATCGGCCTGTTCCAGTTCCACGCCAGCGTGAGCGAAGGCCTGTGGTACGCCCGGGGCGAGGCCTTCATGCAGCAGCCCTTCATCCAGACGCTGCGCTGGGTGCGCACCTTCGGCGACGTGGTCTTCATCGTCGGCGCGCTGGCCGTGGCCTGGCAGGTGGTGAGCGGCGTGTTGGGATCGCGTGCGCCAGCCGTCCCTGCAGGCGCCACCTTGGCGGAGACCCGCCGCTGACCCGCGCCGTGCGCTGCCACCACCATCCCCGGCGGCAGCGCAGGCCCTTATTCATCCCACAAGGAGCGAACATGAACCTCGACAAATTCAAACACCAGCACACCGACATCCTGCGCAGCATCGCCACCTTGCGCGCCCTGGCCCATGCCGGTGTGGAGGCCAACGCCACGACCATCGCCCAGGGCATCGTTGCGATGAGCGGCACCATCAAGCTGCACCTGGCCGTAGAGGACCAGGTGCTGTACCCCGCACTGCAGCGCGGCGGCAATGCAGACCTGGCGCGCATGGGGCGCCAGTACCAGAGCGAGATGGCCTCCATTGCCAGCGCCTACGACGCCTTCGCACGCCGCTGGAACACTGCCGAACAGGTTCGGCGCGATGCCGAGGGCTTTCGCAGTGAAGCCAATGTGGTGCTGCGCCGCGTGTTTGAACGCATGCAGCGCGAGGACCACGACTTTTATCCACGCATCGAAGAGGAAGAAACCGCTGATTGCCATTGATAGGCCCAATGGCTGGGCGCTCCAGCCGTTCCCCATCCATCGGTAGGGCCTGAGGGCACCTCCCTTCACCGGCCCCAGAGGCCGGTTTTTTTGTTGCGGACTCGGTCTTTAGCGCAGAGCGTCAGCCTTGCTGGCACACCCTCAGCACCTCCGCCCCGTAAGCCTCCAGCTTCTTCGCCCCCATGCCGCTGATACCCTGCAGGTCGTCCAGGGACGCGGGGTTGCGCTCGGCAATCGCAGCCAGTGTGGCGTCGTGAAAGATCACATATGCGGGCAGGTTGTGCTCGCGTGCCACCTCGGCGCGCCAGGCCTTGAGGTTGATGAAGCGTGCCTGGGCATCGGGCCCCAGGTTGGCGGCAGCGGCGGGCGGTGCCGTGCTGCGGCGCGTGCGCTTGGCGGGCGCGCTGGCCGTGGATTCGCGCAGCAGCACGGGCACGTCCCCCTTGAGCACGGGGCGGGAGCCTTCGGTGAGGCTCAGCGTGTCGAAGCTGTGTCCGCTTTCCAGCATCACCTTTTGCAGCCCCACGGCCCCGGTGGCCAGCAGCTGGCGCAGCACGCCGCGCAACTGCGCTTCGGAATACTCCTTGCCCACGCCGAAGGTGGACACCTTGTCGTGCCCAAACTGCTTCACCTTCTCGGTGTCCTTGCCGCGCACGATGTCCATGATGTGGCCGGTGCCAAAGCTCAGGCCGCTGGCCTGCTGCACGCGGTAGATGGTGGACAGCAGCTTGCGGGCGGCATCCGTGCCGTCCCACACCGCAGGCGGGTTCAGGCAGTTGTCGCAGTTGCCGCAGGGTGTGGAGTGTTCCCCGAAATAGCCGAGCAGCCGCACGCGCCGGCAATCGGTGGCTTCGGCCAGGGCCAACAGCGCATCGAGCTTGCCGCGCATCACCTGCTTGAACTCCTCGCTCGCGGGGCTCTCGTCGATCATGCGGCGCTGGTTCACCACGTCCTGCAGGCCGTAGGCCATCCAGGCGTCGGCGTTCAGCCCGTCGCGGCCTGCGCGGCCGGTCTCCTGGTAGTAGCCCTCGATGTTCTTGGGCATGTCCACATGCGCCACAAAGCGCACGTCGGGTTTGTCGATGCCCATGCCGAACGCGATGGTGGCCACCATCACGATGCCTTCCTCGCGCAGGAAGCGGTCCTGGTTCTGCTGGCGCACCTCAGCAGGCAGGCCGGCGTGGTAGGGCAGGGACTTGAGGCCCGCGTCCACCAGTGCGGCCGACATCTCCTCCACGCGCTTGCGCGACTGGCAGTACACCACGCCCGCGTCCTCCGGGTGCTCGCGCTCGATGAAGCGCAGCAACTGCGCCAGCGGCTCCTTCTTTTCCTCGATGCGGTAGCGGATGTTGGGCCGGTCAAAGCTGCTCACGAAGTGCTGCGCGCCCTCCAGCTGCAGCCGCTCCACGATGTCGGCGCGCGTCAGCGCATCGGCCGTGGCCGTGAGCGCAATGCGCGGCACGCCCGCATAACGCTCGTGCAGCACCGTGAGCGCGCGGTATTCGGGGCGGAAGTCGTGGCCCCACTGGCTCACACAGTGCGCCTCGTCGATGGCAAACAGCGACAGGTGACCGCCGTGGTACAGACTGTCGAGCAGGCCCAGGAACCGGGGCGTGTTCAGCCGCTCGGGCGCGGCATACAGCAGTGTGATGTCGCCAGTCTGCAGCCGCAGCTCCACGTCCAGCGTCTCGTCATAGCTCAGCGTGGAGTTGAGAAACGCGGCAGACACCCCCGCCTCGTGCAGCGCGCCCACCTGGTCGTGCATCAACGCAATCAGCGGCGAGACCACGATGGTGACCCCACGCCCCTGCTGCTGGCGCACGATGGCTGGCACCTGATAACACAGCGACTTGCCGCCGCCCGTGGGCATGAGCACCAGCGCATCGCCGCCCGCGATCACATGCTCGACGATGGCCTGCTGGGGACCGCGAAACTGCTCGTAGCCAAAAACGGCCTGCAAAACGGCATGGGCAGGGGACAGTGCGGGGGACAGGCGAGGAGACAAACGAATACTCTGAAATTGATAGCTGCCAGCGCATACGAATCCAGCGCTTGGTGCCAATAAGGCCAAAATCCTTTGCCGTGCCTGGTCTTGGCCCCGTGCGCGGCAGGCGCATATTGTGCGCTGCAAGAGGGCGAGGGGCCGGCTTTCTACAATAGCGCCCTATGCAAGCCCTCCACTACACGCGCGCCGCGCAACTGCCCGACATCCTCGCCCAACGCATCGTCATCCTCGACGGCGCCATGGGCACCATGATCCAGCGCTTCAAGCTGGGCGAGGCGCAGTACCGGGGCGAGGGCTACACCGGGCCGGATGGCGCGGGCGACCGGTTCAAGGACTTTGCGTACGACGTGAAGGGCAACAACGAGCTGCTCAGCATCACCCGTCCCGATGTGATCCGCGACATCCACGAGCGCTACCTGGCGGCCGGGGCTGACCTGATCGAAACCAACACCTTCGGCGCGACCACCGTGGCGCAGGAGGACTACCACATGGCCCACCTGGCGCGCGAGATGAACCTGCGCTCCGCCCAATTGGCGCGCGCAGCTTGCGACAAGTATTCGACGCCCGACAAGCCTCGCTTTGTGGCCGGAGCCCTCGGCCCCACGCCCAAGACGGCCAGCATCAGCCCCGACGTGAACGACCCGGGCGCCCGCAACATCGACTTTGAAACCCTGCGCGCTGCCTACTACGAGCAGACCGAAGCGCTGGTCGAAGGCGGCGCCGACGTGCTGCTGGTTGAGACCATCTTCGACACCCTGAACGCCAAAGCCGCGCTGTTCGCGATTGACGAGTTCTTTGAAAAGAGCGGCGAGCGCCTGCCGCTCATCATCAGCGGCACCGTGACCGACGCCTCCGGCCGCATCCTGTCGGGCCAGACCGTGACCGCCTTCTGGCACAGCGTGCGCCACTCGCGCCCCCTGGCCATTGGCCTGAACTGCGCGCTGGGTGCCACGCTGATGCGCCCCTACATCCAGGAGCTGAACCGCGTGGCCGAGGACACGTTCATTAGCTGCTACCCCAACGCCGGCCTGCCCAACCCCATGAGCGACACCGGCTTTGACGAAACGCCCGAGATCACCAGCCGCCTGGTGCACGAGTTCGCGGCGGAGGGGCTGGTCAACATCCTGGGCGGCTGCTGCGGTACCACGCCAGACCACATCGGCGCCATTGCCAAGGCAGTGGCCGATGTGCCTACGCGCAAGATGTTCTACCCCGCAGAAGCCTGAATTTGAGTCAAATCGTCCTCTAGCGCTTATTCAATAAGCGCAAGCAGCTATAAAAAATGTAGTAAATGCCGTACCAGCGCAGTGCGGCAGCCCATTGCAAGGCGCCGCCGGGTGCGGCAACCTTGCAATCCCCCTTCATTGCGCATCCCCGTTTCGCCGTTTGGTCCGTTCACCCCATGCTTGATACCGCCACCCCGCCCGCCTCTTCCTTTGTGGAGGGCGACGACGCAGCCGCAGCGGCTGCCAAGGCCGCCGCGCACGCCGCGCTCAAGCTTGAAAAGCGCCTGGTGCGCCAAGTGGCCCAGGCCATTGGCGACTTTGGCCTGATCGAAGACGGCGACAAGGTGATGGTGTGTGTGTCGGGCGGCAAAGACAGTTATGGAATGCTGGACGTGCTGCGCATGCTGCAGCAGCGCAACGGCAACAAGTTCGAGCTGATCGCCGTCAACCTCGACCAGAAGCAGCCCGGCTTTCCGGCCCATGTGCTGCCCGAGTATTTGACGAAAGTGGGCGTGCCCTTCCACATCGAAACGCAAGACACCTACCGCGTCGTCAAGGAGCACATCCCCGAAGGCAAGACCATGTGCAGCCTGTGCAGCCGCCTGCGCCGGGGCATTCTGTACCGCGTGGCCGATGAGCTGGGGGCCACCAAGATCGCGCTGGGCCACCACCGCGACGACATGCTGCAGACCTTCTTTTTGAACATGTTCTTTGGCGGCAAGCTCAAGGGCATGCCGCCCAAGGTGCAGAGCGACCGGGGCGACCACCTCATCATCCGCCCGCTGGCCTATGTGGCCGAGGATGACCTCACGCGTTGGGCCGAACACCGCCAGTTCCCCATCATCCCCTGCACCCTGTGCGGCAGCCAGGAGAACCTGCAGCGCAAGCAGATCGGCCAGATGCTGCGCGACTGGCAACAGCTCTACCCCGGCCGCATCGAGAACATGGCCGTGGCGCTGCGCAACCTGGTGCCTTCGCACTTCATGGACCCACGCCAGTTCGACTTCAAGGGCCTGGTGCCCAACGGCATGCAGGACGCCGATGGCGACAAGGCGTTTGATGCCGAAGAGTTTCCAGCCCAGGCCATGGGCATGCTCGGCGGCCTGCCCCTGATGCCCCGCTGAACCCGACCTCCGACGATTTTTAGATTGGGCCACCCCATGACCACGCTCAAAGCCCCCGAACTCCTCCTGCCCGCTGGTTCGCTCGACAAGATGCGCGCCGCCTACGACTTTGGCGCCGACGCGGTGTACGCCGGCCAGCCGCGCTACTCGCTGCGCGCGCGCAACAACGAGTTCCGCCTGGAGCAGATCAAGCAAGGCATTGACGAGGCCCACGCGCGCGGCAAGAAGTTCTTCGTGACCAGCAACCTGATTGCGCACAACGACAAGATCCGCACCTACCTGCGCGACATCGAGCCCGTGATCGACTGCAAGCCTGACGCGCTCATCATGGCCGACCCAGGCCTCATCATGATGGTCAAGGAGAAGTGGCCGGAGACGGAGATCCACCTGTCCGTGCAGGCCAACACCACTAACTGGGCCACGGTGAAGTTCTGGCAAAAGATGGGTGTGTCTCGCATCATCCTCTCGCGCGAGCTTGCCCTGGATGAGATCGAAAAAATCCGCCAGGAATGCCCCGACATGGAGCTGGAAGTGTTCGTGCACGGCGCGCTGTGCATTGCGTACTCGGGCCGGTGTTTGCTCAGCGGCTACTTCAACCACCGCGACCCCAACCAGGGCACCTGCACCAACGCCTGCCGCTGGAACTACGCCACACACGACGCCGACATCGACCCCACCACGGGCGAAGCCGTTGCGCAGAAGATGGAAGGCGACTTCAACTTCGAGGCTGCGCAACAGAAGGCCGAGCAGGCCTTTGCCTCCACCACCGGCAGCGGCCAACGCCACCCCAAGGCCGACAAGGTCTACCTGATCGAAGAAGCCGGCCGCCCCGGCCAGCTCATGCCCATCATGGAAGACGAGCACGGCACCTACATCATGAACAGCAAGGACCTGCGCGCGGTGGAGCATGTGGCGCGCCTCACGCAGATCGGCGTGGACTCGCTCAAGATCGAAGGCCGCACCAAAAGCCTGTACTACGTGGCCCGCACCGCTCAGGTGTACCGCCGCGCCATTGACGACGCCGTGGCTGGGCGGCCCTTCAACCCCGAGCTGCTGATCGAGCTGGAAGGCCTGTCCAACCGCGGCTACACCGGCGGCCTGCTGGAGCGCCGCCCCAGCAACGACTACCAGAACTACCTCAGCGGCCATTCGGCCACCCAGCGCAGCCAGTACGTGGGTGAGGTGCTGGGCACCGAGGGCCTGGCCGATGCGGGCCTGAGCGGTGACTGGGTGCTGGTGGAAACCAAAAACCACTTTGCTGTGGGCGACCTGATCGAGGTGGTGCACCCCAGCGGCAACACCACCGTGCGCCTGCAGGAAATGCGCAACGTGGAAGGCCAGCCCGTGCAGGTCGCCCAGGGCAGCCCCGTGCGCGTGTGGATTCCGCTGCCTGCGCGCTACAGCGGCGCGCTGCTGGCTCGGGTGGTCGAGTCGCAACCGCCCGCCGCCCAGCCAGAGCCTGCGCTGGCAGTCTGATTCTTTTGAGAACGCCCCGGGGCTCCCGCATGACAACTCTTTTTGAATGCAGCCCCCACCGGGTGGTTGCGGCTGCTGTGCTTGGTGTGGCTTTGTCTGGCGGTGCCAGCGCCCAGGCCCCAGCCGTCGCTCCTGCCAAGCAGCGCTACGTGCAGGGCTCTTGGGTCAACCTGCGCGAGTCGGCCCAGTCCTCGGCCCGCATCGTGGCCCAGGTGCCCGCCAACACCGCGCTGCAACAGCTCACCGAGCGCGACGGCTGGTGTGCCGTGCTCTACGCAGGCGATGCCCGGCTGGGCCCGCCTTTGGCGGAGCCCCTGCAAGCCCATGTGGCCTGCAACCTGCTGGCCGACCAGCCCCTCACCCTGGCCCAGGCGGGCAAAGATGCCGCCCGCGCCTTCTGGGTCGCGCCGTCGGCCAACCGCATGCGGGCCTATGGCAACGCCCTGCCGCGCCCGGCTGCCTTGCAACTGCCCGCGCTGGCCAAAAGCCATACGCCCGAGATGCCCGTGCAGTACCCCCTGCGCCCCGAATGGGAGGCTGCCAAGAAGCTCATGCGCAGCGGCGTGCTGCTGCGGCCCGAGCAAGAGATTGACCGGGGCAGCCCTGTCAACCCGCTGGACGGTGTGAAGCTGGCCACCCGCGCCGTGGACCACATCCCGGCCGTGGCGCCCCTGGCCGCCCTGCCCACGCTGCCTGCCATTGCCCCGTCGTACTTCCGCAGCCACGCCAGTGTGGCCCTGCTCCACGAGACCGAGGCCGATGGCCTGGCGGCCGTGGCGGGCACGCGCATCAGCGTCATCCCCACCAAGGAACCCTACGGCAGCTTCAACCGCCACAGCGGCCCGGAGATCGAATTCGTGACGGGTTTTTGGGACGTGGGAGCCGCCGACCTCGCTTTTGCCCCGGCGCTCACGCTGTACGCCATCACGCACCAGGGCCTGGTGGGCGCCCGCACCTTGGGTCGGCGGTATTGGGACATCAGCAACGCAGACCACTATTGCGGAGGCCACTACCCGGGCAAGGGCTTTGACGACCCGCGCAACGATGAGACCACTGCCGTGCGCGGCTATGCCAAGGTGTCAGAGTCGGCCGACGTGCTGGTGCGCCTGGTGGTGCCCGGCAGGCTGCCGCCCGATGCGGTGAAGGTGCGCTCCAGGCGCTATGCCACCAGCTGGATGATGCCCGCCGACCCGCCCATCCGCGATAAGCCCCAGCGCAAGAACGCCGCCGTGCTGGTGCACGAGATCGACCTGGACCGCGACGGTGTGGCGGACATCCTGCGCATCGACACCCCTTCGCCAGGGGGCATGAGCTTTGAGCCCATCTTTGAATGGCGCTGGTTCCTCAATATCAACGGCCAGTGGTTTCCGGCGGGGTATTGGGTGGATCAGGAGTGCACGTGAGGGGATGCTGTTGGACTGCTTTGGGTCAGGATCGGCAGCGCTTAAGCCGTAGCCCCCCGCGCCGGTTGCATGACAATTCGCCTATGACGCTTTAAAAGGTGTCACTGCATGCTTTACTGGAAGCACTCATGGCGGAAAAACTGAATCCGGACGGCTGGCTTGACCTGCGGCTGTATCACGCGGTCTTTTTCGATCACATCATTTCCGACATCAAGTTCTGCCTTGAGAACAAGCGTATGGCCGCTGGAGCGCAGCTGCTGATGAGCGCCATCGACATAGCATCCGGAATCGAGCGACCACGCGAGAAAATGGATACAGACCGGGAGGACTTCATCTCCTGGGCAGACCGCTACTTAACCTTGTCTGGGCCAGAGTACACACTCCGTGGCGTTGATTTGTACGCTGCGCGATGCGGTCTCCTTCACGGCTACACATCGCAGGCCAAGCTCATCCGGCAGGGTAGGGCAGTGATGCTCGGATGGCTGGACGATATGCTGCCGCCCGTCCGCGCCAATGAGGACCAGTCACTGGTTCTTGCAAGTCTGGCCGCCCTGTTCGTGGCCTTCAATCATGGCTTGGCAGATAGCATTGGCCGCATTAACAGAAACGAGAAGCTTGCCGTTGTCGTCAATGAGCGACTGGCGTTCATGTTCCAGACTTCCGACATTGACGCTGACCTCAAGACATCGATGGGGCAAGCAGCTGAGAAGTGGCGCGAGGCTTTGAAGGCCAAAAAACAGCCGCGGAATGAATAACGCTCCTGTGAGCGGAGCGTATTTCGTCGTCAAGCCTTCACTTCGTTCGCTTCTTATCGCAACCCCGGCTGTCGCAACAACGCCCCCAGCACCAGCGCTTCGGCCACCACTTCCCGCCCTTCTTCCAGCCTGGCCAGCAGGGTGGGCAGCTCGGGCAGGCGGGGCCAGTGCGCTTGCACTTCGGGCCATTGGTCCACACCAATCGCTAGCCAGCCCACAGCCAGGCCCGCCCACAGCAGCGCGCGCGTGCCGGGGTGCCACAAGGCGCGGTGCAGCCAGGCCATGGTGAGCAGGCCCACCACCGCCACGGCGAGCATGGGGGCTTCGCGCACGGGGGCCCAGCGGCAGGCGTCCGTCCATTCATGGCAGCGGAACTTCCACAGCTCGTGCAGCATGAACTGCTCGTCCAGCGCCAGCGAAAAAAACGAGAGCGCCAGCCAGGCACCCAGCCGCCGGGGCAGGGCGCGGTCCCCCACCATCCGCAGGGCCGTGATGCTGAGCGCCAGCAGCAGCGCACTCGACAGCCACGACACCGGCGAGCCGTCCGAGCGGAAGGCGCGTTCCCACTGCGGCGCATACATCCAGCCACTGAACAGCAGAAAGCCCAGCACGGCCATCAGCAGTGCGGGCGCAACCCCGGTGTGGGGCGTGGGGGGGTGATCAACAAGGCGCGAGGGGGTGGTGGTGTGCGGGGGCATGGCGGGGGGGTGGCTGCGCGCTGAGAGGCAACGCGGCGGGCGGTGGAGCCGAATTGTGGGCAAAAAATTCCGGTAGCGCTGGACTTTATTGCACCCTTTGCTATGTAGTTGATAGCTGATGCGCTTGGCAGGCCTGCTCGCACCACGGCCTGTTCACGTCGCACGAATCACTACAGAATCGGACATTCCTTCCCCAGGCAGCCCGGCATGACCCTCCCCATCGATCCGTCCCGCACGTCATTGCCGCCCGTGGCCCAGTTTCTGGCCGAGGCGGCGCTGCAGCGGCAGACGGCGTTGCTGGGGCTGGACAAGCCCAAACCTGCTGCACCCACCGCCCCCACGCCGCCGCACACGGCTGACCCCAGCGCGCCGCCGCCCTCGGTCACCTCACCCAGCCCGCCCGGCGGGCCGCTGCCCACACCAGCGGACCAGGCCAGCATCTCGCCCCAGGCGCGCGAACAGCTGGCGGCGGGCTTTGACCCGCGCAGGGCGGGCGGGGCCGATGGCAATTGGCCGGGCACAAGGGGCGAGGGCGCCGGGCGGGCTGCGTCAGCGGGGGCTTCGGCGCTGCTGCCGCGTGGCGCCCCCACGACTGCGCCCGCCAATGCATCGGCGTCCGCAGCTTCCGCCACGGGCGGTACCGCCTGGCCTGCGTCGGGCCTCAGCGCACCGCTGCTACGAATGGTGAGTGTCCTGGTGGCACAAGTCACCGCGCAGGCCGGGGTGCCGCAGCGCGTGGTGGCCGCGCAGCCCTGGCCCATCGGCATGGCGCAGGCGCTGGAGAGTGGCGCGCTGGATGCCGACCAGCCGCCGCTGCAAACCTGGCTGGTGCGCCAGGGCGTGGTGGCGACGCCTGAGGGGCCGCGCGGGCTGGCGCTCACCTTGCGTGCCCCGGTGCCCTGGCTGGCGGCCCAGGCGTCGCCCGCCGCGGCGGGCGCGGGGGCGGTGCAAGTTGGCGCAAACCTGGGCGTGGGCGCCAGCGCTGCGGGTGGTGCGCTGCAGGTGCCTTTTGCGGGCGGAGGCCAAGCGTTGCAATCGGGGGTGATGGCCTTGGTGTTGCAGGGCATGGATGCTGCCGCGCCGCGCACCAGCGCGCTGCTGGTGCTGGACCTGCAGCCGCAACTGGCTGCCACCGTGTATGGCCGCGACATGCTGCAGCAGGCCACCGGCCGCCTGGACCCCTGGACCCAGATGGCCGTGCTGCAGGCCAGCGGCCAGGTGCCGCGAGAAGAGGAGAGGGCGCGCAATGGCGCGTCGGGCCTGTGCGAGACCGTGGGTTGCCCTTACGCCGCGCGGGCCGAGTGCGTGCAGCCCTTCTGCCTCGCGATGCGCGGTGTGCTACCGCCCGAGCCCGTGGGGCCAGCGCCATCTGCCTGAGGGCGCGTCTGCAAGCTCTCTAACTCTCTGAGGACCCTCTGCACGAATCACCGCGCCGTGTGCATCTGCGGTCTCGGGCGGTCTGCGGCGTTGCAAAGCCTCGCAATAGCTACGGCTTTTGCTGCGTTTTGCGCCTTGCCGTCCCTCCCGATCCGCAGTGCCCACTTACCGCTCGATTCGTGCAGAGGATCCCTAGCGGCTGTGTGCGAAGTCGTGCCCACCACTGGGCAGGGTGCGAGAGGGCGCCCACGCAGGGCGGGAGGTGTGTTCGCTCTGGCGGGCAGGGGTTGCGGCCACTGCGGTCGTACTGACCGCCTCGGCCGTGGCGGCAGCGCCCACGCTGCGCACCAGGTCTGCATGGCGGGCGCGGGTGATGGGGTAGGCCAGCAGCAGCGGAATGGCTAGCACCAGGCACAGCGCTGGCAGCAGTCCCGTCATGGCCGTGATGCCCTGCAGCGCCTGGGCCGACTGGGCCACGTTGGGCACATAGCCTGTCAGCTCCAGCATGCCGGCCACCAGGACCGTGGCCAGGGTGCGCGCCAGCTTGTCCACCAGGCCATAGAGGCCGTAGTACATGCCGGTCTGGCGCTCGCCCGCCTGCATGTGGCCGTGGTCGATGGTGTCGGGCACCATGGCAAACGGCACGATCCAGTGCGCGCCCATGCCGATGCCCACCACCACCAGGATGCCCGTCACCAGGGCCTGCTGGCCCGGACCCACCCAGTACAGCGCCACCAGCCCTGCGCAGCAGAACACCAGCCCGAGGATGTAGGCCAGGTTCTTCTCCCACCGGTCCACCACGCGCTTCCACACGAACAGCGAGATGCCCACCACCGCAAGCAGGATGCCCATGAAGCGCGGCAGGTCGCCCTTGTCGCCCTGCAACTGGTAGATGACGAAATACGCGAGCGAGGCCTGCACCAGCGTGAGGCCCAGGCGCACCAGCCCGGCTGCGCTCACCAGCATGACAAACGGGCGGTTGCGCAGCGTGGCCAGCAGGGTGTTGCGTACCGATGTCCAGCCGGGTGTGGCTGCTGGAGGGTTTGGGGCCGCAGGCGATAAGTCGCCGGTGGTGGCGGGCTCGCGCACGCGCCAGGCCACCACGGCCACAGCGACCCCGGCGGCCAGCCCGAAACAGGCGCCGGCCAGTGCGTAGCCCGTGCGTGCATCGGGCGCGGCCCGTACCAGCAGGGGCATGAACACGCTGCCCGCAAAAAACCCCAGCAGGGCACCCATGGATGCAAACGCCGTGAGGCTGGTGCGCTCGTCGTAGTCCTGCGTCATGTTGGCGGCCATGGCCTGGTAGGGCAGCTGCACCAGCGTCATCACGGTGTCGAACAAGGTGTAGGTGACGGCGATCCACACAAACGCTGCCCAGGGGCTCAGGCCCGGCGGCACCATCCACACGGCGGCAGCCACCACCGCCAGGGGCAGGGCGCCGTAGATCAGGTACACGCGGTGGCGGCCGTGGCGGGAGCGCGTGCGGTCGGTCAGCCAGCCAAACAGCGGGTCGTTGATGGTGTCCCACACCTTGCCTACCAGCAGCGCCGCACCGGCCACGGCCGGGGGCACCAGGGCCACGTCGGTGTAAAAGATCATGAGCAGAAAGCTCATGGCCGCAACCAGCATCTGCAGGCCGACGTTGCCCACGGCGTAGCCGAGTTTGGTACCCAGGCTCAGCCGAATAGGGGGGGTGGGCTGCATGTTCATGGGGGCTGTCATGGGTGTGCGGGTGCCATTGCTTCGGCCCGGGGGGGCGTTGCCATCGGGCCCGCCACAGGCTCTGCGCGTGCCGTATGCGCCGCACCGCTGCGCGGCGGCATGGCCTCCAGCATCAGGCGCACCTCGCGCCGCAGCATCTTGTTGAGGAAGCTGCGCGGAATCTCCGTGACCAGGCGCACATCGTCGGGCCGCATCTCGGGCGGCAGGTGCTGCACCAGAAACTCCGCCAGGTCGTGCTCCAGGGCCTGGGTGCCCCGGTCGTTGCGCCAGCTTTGCCGCAGGCTGGCCACCAGCACGGCGGCCGGGCCGTGCTGTACCAGGCAGGCCTCCTTCACGGCCGGGTGGCAGTGCGCCACTTCTTCGATCTCGCGCGGGTTCAGTGCCTGGCCATTGCGCACCACGCGGTCTGCGCTGCGGCCCAGCACATGCAGGTAACCGGCGGCGTCGAAGTAACCCAGGTCTCCCATCACCACCCAGCCGTCGCGCAGGGTTTCGCTGGTCTTTTCCGGGTCCAGCCAGTAGCCGTCAAACCGCACCGGCGTCTGCACGGTGATCAGGCCCATCTGGCCGAGGGGCAGCGGCACAAATTGTTCGTCGCGGATGACCACGTCCACACCCGGCATCACACGGCCCACGGTGGAGAGAATGTCGTTGCCCAGTGGTTGGCCCTGCGCGTCCACGTGCTCGTGGGGTAACAGCCAGGTGATGGGGGGCAGGGCCTCCAGGCAGCCGTAGCCCTGCTGAAAGATGGGCCCAAAGCGGCGGATGGCCTCCGCAATCTTGGGCGCGGGCATCATCTCCGAGCCGTACGGCACGTGGGTCAGCGACGACAGGTCGTACTGGCCCAGCGTGGGCTCGTCCAGCAGGTCGATGATGGCCGAGGGCGAGAGGAAGGCGCGCGATACGCGGTGCTTCTGGATCAGCCCGGCCAGCGTGGTGGCGCGGAAGTCCTCGGGCATCACCAGCGCCGCCCCCGCCAGCAGCGTGGGCAGCACCAGGCCCGAGCCCGGGCCGGTGAGCGGCAGGCCCAGCATGTTCACGTCCGGCCCGTTGGCGGGCGGCTTGAAGTCGATGGCGCGCGAGATCAGGCGCACGCTGTCCAGGTACTTGCGGTTGCTGTAGCCGATGGACTTGGGCAGGCCCGTGGTGCCCGAGGTCATGTGCAGCGCGAACACATCGTCCTCATGCACATCGGCAGTGCCGGCCGACGGGGTCTGCTGCGCCAGGGCACGCTCGTATTCGTCGCCCAGCGCCAGCATGCGCAGGCCGGGCAGTTGCTCGCGCACGGCCTGCAGGATGGGCGCGCTCAGCAACGGGTCGTGGATGAACACCGTGGGCTTGACGCGGCCCATGGTCGTGAGCGCTGCATCGGCCGGAAGGTGCTTGTGAAAGCTCGCAAAGATGGTGCCGTTTTCGAACGTGGCCAGCCGGGTTTCGTACTGCTCGCCGGTTTCGGGCAGCCAGGTGAAGACCACATCGCCTTTTTTTACGCCCTGGGCCTGCATCCAGGCCTGCAGGCGGTACACGCGATCCTGCAACTGCGCATAGGTGAGGGTGCCGCGCCGGTCGATGAGCGCGGGTTTGTGGGGATTCAGGCGGTACGCCAGACGGGCCACAGAGCGCGCGGTGCGCAGGCGGCTGAGCAGAAAGCGCGCCAGCAGGCTGCGCAGAGATGGAAGGGCCACCAGAATCTCCCGAAGACGGCGTGAATGCGAAGTCCTGGCAGTTTTTCACGCAAGGTCCGGGGGAAAGATCACCATTTGTATGTGTGCGTATCTTTTGGTTTCTGCGGCGGCTGCGCGGTCGTTCTGGGGCCTTGAACGGCCGTTGCGCGCGCTTGCTGCGTCGCCACGGCGCAACAGCCACGGTGGCTGCGCAAGGCCTGGGCAAAGAAAAACCGCCAGGGCTGGATCGCAGCGGCTGGCGGTGGTGTGACGGCCTGCCCCGGGTAAGGGGCAGGCCCGTGGGGCGGGCGAGGGCTTATGGATACAGGCCGCGCATTTCGCGGGCGTGCAGGATGCGCTGGCAGGCCACGATGAAGGTGGCAGTGCGCAGGCTCACCTTGTGCTCTTGCGCCACTTGCCAGATGCCCGCAAAGGCCTCTTGCATGATGCGCACCAGGCGGGCGTTGATCTCGTCCTCGCTCCAGAAGAAGCTGGAAAAATCCTGCACCCACTCAAAGTAGCTCACTGTCACGCCACCGGCGTTGGCGATCACATCGGGCAGCACCAGCACGCCCTTGTCGTGCAGGATGTCGTCGGCCTCGGTGGTCGTGGGGCCGTTGGCGCCTTCGATCACGAGCTTGGCCTTGATCTGGCCCGCGTTGTCCTTGGTGATCTGCCCTTCCAGCGCGGCAGGGATCAGGATCTCGCAATCCACGCCCCAGAACTCTTCGGCCTTCATCACATCGGCGCCGGCAAAGCCGCCCACGCCACCACGGGTCTTCACATGCGCCAGCAGTGCGGGCACATCCACGCCCTTGCTGTTGAAGATGGTGCCGGTGTGGTCTTGCACCGCCACTACCTTGGCCCCCGCTTCGGCAAACAGCTTGGCGGCAATGCCACCCACATTGCCAAAGCCCTGCACTGCCACGCGGGCACCGTCGAGCGCCAGGCCGGTCAGCTTGGCGGCTTCCACGCCCACGGTGAACACGCCACGGCCGGTGGCTTCCACACGGCCCAGCGAGCCGCCCAGGTCCACAGGCTTGCCGGTGACCACGCCGGTGGCGGTGGCGCCCACGTTCATCGAGTACGTGTCCATCATCCAGGCCATGACCTGGCCGTTGGTGTTCACGTCGGGTGCGGGGATGTCCTTGGACGGGCCGATAAGCAGGCCGATTTCGCTGGTGTAGCGGCGCGTCAGGCGCTCCAGCTCACCCATCGACAGCTTCTTGGGGTCCACACGGATGCCGCCCTTGGCGCCGCCGTAAGGCACGTTCACCGCCGCGTTTTTCACCGACATCCAGGCCGACAAGGCCATCACTTCAGACAGCGTCACGTCCTGGTGGAAGCGCACGCCACCCTTGCCGGGGCCCCGGCTCAGGTTGTGCTGTACGCGGTAGCCTTCGTAGTGGGCGATGGTGCCGTTGTCCAGCTCGATCGGCACGTCCACGATCAGGATGCGCTTGGGCCGCTTGAGCGTTTCCACCCAGCGCGCCAGGCTGCCCAGGTAAGGGGTGACGCGGTCCACCTGCTGCAGGTAGTTGCCCCAGGGGCCGAGGTGGTCGGCCTGCAGGTACGAGGGCAGGGGGTGGGATTGTGCGGCGGGGGCGCCGACAGGGTTTGACATGGTGAATTTCCTTGTGGGATCAGTTCAGGCTGCGAAGCTTATGCCTGGGCTGGGGCACTGTCCAAGGCCGGTGTGTTTGTGGGTTATGCATTTAATGCATGGCTCTCCGAGAGCCATTCAATGCTGCAGTGCGGCAATTTGCGGGCGGGGTGGCGGCCCGTGGCCTTGGCCCTGGCGCAGTGGCCCGTTGCCCCTAGACTCAGCCAGCCCGGCGCAGCACCGGGCGCTGCACCGGGCCCCACCGCACCGCCGGGGCCATGAAAAAAAGAGAGGGATATCCATGAGCGTGACCCGCACCGCCTGCCCGCAATGCCAGGCGCCCAACCACCCGACGGCGCGCTGGTGCGTGAAGTGCGCCCACCCGCTGGAGGCAGAGGTGCCCCCCGCTGCCTCCAATGACCCGGCGCCGATGGAGTTTGTGTTCGATGACGACGAGCACCCCGCTGCCACCCCGACGCGCCAGCGACCCCTCTTGGCCTATGCAGGCGCCGCAGTGGCCCTGCTGGTGGTGGCAGGCGCCGCAGCCTGGTATCTGCTAGGCCGGCCCGATGCTGCGCCGCCCGCGCGGCAGGCCCCGGCTGTCGCAGCGCCAGCGGCCGTGCCCAGCATCCCGGGCATTGCGGAGTCCGCACCCGCGCGCCCCGAGCCGGTGGAAGAAATCATCGAATCCCAACGCGCACGCCCGGCGGCCACTGCGTCTGCACCAGACAGCGCCACTGCCGCCCCCCCGCCCGCAGCCGCAGCGGCAGCCTCTGCACCGCCGTTCACCCCCGTCACCGTGCCCCGCGTGGCCGATGCGGCATCGTTGCCCGCCACCGGCAAGCCGCGCACGGCGGCACCAGCCGACGACGCACCCTGGCCGCCTCCCGCAGCACCCGTGCCGTCGCCGGGCGACAGCCTGGCCCGCTTGCGCGGCGCGCTGGCCCAGTGCGCGGCCATGAGCAACGAGCTGTCGCGCGCGAGCTGCCTCACCCGCACGCGGCAGAACTTCTGCGGCGACGCCTGGGGCCGTATCCCGGAATGCCGACCGGGCCAGTGACGACACGCGCAGTTTTTGTCCGCACCGCGCACTGCCGGGCCCGCTGCGGGGCGGGGCCTATTCGATGCGGATCTTCTGCATCGCCGGGTCGCCCGGCGGGTAGCGCAGGTCCAGGCCGGTGAGCACCTCGCGCACCAGCGTAGCGATCATCAGGTTGCGGTGGGTCTTGGAGTTGGCGGGCACGATGGTCCACGGCGCCCAGGGCGTGTGCGTGGCGGCCAGCAGCATTTCGTAGGCCTTCTGGTACTGGCTCCACTGCTTGCGGGCCTCGATGTCGCTCATCGAGAACTTCCAGTGTTTGGCCGGGTCGTCCAGGCGCTCCTGCAGGCGTTCGCGCTGCTCGTCAGCGCTGATGTGCAGCATGAACTTGAGCACGATGGTGCCGGTGTGCGTGAGCATGCGCTCGAAGTCGTTGATGTGCCCAAAGCGCTGGTGGTGCTGTTCGGGCGTGATCCATCCGTTGACGGCGGGCACCAGTACGTCCTCGTAGTGGCTGCGGTTGAACACCGTGATCTCGCCCGCACCGGGCACCTTCTGGTGGATGCGCCACAGGTAGTCGTGGGCACGCTCGGCCTCGGTGGGGGCGCTCCAACCCACGGCGTGCACGCCCAGCGCGCTCATGCGGCCAAACACGCCCCGGATGGTGCCGTCCTTGCCCGATGTATCGGTGCCTTGCAAGATGACCAGCAGCTTGTAGCGCTTGTCGGCGTAGAACAGGTTCTGCAGCGTGTCCAGCTCCTGCGCAATCGACTCGGTGGCGGCCTTGTCCTTGAGCTTGTCGCCCAGCGAAAACGGCTTGGCCGACGGATCAAAGTCCTTGAGCGACACCGTGCGGCGGTGTTTGCCGGCCTTGCGCCGCTCGGGCTGGCCGTCGGGCCGCTTGTCATCGTCATGCTGCGGCGCGTCCGGCTGCCATTGCGACCAGCGTTGGGCCACGTCTTTGTTGCTGCTGTGAAACGGGTGGTTCATGCGGGCTCCTCGATGGGCCATCGTACGTCAGCTGTGGGGGCGCGGTCTCCTCTTCTACGAAAACATGATGCTATCAAGTTGATAGCTGATTGCGTATGATTCACTAGCGCTTGGAGCAGATTGGGCTTGAAAATTGCCGCGGGAGCCGTTGAGGGACCCTCTGCACAAATCACCGCGCCGTGTGCCGCTGCGGTCTCGGGCGGTCTGCGGCGTTGCAAATACTCGCAATAGCTGCGGCTATTGCTGCGTTTTGCGCCTTGCAGCCCATCCCGATCCGCAGCGCCCACTTGCCGCTCGATTCGTGCAGAAGATCCCTTAGCGCACGCCATGTGCCATGCGGTAGGCCAGCGGCGTCTGCCCCGTGGCCTGGCGGAACGCGCGGTGCAGTCCGGCCTCGCTGGCAAAGCCCAGGTCTTCGGCAATGCGCTTGAGCGGCAGCGGCGTGTCGCACAGCGCCTCGCTGGCCTGGCGCAGCTTGATGCGGCGCATCCACAGGGCCGCCGTCAGGCCCGTGTGGGCCTGCACCCGCCGCGCCAGTGTGCGGGGCGAGAGGCCCAGCGCCTGGGCCAGCGCGGGCAGCCGCAGATCGGTGGCGGGGCGGCGCTGCACCCACAGCATGGCGCGGCGCAGGTCGTCGTCTGCCAGCGTCATCAGGTCATGCCCGGCAAATGCCGGGTGCGCCGTGCGGGGGCGGGGCAGCATCAGCAGCTCCTGCAGGTCGGTCATCGCCTGGGGCGGCAGGCGGGCGGCCAGCGCGTGCAGCATCAGCGGCAGGTAACCGTTGGCCCCGGCGGCCGTGGTGGCGGTGGGGCCGGCCACCAGCGGCTCGTCAAAGCGCCAGTCCACCTGCGCGAACTGCTGCTCCAGCGCGGCACGCAACCACCAGGTGGCCGTGGCGCCCTGGCCGCGCAGCCGCCCGCTGGCGGCCGCCAGCACCACGCCCGCGCAGTAGCTCCACACCTGCGTGCGCCGGGGCAGCGCGCGCAAGGCCTGCACCGTCGGGGCCAGCTGCTGCAGCGGCCCTTGCAGCTGGTCAGGCGACGAGAGCCACAGGCCCGGCACCAGCACCACATCGGCCTCGGCCTGCTGCAGTGCCACGGAGGGGGCCAGCGCGGGGCCTTGCCAGGTGGGCACGGGCGACCGGTCCACCCCTGCCCAGCAGATGTCCATCACGCTGGCCTGCGCACGCAGGTTGGCGGCGCGTGCCATGTCCGCCGCCGCAAACAGGCCCGCCGGCATGCAGCCCGGGTAGAGCAGCAGTGCCACGCGCAGGGGCGGCTGGGGTGTTGGGGATGGAAGAACCATGGGTGGCACAAAAGCGCAAGAAATTGTCAATCTGCGCCATTTTCGCGGGAGGCCTGCTTTTCAACAATGGCAACACCTCCTCCCACTGAAAGCCCCCCATGCTCATCACCCAATTGCGCAACGCCACCGTTCTGCTGGAGTTTCAGCACGCGGGCCGCCCCGTCGGCCTGCTGGTGGACCCCATGCTCGCGCCCCGGGGCAGCCTGCCCGCGCTGCGCTACCTGGGCACCCGGCGCCAGCGCAACCCCCTGGTGGATTTGCCCGCCGAGGCCGACGCGGCACTGCAGCGCGTGACCCACGCGCTCATCACCCATTGCCAGCGCGGGCACTTTGACCACCTGGACCGCGCGGGCAAACAGTTTTTGCGCGAGCGCCAGATTCCCGTCTTCTGCATGCCGCACGACGCCGCCTACCTCGCGCAGCGCGGCCTGCAGGTGCAGCCGCTGGCGGGCGAGGGCCGCCAGCCGTTTGCGCTGGGCGGGCAGGTCACGCCCGTGGCCTGCACCCACGGCCGGGGCTGGGTGGCGCGCTTCATGGAGCACGGCCACGGCTACCTGCTGGAGCTGCCGGGCGAGCCCAGCGTGTACCTGGCCGGCGACACCGTGCTGACGCCCCCGGTGCGCGACTGCCTGCAGCGCCTGCAGCCCGATGTGGCCGTGCTGCCCGCCGGTGGCGCCCGGTTTGACCTGGGCGCCGACATCCTGATGGACGCCGCCGAGGTCGCGCACGCCGCTGCGCTGACAACCGGCGCGGTGGTGGTCAACCACCTGGAGGCCTTGGACCATTGCCCCACCACCCGCGCCCAGGTGCGCGCCCTGGCGCAGCGTGGCGGGTGGGCGCACCGCCTGTGGGTGCCCGAGGACGGCGAGTGTCGGCACTACCCCGGGCCCACCGTTAAAAGCGATGCTATGAATTCAGTAGCTGCAGAGGCATGATCGACTAGCGCTACCGCCTAAAAAGGCTGCAACTCACGCCAGTTCGGCCTCCAGCGCGCGCTGGTCGCGCATCAGCGCCACAAAGCGCGCAGC
This sequence comes from Acidovorax sp. DMC1, assembly GCF_056314325.1. NCBI lineage: Bacteria > Pseudomonadati > Pseudomonadota > Betaproteobacteria > Burkholderiales > Comamonadaceae > Acidovorax > Acidovorax sp. DMC1. Next base: position 689,856 of record NZ_JBQUYO010000001.1, on the reverse strand, counting down.
GCCCAGGCCCAGCGGGCGCTCCTTGGACCACACCACGTCCACCCACAGCGCGGCGCCGTTGCTCAGGTTCTCGAAGGGCATCTCCACCAGCCGCCCCGCCTCGATGCGCGATTGCACCAGCGCGCGCGGCTGCCAGCCCCAGCCCATCCCGGCTTCGATGAGGCCCAGCGCGGCCAGGTGGTTGTCGGTGCGCCAGTGGTGGCGCGCAAACACAAAGCGCGGGTCGGTCTGCGCCAGGTCGCGGCTGGCCACCACGATCTGGCGTGTGGTGGTCAGGTGCTCCTCGCGCAGCATGGCGTCCTCCGGTGGGGCACCCCGTGCCTGGGCGGCGGCGCGGGCGGCCACCAGCACCGGGTGCTGCGGCGCCATCACCGCCACCAGGGTTTCGGTGCCCACCTCCTGAAAGCCCTCGCGCCCGTCGATGCTGGGCCGCTCGAACACCAGCGCCAGCTGCGCGCGGCCGCTGTGCAGCAGCGCCAGCGCATCCACCTGCGGCGCGGCCAGCACCTCGATCTGCAGCAGCGGGTGCTCTTGCGCCAATGCCGCCAGCGCCTCCGTCCAGCGCGAGGCCAGCAGCTCGGGCGCAATGGCCAGCGTGAGCCGCTCCTCCAGCCCCTGGGTCAGCGCCAGCGCCTGGGCGTTGAGCTGCTGCAGCTGCCCCGCCAGCAGCCGGGCCTGGGGCTCCAGCGCGCGGGCGGCAGCGGTGGGGCGGGGCTCGCGTCCGCTGCGGTCAAACAGCTGCACATCCAGTTCGGCCTCCAGATGGGCAATGGTCATGCTCACCGCCGACGGCACACGCGACAAGGCCCGCGCGGCGGCCGAGAACGAGCCGTGGTCGAGCACGGTCAGAAACACCTGCACGCTGTCGGAGTTGAACGCCATGGGGTATCAATCTATCAATAAAACTGAAACAAGCTGACTTTATATGTCAGTGCGGCGAATATAAAGTACCGTCCATGGACAAGACACCCACCCTTTTTGGCCTGCAAGGCGTCAAACGCCGCGTGATCTACGTGACCCTGTACGAGCTGATCGCCATTGGCGCCGCCACGGTGGGCCTGGCGCTGCTCACGGGCCAGGGCGCGGGGCATTCGAGCGTGGTGGCGGTGGCAGCCTCGGTGATCGCCATCGTCTGGAACATCGTCTTCAACTGGGCCTTCGAGCGCTGGGAGGCGCGCCAGCCCGTGCGCGGGCGCAGCGTGGCGCGGCGCGTGGCACACGCCATCGGGTTCGAGGGCGGCCTGGTCTTCACGCTGGTGCCGCTGTTTGCCTGGTGGTTTGGCGTGAGCCTGTGGCACGCGTTTGTGATGGACCTGGGGCTCATCGTGTTCTTCCTTGGCTACACCTTTGTCTTCAACTGGGTGTTCGACCACCTGTTCGGCCTGCCTGCATCGGCCATGGCAGCGTCGTAACAAAGGCCTTGAGCGCGCTTCTTCAAACAATGTCAACCGCCCTTCACCGGCGGTCAGGGACGCTCAGCCGCCACCCATAATCGGCCCCATGAGAGGGCCGTTTTTGTTGTTGCTGCTGCTGCGGGGATTGCCGGGCCGGTGGGCTGGCGTGGCGGTGTCCTGCTGCGTATTGGCAGGCTGTGCCAGCAACGCCCCCACGCCGCGCGGCGAGGTGAAGGGGACGCCCACCCATGCCGCCGAGCTGGCCCAGTCCGACGCCAACCGCATGGCCACCCTGGCCATGCAAGAGAACCTGGAAGGCCTGCTGCGCCTGGCCGACAAGCTCTACCGCCGCAACCCCGCCGAATGGCGCAAGGGCACTGCCACCAGCCGCGAGCAGGCGCTGGAGCAGCTGCGCACCGCCGTGTTGCAGCGCCAGCCCTGGGGCCCGCTGCAGGGCCGCCGCGACATCGCCGCCATGGCGCTGGCGCTGGCGCCCGAGTTCGGGGGCGATCGTGTGGCGGCCTTCATCCATGCCACGGCCGACATGATCATCACCGCCCACGGCGGCAAGACGGAGTTCTTCTTGCTGGACGGCATGGATGCCCAGCACCTCTACAACGCCGCGCGCAACGTCGAGACCGCCGTGTGGCTGCTGGCGCAGCGCCGCAACGCCCAGGGCCAGCCCCTGCTATTGGCCGACGAAATCGGCGCCCAGGGCCGCAACCTGAGCTTCGAGCGCGAGTTCGGCAAGATCATCGCGCGGCTCGATCTGCTGGCCGCCTTCACCACCGAAAAGTACCGCCGCGCGGCCATCAGCTATGTGCAGGGCATTGTGGGCGGCACCTTCTTGCAATTCCTGCCAGTGCGCTGACCCGGTAAAATCCGCCCCTTGCCCAAGGAGCGTTGCAGCGGCCCCACCGCCATGGTGAAGCCGTCAGGCTTGGGCACTCCACAAGCTATTCAAGCCCCACCGCAACGACGCTCACCTGTTTTTCTGCTGCCCCTGCACAGGTGAGTCCTATGTCCGCGTCTGCCCCGTCCCTGCCCCCCATGAAGCTGTCCGGCCTGGAGCCCGTCTCCATTGGCGAGGGCACGCTGTTCGTCAACATTGGCGAGCGCACCAACGTCACCGGCTCCAAGGCGTTTGCGCGCATGATCCTGAACGGCCAGTACGAAGAGGCCCTGGCCGTGGCGCGCCAGCAGGTGGAGAACGGCGCTCAGGTCATCGACATCAACATGGACGAGGCCATGCTCGACAGCAAGGCCGCCATGGTGCGGTTTCTGCAACTCATCGCGTCCGAGCCCGACATCGCGCGTGTGCCCATCATGGTGGACAGCTCCAAGTGGGAGGTGATCGAGGCCGGGCTGCGCTGCATCCAGGGCAAGGGCATCGTCAACTCCATCAGCATGAAAGAGGGCGTGGAGAAGTTCAAGCACGAGGCGCGCCTCGTGAAGCGCTACGGCGCCGCCGCCGTGGTGATGGCGTTTGACGAAGTGGGCCAGGCCGACACTTATGCCCGCAAGATCGAGATCTGCGAACGCGCCTACCGCGTGCTGGTGGATGAGGTGGGCTTCCCGCCCGAAGACATCATCTTCGACCCCAACATCTTTGCCGTGGCCACGGGCATCGAAGAGCACAACAACTACGCCGTCGATTTCATCGAAGCCACGCGCTGGATCAAGCAGAACCTGCCGGGCGCCAAGGTGTCGGGCGGCGTGTCCAATGTGTCGTTCAGCTTCCGTGGCAACGACCCTGTGCGCGAGGCCATCCACACCGTGTTTCTGTACCACGCCATCAAGGCCGGCATGGACATGGGCATCGTCAACGCGGGCATGGTGGGCGTGTACGACGACCTGGAGCCCACACTGCGCGAGCGCGTGGAAGACGTGGTGCTCAACCGCCGTCCCGATGCGGGCGAGCGCCTGGTCGAGATTGCCGAAACCGCCAAAAGCGGCGCCAAGGACGAGAGCAAGAAACTCGAATGGCGCGGCACGCCCGAGCACCCCAAGACCGTGGGCGAGCGCCTGAGCCATGCGCTGGTGCATGGCATCACCGACTTCATCACCGAAGACACCGAAGAGGCCTACCGCGAGATCCTGGCCAAGGGCGGCCGCCCGCTGCACGTGATCGAAGGCCCGCTCATGGACGGCATGAACGTGGTGGGCGACCTGTTCGGCGCGGGCAAGATGTTCCTGCCCCAGGTGGTCAAGAGCGCCCGCGTGATGAAGCAGGCCGTAGCCCACCTGATTCCGTACATTGAGGAAGAAAAGCGCCAGGACGAACTGGCCGGCCGCGACGTGCGCAGCAAGGGCAAGATCGTCATTGCCACCGTCAAGGGCGACGTGCACGACATCGGCAAGAACATCGTCACCGTCGTCTTGCAATGCAACAACTTCGAGGTGGTGAACATGGGCGTGATGGTGCCCTGCCACGAGATCCTGGCCAAGGCCAAGGTCGAGGGGGCGGACATCGTGGGCCTGTCGGGCCTCATCACCCCCAGCCTCGAAGAGATGCAGTACGTGGCCGGCGAGATGCAGAAAGACGAGCACTTCCGCGTCAAGAAGATCCCGCTGCTGATTGGTGGCGCCACCACCAGCCGCGTGCACACTGCCGTCAAGATCGCGCCGCATTACGAAGGCCCCGTGGTCTACGTGCCCGACGCCTCGCGCAGCGTGAGCGTGGCGCAAAGCCTGCTGGGCGACGGCGTGCAGAGCTATGTGGATGAGCTGAACGCCGACTACGAAAAAGTGCGCACCCAGCACGCCAACAAAAAGGCCACGCCTCTGTGGCCCCTGGCCAAGATCCGCGCCAACAAGACGCCGGTGGACTGGTCTGCCTACCAGCCTGCCGTGCCCCGCGCGCTGGGCCGCCGCGTGTTCAAGAACTTCGACCTAGCCGAGCTGGCCAAGTACATCGACTGGGGTCCGTTCTTCCAGACCTGGGACCTGGCCGGCCCGTACCCCGCGATCCTTACGGACGAGATCGTGGGCGTGGAAGCCACGCGCGTGTTTGCAGACGGCCAGGCCATGCTGAAAAAGATCATCGAAGGCCGGTGGCTCACGGCCAGCGGCGTGATGGCGCTGCTGCCTGCCAACAGCGTGAACGACGACGACATCGAGTTCTACACCGACGACACCCGCACCGAGGTGGCCATGACCTGGTATGGCCTGCGCCAACAGGCCGAGAAGCACACCATCGACGGCGTGACCCGCCCCAGCCGCTGCCTGGCCGACTTTGTGGCCCCCAAGGAGAGTGGCATTGCCGACTACGCGGGCCTGTTCGCCGTCACCGCCGGGCTGGGTGTGGAGAAGAAGGAAAAGGCTTTCATCGACGCGCTGGACGATTACTCCGCCATCATGTTCAAGAGCCTGGCCGACCGTCTGGCCGAAGCCTTTGCCGAATGCCTGCACCACCGCGTGCGCACCGACCTGTGGGGCTACGCAGCGGGCGAGCAGTTGAGCAACGACGACATGATTGCCGAGAAGTACCGCGGCATCCGCCCCGCGCCCGGCTACCCCGCCTGCCCGGACCACAGCGCCAAGACCGACCTGTTCCGCGTGCTGAACGCCGAAGAGATCGGCATGGGCCTGACCGAAAGCCTGGCCATGACCCCTGCGGCCAGCGTGAGCGGCTTCTACATCGGCCACCCCGAGGCGGTGTACTTCAACGTCGGCAAGATCGGCGAAGACCAGCTGCACGACATGGCCGAGCGCCGGGGCATGGATGAGAAGGTGCTGGAGCGGTTGTTGGCACCGAATCTGTGATGCTATGAATGAAATAGCTGCTAGCGCTTGACCAACAAGCGCTAGCGGCCTATTTGATTCAAAAATCGGCCATCAAACCGCGCTCTCCGGCAGCTTCGCAATCACCTTGATCTCGAACTGAAAGCCGTACAGCCAGGTCACCCCGATGCCCGTCAGCGTGGGGTGGGGCGCCTCGCCCCAGAATTCGGGCACGACGCCCCAGACGGTCTCGAAGTTCGCCTCGGGGTTGACCACGAACATCGTCACATCCACCACATCATCAAACGTGCAGCCCGCTGCCTGCAGCACGGCATTGAGGTTGCTGAACGCCAGGCGCACCTGCGCGGCCAGGTCGGGCTCGGGCGAGCCGTCTTCGCGGCTGCCCACCTGGCCGGACACAAACAGGAAACCGTTGGCCCGCACGGCGGGCGAATAGCGGTTGCGCTCGTACAGCGCCTGGCGGCCTGCGGGAAAGACAACATCACGTTGGGGCATGGAAATCCTTTCGTTCTGCAGGGCAGAGGGTTGCGATGCAGGCACTGTAGAAGCGTGCGTTGTTCTGATAAACAGGCTAATCTGCGCACCACTGTTCCTGATCGCCAAACAATGGCGGGCATGTCGCCCTTTCGGCACGCCCCAACTACCTCTACGCCATGGACCGTTTTGACGCCCTGCAGGCCTTCGCCCGCGTTGTGGAATCCGGCAGCTTCACCAAGGCCGCCCTCACCCTGCACCTGAGCCGCACCACCGTCACCCAGCTGGTGCAGCAGCTCGAAGCACGCCTGCGTGTGAAGCTCCTGCACCGCACCACCCGGCGCGTGCAGGTCACGCCCGACGGCGCTGCGTACTACGAGCGCGTGGTGCGCCTGCTGGCCGATCTGGACGATGCCGACGCCAGCGTATCCACCGCCGCCGCCGCGCCCCGGGGCCGCCTGCGGGTGGATGTGCCCAGCCCGCTGGCCCGCTTGATACTGATCCCCGCGCTGCCCGCGTTCCACGCGCAGTACCCCGACATCCTCCTGCACATGGGGGTGAGCGACCGCCCCGTGGACATGGTGGGCGACAACGTGGACTGCGTGGTGCGCGGCGGCGCCCTCACCAACCCCGCGCTGGTCGCACGCCATGTGGGCGACCTGCAATTGCGCGTGTACGCCGCCCCCAGCTACCTGCAGCGTGCGGGCACGCCCGCGCATCCGCAGGCGCTGGAAGGCCCGCACCACCGCACCGTAGGCTTTTTGTGGGCGCGCACCGGCCAGCCCCTGCCGTTCGAGATGCGCCGTGGCACCGAACACGTGCGCGCCCAGGGCCACGATGTTTGCGCCGTGGACGACGGCAACGCCTACCTGGCCGCAGGCTTGGCGGGCCTGGGCGTGCTCTGGCTGCCCGACTACATGGCCCGCCCCCACGTGGCCACCGGCGAGCTGGTGCCCCTGCTGCAAGACTGGACGCTTGCGCCCATGCCGCTGTACGTGGCCTACCCACCCCAACGGCATGTGAGCGCCAAGGTGCGGGTGTTCATTGAATGGGTGGCGGGGTTGATGGCGCTGCATGCGCCGCTTCAGCGTACTTCGACGACGCTATAGGAAACCTTCGACCACAGAAACCGTTCATGGAATGCCGGAAGAGACAGCCTGCCCGGCAGGCGCTTGCACACGCCATGCGCACCGCATTGATAGCGCGTGTCCATCAATGTCGCGTTCTGCCGAGGGCTATGCTCCGTTATTCACAAGAGAGTGGGAAGGCTGGGATGGAAAAAGGGACGGGAAAATCAATCGTGCTCATGGGAGCGCTGATGTGGATGGGGGCATGCGCCATGGCAGCAAACTGGGCATTTGAATTCAAGCCAGTCAATGCGCAAATGGCAATCTATTCTGGAGGTTTGGGTGACCCAACGGCGCCCACAGCCCACGACGCCAAAGTGTCATTCCATGTGCAGGGTAAAGCGGCCCGCGACTTGTTTGACCGCATGGGGCCCGATGTGAAGACAGAGTGCGGGTCCGACCCGAAAACGCGGGTACGAGCCCGCGACCGACTTCAGTGCATCCGCTATTCCCCTTCCGACTACAGCTGCTATTTCGGCTTTGATCTGAAAGACGGGAAAAGCATCGGGGGCAATATCTGCTGAGCAAAGCCAGACGACTTGCAGTTCAGCGCGGGGCCCTTTGATCAGGGTGGGACCAAGGCGCTATCGCCTCAGTGCGACCCCGCCCCACCCGCACTCTCCGCCATCTCCAGCTGCATCATCACCATGTTGACCAGCGTGTGCACCGATGGCCGCCCGGTCTCGATCACGTAGTGGGCGGTCTCGCGGTACAGGTGGTCGCGCTGGGCGTAGAGGTCGCGCAGCTTGTCCATGGGGTTACCGCCTTGCAGCAGGGGGCGGGTTTTGTCGTGTTTGACGCGCTTGAAAATTTCTTCGGGCGAGGCGCGCAGGTACAGCACGTTGCCGAACTGGCGCAGCACCTCGCGGTTTTCGGGGCGTAGCACAGCGCCGCCGCCGGTGGACAGGACCATGCCGCCGGGCTGGCGGGCCACGTCGGCCAGCACCTGGGCCTCGATGTCGCGAAAGCGGGCTTCGCCCTCGGCCTCGAAGAAGCTGCGGATGGTGGTGCCCAGGGTTTGTTCCAGCCGGTGGTCCAGGTCGATGAAGGGCACGCCCGCGCGGTGGGCCAGTTGCCGGCCGACGGTGGATTTGCCCGAGCCGGGCATGCCGACCAGTGCGCAGCGAATCTGCATAGGTTCAAGAAAGAGGTCTGGGGGGACGGGCTTGCGCACTGCGGGTGGGGCTGTGTCGCGTGCCTTGACTAGGCGTTGAGTGTAAGCCTGCCCCCGCGCACCGCATGTCAGGCACGGCCTTAGCAACTGGCGCGACCCAGACCAGTGGATGCCGAGCAAGGGCCGCCCCGCAGCGAGGGCGTCGTCCCCCTGCCCGCGCGCAGCGCGAGAGCGGGGGGCTGAGGGCCGCGGCTCCAAGCCTGCCTGCGCAGGCTTGGACGGCCTGAAGAGCTGCCGCCTCTGGCGGCTGCCCCGTGGCGCGCGCTCAGGGGGGTGTCCGAATCACAGTGCGGCGTACACCAGCGCCGGATACAGCTCGCACAGATACCGCAGCTGGCCGGGCGCCTGCGTGAGCAGGATGGCGAACAGGTCTTCCGCAGGGTCCACAAAGAAGAAGGTGCCGCCCAGGCCGCTCCAGCTGTAGTGCCCGGCCGATCCGGGGCGGGTGGCCTGGCCCGTGGCGGTGCGCACGGCCACGCCCAGCCCAAAGCCATAGCCGGTGGGCAGGATGTCGCCCGCCACGGGCAGGTTGCCCAGGTGGTCGGCGGTCATGAAGTCCACCGTGGCGCGGCCCAGCAGGCGAACGGGGGCGTCATTGCCGCTGGTGCCGTTGGGGCTGTCGGGCCCGGGGGCGGTGCCCCGGCCCAGCATGAGCTGCAAAAAGCGCGCGTAGTCGCTGGCGGTAGACACCAGCCCGCCACCGGCCGACTCGAACACGGGCGGCGCGGTCACGTCGATCAGCGGCATGCCAAGGCCGGTCTGCGGGTCGCGCTCAAAGGCTTCGGCCAGGCGGTGCTGCTGCGCGGCAGGCACCGAGAAGCCCGTGTCGTGCATGCCCAGCGGGCCGAACACCCGGCGCTGCAGGATGGCGCCCAGGCTTTCGCCCTCGATCACCTCCAGCACCGCGCCCAGCACGTCGGTGGCGCGGCTGTATTCCCAGCGGGTGCCGGGCTGGTGGAGCAGGGGCAGTGGGCCCAGCGCCGCGACCAAGTCCGCATTGCTGTGGCGGCGCGAGCCGACGCGGGCGGCACGGTAGGCGTCTGGCACGGTGCCGGCCTCCCACGCGTAGCTCAGGCCGGCGGTGTGGCGCAGCAGGTCGTGCACCGTGGCCTCGCGCTGCACGGGGGCGGTGGTGCCGGTGGCTTCGTCGTACACGCGCTGGCCGGCAAACGCGGGCAGGTAGTGCGCCACGGGGTGCGACAGCAGCAGGCGGCCTTCTTCCATGAGCATCATCGCCACCAGCGAGGCGATGGGCTTGGTCATGGAGTAGATGCGGAACACCGTGTCGGGCGCCATGGCGGGTACCGCCGATTCGGCGCTGGGCGGGCGCTGGTGGCCCACCGCCGTGTGCAGCACCGTGTGGCCCTGGTGGTGGATGAGGGCCACGGCACCGGGCAGCAGGCCCTGGTCCACATGGGTTTGCAGCACGGAGCGCAGGCGGGCGAGGGCGGTGGGGTTCATGGCAGTGGGAAGTGGGTTTTGAGTTAATTTTGGCTGGTAGCGCTAGTGCATATTGCGCTAGTAGCTATCAAAAACAGAGCAAATATGGCAGGCCTTGAACGCGGGTTTCAGGGCGTCGCACCGGCCGCGTGGCTGCGTTCCTGCTCCTGCAGCTCGCGCCACTGCACCTTGCCCGTGCCGGACTTGGGCAGGCTGTCCACCAGCTGCACGATGCGCGGGCTTTTGTAGGCGGCCATGTGTTCGTGGCTCCAGTCGATGATGGACTGCTCGCTCACCTGGCCCTTGAAGGCGTCGCGCAGCACGACCAGGGCCTTGACCGTCTCGCCCCGGCGCTCGTCGTGCGCGGCGATCACGCACACCTCCTGGATGGCGGGGTGGGCGTACATCATGGCCTCGACCTCGGCAGGCCAGACCTTGAAGCCCGACGCATTGATCATGCGCTTGAGCCGGTCCACCATGAAGAAGTAGCCGTCCTCGTCCACCTGCGCCAGGTCGCCCGTGCGCAGAAAGCGCTTGCCGTCCAGCATCACAAAGCTGTCGGCAGTGGCCTGCGGGTTGTTCCAGTAGCCCAGCATGACCTGGGGGCCATGCACCACGATCTCGCCGATCTCGCCCGGGGGCAGTTCGGCGAACGTGGCCGGGTCCACCACGCGCGCATCCACGTCAAACACCGGGATGCCCAGGCACTGCGGCTTGGGGCGGTGGGGCGGGTTGATGTGGGTGGCGGCCATGGTCTCGGACATGCCGTAGCCCTCCACATAGTCGAGCCCGGTCAGGTCCTTCAGCTGCTGCGCCACGGCCTTGGGCATGGCCGCGCCGCCGCCGCGTATGGCCTGGATGCTGCTGATGTCGTAGTCGGCGATGCGCGGGTTGGCCAGAAAGTCCACCACCATGGTCGAGATGGCCTGCCAGATGGTGACCCGGTAGCGCTGGATGAGCTGGGCGGCGGCGTCGCGGTCCCAGCGCGGCAGCACGACCACGGTGGCGCCCACAAACAGCGGCCCGTTCATGCTGCCCGACAGGCCGGTGACGTGGAACAGCGGCAGCACCGCGAGGTAGGTCGAATCCTGCGTGCGCGCAAACCACTGCACGCCGCCCACCAGCGTGCTCATGGCGCTGCGGTGCGTGTGCATGCAGCCCTTGGGGTGGCCGGTGGTGCCCGAGGTGTAGGGCATCACGCACAGGTCGTCGGGCCCGGTGGTGATGGGGCCTGGGGTGCGCTGCTGCGCCAGCATGTCGCTCCACAGCGCGACGCCGGGCGCATCAATGGCCTGGCGCGGGGCACTGACGAACGCGGGCACGGGCAGGTCGGTGGGCACCTGCAGGTAGTCGCTGTAGGCGGCCACGATCAGGTGCTTCAGCTTGCCTTCGCTCCCAGCAGCATCCACCAGCGGCTGCGCCAGCGCATGCAGATCCTGCGGCACAAAGGCCACGGTGGCGCCGCTGTCGTGCACGTAGTGGCGCAGCTCGTCGGTGCGGTTCATGGGGTTCACCGGCACCACCACCGCGTTGGCGCGCAGGATGCCGTAGAACGCCAGGATCCACTGTGGGCTGTTCTGCATGTACAGCAGCACGCGGTCGCCCGCCTTCACGCCACACACCTGCTGCAGGAAGCCCGCAATGTGCTCGGCCTGCTGCTGGAACTGGCGGAAGGTCACCAGCGTGTCGTAGAACACCAGAAAGGGCTTGTCCGGGTAGCGCGCGGCCGACACCTCGGCGTTGTGGAACAGGTGTGTCTGCGGCAGCGTGAGGTGGCGCGACAGGCCGGGCGGCCAGTGGGCGAGGTGGCGGTCGGACATGGGATACGGAACGCTGGGTTGGTTCGTGCGGGGCGCAGACCTGACGAAGCAGGTCGCGCCCCAGGGGGGCATTAGATCAAGCTGGCGCCACCATCCACCACGATGGACTCACCCGTGATGTGCCGCGAGGCGTTGGACGCCAGGAACACCACCGCGCCCTTGAGGTCCTCTTCGCCGCCAATGCGGCGCAGGGGCGTGCGCTCGATCATCGCAGGGCCCAGTTTTTCGATGAGGCCGCTGGCCATCTTGCTGGGGAAAAAACCCGGGCAGATCGCATTCACGCGCACGCCGTAGTGCCCCCATTCGGACGCGAGCGTGCGCGCAAAGTGCAGCGCGGCAGCCTTGGAGGTGTTGTAGGCAATGGTGTTCATGCCCGGGGGCGTGCCCTTCAGTGCGGCCACTGAGGCCGTGACGATGATCGAGCCCTTGCCGCGCGGGATCATGCAGCGCTTGCCCACTTCGCGCGAAAGGAAGAACGGCGCGCTCACGTTCAGGTCCATCACCTTGTGCCAGGCGGCGTCGGGGTAGTCCTCGGCCTTGGCGCCCCAGGTGGCACCTGCGTTGTTGACGAGGATGTCGATGGTGCCAAAGCGCTCGACCACCTGGTCCACCAGGCCCGGGATGTCTTCGGTCTTTTGCAGGTCGTTCACCACGGTCAGCACCTCGTAGCCCATGCCTTCCAGGTGCTTCTTGGCCTCGGCCAGCTCATCGGCCTTGCGCGCGGTGATGGCGAGTTTGGCGCCCATTTCGCCCAGGGCTTCGGCCATCTGCAGGCCCAGGCCGCGCGAGCCGCCGGTGACCAGGGCGACCTGGCCGGTGAGATCGAAGAGTTGCTTGACGCTCATGGAGAAAACGCTTTCGTGCAGAGAGAGGGTGAAGGTGAATGAGTGCCCGACCCGTGCCCGGTGGCTCGTGGCGCGCCGGGTGGGGTGAAGGGGTGCGGGGAAGGCGGCGGTGGCCGCCGTGCAAGCCGGTGAGTCAGCGCTTCATGCTAGCCCCGCGCCAGCCCGGTGTAAAACCGACGCTGTCACCTTTGAAACTCTGGGCGCTGCCGCTTTTCTCGCCGCGTGTGGGATGGCGCCTACCCCCGCTTGCGGCCACGGCGGATGGACGGATGCGCGCCCTGGCCCTAGGCTCGCAGGGATGAACGAGTCTTCCCCGCCCCTGGCGACAACCACCCCCTGGCTTGCCCGCATGGCCCAGCCCCTGCAGCCGCTGTGGCGGCTGGTGCAGCCATTCTGGCGTGCCGCGCAGATGTGGCTGGACGCCGACGGGCTGCGCATGAGTGCGGCCATGTCGTTCTACGGCATGCTGAGCCTGGCGCCCCTGCTGCTGTTGCTGGTGGGCGTGCTGGGCTGGTGGGTGGACCGCGGCTACCTGGAGAGCAGTCTGGTCGCCCAGGTGCAGTCGGTGATGGGCCAGCAGGTGGCCGACGTGGTGCGCCAGGCCCTGGCCAGCGCGCGGGCGCCGTCAGAGGGGCGGCTGGCATCGGTCATCGGATTTGTGGTGCTGGTCTCGGGCGCCACCGGGGTGTTTGTGGAGCTGCAGTCCGCGCTGGAGCGGCTTTGGCGCCGAGACGATGACACGCCGCCCCAGCGCGCCGCGTGGTGGCGCATGGCGTCCCTGCGGTTGCGGGGGCTGGCCTATGTGCTGGCGCTGGGGTTCTTGTTGCTGGTGTCGCTGGCACTGTCCACCTTGATCCACCTGCTGGCGGGCTGGGCCGGGCAGCATTTGGCCGCGGGCCACCTGCCTGTTTTGGCGCCCCTGGCGCCGCTGCTGCAGCTCGTCAATGAAGCCATTGCCTTTGGCCTGGCCGTGGCGCTGTTTGTGGGGCTCATGCGCATCGGCGCGGGCCCCAAGCCGTCGCTGCGCTACCTGGTGATGGGCGCCGTGGTGGGGGCCTCGCTGTTCACGGTGGGCAAGCAGCTGCTGGCCTGGTACCTGTCCACCGCCGCCGTGGTGTCGGCCTACGGGGCGGCGGGCTCGCTGGTGGTGCTGCTGATGTGGATCTACTTTTCGTCGGCCATCCTGCTGTTTTCTGCGAGTTGTGCGCAGGCGCTGGAGGATGCCTTGCATTCCGGCCCGCGCCGCCCAGCGGCGTTGGCGCGCTGGGCGGCATCCGCCCGGGCACGGGTGCAGGAGCTGTAAATGTTGGCAACAGCTCCCAGTACACAGATGGTTTGGCACGGGCCTCGTCGAGGCCACTGTCGCGACGGCGCCCGGTGCGCTGTCAGGCTGGGGCAGCAGGGGCTCTGCGCCAGGCCCTTGGGCACAAATGCGGCCAAAAGGGGTTTACCGCTGCTTACTGCCGCTTACAAACCGGCCACACCGCAGCGTCCGCCGCTGTGTACCTTTCGCTCATCTGGTCCGTTGAAACACCACGGCCCCATCCCGTAGCGGGCGCACAGCGCTTTCTTTGCACACCCGCCCCCTGCGGACTTCTCCGATACGAACAAGGAAATGACCATGAACCTGACGGTTTCTTCTCCCACCCCGCCTGCGTCGATCCCTGCTGCGGCCACCGCCGGCCCGGCCCTGAAATGGATGTGGGCAGCCATTGGCGTGCTGGGCGTGAGCGTGCTGGCCCTGGGCGCCACCCTGGTGATGCAAAACCAGGCACCGGCGGCAGCTGATGCGGCAGCCCCCGCCACCCTGGCAGCGGCCCCCCGCACGCCTGAGTCCGAGATCATTGAAGAAAGACGCGCCCAAGCGCCGGTCGTACCTACCCAGAATGCTATGAATAGCGGAGCAAACTACCGTGTGCAACCGGGCGGCAGCACAGGCCGATCCGGCGACATGGCGGGCGGCATGGCCCCCGGGGGTGTGGCCCAGCCCGTGCGTGCAGCGGCGCCCGTGTGCCGCAGCTGTGGCCGCGTTGAATCGGTGCAGGCGGTTCAGCAAGCCGCGCCTGCCACCGGCGTAGGCGCCGTGGCCGGTGGCGTGCTGGGTGCCGTGGTGGGCAACCAGATCGGCAAGGGCAGCGGCCGCACCGCCGCCACCGTGCTGGGCGCCGTGGGCGGTGGTTACGTGGGCCACAAGGTCGAAGAGCGCACCCGCACCCACACGGTGTACCAGGTGGCGGTGCGCATGGAAGACGGCTCGCTGCGCCACTTCCAGCGCGCAGAACCCACGGCAGTGGGCACGCCCGTGGTGCTGCAGGGCAAGGGCTTCCGCGTGGACCAGGGCGGCTCGGCCCGGGCGGCAGACCCCTATGCGCAGCCACAGCCCCAGCCAGGTGCGGTGCGGGTGTCGGACACCTACTGAGCCCATTGCTTCCCTCCAAACAAAAGCCCGCCAATGCGGGCTTTTGTTTTTGTCGCTGTTGGTTGCTGGTGGCTGGTTGGCGGGTTACAGCACCACCGGAATCTCGGTCGCAGGCGGCGTGTTGCGGCTGCGGCCGCAGCGCACCAGGCCGTCGATCATCACCATGCCAATGCCCGGGATGTCGCCTAGCTGCACGCTCTCCAGCAACGTGGCGCCAGCGGTGTGCTGGGCGCGGTCCATGAACACAAAGTCCGCCGCGCGGCCCACCTCGATCAGGCCACAGTTCAGGTTGCGGATGCGCGCCGTGTTGCCGGTGGCAAAGCAGAACACCAGTTCGGCGGGGATGTCGGCAAAGCTCGACAGCAGCGCAATCATGCGCAGCATGCCCAGCGGCTGCACGCCCGAGCCCGCAGGGCCGTCGGTGCCCAGAATCACGCGGTGCGGGCACTTCAGCTCCATGGCTGCGCGCGCAGCCTGGATGGCGATCTTCTCGTTGCCGTTGTGCACCAGCTCGATCGCGCGGGACGACTTCTCGCACAGCTCGCACACATGCTTCCAGGGCAGCGAGGTGTGGCCACCGTTGATGTGGCCGATCACGTCGGCATCAGCCTCCAGCACCACGTCCTTGTCGATCAAGCCCGAGCCCGGAATGGACGGGCCGCCCGTGTGGATGGTGCTCTGGATGCCATGCTTGCGCGCCCAGGCCACCATCTGCTGCGCCTCGTAGCCCGCCTTGACGGAGCCCAGGCCCACTTCGCCCAGCAGGGTCACGCCCGCGTCGGCCATGTCCTTGAAGTCCTGCTCGGTCATGCCTTTTTCGATGACCGGGGCGCCCGCAATCACCTTCACCCCACCGGGGCGGAAGTTGTCGAACGCGCGCTGCGCGGTGATGGCCAGGGCCTTGAGGCCCACGATGTCCTTGGGGCGGCCGGGCAGGTGCACTTCGCCGGCCGACACCATGGTGGTCACGCCGCCGTTCATGGTCGAGTCGATCCAGCCGATCTGGTTCTGGCGCGGCGTCCAGTCGCCAAACACTGGATGCACGTGGCTGTCGATCAGGCCCGGCGCCACACAGGTCTGGCGTGCGTCGATCACGGTGTTGGCGTGGTCGGTATCGCAGTCCTTGTAGCGGCCTACGGCCACGATGAGGCCGTCGTTTACCACGATGGTGTCGGCGTCGAGGATGGGCCGGTCCAGGTCCCCCGACAACAAAAGACCGATGTTCTGGATGACGACCTTGCCCGATTTGCCGCCTGCTGCTGCTTCTGCCATGGATTCTCCTCGTGGGGTGGTGGGCGGGGCGCCACGCGGCACTCCGCAGGGAAAAATCTCTTGTTGATTCAGGCCGCTGCCCTGCCCTTGGGCAGGTGGGGGCCGGGCGCCACGGTGCGCAGCACGGTGTCGATGACGAACGACTCCCAGTGCGCCAGCGCGTCGGGCGTCTCCAGGTCTTCACCCAGAAAGGCCGACAGCGTGTGCCGGTTGGACATGTAGAAGTAGCCCGTGGCGGCGATCAGCAGGTACACATCGCGCGCCGATACGTCCTTGCGGAACAGGCCCTGCGCCTGGCCGCTGTCGAGCACGCGGCGGATCACCTCGATGGCAGGCGACGAATATTCACGGGCGCGCATCGACTTGGAAATGTGCTTGCCCTTGTGCAGGTTCTCGGTGTTGAGCAACGTGATGAACTCGGGGTTCTTGCGGTAGTAGCCCACCACAAAGCGGATCACGGCCTGCAGCGCCTCCACCGGTTTGGCGGTGTCCAGGTCCAGTTTGGATTCGGCATCGTTCATGCGCCGGTAGGTTTCCTCCAGCACCTCGATGAACAGACCTTCCTTGCTGCCGAAGTAGTAGTAGATCATCCGGTCGAAGGACTTGGCCGCCTTGGAGATCTTCTCCACGCTGCCGCCTTCGTAGCCGTAGCGGGCGAACACCTTGGTCGCCGCCTTCAGGATGTTGTCGCGCGTGGTCTGTGCGGCCTGCTCGCGCACGCCCGTCTTGCGGGCAGAGGCTGCGCGGGGGGACGCGGTCCGGGTCTTGGTGGGAGTGGCAGACATGGCGGGTCCTGGTGGATGACGCGGGCCCCGGGAGTGGAGCCCGCCGGGGATCACTGCTCTGCGAACGCGCGTTCGATCACGAAGTCGCCAGGCTTCGTGGTGTTGCCTTCATTGAAGCCGCGCTCTTCCATCATGTGCTTGAGGTCGCGCAGCATCTCGGGGCTGCCGCAGATCATCACGCGGTCTTCGGCGGGGTTGAGCGCGGGCAGGCCCAGGTCGCGCGCCAGCTGGCCGTTCTCGATGATCGTGGTGACGCGGCCCTGGTGCTTGAAGGCCTCGCGCGTCACGGTGGGGTAGTACTTGAGCTGCTTGCTGACCATCTCGCCCAGGAACTCGTGCTTGGGCAGTTCTTCGGTGATGTAGTCGTGGTAGGCCAGCTCCTTCACCTCGCGCACGCCGTGCACCAGGATGACCTCTTCGAACTTCTCGTACGTCTCGGGGTCGCGGATCAGGCTCAGGAACGGTGCCACGCCCGTGCCGGTGGAGAGCATGTACAGGCGTTTGGCAGGCAGCAGGTAGTCGATCAGCAGGGTGCCCGTGGGCTTTTTGCCGACCACGATGGTGTCACCCACCTTGATGTGCTGCAGGCGCGAGGTCAGCGGGCCGTCGGGCACCTTGATGGACAGGAACTCCAGATGCTCTTCGTAGTTGGGGCTCACGATGCTGTAGGCGCGCAGCAGGGGTTTGCCGTTTTCGCCGCGCAGGCCAATCATCGTGAAATGTCCGTTGGAGAAGCGCAGTGCGGTGTCGCGCGTGGTGGTGAAGGAGAAAAGGCGGTCCGTCCAGTGGTGGACCGTCAGGACGCGTTCGTCAAGAAAGGCGCTCATGGTGCGTTAGATGGAAAAGTTGGAAGCAAATAAGGAATTTGGCTGAAGAGCAGGGCCCCATGCGCTCTACAGCGCAATGTTCAGGCCTGAAAGCTTGTGGCTCACAACCCTCCATTGTTCCGCATCTGGCAAAGCCGCTTTTCTTTTGGTGATTGTGGGTAGCGTGGGCGCCAGCTTTTTGTTGAACTGCAGAAAGATTTCCATGCCTTCGGGCAGGTCGTCTTCGGCATAGATGGCGTTGGCCGGGCACTCCGGAATGCACACCGCGCAGTCGATGCACTCGTCTGGGTCAATGACCAGATATTCCGGCCCCTCCTTGAAGCAATCGACCGGGCACACATCGACGCAGTCGGTGTACTTGCACCGAATGCATGCGTCCGTCACAACGTGCGTCATTTTGGGGCTCCTCGTGCACCGTTTTTGGGGGTGCGAAAACACCATTGCAGAGTCTGTTTGATTCCGCTACATTGACATGAAATGTAGTGTTCACAACATTTAAGTTAAGTGAATGCTACACAAAATGCAAAGCGCGTACAAGCACTTGCAACAATGCAATGAATGGGTCGCCACGATGACTGAACACACCAAGACCGATGGGCTGCCGGGCATGGATGCGCCAGAGTTGCCGCAGGTGCTGGAGCGCGCCCGGCCGCGCAACGAGCGCATGAATGCCGCCAAGGTCGAGTGCAATGCGTGTCCGGTGCTGTGCCAGATTTCCGAAGGCCGCGCAGGCGCTTGCGACCGCTACGCCAACCAGGCGGGCGTGCTGGTGCGGCTGGACCCGGTGGTGTTGCTGCGCAAGACGCTGGAGGCGGGTGAGGCCACGCTGGTGCCGTTTGCGGGCCGCGCCGAGGCTGCAGAAGGTGGAGGGACCGAAGTGGCTCCTGAACCCGCATGGAACGGCGACCTGCTGCTGTCGGAAGAAGTGTTCGTGACAGGCGTGGGCTCATCCACCACCTACCCTGACTACAAGCCTGCGCCCTTCATCGTGGGCTCCCAAACCGACGGCGTGGACATGGTCACAGTGGTCACCGAGGGCATCTTCAGCTACTGCAGCTTCAAGGTGAAGATCGACACCGACCGCTTCCTCGGCTCGGAGCAGGCCAACGTGCGCTGCAAGGGCGAGGTGGTGGGCCATGTGACCACGGCCGAATACGGATCGCAGATGCTGTCGCTGGGTGGTGTGCACCACCTCACGGGCGGCACCAAGAAGGAAGGCCGCATCACCGCCGAGATGATGCAGGCGCTGGGCAACAAGCAGGCGGTGGAGTTCACCATCGACGGTGGCTCGCAGCTTATCATCCAGGCCGGCCGCGCGCCCATCGTCAACGGTGTGGCCGAGCAGCGCATGCGCGTGGGCTGCGGCTCGGCGGCCATCGGCATCTTTGCGCGCCAGTTCTTTGGCCATGCAGACGAGGTGGTGGTGGTGGACGACCACATCACCGGCGTGCTCACCGAGCACCAGGCGGGCCGCTGCCTGGACATGAAGCCCTCGGGCATCCAGATGCGCGGGCGCAAGTCCACGCCGGGCCGCTACTTTCAGGTCGCGAACCCGGGCACCGGCTGGGGCGGCACCGACATTGCCGACCCGCTGTCCATCATCGAGGGCTGGGACGAATCAGTCGCCTGGCCGGGGCTGCGCCTCTTGATGACCTCCACCACCGGAGAGCACGCCTCCTGGTACGTGCTGGACGCGCAACTCCACCCGGTGGAGGCCGAGATGCCCACCGAAGTGCGCCGCATCGTGGACCGCATCGGCGAAAACTGCGAGCCCTCGCTGGCCTCCGTGCTGTTCCTCGGCGGTGCAGGCGGCAGCCTGCGCGCAGGCGTCACCGAGAACCCGGTGCTGCTCACCCGCTCCATCAAGAACGCGCTGGTCAATGTGACCTGTGGCGGTGCCCCGGCCTATGTGTGGCCGGGCGGCGGTATCACCGTGATGGCCGACGTGCTGCGCATGCCCGACAACAGTTTTGGCACCGTGCCCACGCCCGCCATCGTGGCGCCCATCGAGTTCAGCATGCGCCGTGCGGACTACGAAGCGCTGGGCGGGCACATCGAACAGATCCGCAGCCTGCGCGACGTGCTGGAGCGCGGTGCGTGGCACAACGACGGGGCTCCGCAGGCGCGCGTGTGGCAAACCTTGCCCGCGGCCAACCCGTGGCCGCTGGGTCGCCCGCCTCTGCTGGGTTGAGTGGATCGCACCGTGAACGCTTGCCGCAAGCTCCTGTCCGACGGCCGCTGGCATTTTCAGCATGGCCCGATGGACCTCATCCTCCAGGCCGAAGGGGCGCGCGACGCCGTGGCCCTGGCGCACGAGCGTGCGTGGCAGCGTTTTGAAGGGCTGCTGCAGGAGCTGGTGAATGAACTCCCCGGCCTGCGGGCGCCGGTGGGTGCGCACTGCGCGGTGCAGGGCGTGGTGGCGCGTCGCATGTGGGCCGCCTGCAGCCCTTATCGCGCAGGCTTCATCACATCGATGGCGGCGGTGGCGGGCGCGGTGGCGCAGGAGATTCTGGCCTGCTACGAGCAGCCGGGCATAGACCGCGCCTGGGTCAACAACGGCGGCGACATTGCGCTGCACCTGGCGCCCGGCAAGTCGGTCACGGTGGGGGTGTACGCTGACATTGCTGCGCTGAATGCTGCACAGTTGCGCAACGGCCTGGTGCTGGATGGGCAGATCCGCATCGACAGCGCCATGCCGGTGCGCGGTGTGGCCACCAGTGGCTGGCGCGGGCGCAGCCAGTCGCTCGGCATTGCCGACAGCGTGACGGTGCTGGCGCGCACGGCGGCGCAGGCCGATGCAGCGGCAACCATCGTGGCCAACGCGGTGAATGTGGCCGATGCGCGGATTGTCCGCAGGCCCGCGTGGCAGGTGCGGGACGACAGTGACCTGGGTGCCATCCCTGTCACCGTGGATGTCCCTGCCTTGCCCAAAGAGCTGGTGGGCCGGGCCTTGCACCAGGGGCTGCAAAAAGCGCAAGAATTGCAGTCCAGCGGCCTGCTGTGGTTTGCACTGCTGGCGTGCCAGGGGCAGTTTGTGGCGACCTCGGCGCCCCAGGCGCTGGCGGATGCGGTGTGGCCCCGGCATGCAGCGGTGGAATCGGAAGTTGGTTCAGTATTTGCTTAACGAATTGCACAGGTCTACAGAATGATCCAGATACGACGCGTTTTCACCCATCTTGAGGAAATCCGGCACGAATTCGGGCCGGTGGCCGACGTGCCGCTGCTGCGTGGTGCCATCGGTGCGGTGCTGACCAACCCGTTTGCGGGCCGGTACGAGCCCGACATCCTCCCCATGATGGACGCGCTGCAGGATGTGGGGCTGGACATGGCCCAGCGCCTCCTGAAGGCCATGAGCGTGCCCGCCGAGCGCATCGAGACCTATGGCAAGGGTGCCATCGTGGGCGCGGCGGGTGAGCTGGAACACGGCGCGCTGTGGCATGTGCCCGGTGGCTACGCCATGCGCGAACTGCTGGGCTGGAAGGGCGACCGCAACGCCTACGCCAAGGGCCAGGCCGAAGAGAAAACGGGGCAGCCCGCCAACGCGTTGTCCATCGTCCCCTCCACCAAGAAGGTGGGCGGCCCCGGCGCGGCGCTGGATGTGCCGCTGACCCACATCAACGCCAGCTACGTGCGCAGCCATTTCGACGCGATCGAAGTGCGTGTTCCGGGCGCGCCCTCTGCCGATGAGATCGTGTTCATACTCGCCATGACCACGGGCCCGCGCATCCACGCCCGCGTCGGCGGGCTCAAGGCGGCAGACATCAGCCAGTGGAACGGTCTGCGCTGAGCCGCACGCCAGCCCGCACACCCTCGAACAAGACAAGACCCCAAGGAGCCAAAAAATGCCAGCCAAGATTCGAAAGATCATCGTCCAGACCGACGAAGTCCGCGTGGAAATGGGGCGTGATGTTCAGCCCCCGGTGCGCAAGGCGCTGGCCATGGCCGTGATCGAGAACCCCTGCGCAGGCCGCTATGTGGAGAACCTTGACGAACTCATCGCCATCGGTGAGGAGCTGGGCGGCCTTCTGGGCGCTCGCTGCGTGCAGGCCCTGGGCATTGAACCTGGCCAAGCCCAGAGCTACGGCAAGGCCGCCATCGTGGGCGAGGCGGGCGAGCTGGAGCACGCCGCCGCCATCCTGCACCCCAAGCTGGGCGCACCCCTGCGTGTAGCGGTCGAGAAGGGCGCCGCTCTGGTCCCATCCAGCAAGAAAATGGGCGGCCTGGGCACAGCCATCGACGTGCCCCTGGGCCACAAGGACGCCGCCTATGTGCGCAGCCATTTCGACGCCATGGAAGCCCGTGTGGCCGATGCCCCACGAGCCAATGAAATCGTGGTGGCCGTTGTCGTGACGGACAGCGGGCGGCCGTTGCCACGTGTCGGCGGCCTCACGGTCTCTGAAATCAAGGGTGTTGACGGCCTGCGCTGAGCCCGGCGCGCGCACAACACACACCTGTCCTGTCTTACCCCCCGTTCGATCTCTCTCCAACCATCCTTCAGGAGTCTCCCCATGACGATGCGACGAAACCTCATGCGTGCCACGGCTGCGGCTGCATTGGCCCTTACCCTGGCCCCTGTGTTTGCCCAGGGCGTGATCAAGATTGGCGAGGTCAACAGCTACAAGGCACAACCTGCTTTCCTTGAGCCCTACAAGAAGGGCATGGAGCTGGCGGTCGATGAGATCAACGCTGCGGGCGGCGTCAATGGCAAGAAGATCGAACTGATCACGCGCGACGACAATGCCAACCCTGGCGACGCCGTTCGCGTGGCTGAAGAGCTGGTGTCGCGCGAGAAGGTCGATGTGCTGGCGGGCACCTTCCTGTCGAACACCGGCCTGGCGGTGGCCGACTTCGCCAAGCAGAAGAAGTTTTTCTTCCTGGCTGGCGAACCGCTGACCGACAAGATGACCTGGCAAGGTGGCAACCAATACACCTTCCGCCTGCGCCCCGGCACCTACATGCAGGCCGCCATGCTGGTGCCTGAGGCCGCCAAGATGAAGAAAAAGCGCTGGGCCGTGGTCTACCCCAACTACGAATACGGACAGTCTGCCGTGGCGGCGTTCAAGCAACTGCTCAAGGCCGCCCAGCCCGACGTGGAGTTTGTGGCCGAACAAGCCACACCACTGGGTCGGGTAGACGCCGGCAGCGTCGTGCAAGCGCTGTCGGATGCCAAGCCAGACGCTGTCTTCAACGTGCTGTTTGGCGCGGACCTGTCGAAGTTCGTGCGCGAAGGCAACACGCGCGGCCTGTTCAAGGGCATCGAGGTGGTCAGCGTGTTGACGGGCGAGCCCGAATACATGGACCCCCTGAAAGACGAGGCCCCCAACGGCTGGCTGGTGACCGGCTATCCCTGGTATGGCATCAACACCCCCGCACACAAGGCGTTCGAGCAGGCCTACCAGGCCAAGTTCAAGGACTACCCGCGCCTGGGCTCGGTGGTGGGCTACAGCATGATCAAGTCGGCTGCGGCTGGCATTGCGAAGGCCAAGAGCACCGACACCGACAAGCTGGTCGTAGCCTTCAAGGGTCTGCAGGTGGACACCCCATTCGGCAAGATCACCTACCGTCCTGAAGACCACCAGGCCACCATGGGCGCGTTTGTCGGTCGCACCAAGAACGAAGGCGGCAAGGGCGTGATGGTCGACTATGTCTACCTGGATGGCGCCGATGCCAAGTACCAGCCGTCCGCTGCCGACGTGAAGAAGTCACGAAGCGCTGATTGATTCCCTCTGAGGTCTGAGGCGCCTGCCGCGCCTCGGTCCCAGCAGACGCAACCAGCAGTCCGGCACCGTCCGGTTCTGCGGGTGCTGGCTGGTGTTGGCTGGAGCACGGCCGGCTTCTTTCATGGCCTTCGCGCTGGCAACAATGGTGTGAACAGGCCCTACAGGGTGTATCGAACATGAGTTTTTCGGGTTTCATCGTCCAGCTCATCAACGGGTTGGCGAGCGCGTCGTCGCTGTTCCTCGTGGCGGCGGGTCTGTCGCTGATCTTTGGCGTGACGCGCATCGTGAACTTTGCCCATGGCTCGTTCTTCATGGTGGGCATCTACGTCGCGTATTCGCTGGTCGGGCGCCTGAGCGGTGCCCTGGGATTCTGGGTGGCCTTGCCGCTGGCCGCGCTGATCGTTGGTGTGCTGGGGGCGCTGATCGAGGTGGTGCTGCTGCGCCGCATCTACAAGGCACCCGAGCTGTTCCAGCTGCTTGCCACGTTTGCCCTGGTGCTGGTCATCAAAGACGCGGTGCTGTGGCTCTGGGGCCCCGACGAACTGCTGGGCCCGCGCGCGCCGGGCCTCTCGGGGTCCGTGAGCCTGCTGGGGCGGCAGTTCCCCAGCTACGACCTGTTCCTCATCGTGGTCGGTCCGCTGGTGCTGGGCGCCGTCTGGCTGCTGCTCACGCGCACCCGGTTCGGCACGCTGGTGCGTGCCGCCACGCAAGACCGCGAGATGGTGAGCGCCCTGGGCGTCAACCAGGCCTGGTTGTTCACGGCCGTGTTCGCGCTGGGCGCGATGCTGGCCGGACTGGGTGGCGCGCTGCAACTGCCGCGCGAGCCCGCCACGCTGGAGATGGACCTGCACACCATCGGTGCCGCCTTCGTGGTGGTGGTGGTGGGCGGCATGGGTTCCATCCCGGGCGCGTACGCCGCAGCCCTGCTGATCTCCGAGATCAAGGCCATCTGCATCTGGCTGGGTGTGGTTGACGTGTTTGGCCTGAGTGTTTCGTTTTCCAAGCTGACCCTGGTGGTCGATTTTCTGGTGATGGCGGTGGTGCTGGTCTGGCGCCCATGGGGCCTGTTTGGGCGGCCGCAGGCACCCAGCCGCTATGTGGGCATGCAGGAGGAGCCGCTGCGCCGGCCGGGCAAGGCCTACCTGGTGGCGGCCGCGATGCTGGGCCTGCTGCTGGCAGCAGCGCCGGTGCTGACCGCGCAGTCGCCGTACACCACGGTGCTGCTGATTGACCTGCTGATCGCCGCGTTGTTTGCGGGCAGTCTTCACTTCATCATGGGCCCTGCGGGCATGCACTCCTTCGGCCATGCCGCCTACTTCGGGCTGGGCGCCTATGGCGCGGCCCTGTTGGTGCGCTCGCTCGGACTGCCCATGGAGCTCGCACTGGTGGTGGCGCCGCTGGTGGCCGCCGCCGGGGCGTTTGTCTACGGCTGGTTTGCGGTACGGTTGTCGGGTGTGTACCTTGCTATGCTGACGCTGGCCTTTGCCCAGATCACCTGGGCCATCACCTATCAGTGGGACAGTTTCACGGGGGGCAGCAACGGCCTCACAGGCGTGTGGCCTGCGGCCTGGCTGGCAGACAAGCGCATGTACTACTGGCTCACGCTGGCGTTGGTGGGGGCAGGGGTGTGGTGGCTGCGCCGCGTGTTGTTCTCGCCGTTTGGCTATGCGCTGCGCGCAGGCCGCGACTCTGTGCTGCGGGCCGATGCCATCGGCATCGACGTCAAGCGCATGCAGTGGGCGGCGTTTGTGGTGGCGGGCACGGCGGCAGGGTTGGCAGGGGCGCTGTATGCGTTCTCCAAGGGCAGCATTTCGCCAGAGTCGCTGGCCGTGGGCAAGTCGGTGGACGGGCTGGTGATGGTGCTGCTGGGCGGTATCCAGACGCTGGCGGGCCCCGTGGTGGGCGCGGTCACCTTCACCTGGCTGCACGACACCGTGGCGCGCAACACCGACTACTGGCGCGCCATGCTGGGCGCCATCATCCTCATCCTGGTGCTGCTGTTTCCACAGGGTATCGCGGGCACCATCAAGCAGATTTTTGACAACATGCGCAACGCCAAGAACACCAAGGAGGGCACGGCATGAGCCTCCTCAAAGTCACCGGTCTGGGCAAATCGTTTGGCGGCGTCAAGGCGGTGGATGGCATCCACTTCGAACTCGCTGCGGGCGAGCTGCTGGCACTCATCGGCCCCAATGGCGCAGGCAAGTCCACCACCTTCAACATGGTCAACGGTCAGTTGCCCGCTGACGCCGGCTCCATCCAGCTCAACGGCCAGGAGCTGGTGGGCCGCAAGCCGCGCGACATCTGGCGCATGGGCGTAGGCCGCACCTTCCAGATCGCCGAAACCTTTGCATCGCTGACGGTGGTGGAGAACGTGCAGATGGCACTGATTTCCAACGACGGCCTGCTGTTCTCCATGTGGCGCAGGGCTGCCGACCACAAGCGCGAAGAAGCCCTGGCGTTGCTCGACCAGGTAGGCATGAAGTCGCAGGCCGACCGGCCCTGCAGCGTGCTGGCGTATGGCGATGTGAAGCGTGTGGAGCTGGCGATTGCCATGGCCAACTCGCCCAAGCTGCTGCTCATGGACGAGCCCACCGCCGGCATGGCGCCCAAGGAGCGCAACGAGCTGATGGCGCTGACCAAGCAACTGGTGATCGACCGCCATATGGCCGTGCTGTTTACCGAGCACAGCATGGACGTGGTGTTTGCCTATGCCGACCGCATGATCGTGCTGGCGCGCGGGCGCCTGATTGCCGAGGGCAAGCCGCTGGAACTGCGCGACCACCCCAAGGTGCAGGAGGTCTACTTCGGCACCGGCAAAACGTTTGAGAAGAAAGCCGCAGCCCCTGCGGAGGCGGCATGACCATGACGACCCACAACCCCAAAGAACTGCTGCTCCAGGCCAAGGGCCTGCAAGCCTGGTACGGCGCCGCGCAAATCCTGTACGACGTGGACCTGGACGTGCGCCGGGGCGAAGTCGTGGCCCTGATGGGCCGCAACGGTGCGGGCAAATCCACCACGCTCAAGACGCTGATGGGCATGCTGGCCAAGCGCAAGGGCAGCATCCAGTTCATGGGCCGCGACATCTCCAAAACCGACCCGCACGACGCCGCGCGCCTGGGTCTGGGCTTTGTGCCCGAAGACCGCCGCGTGTTCACCGACCTCACGGTGATGGAGAACCTGGAGGTAGGCCGCCAACCCGCCCGCACCTGGCCCGACGGCACGGCTGCCCCGGTGTGGACGCCCGAGCGCTTGTTCAAGCTCTTCCCCAACCTGGGCGAGATGCCCCAGCGCCCTGGCGGCCGCATGAGCGGTGGTGAGCAGCAGATGCTCACCGTGGCCCGCACGCTCATGGGCAACCCCTATCTGGTGCTGCTGGACGAGCCCTCTGAAGGTGTGGCGCCCGTCATCGTGGAGCAGATGGCGCACATGATCCTGGAGCTGAAAGAGCAGGGCGTGAGCATCCTGCTGTCCGAGCAGAACATGCACTTTGCCGAGCTGGTCTCCGACCGCGCCTATGTGCTCGAAAAGGGCCAGATCCGTTACCAGGCCAGCATGGAAGAGCTGGCCGCCAACGAAGAGGTGCGGCGCGCCTACCTCAGCGTGTGAAGCAGAAGTTCCCCGGCCCTGGCCCTACCGGGCCATGGCCGATGTGTCAGTGCGTTCCCAACCGGAGTGTTCACCATGCAAACTGCGCAACGTCGTCGCTTTCTTCTTCAATCGGCCGCGCTCACCGTGGCCGGGGCCAGCTTCCCCGCCAGCTGGGCGGCAGGCAAGATCAAACCCGGTGAGCGAGCGGCGCTCATCGTGGTCGATGTGCAGAACTGTTTTGTCCCTGGCGGCACGCTGCCCGTGGCCAAGGGGGATGAGGTGGTGCCGGTCATCAACCGCATTGCCACAGCGTTTGAAAACGTGGTCGTCACGCAGGACTGGCACACCCAGGGCCACGCCTCTTTTGCCAGTGCTCACGCGGGCAAGAAGCCGTTTGAAACCACCAAGCTGAGTTACGGCCAGCAGGTGCTGTGGCCCGATCATTGCGTGCAGGGCACCGACGATGCCGCCCTGCACAAAGACCTCCAGGTGCCCAAGGCCCAGGTGATCCTGCGCAAGGGCTTTCACCAGCATGTGGACAGCTACTCGGCCTTTGAAGAGGCCGACCGCAAGACCTCCACCGGCCTGGCGGGGTACCTCAAGCAGCGTGGCATCAAGACCGTGTTTGTCACGGGCCTGGCCACTGACTTCTGCGTGGCCTGGACGGCGCTGGACGCCAAACGCCTGGGCTTCGAAACCTATGTGGTCGAAGATGCGACCCGCGCCATCGACCTCAACGGATCGCTCGACGCGGCCTGGAAAAACATGAAGGCCAAGGGTGTCAAACGCATCCAGTCCAGCGACATCGATGTCGCCTGACGGCGCACCGCCCCGGTGCTTCGGCGCCGGGGTTTGACGGATTCACAACACCCCGCAGAAATGGTTGCGCAGCCGCTCCGCTTGCAGGGAAACTTGCGCCTTTGATGTAAGGAGCGTTTCATGAAATGTCGTGGGATGGAGGAGGGCAGCATCGACCGCCGTGTGGTGCTGACGGCCCTGGCCGCCGCTGCTCTGGGGGCCGCGGGCCCGGCGGCTGCCGAGACCGGGGTGACGGACACCCGCATCAAGGTGGGGCAGTCGGCCGTGTTCACCGGTCCGGCCAAGGATTTCGGGGTGGACTACAAGGCGGGCATTGCGCTGGCGTTCGACAAGGTGAACAAGACCGGCGGCGTGCAGGGGCGCACGCTGGAGCTGGTGTCGCACGATGACGCGTACGAGCCCAAGAAGACCGCCGAGAACACGGCCAAGCTCATTGACGAAGACAAGGTCTTCGCCCTGATCGGCTATGTGGCCACCGGCAACCTTATCGCCGCCATGCCCCTGGCAGAGAAGGCGGGCGTGCCCATGTTCGCGCCGCTGGTGGGCACTACCTCGTTTCGCACCACACACAACCGCTACCTGTTCCACGTGCGCGCCAGCTACGAGACCGAGCTGCGCAAGATCGTGGGCCACCTCGCCACGCTGGGCATCAACAACATCGCCGTCATTTACCAGAACAGCGCGTTCGGTAAATCCAACCTCGACACCTGCCTGCAGATCGCCCAGGGCCTGAAGGTCAAGGTGGTCGATTCCGTGCCCATGGAGATCGCCGCCACCGACGCCAAGCCCCAGGTGGCGCAGCTCACCAAGGCCCAGCCGGGCGCAGTGGTGATGATCATGGCGGGCAAGATGGTGGAGGTGTTCCTGCGCGACTACCGGGCGGCGGGCGCGGCGTCGCCGCTGTACACCATCTCGGTGGGCATCACCGACGCACCGGGCTCTGCGCAGCGCCTGAACGGCGGCATCGAAGGGCTGGTCACGGCCAGCATCGTGCCGTCGCCGCAGGCCAGCCGCCTGGCCATCGTGGCCGACTACCGCAAGGACCGCGCGGACGCGGGCGAGAAGATCGACAGCTACACCATGCTGGAGGGCTACATCGCCGCACGCGTGTTTGTGGAAGGTGTCAAACGCGCAGGCAAAGCGCTCACGCGCGAAGGCTTCATCAAGGCCATGGAAGACATGGGCACAACCAAGATCGGCGACTTTCCGCTGGTGTATGGCCCGGGCAACCACAATGGCTCCAACTTTGTGGACCTGGAGATGTACACGCGCAGCGGGTCGCTGCGACGCTGACTGAGAACAACCTACCGAGACATGCACGCGCCCGCTTCACCTTCCCCGGTTGTCGTCAATGGCCAGCCGTGTGCCCTGCCACAGAGCACCTTGGCCAGCGCCACGCTGCTGCACGTGCTGCGCAACGACCTGGCCCTCAACGGCCCCAAATACGGCTGCGGCCTGGGGCAGTGCGGTGCCTGCACGGTGCTGGTCGATGGCATTGCCGCGCGGGCCTGCGTGATCCCGGCGCAGGGCGTGGCAGGCCGTGAGGTGACGACGCTGGAGGGGCTGCCCGGGCGTTGCAGCGTTACCGAGGGACTTCACCCGGTGCAGCAAGCCTTTGTGGATGAACAAGCCGCGCAATGCGGCTATTGCCTCAACGGCATGGTGATGATGGCCGTGGCTTTGCTGGAGCGCAACCCTGACCCCGACGAAGCAGCCGTGCGCCGCGAGCTGTCGGGCAACCTGTGCCGCTGCGGCACGCATGTCGAAATCATCCGCGCTGTACTGCGCGCGGCCCAGCTGATGCGCGAGGCCCAGGCATGAACACGCCTCCATCCCTGCGCGCCCATAGCCCGCTCACCCGCGCCGACTTCCATGCCGCCCAGGGCGTGCTGCTGGTGGTGCGCAACCCACCGCCCGCGCCACCGCCCGTCAAGGGCCAGCCCGCGCTGGTGGCAGGCAACCCGGCCGAGGGCGTGGAGATACTGATCGCCGTGTGGGACGACGGCAGCGTGACCGCGCTCAACGGCCATGTGGACCTGGGCACCGGCATCCGCACCGCGCTCGCACAGATCGTGGCCGAAGAACTCGATGTGCCGCTGGCGCAGGTGAACATGGTGCTGGGCGACACCACCCGCGCGCCCAACCAGGGTGCCACCATCGCGAGTGCATCCATCCAGATCCACGCCAAGCCCCTGCGCACCGCCGCCGCGCAGGCGCGCCACTGGCTGGTGGCGCAGGCCGCAGAGCGGCTGGGCGTGCCGGTGGATCAATTGCAGGTGCGTGCGGGGATCGTGCAGGTCATGGCAGACCCGTCGCGCCACGTGGCCTACGGCGCGCTGCTGGCGGGCGCGCACACCACGCTGGAGCTGGTGGATGCCACGACCACCAAGGCCGTCGCCGACTACACCGTGGTCGGCCAGTCCGTGCCGCGCGTGGACATCCCCGCCAAGGTCAGTGGCGAGCTGGTGTTTGTGCACGACATGCGCGTGCCCGGCATGCTGCACGGCCGCGTGGTGCGCCCGCCGTATGCGGGGGCGGACCATGGCGACTTCATCGGCAACACACTCGAATCGGTGGACCAGCAGTCCATCGCGCACATCCCCGGCATCCGCGCCGTGGTGGTGATCCGCGACTTTGTGGGCATCGTCGCCGAGCGCGAGGAACAGGCCGAGCAGGCGCTGCGCGATTTGAAAGTGCACTGGAAGGACTGGCCCGGCTTCCCGCGCCAGGACAGCACCGAGGCGCTGGAGCAGGCCATCCGCGCCAACCCCGCCACGCAGCGCCGTCTGGTGGACGAAGGCGATGTGGAGGGCGCCCTGGCCGCGCTGTCTGCCAACGGCCGGCCCATGCCGCGCACCTATGTGTGGCCGTACCAGATGCACGGCTCCATCGGCCCATCGTGCGCGGTGGCCGAATGGCGCAGCGATGACAGTACGGGCCGCCCGCGCATGACGGTGTGGGCAGGCACGCAAAACCCCCATGTGCTGCGCGCCGATCTGGCCCGCCTGATGGGGCTGCCCGATGTGGACATCGACCTCATCCGCATGGAGGCCGCAGGCTGCTACGGCCGCAACGGGGCCGACGATGTGGCGGCCGATGCCGCGCTGCTCTCGCGCGCCGTGGGCGCCCCGGTGCGCGTGCAGCTCACGCGCGAGCAGGAGCATTTGTGGGAGCCCAAGGGCACGGCGCAGCTCATGCAGGTGCGCGGTGGGCTCAAGGCCGATGGCACCGTGGCGGCGTATGACTTTGAAACGTCCTACCCCTCCAACGGCGCGCCCACGCTGGCCCTGCTGCTCACCCGCACCATCGAGCCTGTGGCCCAGGCCTACGAGATGGGCGACCGCACCGCGCGCCCGCCCTACCAGTACGACAACCTGCGCGTGGCCGTCAACGACATGCCGCCCATCGTGCGCGCATCGTGGCTGCGGGGCGTGTCGGCCCTGCCCAACTCGTTTGCGCACGAGTCGTATGTGGACGAACTGGCCACGGCGGCAGGTGTGGACCCGGTGCAATTCCGCCTGCAGTTGCTGAACGACCCGCGCGCCGCCGAGCTGGTGCAGGCCACGGCCGAAAAGGCGGGCTGGATTCGCCGCACCGGCCCGCAGCAGCGTGCGCTGGATGGAGATTGGGTGCAAGGCCAGGGCTTTGCCTACGCCCGCTACATCCACAGCAAATGGCCCGGCTTTGGCGCCGCCTGGGCCGCCTGGGTGGCCGATGTGGAGGTCAACAAGAAGACCGGCGAGGTGCATGTGCGCCGCGTGGTCGTGGGGCACGACGCGGGCCTGATGGTCAACCCCGCCGGTGTGGAGCAGCAGGTGCACGGCAACGTGCTGCAGACCACCAGCCGCGCGCTCAAGGAGCAGGTGACGTTCGAGCCCGTCAAGCATGCGGTGGACAACCGCGAATGGGGCAGCTACCCCATCCTGAGCTTTCGCGAAGTGCCCGTCATCGAGGTCATGCACATGCCCCGGCAGGACGATGCGCCACTGGGCTCGGGCGAGTCGTCGTCCGTGCCGGGCACAGCAGCCATTGCCAACGCGATTTTTGATGCGACGGGCGTGCGCTTTCGTGCGCCGCCGTTCACGCCCGAGGTGGTGCGCGCCGGGCTCAACCCCCTGCCTGGTGGCGCGGGCCAGGCGGCCACAGGCAGCACCCCACCCACTGAGCAGGCCGAGGTTTTGCCCACGCTGGAGCTGCCCGCACCCACCGTGCCCGCCAGCGCCACGTGGCCCACCAAACGCAGCCCCTTGGCACGCGCCTTGGCCCTGGTCGCCGGTGGCATCGCCATGGGCGCAGCGTTGCTGGGCTGGCGCCCCTCCATCGCGCCCGTGGTGCAGACGGCGGGCGCGTCGGTCTACAACGCCGCCACCATCGAGCGTGGCCGCCTGCTGGCCGCTGCGGGTGACTGCGCGGTGTGCCACACCGCCCCGGGCGGCACGCCCAACACGGGCGGCCGCGCCATGGAAACGCCGTTCGGCAAGGTCTACACCACCAACCTCACGCCCGACGCCGAGACCGGCATCGGCCAGTGGTCCTTCAGCGCCTTCCAGCGCGCCATGCGCGAAGGCATCTCGCGCGACGGCAAGCACCTGTACCCCGCCTTCCCCTACACCTCGTTCGCCAAGATGAGCGACGACGATCTCACGGCGCTGTACGCCTACCTGATGGCGCAGCCCGCCGTGCGGGCCGAGGTGCCGAAGACCCAGTTGACCTTCCCGTTCAGCGTGCGCCCCCTCATGGCGGGCTGGAACGCGCTGTTCCACGACGCCACGCCGTTCAAGCCAGACCCGCCCCGCCCGCCCGAATGGAACCGGGGCGCTTACCTGGTGCAGGGCGTGGGCCACTGCGGCGCCTGCCACACGCCGCGCAATGCGCTGGGGGCCGAGTTGGGTGGGGCTGCGTTCCTCTCGGGCGCCATGGTCGATGGCTGGGAGGCGCCTGCGCTCACCGGCCTGTCGAAAGCGCCCGTGCCCTGGACGGCCGATGCGCTCTACGCCTACCTGCGCCACGGCCACAGCCCGCAGCACGGCAGCGCCTCGGGCCCCATGGCGCCGGTGGTGCGCGAGCTGGCCCACTTGCCAGACGACGACATCCGCGCCATGGCCAGCTACTTGGCCTCGTTCACCGCTGCGGAAGCCACTACTCAGCCAGCCACACAGCCTGTGTCCGACCCGCAGCGCCGCGCACAAACCGCCGTGGCCCAGGCCGCCGCGCTGGCCCCGCAGCCCGGCCAGGCCCAGCGCCTGTTCGACGGTGCCTGCGCCGCCTGCCACCACGACGGCGACGGCCCCAAACTGCTGGGCGTGAACGTGCCCCTCGCGCTCAACAGCAATCTGCACAGCGACCGGCCCGACAACCTGCTGCAGGTCATCGTGCACGGCATCCGCGAGCCCGCCGCGCGCGACATCGGCTTCATGCCCGGCTTTGGCCACGCGCTCAGCGACGCGCAGATCACCGAGCTGGCGGGCTACATGCGCCAGCGCTACGCCCCCGGCCGCCCGGCGTGGCGCGATGTGCCCGAGGCACTGGCCCGCGTGCGGGCGGGGCCTGCGCATCCTTAGAGCAGCTCTTAGACGGTTCTGACGACCCTCCAAGCCATATCTGGGGGATCGTCAACACGGTTTTGAAGCCTTTTGGTGCTGATGCGCTAGTGGAATATGCGCAATCAGCTATCAAAAATGGAGCAAATGGATCATCCGCAGGCCCCGTGTTCAGCCCGACAATCGCGCTACACCACCGCCCAGACACCATGACACCTGCCGTCCCCTCGCCATCGCACAGCGCCTTGCGCACCACCGACCGGCGCGTGCAGCGCATCGGCGGGGCGGCAACGCTGGCCCTGTGTTGCCTGGCCCTCACGGCCTGTGGGCCGGACGTGCAAGGGTCACCCAAGCCGCCCCCGGCGTTTGGCCCGGTGCAGAGCAGCTGGTTCGGTTGCCCGTCCCTGCAAGGCGTGTACGCCTGGCCGCCGGTCGAGCCTGCGGGTGTGCGGGGCAGCCTGCCGTTTTTTACCGGTTCGGCCGAGATGCAGGTCTGGGTGCAGCAGCAGCGCGGCGAAACCACGCTGCGCACGCGCACCATCAACCGCGCGCACAACGTGCGCACCTCGCTCACCCGGCAGTGGAGCCTGGTCACCTACAGCGGCGCGCAGGCCCGCTGCAGCTCCGGCATGCTCGACCTGGCTCCGCAGACCGCGCCGTCCGGCAATGAGCCCGGGACCTCTGGCAAGCTGCAGGGGTTCCGGCTGGCGCTGCTCAAAGACGGCGGCCTGGCTGTGGGCAAGCGCACGCTCACTACCGGCAACAAGGGCTCGTACTTTTCGTGGGGCGGGCAGTCCTACGGCAGCTACGACGCACCCGATGTGGAGAGCTGGACCTGGTTCAAGCTGGCCCGCACCGCAGCGGGGGACAGCGAGCCGCCGGTCATCGACGCCTACGTGCCCGGGGCCACCTCTCCATAAGCCCCTTGGTTGCAGAGCGGCGCGCGAAAAAAGCCGCGAACTTCCCCGTTTATCGGGCTACCGCCTGCGTTGCCACCTCGGCACAGTGGCATAGGGGCTTGGTCCATGGTGGGGCAGGCCCGGGCGCCCGCCTCTTTGTGTCGTGGCAGGTGCCCATGTCATCGGCCAGCCACGCGGCGGCCGCCCACTGTTGCCGTTCAAGGAGAAGACCATGCCCGCTAGCGAAATTGAAATCCACGCGATCGTGCTGCGACTGCTGCGTGAAGGCTATACCGCCCTGACCGCCGCCCAACGCCGGGTGGTGGACACGTTGATGGCGGTGTGCTGACGCCTGCCTGTGGGCTGTTCGAGGCGTTTTTGAAGCCTTTTGGGCCGGATGCGCTAGTAGAAATTGCCTGAAATGCTATCAAAAATATAGTGATTGCAGCTCGGCCTGCATCGCCTGCGCAATCAGGCGCATGTCGTGGTCGCTGATGGCAAACAGCCCAAAGCGGAACTTGCTGCCCCAGCGCTGGCGGTCGTCCACAAACTCGAAGTCGTCCAGCAGCGGCGCAATTGCCGCCTCACGCGCAGACACATAGGCCACGTCCCGGCGCGAGGGCACAAACCCGCCGCCCATATCAAACGCATACGGAGCGCCTGGCAACACGATGCCGATGGAGACAAACGCCTGCAGCCGGTCCTTGCCTCCCATGGTCACCGTGGGCGCGTAGTAAGCCACACGGTCGCCAGGGCGTATGCGCTGCAGCGGCGCCACCTTGCCATGGCACACCTGCATGTAGCCCGCGCCCGGCGTGTCGCAGCCCCGGCGGGCGTGCTGGGCGCAGGCCACAGCGATCCAGTTGCGGCGGGTGGCGGCTGCAGGGGGCGCTGCCGACACAGGCATGTCGTTGCGCGCAGCCTCGGCTTCCGGCCAAAGGGGGTGTTGCAGCAGGGCGTCGGTCATGAAAAAGCTCCTGGTCAAAGAAGCCACCGATGGTGCGGGCCTGCTGCTGACACCGCAGTGTCAGTACCTTTGCAGCATCCCTGCGCGTAACGCAAAGCCTCAGGCCAGTTGCCCCCACTGCCACAACGCAAACCCTCCCAGCAGCAGGGCCGACGCCCGGTTGATGCGCTGGCGCCAGGCGGGTGTAAAACGCTGCCGCTGGTAGGCAATCGCGCTGGTCAGCAGCAGCCACCAGGCGGCAGAGCCCACCAGCACGCCCGCCACCATCCACAGCGGCGACGGCTGGCTGGGCCGGCCGCCACCCAGCGAGCCAAACACCGCAATGAACGACACGATGGTGGCCGGGTTGGCCAGCGTCAGCGCAAACGTGCCCGCCGCTAGGCCCAGCAGGCCCCGCGCATCGCGCGCGGGGGCGGCGGTGTGGGCCACGGGCGCGTGCCAGGTGCGCAAGGCCAGCACCAGCAACAGTGCGCCGCCGCCCAGCGCCAGCGGCGTCTTGGCTTGCGTCAGCCCATCGATGAGCCAGCGCACGCTGAAAGCGCCCACGGCGCCATACACCGCATCGGCCGCAGCGGCGCCCAGGCCGGTGGCCAGCCCGGCCGCCAGGCCCCGCTCCAGGGTGCGTTGCATGGTCAACAGGCCAATGGGGCCCACAGGGGCCGCGATGAGCACGCCGATGACGGCGGCTTGCAGAAACACGGTGATTGAAGTGAAGTCCATGCACCGATGCTAGGGCGGCGTCTGGCGGTGGAGAATGCAGAAAATTCGGCGAATCCAGAATTGGGTTTCGCTTTTTTCTGTGCCCATCGAGAAAGGCTTGTATGGAAGTCGATGACAAAGCCTGGCGCCTGATCAGCGCGCTGCAGGCCGATGGCCGTGCCTCGCTCAAGGAACTGGCCGAGGCCGTGGGCCTGTCGGTGCCCGCCACGCTGGAGCGCCTGCGCCGCCTGCAAGAGGCGGGCGTGGTGCGTGGCGTGCATGCCGACATCGACCCCACCAAGGTCGGCTACGGCGTGCGCGCCGTGGTGGGCATCAACGTGCCGCAGCCCGGCAAGAAGGCGCTGATCGACAAGCTGCGCCAGTCGCCCCAGGTGCTCGAATGCCACCACGTCAGCGGCAACGACTCGTATGTGATGCAGGTCGTGGCGCGCGACCTGCCCGATCTGGAGCGCTTTCTGAGCGACATCAATGGCTATGGCGAAACACGCACGTCCATCGTGTTCTCCACGCCCATCCCGCTGCGCGGCCTGGCCCGTCCTGAGGCGGGCTGACCCACCCCTCAGAACGTGATCTTTACCGACGCCGCACTGCGTTGCGCGTCGCCATGGAACACGGCCTCGATGTTGTTGCCATCCGGGTCCAGCACAAACGCCGCGTAGTAGCCGGGGTGGTAGGCGCGTTCACCCGGTGCGCCGTTGTCCTTGCCGCCATGGGCCAGGGCCGCCTTGTAGAACGCATCCACCATCGCCCGGTCCTGCGCCTGAAAGGCCAGGTGGTGCCGGCCTGTCAGGTGCCCCTGCGCGGCCACGCTGTCGGCGGTGGAGACAAACAGCTCATCCGCCCAGAAGTAGTCCTCGGCCGTACCGCCCATGGGCACGTTCAGTGCGTCGAACACGGCCGCGTAGAACCTGCGGCTGGCGGCGAGGTCGCGCACGACGAGCTGGATGTGGTCGATCAGCCGGCCTCGGTGCAGTTCCTGTGTTTCCATGGGGGCTCCTTTTGGTGAGAGGGATCGGTGCCAGGGCTCAATCGGGCGCATGCAGCCCGACACGGTTGCCATCCAGGTCATGGATGTGCGCAAAGAACCCCATGCCCGGCGGCAGCGCCTGGCGCGGCAGGGCCACGCGGCCACCTTGGGCCACCGCGCGCTCCAGCGCTGCGTCGAGCGAGGGCGATGCGTCCAGGTACACCAGCGTGCCGTTGCCCGACACCTGGGGCGCCGTGGGGCCCATCATCAGCGCACCGCCCGCGCCATCGGCTTCGGGGTCGTAGGCAAACACGGCGCCTTCGCTCGGGCCCATGTTCTCGCGGCGCATGGGCTGGCCCAGCACGGCCTCGTAAAAGGCCTGGGCGCGGTCCAGCTGGGTGGTGGGGATTTCAAACCAGGCGATGGCGTTTTTCATGAAAGGCTCCTTGTCGTTTAACGGGTGATGGAAAGAAAGAAGCCCCGATGGTGAGCGGGGGCTGCTGACAGCGGCGTGTCAGCAGCCTGTCACGCACCGTCACATCGCCGTGGCGGGCGCCGATGCTGCCACCTGCGCCCGAAACGCACGCGGCGACAGCCCCGCATCGCGCGTGAAGGCGCGGGTGAAGTACGCCGGGTCGGCATAGCCCAGCGTGTAGGCAATGGTGGCCACGCCCAGGTGCGTGTAGGCCAGGTTGCGCCGCGCCTCGCGCATCAGCCGTGCCTCAATCAGCCGCTGGGCCGACACGCCCGTGGCAGCCCGCGCCAGGCGGCTCAGGTGCGTGGGCGACACGGCCAGCGCCCGCGCGTAGTCGGCCACCTGCCAGTGCTCCAGAAAATGCGCATCGATCAGCGCCTCCAGCCGCTGCACCAGGCTGGACTCTGGCGCCGCCGCGTCCCCCGGGCTGTGTTCTTCCATCGCGCGCGCCACCCAGCCCAGCAGCGTGGCGCTCAGGCCCCGCAGCACCAGCGCACGCGCCTTGGCGCGGCCCGAGAACTCCTGCCACACCTGGCCCATGGCCTGGTGCAGCTCTGGCGGCGCAGGCGCCACAGCGGGCCGCGCCAGGTCGCGTCGCACATCGCCCACGCGCACAAAAATCTCGTCCATCAGTTCATCGGCCAGCGTGGCCACCCAGCCCTGCGTGTGCTGCGTAAAGCGAAACGCGTGCACATGCCCCTGCGGCACGTTGATGAGCGCACCGGCAAACAGCGGCACCCGCTCGCCATCCAGGTGCGCCATGCCCCCGCCCGACGTGATCAGCAGCACCTGGTGCAGCCGCGTGTGCCGGTGCGGCGCCAGCTCCCAGTCGTGCAGCGCCGACCGCTCGGCAATCGTCTCGCAGTGCAGCACATCGGGCAGGTGCTGCGACTCGCCGAACAGGCTGTACGAGTGGATGGTTCCGATGTTCGAAAAGTGCATGTTCTGGCTCCATCCGTCCATTCAACGCGGCGACTGTGCCACGTATCTTTGGGTGGTCGTTTTGACCCATGTCATCAACCCAACAGAGCGGCTCACACAACTCAGCGAAGCGCCCTGGCCAGGCGTCCTGCCGCAGACAGTACAAGTAGTACGGCAAGGCGGGACAACAACGCCAGGGGAGTTTTGTGAGTCGCTCGCCACAAAGGAGACACCATGAAAACCCAGGTTTGCATCATCGGCGGAGGCCCCTCGGGCCTCATGCTCTCGCAGCTCTTGCACCTCAAGGGCATCGACACCATCGTGCTGGAGCGCCAAAGCCGTGAATACGTGCTGGGCCGCATCCGCGCCGGCGTGCTGGAGCATGGCTTTGCCGCACTCATGCGCGAGGCCCAGTGCGGCGAGCGCATGGACAAGGAAGGCGAGATCCACGACGGCTTCATCATTGCCCACGACGGCAAGATGGACCGGGTCGATTTGCACAAGTACAGCGGCGGCAGCTCCGTAGTGGTCTACGGCCAGACCGAGCTGACACGCGACCTATACGAAGCGCGCGACCGCATGAACGGCATCGTCATCCACAACGCCGAAGACGTGCAGCCGCACGACCTCAAAAGCGCCAACCCGTATGTGACCTACCGCAGCGGCGACGAGGTGGTGCGCATCGACTGCGACTTCGTCATCGGCGCCGACGGCTTCCACGGCGTGAGCCGCAAGTCCATCCCCCGCGATGTCCTCAAGGAGTATGAAAAGGTCTACCCCTTCGGCTGGCTGGGCGTGCTCTCGCGCACCAAGCCCGTCTCGCCCGAGCTGATCTACGCCAAACACGAGCGCGGCTTTGCGCTGTGCTCGCTGCGCTCGCAGGTGCTGAGCCGCTACTACATCCAGGTGCCGCTGACCGACACCGTGGAAGACTGGTCTGACGAAGCCTTCTGGGCCGAGCTGAAGCGCCGCCTGCCCGCCGAGGTGGCCGCCCAACTCATCACCGGCCCCTCCATCGAAAAGTCCATCGCTCCCCTGCGCTCCTTTGTGGCAGAGCCCATGCGCTATGGCAACCTGTTCCTGGCCGGCGACGCCGCCCACATCGTGCCGCCCACCGGCGCACGGGGCCTGAACAGCGCTGCATCGGACATCTACTACCTGTACCACGCCATGGTCGCTCACTACAAAGATGGCGACAGCACCGGCCTCGACAAATACTCCGAGAAGGCTTTGGCCCGCGTGTGGAAGGCCCAGCGCTTCTCGTGGTGGATGACAACCATGCTGCACACCTTCCCCGAGTCGCTGGCCTACGACCAGAAGCTGCAGGACACGGATCTGGCGTACCTGTTCTCGTCGGAGAAGGCGCTGGGGTCGCTGGCGGAGAATTATGTGGGGTTGCCGTTCTGAGCGCCCGGCAGTAGCACTGCTACCCAATCAAAGGCCTGCATGGGGTTCTCTCATGCAGGCCTTTTTTGTATGTGCCCGGTCAGCGTTGTGTGCAAGCGGTGCTCCGTCTGCTCACGCGGCGCGCCCTACGGCCTGCGCACTGCGGCCCCCTTGCGGGACCCAATGACAAAGCCGCTTTCCATGCAACCGCCCTGCACGGCAATCGCCATCTGCTACGCAAAATTTAGGCGGAACTGATGCTTACGCCCGCATACCAGGCCCGATAGCATCACACCAAGTTTTCAGATCATGTGCCCCGTGCTGTCGATGTGTGATTCGACGATGG
This sequence comes from Acidovorax sp. DMC1, assembly GCF_056314325.1. NCBI lineage: Bacteria > Pseudomonadati > Pseudomonadota > Betaproteobacteria > Burkholderiales > Comamonadaceae > Acidovorax > Acidovorax sp. DMC1. The sequence goes on along the minus strand of NZ_JBQUYO010000001.1, from coordinate 650,184 downwards.
CTTGAACACGATGAAGCTGCCGACGCAGCGTTTTGAGGCAGTGCACTTGACGTTAGTGGGTGCCCATCAACAACCAGGAAAGCCATCAACAATGGATTGGGTCCCCATAGTCTTTATCACCTTCAAGGTGCTCGTGTTTGGCACCTGCATGTTCTACGCCATCAAGTGGCACCACGACCAAGGGAAGAAGGCGAAAGAAGAAACCAGCAGATTGCAGACACCGGCTGAACGCACGCCGGGCACGGCGGAGTAGGCAGCTAACGCCCTGCGATGGTCTGCGGTGCATCAGACTTCTAACTGCCTGCACCACACCGTTGTGGTCCGCTACCAGAATGGCGAAAGTACCGGGCGCTACAAATACCGGAGAAGACCCTGGCCCCGCACTAAAAGAGGTCGTCGAGGCCCACAATGCGGAAGTTTTGCGGGTGCAGAAGGCTGGCCGTTTTGCTCTTCACATGAACATCCCCGCTGCACTGAACATATTGCTTTGTGTCATGAGCGATAACAGCGATGTGGTAGTCGTCCTTGCCAAGCTCAATCCGTACCTTTCTATTCAGATCGTCAAACTGAGTGTCTAGCGTGATCGTGCCTGCCTCATCCTCTTTCGGTTTGCTGAGCTTCGTTACGTACCCAGTCAATGTTCGGCCCGTCAAGACGTAGTCATCCTTGAAGTACCCGGAGGCCTTCTCAAGTATCTCGACTTGAGGGGCATCAAACTTGAAGGTGCGAGTCTCCGTTTCGAACATTGAACCTTCTGATGGGCTCACCTTAACTTCGAAGGCCCTGTTCCTCTTGATGCCACTGAAGCCTAGAAGGGCGTCACACATATTTGCGCTTGCCCCCTGAACGATGGTGGTCTCGAATTCCCGCAAGCTCCCAGTTTCCCGATATCGTTCACTAGCCTTTTCAAGAGCTTCCAGGCCGGTGACGAGGTTTAGAGTGACAGCCTTCGCAAGCGGAATTGAGTCCGCTTCTACTGGTGCCATCTTGCCTCCCTGAACTGGCGCGATGACGTTGACGACGTAGCTTCCGATTTCCGTCTGTCCAAGCAGCAAAGTGTCCACGTACTCCTTCGCATCAGGAGCTGGCTTGCCGGTGAAATGCTTACGTTTAGCGAAGATTGATTGTGCGGCCGCAGAAAGCAAGTCCTTGGCCTTGGTGATCAGTAGAACCCCGTCGTTAATCGGTATCGTGCCGTCGTCAGTATCAGCATGGATGACGCGAACGGTTATGACGTTCGCGAACATTCGTCCAATGTCGCTGATGACATCAAGCACCCCGCGCCGTTCAAAAGAGGCGACGGCTGCCAGTGCATCGCGAAGGCGCGGAACATAGTCCTTTACGGAGCGCGAAAGCGGGAGTACAACTTCCGCGTCAAGGTCATCCTGTCGGTTCCAGATGGTCGCCACGCTGCGAAGCTTGCCAGTTTGAACCCAATGCGCATTGCGCAGATACGCCTCCAGTTGTTCAGGCGAGACCTCCTTAGAGCGCTTGACGATTTCAGTCACAGCCACTCCCCCTCGCTGGCGCGATCCATCATGTTCAGCAGCGTGTCGCTTGTCAGGCGCTGATCAAGGGGAACCTCGACAGTGACACTGTGCTCGTTGTCGGTGGGACCATAGTCCCGAAGTGAAACCCAGTAGCAGTTGTTGAAGAGGGCTATGTAGCCGTCGTTATGCTCGATCCATCGGGCTGTGTCCGCTGGCACAAGCAAAACCGCGAGATAGCGGGGCGTGATCACATCGTCACCGCGCAAGTCGTCATAGTTCTTTCGAGGTAGCGGGAACTTAATCACACCGTCCCGTATAAGGTCTTGCGATGTGCACTTCAGCTGAAGCTGGATCTGTGGATTCCGAAACCTTCTCCCTCTGTAACCGACACTCTGGAAAAGGACGTCCACGCTGTCGTTGTCCACACGAAGGTCTCCGCGATTGATCCCGGCGTGGGCGGCCAACGCGGACAGGTATGCGTAGTTGAATTCCTCTTTCTGCTTTTTTGGATCCATACGTCTGACACCCCGCCCTTCTTATCTCGTCATGCTACACGCGAATGCATCCGAACAAGTCTGTAGCTACATGCAGCCTTGCCTTGTCTTGGCGCAGGCGGAAAGGCCCTAAATCCCCTTTTAGCTTTCGCCAGTTGCGGTGGCGCGATATCTTGGGCCGTGCGAACTTCGCAACCATTCACCAGCATCTGTCACAGCACCCTCACATCACACGTCTTGAGAGCAGGAGGTCGATATCGCCCTCTGCTCAACATTCAATGTGAAGGAACTGCTGTATGAATCGCGCTGTCTGGTTCAACGTATCGCCCGAGGGTGCCAAAGCCATCGGGACGCTGCACCACTTCGTCACCCAGGGCACGGGCCTGCCCAGCTTGCTGACGCACCTGGTCTTCCTGCGCGTGTCGCAGATCAACGGGTGCGCGCACTGCATCGACATCCACACGCGTGACCTGCTGGCCGAAGGCATGTCGGTGGAGAAGTTGGTGCTCGTCCCCGTGTGGCATGAGGCGGCGTATCTGTTCTCCGAGCAGGAGCGCGCTGCGCTGGCCTGGGCCGAGGAGGTGACGCGCGTGAGCGAGACCCATGCCTCTGATGAGGCCTATGCGGCCGCGCTGGCCGTGTTTGGCGAGAAGGACCTGGTGGACCTGACGCTCACGATTGCCACCATGAATGCCATCAACCGCATGGGCGTCAGCTTTCGCATGAAGCCTCGCGCCAAGGCGTAAAAGGAAAAAAAGAAGCCCGGCTTGCGCCGGGCTTCCCGCTTTTCAAGCGTTGAACTGATTACTTACAGCTGAAACTGCTTGCGCTTTCCACATCCCCCGTGCCGTTGTAGCGTGCCACCTTGGGGTACACGCACAGCGGCCGGGTGCGGTTGGCGGACCAGCTGGCGGGCAGTTCGGCGTTGACCACATTGGCGCCTGCGCCGCGCACTTTCGCCGTCACACTGTCGGGTGCCTTGCCTTGTTCCACCCAGGCGACCAGCGGGGCCAGCATGTCGAACTGGTCGGTGGCGGGGCCGCCTGAGCAGTGGTTCATGCCAGGCACCAGGAACAGGCGGGCAAAGGCGTCGGCCTTGCCGCTGTGGTTGGCCTGCAGGCGGTCCATCCAGTTGGCGGTGTCCATGGGCGAGAACACGCCGTCGGCCACGCCGTGGAAGACGATCATCTTGGCGCCCCGGTTCTTCAGGGCGCTCAGGTCGGCTTCGTTGGGTGGGGTCATGTACGACCAGGGCGACTCGGTGTAGGTGGTGTTGGTGGCGAACATCTTGGGGTAGTCCGTCTCCATGCTGAAGTTCAGCGCGTACTGCATGCCGGGGATGGCGGTGAACGCTGCCACGGTGGATGGGGGCGAGGTGAAGATGAAGGCCACCGCACCGGCGTCACGCGTGGCGGGCGCGCCAAAGTGCCACGATGCAAAGTTGGCGCCCGCAACGCCGGGGTCCCACCAAGTGCCGGTGTACAGCGCCTCGCCCTTGCTGTTCTTGGGGCCGGCAAAGATGCTGGCCAGCACGCCCTTTTGCTCGCTGGTGATGCAGCTGCCGTCGCGCGCGCCGGTGCAGGTGGGCACGTCGGTTTGCAGGTTGAAGGCGGCCTGGCAGGCGGCCACGTCGTTGACCTGGCCGTCGGCCACGCCGTCCAGTGCGTCGCACTTGGCGACGATCTTGCTGCTGATGAGCTTGAACTCGGCCGGGCTCACGGCGGTGGTCAGGTCGGGCAGGCCGGTGGTGGCGTCTTTGGTGGACACCTTGGCGTATTGCTGGGCCTTCCACAGCTGGGTGGTGGCGGCCTTGGGCAGGTGAAAGCCGGGGTTGCCCGCCAGGATTCCGTCGTATTGGTCGGCATAGCGCGATGCGCCCACCATGGCGTGGCGGCCGCCGTTGGAGCAGCCGGCCAGGTACGAGCGGTCGGGCGCCTTGCCGTAGGCGCTCTTGATGAGGTTCTTGGCCATGGGGGTGAGGGTGCCCACGGCCTGGTAGCCGTAGTCCAGCCGGGCCTGCGGGTCCACGCCAAAGAAGGGCGTGGGTGCGCCATGGCCTGCGTCAGAGCTGAGCACTGCAAAGCCTTGCACCAGGCCGGGTGCCACGGGTGCGGCGCCGCTCACCGAACCCAGCGCGGTGACCACGCTACCGTCCAGGCCGCCGTTGGCCTGGTGCAGAAAGCGGCCGTTCCACTCCACGGGCAGGCGCATTTCAAAACCAATGGCGTAGCTGGCGCCGTCCACGGGGCCGGTGCGCTCTTTCATCTTGCCTTTGACGAGGCAGTGCGCGGGCGCCTGGGTGGTCACGCCCTGCAGCGTCAGCGGGCCGGCGGGCACCTGCTCGGCCGAGGTGATGCGCGTGTCGGGCAACGCCAGGCTGCTGGCCAGCGTGGCGCACGACTGCAGGGTGGCCGGTGTGGCCGCGGAGAGCTGGGGCAGGGCGGCATCGGACGAGCCGCCGCAGCCCATGAGCAAGGCGGCGGCTGCGGCCGAGAGTGCCAGGGGGTGGTGGGCACGCATCCGGTTTCTTCTCATCTTCAAGCGCATGGTGTTGTCTCCAGTGGTTTTTTTGAGGCGCAAGGAACCCCGCAACGTGGCCTCAACACGCTGTGGGTGGGAGATGGATGAAGCTTGTGTTTTGCTACTGAATCAGGAGCTGCCAGTGCATATGAATCATGCGCTTGCGGCCTCCTGCGGCCTGAATTCAAACGCCTGGGCAATGCGCTGGCGCAGGATGGTGGTGCGCAGATCGAACTCGGGCAGCACCCACTGGGCGAAGGCCTGGGCGGGTGTGGTCCAGCGGTCTGTGGTGGCCGTGGATTGTTCCGCGCGGTGGGGGCGGGCGGCGCCGATCTGGGCCCAGGCCCATTCCAGCAGCACCAGCGCCACGGCGCGCAGGTAGTCGTCGGCCACCCAGTAGGGCAGTTCGGGGTCGGACTGGGCGGCAATCGCCAGGGTCTGCGTGATCTCCACCAGGGCATGGCGGCGTGCGCTGGCAGCGGCGCTGGGGGCTGCGCCGGGCAGTGTGGTCAGCAGCGTTGCCAGGCCCTGGCCGCCATCGGCCAGCACCTTGCGCACCAGCAGATCGATGGCCTGGATCTCGTTGGTGCCCTCGTAGATCATGGCCACGCGCGCGTCGCGCACGATCTGCTCGATGCCCCATTCACGTACATAGCCGTGGCCGCCAAACACCTGCAGGCAGGCGCTGGCGCCGTGAAAGGCCTGGTCGGTGAGTGCCGCCTTGAGCACGGGCGTGACCAGCGCGCACCAGCGCTGCGCAGCGGCGCGTTCACCCGCGTCGGTGCTGTGCTTGGCCACATCGAGCTGCAGGGCCGTGTGGTAGGCCAGCACGCGGCCGCCGTCGATCCACGCGCGCTGCGTGTGCAGGATGCGGCGGATGGCGGGGTGGTCTTGAATGAGGCTGGTGTCCTTGGCGCCGGGGGCGCGCATCTGGCGGCGCTCGGCGGCGTAGGCGCTGGCCTTTTGCCACGCGGCCTCCAGCAGGCCAATGCCTTGCAGGCCCACGTGCAGGCGGGCGGCGTTCATCATCACGAACATGGCGTTCAGGCCCTTGTTGGGCTCGCCCACCAGCCAGCCAGTGGCGTCGTCAAAGCGCATCACGCAGGTGGGGCTGCCGTGCAGGCCCATCTTTTCTTCGATGCGTTCGCAGACCACGGCGTTGCGTGTTCCATCCTGAAGCACCTTGGGCACCAGGAACAGCGACAGGCCCTTGGGCCCCGCCGGTGCATCGGGCAGGCGTGCCAGCACCAGGTGCACGATGTTGTCCGTCAGGTCGTGTTCGCCGCCGGAGATAAAAATCTTGCTGCCGTTCACCCGCGCGCTGCCGTCGGGCTGGGGCACACCGCGTGTGCGCACCATTCCCAGGTCGCTGCCGGCGTGGGCTTCGGTCAGGCACATGGTGGCCAGCCATTCGCCGGTGGCGACCTTCTCCAGGTACTGCGCCTTGAGTTCGTCGCTGGCGTGGTGCTTGATGCATTCGTACGCGCCGTGCAGCAGGCCGGGCGCCATGGTCCAGCCGTGGTTGGCACCGGCCAGCCATTCAAACAGCACACACTCCAGCACCGCAGGCAGGCCCTGGCCGCCATCGTCGGGCGCGCAAGACAGCGACGGCCAGCCCGCTTGCCAGAAGGCCTGGTACGCATCGCGAAAACCTGCGGGGGTGTGCACGCGTCCACCGTCAAAGCGGCAGCCTTCTTCGTCGCCGCTGCGCTGCAGCGGGGCGATGGCGCTGTCCACAAACTTGGCCGCCTCGTCGAGCACCTGAGCCGCCAGGTCGCCGTCGGTATCCGCAAACGGCGCCAGGCCCTGCCAGCGCGCGGGCGCCTTCAGCACGGTGGTCAGCAGGTGCTGGATGTCGGCAAGGGTCTGGCGGGCTTGCATGGTTTGCTCTCTTATTGGTAGCTGTTTGCGCTTGATGGTTGGGCGCTAGCGGCTGTTTCTTCTATTTTTTGCCATGCGGCGGCCCGGACTGGGGTGCCAGTCCGGAGCTGCGGCGCAGGAGGAATTAAGACTCTGCGGTGAAGCCGATCTTCTTGATCAGCGGACCCCAGCTGTCGTACTCGGCCTTTTGCCAGCGGGCCTGTTCTTCAGGGGTGGAGCCATGGGGCATCAGGCCCACGATGGCCAGGCTGTCGATGACCGACTTTTCCTTCAGCGCGGCGTTGATGGCGGCGTTGGCCGCAGCGATCACCGGCTTGGGCGTGGCGGCTGGGGCGTAGAAGCCGAACCATTCTTCGGTGGTCAGCTCAGGGAAGCCTTGTTCGGCAAACGTCGGTACGTCGGGCACGTACTGCGAGCGCTTGGGGCCCGAGGTGGCCAGGATGCGCAGCTTGCCGGCCTTGTAGTTGGCGATGAAGTCACCGTGTGGCGTGAACATGGCCGCCACCTGGCCGCCCACCACGTCCGTCACGCCGGGGATGGAGCCACGGTAGGGCACGTGGCGCAGGTCCACACCGCTGTTGATGCCCAGCAGCGCGCCCAGGAAGTGGGGCGTGGAGCCCGCACCGGGCGAGCCGTAGCTGGCGTCCTTGGGATTGGCCTTGGCCCAGGCCAGGAAGTCCTTCACCGTCTTGACGCTGGCGGGCACCATGGGGCCCACGGCCAGGCCGTGGTGCATGATGGCCGCGATCGACACAGGCGCGAAGTCCTTGTCGGTGTAGTTCATCTTGCTGTAAATGTGCGGGTAGTTGGCCAGGGCCGATACCTGCGCCACGGCCAGCACCGAGCCGTCGGCGGGCGCAGCTTTGAGCGTCTCCAGCGCAATGCGGCCGCCTGCGCCGGGCTTGTTTTCCACCACGCCAGGGTTCTTGCTGAACGCGCTGCCGGCCCATTTCTCGGCCACGCGGCGGGCCACGGTGTCGCCCGAGCTGCCGGCGGGGAAGCCGAAATACACTTTCACCTGGTCCACCTGGGCGTTGGCGGCAAAGGGGTGGAAGGCGCCCAGCGCGGCGCTGGCGCCAAGGGCCTGAACAAATTGACGGCGGGTGGTGGTCATGCTGATGTCTCCTGGTGTGTGTCTGACGGAAATCTCGGGGGTCAAGCTGGAGCGCTTTCGCGCCCTCTTGTTATTGATGGGTTGATGTGGGGCGCTCTTTGTTTACCGGGGCGCCATGCGCAGGGCGCCATCCAGGCGAATGACTTCGCCGTTCAGGTGGCCGTTGGTCACGATATGGCAAGCCAGCTGGGCAAACTCTTCGGGTTTGCCCAGGCGTGGCGGGAAGGGGATGCTGGCCGCCAGCGACTGTTGCACGGCTTCGGGCAGCTCCTTCATCAGCGGCGTGGCAAACAGGCCGGGCGCCACGGTGCACACGCGGATGGCGTGCTGCGCCAGGTCGCGCGCCATGGGCAGCGTCATGCCGGCCAGGCCCGCCTTGGAGGCGCTGTAGGCCTGCTGGCCTACCTGGCCGTCAAAGGCCGCGACCGATGCGGTGAACATCATCACGCCACGCTCGCCGTTGTCCAGCACGGGCAGCTTGCTGCAGGCGGCGGCAAACAGGCGGCTCACGTTGTAGCTGCCAATGAGGTTGATGTTGATCACGCGCACGAAGTCTTCGAGTGGTGCGGCGCTGCCGTCGCGCTGCACCACGCGCTTGGCGCTGCCGATACCGGCCACGTTCATGAGGATGCGGGCGGGGCCGTGGGCGGCAGCGGCCTTCTCCAGCGCGGCGGTCACGCTGGCGGCGTCTGTGATGTCGCAGGGGCACGCTACGCCGCCAATGTCTGCGGCGACCTTTTCGGCCAGCTCGGCGTTGCGGTCGAGCACGGCCACCTTGGCACCCAGGCGGGCCAGTTCGCGTGCGGTGGCCTCGCCGAGGCCCGATGCGCCGCCGGTCACGAGGGCGGCTTGTCCTTGAATCTGCATGGTGGGTCTGTCCTGTTCGGGGTGGGGTTCAGGCGCCGGGCTTGAGGATGCCCGGTGCCGTGTCGTCGTGCAAGGCCGTGACGAGCGCATCGCGGTGCTTGAGCACGGCGCGCTGGTTGACGGAGCCCTTGTCGGTGATCTCGCCCTTGTCGATGGACGGCGGCTCGGCCATCAGCAGCGCGCGGGCCACGCGGCTGGCGCTGCCGGTGGCCTCGCGGGCCAGCCCGTCCAGCACGGCTTCGATGCGCTGGCGCACGGCGGGGTGGGCCACCACGTCGGCCCAGGGGGCATCGGGGCTCAGGCCGGCGACTTCGCGGCAGGCGGGGGAGGGGAACAGCAGGGCGCCGACTTCCTTCATGTTCAGGCCGGTGAGCACCACGTCCTGGATGTAAGGCGCGCCCGCCACGATGATCTTGGCGCGCATGGGGCCCACGCTCACGAAGGTGCCGGTGGAGAGCTTGAAGTCTTCGGCAATGCGGCCGTCAAACGCCAGGCCGCGGTGGATGTTGTTCTCGTCGATCCACTTCACGGCGTCGCCGGTGCACAGGTAGCCTTCGTCGTCAAACGCATCGCGCGTTGCGGCGTCGGAGCGCCAGTAGCCGGGCGTGACGTTGGGGCCGCGGTAGCGCACCTCGGTCTTGCCGTCCACCTCCACCAGCTTGAGCACCATGCCAGGCACGGGCGCGCCGATGTGGCCGGAGCGCACGTCGGGGCTGTTGCAGAACATGGCCGAGGGGGCGGATTCCGTCATCCCCAGGCCCGTGCACATCACGATGCGCTCGCCAATGGCGGCCTCTTGCGTGGCGTGCAGGCTGTCCCACACAGGCTGGGCCAGGCCAGCGCCCGAGTAGAAGAACAGGCGCACGCGCGACAGCAGGTTGGCGCGCAGCTGGGCGTCGGTCTTCATGGCCTCGGCAATCATTTCAAAGCCGGTGGGCACGTTGAAGTACACCGTGGGTGCGATCTCGCGCAGGTTGCGCAGGGTCTCGCCAATCAGCGCGGCCGTCGGCTTGCCGTCGTCGATGTACAGCGTGCCGCCATGCATCATCGTGAGGCCGAAGTTGTGGTTGCTGCCGAAGGTGTGGTTCCACGGCAGCCAGTCCACCAGCACGGGCGGGGCCTCGGCCAGCACGGGCAGCGACAGCGAGATCTGCTGCAGGTTGGCGCACCACATGCGCTGGGTGTTGATGACCGGCTTGGGCATCTTGGTGGAGCCGCTGGTGAACAGGAACTTCACGATGGTGCCGGGGCCGGTGGCGTGCATGGCCGCGTCCACCGCCGGGGTGGCGGGGGTGTGGCGCAGGCTCTGGAAGGTGCCGGCCTTGCGGCCCTCCAGCGCGCCCTGGGCCAGGATCACTTCGACATCGGCCGCCACGGTGGCCGCAATGGCCTTGCCGTAGCGCGCGCCGTCGGCGGCAAACACCAAGCCGGGGGTGAGGGTGTCGATGACGTGGCGCAGCTTGTCGTAGTCCTGGCTCACGGTGGCGTAGGCGGGCGACACGGGGCAGTAGGGAACACCGGCGTAGATGCAGCCCAGCGCCAGCAGGGCGTGCTCGACGGTGTTCTCGCTCAGCACCACCACCGGGCGCTCTGCGTTCAGGCCCCGGTCCAGCAGGGCCTGGCCGATGCTGCGCGCGGCGTCGAGCGCCTGGGCGTAGCTCACATGCTGCCAGTCACCCGTCTTGCCACCGGGCAGCTGTTCGCGGCGTGCCAGAAAGCTGTGGTCGGGCGTGGTCTCCGCCCAGTGCACCAGGTAGTCCGTCACGCGGCGGGCAAAGGCGCCCAGGGGCAGGTCCGCCTGCAGGTAACGCACGCCCGGTGCACCGTCACGCAGGCTGACGCGGGTCACGCCGAAGGTCACGGGGCGGTAGCGGGCCGGGGCGAGGGGGGTGGAGAGGTCGCTCATAGGGGGTTCCAGCAGGGGCAAGGGGTGACTGGGGGCGGGCTCAGTCCTTGCGGACCTTGGCGGCGCGGCCTTCCAGGAAGTCGGCGAGGCGGGACTTGGCTTCGGGTGCGCTCTGGGCGATGGCCGCCATCATGGCTTCGGTGAAGAAGCCCTGGTCGGCAGGCTGCTCGGAAATGCGGGGCAGGGCGTGCATCAGCGCGTAGTTGGTCAGCGGGGCGTTCTGCGCCACGCGCACGGCCAGCTCGAAGGCCTTGGCAAAGGCCTGGCCTTCGGGTACGAGGTATTGCGCAAAGCCGACCTTCTCGCCGTCCTGTGCGTTGTAGACGCGGCCGGTGAGCATCATGTCCGTCATGCGCGCAGCGCCGATGAGCTTGGGGATGCGCACCGCGCCGCCGCCGCCCACGAAGATGCCGCGCGAGCCCTCGGGCAGCGCGTAGAAGGTGGATTCGTCAGCCACGCGGATGTGGCAGGCGCTGGCCAGCTCCAGCCCGCCGCCCACCACGGCGCCATGCAGCGCAGCGATGACCGGCACGGGGCCGTACTGCACGCGCTCCAGCGCGGCGTGCCACATGCGCGAGTGGTGCAGGCCCTGGCCGGCGTCACGCTCTTTCAGCTCCGACAGGTCCAGACCGGCGCAGAAATGGGGGCCGTCGCCATCAATGACAGCGGCGCGCACGGTGCTGGGCATTTTCTCGAACAGGTCGCGCAGCGCGAGGATCAGGCCGTCGTTCAGCGCGTTGCGCTTGGCCGCGCGGGTCAGGCGGATCACGGCCACTTCCTGGTGGTCGCCGCGCAGCTCGAAATGGATGTCTGGATGGGTCATAGAGGCTTTCGTGTTGGTTGAATTGTGGTTATAGTTCATAACCAATTCAAGCAAGCCAAGCCCGTTTTTTATTGGTGTTTACCCTTGATCTGCGTCACGCGCCGTGGCGCATGCTGGGGGTTTGACGCCGCACCGGCGGGCGCCAACCCAGGAGACACGCATGGACCACGCCAATCTGATCGCCATCGACATCCACACCCACGCCGAGGTGAGCTGCTGGAACCCGTTTGACAACTACGGCGAGGAATACGACCGCGCCGCCGACAAGTACTTCAAGAACGGCCGCCGCCCCACCATCGCCGAGACGGTGGCCTACTACCGCGAGCAGAAAATTGGCCTGGTGATGTTCACCGTGGACGCCGAGTCCAAGATGGGCCGCCGCCGCATCCCCAACGAAGAGATCGCCGAGGCCGCCAAGGCCAACAGCGACATGATGACGGCCTTCGCCAGCATCGACCCCCACAAGGGCAAGATGGGCGCGCGCGAAGCCCGCCGCCTAATCGAGGAGTTCGGCATCAAGGGCTTCAAGTTCCACCCCACGGTGCAGGCCTACCACCCCTACGACAAAATGGCCTGGCCCATCTACGAGGTGATCGCCGAGTACGGCATGCCCGCCATCTTCCACACCGGCCACAGCGGCATTGGCAGCGGCATGCGCTGCGGCGGCGGCCTGCGGCTGGAGTACAGCAACCCCATGCACCTGGACGATGTGGCCATCGACTTCCCCGACATGCAGATCGTGATGGCCCACCCCAGCTTTCCATGGCAGGACGAGGCACTGAGCGTGGCCACGCACAAGCCCAATGTCTGGATCGACCTGTCGGGCTGGAGCCCCAAGTATTTTCCGAAGCAGCTGGTGCAGTACGCCAACACGCTGCTGAAGGACCGCGTGCTGTTCGGCAGCGACTACCCGCTGATCACGCCCGAGCGCTGGATGAAGGACTTCCAGGAAGCGGGCTTCAAGCCCGAGGTGATGCCTGGCATTCTGAAGGGTAACGCGGTGCGCTTGCTGGGGCTGGACAAGGCCCAGGCAGCACCGGCACCGGCCGCCTGACGCACCGCCATGGGCGGTGGCTGCCCGCTCAGTCGTAGACTTTTTGCAGCAGCCGGATCAGCGTCTTGCGCTCGGCCGCCGTCAGGCGGTGGGTGGCGTCTTCTTCCAGTTGCGCGGCCGTCTGCTCGGCCTGCGCCGTCAGTTCCACCCCGGCGGGCGTCAGGTGCACGCCCATGGCGCGCCCATCGCTCGGGTGTGGGCGGCGTTCGATCAGGCCGCGCCGCTCCAGCGCCGCAATCAAGCCCACCATGTTGGGCGGCAGCACGCTGAGTGTGGCGCACAGCTGGCGCGAGGTGATGCCCGGGTTGTGCGCCACCAGCGACAGCACCGAGAAATCCACCACCTTCAGGTCGTACACGGCCATGCGTTCCATGAACACGGCAATGATGGACAGCGCCGCGCGCCGCGTGTTGTAGCCCACCAGCGTGCGCAAAAAGCCGGTGTCCACGGGCTCGCTGGCGGGCGCTGCGGTGTCGGCGGGGGCGGGAACCGAGGGGGACTTCTTGGAGGAACGGACGCTGGACATGGGGGGAGATTGTGCCGGGCGCCCGGGCCCCTGCTACCGGCGCGCAGCGCCCAGCAGGTGCTGTGGGCCCTCTTTTTGATCGAAATCAGCCACAGGCGCTAGTGAAACATGCGCCAGGTGCTATCAATTTGATATCTGCCCGCACCACCGCTCCGCTTGGGCGTGCCACGCCGCCAGCGCCACTCACGCCGGGCTGCGCAGCACGCGGCGGTATTGCACAGCCTCGGCTACATGGCTGACCTCGGTGGTCGGCGCGCTCGCCAGGTCGGCGATGGTGCGCGCCACCTTCAGCGCCCGGTGCGTGCTGCGGGCCGACCAGCCCAGGCGCGCGGCAGCGGTGTTGAGGAACTTGGCAGCCGCATCATCCAGGTGCAGGTGGGCGTCGATGGCCTGGCCCTGCAGCGCCTGGTTGGTGCAGCCCTGGCGCGCCAGGGCCAGGGCGCGGGCCTGCTCCACCCGGGCGCGGATGCTGGCAGTGGACTCGCCCGCAGCCGCCTGCACCAGCTGCTCGGCGGGCAGGGCGGGCACCTCGACATGCAGGTCGATGCGGTCCAGCAGCGGGCCGCTGAGCTTGGCCTGGTAGCGGTGCACCTGGTCGGGCGTGCAGCGGCAGGCGCGCTGCGTGGAGCCCAGAAAGCCGCAGGGGCACGGATTCATCGCCGCAATCATCTGGAACCGGGCCGGAAACTCCGCGCGTTGCGCCGCCCGGGCGATGGTGATGTGGCCGGTCTCCAGCGGCTCGCGCAGTGCCTCCAGCGCAGCGCGGGGGAATTCGGGCAGTTCATCGAGGAAGAGCACGCCCTGGTGGGCCAGCGAGATCTCGCCCGGCCGGGGGGGCGAGCCACCGCCCACCAGCGCCACCGCGCTGGCCGTGTGGTGGGGCTGGCCCGTGGGGCGCACGCCAAAGGTCTCGGGCCTGAAGCGGCCCGCCAGGCTGGCAATGGCGGCGCTCTCCAGCGCCTCGTCCACCGTCATCGCCGGCAGCAGCCCGGCAAAACGCTGCGCCAGCATCGACTTGCCCGAGCCCGGTGGCCCGGCCATCAGCACGCTGTGGCCCCCGGCCGCTGCAATCTCCAGCGCCCGCTTGGCACCGGCCTGGCCCTTTACATCGGCCATGTCGGGCCCGGTGGTGCTGGCGGCGAGCGCGGTGGCCTGCAGGCGCGTCCAGCCGTCGTTGGCCACGTCGGCATTGCCGCCGGCCGTGCTGCCGGGTGGCAGGAACGCGCGCACCACATCCAGCAGGTGGCGGGCACGCACCACGCGCGCGGCGGGTACCAGGGCGGCTTCTTCGGCGCTGCCGGGCGGCAGCACCAGCTGGGCATCGATCTGCTGCGTCTGCAGCGCCAGGCTGGTGGCCAGCGCGCCGCGCACGGGGCGCAGCTCGCCCGACAGCGACAGCTCGCCTGCAAACTCGTAGCCTGCCAGGCGGCTGGCGTCCACCTGACCGCTGGCGGCGAGGATGCCCAGGGCGATGGGCAGGTCAAAGCGGCCCGAGTCCTTGGGCAAATCCGCAGGCGCGAGGTTGACGGTAATGCGCTTGTTGGTCGGGAACTCCAGCCCTGCGTTCTGCAGCGCCGAGCGCACGCGTTCGCGGGCTTCTTTCACCTCCACCTCGGCCAGCCCGACCAGCGTGAAGCTGGGCAAACCGTTGGCCAGATGCACTTCGACGGTGACTGCAGGCGCCTGCAGCCCCAGAAGGGCGCGGCTTTGCACCAAAGCAAGACTCATGAAGCGATTTCTCCCCAGATGGGTGCGTTTTGTGGGTTTTTAGCGCGGCCTGCGGGGCGCCTGCACCAGTTGAGTGCGGCGCTCCGAGCGCGGTCACCGCCACTGTACTGGGGATTGTTGTAACGCAACGCAACCGTGCGGCACTCTCTGCACCTTGGCGTGGCACGGTCCGTGCTTAAAGCGCTTGTCCCTACTTTGTCCAACCGGAGGAAACATGACCCGCGCCATCATCAAGACCCTGGGCGTTGCCCTTGTTGCAACCCTTCCCATGCTGGCCAGCGCCCAGCTCACCGCCAACGTCAGCCTGACCACGAACTACAAGTTCCGCGGCCAGGACCAGGACACGTCCAAGGTCAAGACCGTCAAGCCTGCACTGCAAGGCGGCTTTGACTACACCTTCGGCGAAACCGGCTTCTACGTGGGCAACTGGAACTCCAGCGTCAACTGGCTGTCCGGCAACTCGCTCGAATCCGACCTGTACGGCGGCTACAAGTTCAAGGCCGGCGATGTGGACCTGGACGTGGGCCTGCTGACCTACATCTACCCCGGCAACAGCGCGGGCAACACCACCGAAGTCTATGGCGCTGCCACCTTCGGCCCGGTGACGGCCAAGTACTCGCACACCCTGTCCAAGGACTACTTTGCCTACGCCGGTCCTGGCATGAAGGGCCGCAACACTGGCTACCTGAACCTGGCGTTTGCCCAGGAAGTGGCCCCCAGCACCACGCTGAAGGCATCGGTCGGTTTCACCCGCTTTGGTGGTGACATCACCGCCCCCAACTTCATGGATTACAGCCTGGGCGGCTCGTACGACTTCGGCGGCGGCGTGTCCCTCGGCGCTGCCGTGGTCGGCGCCACCAAGAAGGCCTTCTACGGCCCGGTCAACAAGTCGCGCGTGATCGTCACGCTCACCAAAACCCTGTAAGTCTCAATGGGCGCCGGTGGCGCCCATTCCGGAGGATCTGAAAATGAAAATGGTGACAGCCATCATCAAGCCCTTCAAGCTCGACGAAGTGCGCGAAGCGCTCTCCGACATCGGCGTGCAAGGCATCACGGTGACCGAAGTCAAAGGCTTTGGCCGCCAAAAGGGCCACACCGAGCTGTACCGCGGTGCAGAGTACGTGGTGGACTTTCTCCCCAAGGTCAAGATCGAGGCCGCTGTGGCCGACGACCTGGTGGACCGCGTGATCGAGTCCATCGAGACCGCAGCGCGCACCGGCAAGATCGGTGACGGCAAGATTTTCGTGACCCACCTGGAGCAGGTGGTGCGCATCCGCACTGGCGAAACCGGCAAGGAAGCCCTGTAAGGGCGAGGCCGCATCCCATCCAAGAAGAGAAACGCCATGAAAAAACTGCTTGCTTCCTTCATTCTGGGGCTGAGTCTGCTATCCGGCGGATCGGCTGTCCTCGCCCAGGCGCCCGCCACGGCAGAGGCCTCGGCACCCGCTGCGGCGGCACCTGCGGCCGAAGCCGCTGCCCCTGCAGCAGCCGCTGCACCGGCTGCTGCTGCCGCCGCTGCGCCTGCAGCGCCGGCCGCCGAAGCGCCTGCCCCCGTCCCCAACAAGGGTGACACCGCGTGGATGATGACCTCCACCATCCTCGTGATCCTGATGGTCCTGCCCGGCCTGGCACTGTTCTACGGCGGCCTGGTGCGCAGCAAGAACATGCTGTCCGTGCTGATGCAGGTGATGGTCACGTTCTCGCTGATCGTGGTGCTGTGGTTCATCTACGGCTACAGCCTGGCCTTCACTGAAGGCGGTGCCTTCATCGGTGGTTTTGACCGGCTGTTCATGAAGGGCATCTGGGACAACGCGGCGGGCACGTTTGCCAACGCGGCCACGTTCAGCAAGGGCATCGTGATTCCGGAAGTGGTGTTTGCCGCCTTCCAGGCCACGTTCGCCGGCATCACCTGCGCCCTGATCGTCGGTGCGTTTGCGGAGCGCATCAAGTTCAGCGCCGTTATGCTGTTCATGGTTCTGTGGTTCACGTTCAGCTACCTGCCGATCGCCCACATGGTGTGGTTCTGGATGGGTCCTGATGCCTACGCCTCCAAGGAAGTGGCCGACGCCATGACCAGCAAGGCCGGCCAGATCTGGCAGTGGGGTGCTCTGGACTTCGCTGGCGGTACCGTGGTGCACATCAACGCCGCTGTGGCGGGCCTGGTGGGCGCGTTCATGGTGGGCAAGCGCATTGGTTACGGCAAGGAAGCCATGGCGCCTCACAGCCTGACACTGACCATGGTCGGTGCCTCGCTGCTGTGGGTGGGCTGGTTCGGCTTCAACGCCGGCTCTGCCCTGGAAGCCAACGGCTTCGCTGCCCTGGCCTTCATCAACACGCTGGTGGCCACTGCCGCTGCCGTGCTGGCATGGTGCATGGGTGAAGCGCTGATGCGCGGCAAGGCTTCGATGCTGGGCGCAGCGTCGGGTGCCGTGGCGGGCCTCGTGGCCATCACGCCTGCGGCCGGCAACGTCGGTATCGGCGGTGCGCTGGTCATCGGTCTGGTGGGTGGTTTTGCCTGCCTGTGGGGTGTCAACGGCCTCAAGAAGCTGCTGGGTGCAGACGACTCGCTCGACGTGTTCGGCGTGCACGGCATCGGCGGTATCGTGGGTGCACTGCTGACTGGCGTGTTCAACGCCCCTGGCCTGGGTGGCCCTGGCTACGTGGCCGACTGGGTGACCGCCACCATGGTGACCTCTGCCGACTACTCCATCGCTGCTCAGGTGTGGACACAGGCCAAGGCCGTGCTGCTGACCATCGTGTGGTCGGGCGTGGTGTCCTTCGTGGCCTACAAGGTGGTTGACCTGACGGTGGGCCTGCGTGTCTCGGAAGAAGACGAACGCGAAGGTCTGGACATCACCTCGCACGGCGAAACAGCGTACAACCGCTGATCACCCTGCGCCCCACGCGCTGCGGTGTCTGGTGGCACCGTGGCGTCGCAATAAGAACAAGCGAGTTACTCCTCTGGTTATTTCAGCCCGCCGACCACCGGCGGGCTTTTTTCGTACCGGTGGGTAGCGAGCGCGTGGGGGTGTGGGACTGGCGGGGACAAGCGCGCCTCGTGGCATCCGCCAGTCCTTTGCACACCCGCTGTTCAAAAAATTCACGCTCCTCCCCTGCCGTGTGGCCTACTGCTGCCGCTACGATGCATGGATGGACTTCTCCCTCGCCCCTATCACTGAGCGCGTGCGCGCTGCCGCCGCCGACCAGACCCCGTTGCGCATCCGTGGCGGGGGCACCAAGGACTTCCATGGCCTGGCGCTGCACGGCGAGGTGCTGGACACCCGGGTGCTGCGCGGCATCGTGAGCTATGAGCCCAGCGAACTGGTCGTCACCGTCCGCGCTGGCACCCCGCTGGCCGAGCTGGAGGCCGTGCTGGCCGAACAAGGCCAGTGCCTGCCCTTTGAACCCCCGCATTTCGCTAAGACCCCTGCAGACGCCGCCAGCGTGGGCGGCATGGTGGCGGCCGGCCTGTCGGGCCCGGCCCGCGCCAGTGTGGGCGCCGTACGCGACTACCTTCTGGGCGTGACGCTGCTCAACGGCAAGGCCGAGCTGCTGACCTTTGGCGGCCAGGTGATGAAGAACGTGGCGGGCTATGACGTTGCGCGCCTCATGGCCGGTGCCTGGGGCACGCTGGGCCTGCTGACGGAGGTGAGCCTCAAGGTGCTGCCCGTGGCGCTCGGCGAGGCCACGCTCCGGTTTGAGGGCATCAACCAGGCCGACGCCCTGCGCAAGCTGCACGCCTGGGGCGGCCAGCCGCTACCGCTCAACGCCAGCTGCTGGGTACAAGATGAGGGCGTAGGCACCCTGTATGTGCGCCTGCGCGGCGCCGTGGCGGCGGTGGAGGCCGCGTGCAAGACCATGGGCGGCACGCGCATGGACAACGCCACCGTGGCCGCCGATTGGACCGCATGCCGCGAGCAGACCCTGCCGTGGTTCACCGACCGGGCCACGCGCACCGACCACGCCCTGTGGCGCCTGTCCGTGCCCGCTACCGCGCCGGTGCTGGCCTTGCCCGGTGGTGCGCAGCCGCTGGTGGAATGGCACGGGGCGCTGCGCTGGGTGCAGGCCCCCGAGTCCGCAGGCGACGCGCTGCGCGAAGCCGCCCGTGCAGTGGGTGGGAGTGCTTCTGTTTTTATAGCTGCTGAGGCAAATAAAACCGGCGCTAGCGGCGCTTTTGACCTGCAATCCAAGGCGCTGGAGCAAATCCACTCCCGCCTCAAGCACAGCTTCGACCCCGCAGGCATTTTCAACCCCGGCCGCATGGCGCGGGCCTGGTAGGCAGGGCGACACAGCCATCCTTGCCATCCACGCTTCCTTGCCCATGCGACGCCTTTTTCACCTCACCGGACACCACCGCACGGTTGCGAGCAACCAAGTGCTGGGCCTGCTGCTGGCGTTTAACGCCGGGGCGGTGAACGCGGGCGGCTTTCTGGTCGTGCACCTCTACACCTCGCACATGACGGGTTTCCTGTCGTCGCTGGCCGACAACCTGGTGCTGGGGCAGATGAAGCTGGTGCTGGGCGCCGTGGGCGCGCTGTGGGCCTTCATGTCGGGGGCGGGCACCACGGCCATCATGGTCAACTGGGCGCGCCAGCGCAAGCTGCGTAGCACCTACGCGCTGCCGCTGCTGCTGGAGTCCGTGCTCATGCTGCTGTTTGGCCTGGTGGGCGCCATCACCCTCAGCTGGCCCACGCCGTTTGCGGTGCCGCTCACGGTGCTGCTGCTGTCCTTCATCATGGGGCTGCAGAACGCCACGGTGACCAAGATGTCCTCGTCCCAGATCCGCACCACCCACATGACCGGCGTGGTGACCGACCTGGGCATCGAGATGGGCAAGGCGCTCTACTGGAACCGCACCGGCACCGCGCCCGAGTCGCAGGTGCGCGCCAACCAGGCGCGGCTGCGGCTGTTTGCCGGGCTCGTGGGCATGTTCCTGGTGGGGGGCATTGCGGGTGCGGCGGGCTTCAAGCATGTGGGCTTTGTGTTCGTGGTGCCGCTGGCGCTGGTGCTGCTGGCCCTGTCGCTGCCCCCGCTGTGGGCCGACCGCGCCCGGCTGCGCCAGCCCTGGCGCAAGGTGCTGGCGCTGCAGACGCCGCACGATGTGCCGCAGGACCCGCCGACAGCGCGCTGAACCAGCCCCCTCTTTTTTGTTCCTTCGCCCAGGCATGCCCCATGCAAACCCAGCTCTCCCCTGAATACCGTGCCCGCGCCGATGGCCTGGAGGCCGAATCCATCCTGCGCAAATGTGTGCACTGCGGCTTTTGCACTGCCACCTGCCCCACCTACCAGCTGCTGGGCGACGAGCTGGACGGCCCGCGCGGCCGCATCTACCTCATCAAGCAAGTGCTTGAAGGCGCCGAGCCCACGCGCAAGACCCAGATGCACCTGGACCGGTGCCTCACCTGCCGCAACTGCGAAAGCACCTGCCCCAGCGGCGTGCAATACGGCCACCTGGTCGATATTGGCCGCAAGATCGTCGATGAAAAAGTGCCCCGCCCCGTGGGCGAAAAAGCCCTGCGCTGGGCGTTGAAGGAGGGCCTGCCCTCGCCCCTGTTCGCCCCCGCCATGAAGGCCGGGCAAATGGTGCGCGGCCTGCTGCCCGAGTCGCTCAAGGCCAAGGTGCCCGCACCGCAGGACGCTGGCGCCTGGCCCACGCGCGGACATGCGCGCAAGGTGCTCATGCTGGCGGGCTGCGTACAACCGGCCATGATGCCCAACATCAACACGGCCACCGCCCGCGTGCTCGACGCCGTGGGCATCCAGACCGTGATCGCGCCCAAGGCGGGCTGCTGCGGCGCCGTCAAGTTCCACCTCAACGACCAGGCCGGCGGCATGGCCGAGATGCGCGCCAACATCGACGCCTGGTGGCCCCTGGTCGAAGCGGGTGGGGTCGAGGCCATCGTCATGAACGCCTCGGGCTGCGGCGTCACCGTCAAGGAATACGGCCACATCCTGAAGGACGACCCACAGTACGCAGCCAAGGCCGAACGCATCAGCGCCCTCACTCGCGACCTGTCCGAGTTGCTGCCTGCCCTGCTGCCCGAGCTGGCCACCAAGCTGCAGGGCCGCGTGAACCAGCCGGACACCTTGTACGCCTACCACCCCCCTTGCACCCTTCAGCACGGGCAAAAACTGCGCGGCGGGGTCGAGGCACACCTGAACCAGCTGGGCTTCAAGCTGCGCACCGCGCGCAACGATGCCCACCTGTGCTGCGGCTCGGCCGGAACGTATTCGGTGCTCAACCCCGACCTGTCGTACCAGCTGCGCGACCGCAAGCTCGGCGTGCTCGGCGAAGCCTTCGGCAACCAGCCGCCCGACATGATCCTGTCTGCCAACATCGGCTGCATCACCCACCTGCAAAGTGGCACGGGAACGCCCGTGCGGCACTGGGTGGAGGTGCTGGACGAGGCGCTATTGGGGCCGTGACCTCGCAGCCTCGCGGTTGGCTGTGTGACCAGCCGCTACCATGGCGCCCCAAACAGCTTAGAAAGGGGAGGCCATGCGCTTCGAGGGGACGCTCACTCGGTGGAACGACGACCGGGGTTTTGGCTTCATCACGCCCATCCCGGCAGGCCAGGATGTGTTCGTGCACATCTCGGCATTTGCGCGCGACGGCCTGCGGCCGCAGCTGAATGAAACGCTGAGTTTTGAAATCTCCCTGAACCAAGACTGCAAGAAGCAGGCGGTTCGAGTGCGCCGAGACCGGCCCGCTGCCGCTTCGCCCACTGCGGCCCCGTCCCGGGCGCGCCGCGACATCGGCCGCGAACCCTCTGAGCCCCGGGGGCTGCCCATGCGCATCGTTGTCTTTGTGGTGGCCTGCGCGCTGTTGGCGGCGGCCTACTGGCATTTTGACCGGCGTACGCAGCGGGCTGCAGCGGTCCGTGCTGAAGCGGCGGCGCAGGCGCTGGAGACACCGCAGCAGCACGCCCCCGCTGCCCCGGCGCAACCGTTGGCCACCTCGTATCGCTGTGACGGTCGCCAACACTGCTCACAGATGACATCGTGCTCCGAAGCCAAGTTCTTCCTGCAGAACTGCCCTGGGACCAAGATGGACGGGAATGGCGACTGGGTTCCGTGCGAGCAGCAGTGGTGTACCCATCCACTGGCAAAGTAGCGCGTCCCCAGGGCTGTTTGGCGCCCGCAACGCCAACACTGGCATGATCGAGGGTTTTGCCGCCCTCCATTTGCCCCCGAACTGCATTGCCATGACCGACTCCGTGTCTACACAAGAACAACCCCACGCAGCCCCTGCCAGCGCCCCCGCCGCGCCTGTGGTGACCGAGGCTGCCGTGGCCGTGACAACCACCGAGTCCCCAGCAGCGCCTGCTGCCGAAGCCGGTGCGCCTCAGCCGCAGCGCAAGGGCGGGTCCCGCCGTGGTGGCCGCAACCGCCGCAAGCCCGAGGGGCGCCAGGCGCCTGAAGGAGCGGCCGAAGGCAGCCCCCAAGCCGCAGCACCCGGTGCCGCCCCGCGCGCACCCCAGCGCGTGCACCCTGCGCTGGAGCAGCTCGCAGCGCTGTACCCCCACCTGTTTGGCGCGGTGTTCCGCCCGCTCAAGCGCGGCATCTTCCAGGACATCCTGGCCGCCCACCCTGAGCTGTTCGAGCGCGAGGCGCTCAAGGTGGCGCTAGGCCTGCACACCCGCTCCACCCGCTATCTGCAAAGCGTGGCGGCGGGTGACAAGCGGCACGACCTGCAGGGGCACCCCGTGGAAGACATGGCCTCCGAGCATGTGCACCATGCGCTGCTGGAGGTGTACCGCCGCAAGAAGGCACGCGCCACCGAAGACCTGCTGCCCAAGCTGCGCAACCGCATGATGGCCGCGTTCGAGGCCTCGGGCCTCACGCGCGAGGCCTACACCAGGCTGGTGTTGAGCCGCGACGATGCCGCCAACGCCATCCTGGAAGAGACCTTTGCCGAATGGTCGGCCCGCAACGCCAAGGACGAAGCCCTGCTGCGTGCCTTTGAGGCCAGCGGCCAGACGCTGGAGGCCTTTGCCGACATGTACGGCATGGTGCCCCGCACCGTGGGGCAGCAGCTGGAGCGCGCCCGCCGGAGGGCGGCTGCTGCAGCCGCAGCGGCTTCGGCTGCGCCCGCTGTGCAGGCGGACAGCGCCTCTACCGCAGCCTGACCGGCTGTGCCCTGTGGGGGCTGCGCAATGCTCCCCAGGCCTTCTCTCGCCACCACCCCCTGGCGCTGCTTCCGTCACCTTGTCGTGAGTCCTGACATGGATCTGAAGCGCGCCCTTGTCTGCGCCAGCGTGTGTCACGTTCCGTGACAACGCTGCCGGCAGGCTACTGACACCATGTTGTCAGCAGTCGGGCTGCAACATGCCGGGCCCAACACAGAGAGAGAGGAGCTCGACCATGACAACCACCCCCACCCGCACTGCGGTGGCTGCGTTCCACGTTGTAGGACTGACGGTACGCACCTGCAACCGCGACGAGATGGACCCCGCCACCGCCCGCATCGGCGCCCTGTGGGACCGCTTTTTCAGCCAGAGCTGGGAGCGCACACTGCCCGGCCGTGGCGAGGAGGGCCGCATCTTCGGCGTCTACAGCGGCTACGAATCCGACGAACACGGCGCCTTTGACGTCACCGCCGGCGTGGCCGTGCCGCCACCCGTTGCCCCGGTGCCGGGGGCCGTGCAGATCGCGGTGCAGGCGGGCGACTATCTGGTGTTCCACGGCCACGGCACAATGCCGCAGATGGTGATCGATGCCTGGGGCGAGGTCTGGCGCTACTTTGCGGCCCATCCGCAGTTGCCCCGGCGATTCGGCACCGATTTCGAGCTGTATGAAGGCCCGGACCGCGTGGCCATCCATATCGGCATCGCCCCCGGTGCGCCTCGTGCGTGACCCCATCAAACCAGGAGCCTCACCCATGAACACATCTGCCGCCGCCCTGACGTTCTACACCCATCCCATGTCCCGAGGCCGCACCGCGCGCTGGATGCTGGAAGAGTGTGGTGTGCCCTACGACACCGTGCTGCTCGAATACGGTACCACCATGAAGGCCCCCGACTACCTGGCCATCAACCCCATGGGCAAGGTGCCTGCACTGCGGCACGGGCAGGCGGTGGTCACCGAGGTGGCGGCCATCTGCGCCTATCTGGCCGACCTGTTCCCCGACAAATCGCTGGCCCCGGCTGTGGGCACGCCTGCACGCGCTGCGTACTACCGCTGGTTGTTCTTTTGCGCCGGCCCTCTGGAAAGCGCCGCCACTGCCAAGGCGCTGAACCTGCTGGCACCCGCCGAACGCGCGGCCATGGTGGGCTACGGCAGTTACGCCGATGTGATGAATACCCTGGAGCAGGCCGTGAGCCAGGGGCCGTACCTCTGCGGCGACCATTTCACCGCAGTGGACCTGTATGTGGGCGCGCACCTGATCTGGGGCATGCAGTTCGGCACCATCGAACGCCGCCCGGCGTTCGAGCGGTATGCGCAGCCGTTCATGCAGCGCCCCGCATTCGTGCGCGCATCCCAGATCGACGACGCACTGGTGCAGCAGAGCAAAGGCCATGGCTGAGTTTTGCGACCTGATACGGCCCAAGCGGTCGGCGGCAGTTCGCCCCCGGGGCTACGTTCATGCGCCGCGCTGACCGCCTGTTCCAGATCGTCCAGCTCATCCGGGGGCGGCGCTTGTCCACTGCCGCCTTCCTGGCCGAGCGGCT
Organism: Acidovorax sp. DMC1; assembly: GCF_056314325.1. NCBI lineage: Bacteria > Pseudomonadati > Pseudomonadota > Betaproteobacteria > Burkholderiales > Comamonadaceae > Acidovorax > Acidovorax sp. DMC1. Next base: position 626,110 of record NZ_JBQUYO010000001.1, on the reverse strand, counting down.
CGAAGTCTCGGCCCGCACCATCTACCGCGACGTGGCGGACCTCCAGCACCAGGGCGTGCCCATTGAGGGCGAAGCCGGTGTCGGCTACCGCCTGGGCGCGGGCTTTGACCTGCCGCCGCTGATGTTCAGCCAGGGCGAAGCCAATGCCCTGGTGGCGGCGGCACGCCTGGCCCAGGCCTGGCTGGACGCCGGGCTGGCCCGCGAGGTGGAGATGGCGCTGGGCAAGATCCTGTCCGTGCTGCCCCCGGCGGCACGGGTCGCGGCCGAGGCGCAGGCGCTGTACGCGCCCTCGGTGGGGCTCGACCCCCGCGTGCAGTCCCACCTGCAGGCACTGCGCGAGGCGGTGCACAGCCGCCACATGGTGCAGATCGACTACGCCGACGTGCACGGCCGCCCCAGCCTGCGCCGCCTGCGGCCGCTGGGCTGCTTTTACTGGGGCAAGGTCTGGACGCTGTCGGCCTGGTGCGAGCTGCGCAATGACTTCCGTGGCTTTCGCATCGACCGCATCGTGGACCTGGTGGTGCTCGAAGAGCAGTTCCGTCAGGAGCCTGGGAAGACCCTGGCCGACCTGCTGCGCAAGGTCGAGGCCGAGATGGCCGAGGGCCCACCCGAATGGGGGGGCGCGAAAACACCGGGGCTCAATGCCTGAGCAGTGCGCGCTCAACCCATGCGGGAGGGCGCCAGCCCGTCGCGGTACCGGCGGCTGCACGGCACGCTGCTCCCATCCTTCATCACCAAACGCGCGTCGCCGCTGTCCAGCGGTTCGATGACGGCAATGACATCCAGGTTGACGGCGTAGCTGCGGTGCACGCGCACAAAACGCGCAGGGTCCAACTGCGTGAGGAAGTCGGTGAGCGTGGAGCGCAGCAGGTAGTCGTGCCCGTTCACATGCAGTCCCACATAGTTGGCTTGGGCCTGCAGCCAGGCGATATCGCCCGCAGCGATCAGGAACTCGCGGCGCAGCTTGCGCACTAGGAAGCGCTCGGGGCGCTGCGCGGGCGGTGATGGGGGGGCGAGCGGATCGTCCGGCGCGGTGGCATCCGGGGCCGGGGCGTGCTCCTGGAGTGCAGGCGGGGAGGGGGGCTCGGGCGCATCCAGCACGCGGGCCTCGCCCTGCAGGCGCAGCAGCAAAAAGCGGTAACTCACCAGCGCACACACCGTGAGTGTGTAACTGCGCACATCCTTCAGGTATTCGTACCCCCACTGCGCCCACCAGCCGGGCGGCTGGTAGTGCTCGCCCAGCGCTGCATAGCCCGCGTAGCGCAGCGCCCACATGCCTGCCAGGTGCATGGTGCAATACACCGCGCTGGCCAGCACATGCCAAGGCAGGTGCCGCCGCAGCGTGCCCCAGCGCAGCACAAAGCGCTGCTCGAAAGCCACCACGGCCGGGATCAGCGCCGCCACCACCAGCGCGCTCGTCAGCTCCCACAGCAGGGGCTCCCACGCGGCCACGGCCTGCCCAGCGCTGCGCAGTTCGATCCGGGTCACCACGGTGTTGAAGGCCGCCTGCACCAGCAGCACCACGGCCCAAAAACAGACCTCAGCACGGCGCCGCAGGGCGCGGTCGTGGGGGTAGCGGTCGATCCAGGCGGGCGCGGCGGGGGCGGTCATGGGGGCAAGTGTAGGCAGGGCTGGGCTGCTGTGGCTCCGGGACGGCTGCGATTCGTCCCGGCCGCCCACCGCTGGTCCCAAAGGCCCCCCAACTCGTCCCCTGTTCGTGTGGCGCGCAGGGGCAGGGCCGCAGCATCAGCCCCTGTGTTCCTTTTGCATTTGTGATGCCATGCCTTTGTCCTCCTGTGCCTCCACCCCCGTCCGCCGCCATGACATCGACGCGCTGCGGGCGCTGGCCTTTGCCCTGGTTATCCTGTACCACGTGGCCATGTACTACGTGGCCGAATGGCACTGGCACCTCAAAAGCCCGTACGCTGCGGAATGGCTGCAGGCGCCCATGCGGGCACTCAATCTCTGGCGCATGGACTTGGTATTCCTGATCTCTGGCCTCGCCTTCGGGTTCGTGCGGCGGGGGCAGCCGGTGGCGGGGCTGGTGCGGCTGCGCAGCCTGCGCCTGCTGGTGCCGCTGGCCTTCGGCATGGCGGTCATCGTGCCCTACCAGCCGTACGCGCAGGGCGTGGCCAACGGGCTCATCGCACCGGGCTTCGGTGCGTTTCTGCTGCGCTACTACAGCGGCAGCACCTGGCCGCCGGGCGCGTTCGATGGCTGGCATGCGGGCGTCACCTGGAACCACCTGTGGTACCTGGCCTACCTGTGGGTCTACACCGTGGTGCTGGCCGTGCTGCTGCCTCTGGCCGAATCTACGGCCGGGCAGCGTGTGCGCCGGGCGTTCACCGGTCTGCGGGGCGCGGCGCTGGTCGGGGTGCCCGTGCTGCCGCTGGCGCTGTACTCGGTGCTCTTGTGGCCGCATTTCCCCCCCACGCACGATTTGATCCACGACGCCTGGCTGCACGCGGTGTACTTCACGGTGTTCGTCTACGGCTACTGGATCGGGCTGGATACCGGTCTATGGGCGGAATTCGTGCGCCTGCGCTGGCGTGCCTTCGTTTTGGCGGTGGTGCTGCTGGTTTGTTACCTGGGGCTGCTGGGAGCGGCACAGCAACACGGTTTGCGCGCTGCTCGCCTGCCCCTGCGCGTGCTGGCCGACGGGTACCTGTGGACGGTGCTGCTGGCCATCCTGGGCTGGGCGCACCACTGCCTCAACCGGCCCTGGCCCTGGCTGCGCTGGGCCAACGAGTCGGTCTACCCCTGGTACCTGCTGCACCAGACGGCCATCGTCGTGCTGGCAGTCTGGCTGGCGCCCGCGCAACTGGGGCCCGTGCGGGAGCCGCTGGCTCTGGTCGTTGGGACGGTGGTGCTGTGCTGGGCGCTGACGGCGGTGGTGCGGCGCGTGTGGTGGTTGCGGCCGCTGTTCGGTTTGCCGGGTGTGCGAGGGCAGACTGTGCCCCGTGCGGGAGTCGCCCTGCGGGCACGGGCCCAGCCCCCGATGGGCTGACACAATCCTGGCATGACCGTTCGTGCTCCGGTATCCCTGTTGCCGCTTCTGCGGCCCGCCACCGACGCGGACTGCACGCCCCTGGCCCGCGTCTGGCGCCGGGCCTGGTGCTCCGCCAATCCTGCCGTGGCGTCGGTAGCCCCGCCCGACCATTGGGAGGCGCGGGTCCGCGCGGAGTTCGGCCCGCCGTGTGTAACGCTGGTGCGTGCCGAAGGCCCCGAGGTCACGGCGTTCCTGGTGCTGGACCCGGCCCAGGCCCATGTGCACCAACTGTTTGTGGACCCCGACTGGCAGGGCCAGGGCGTGGGGGCCGAACTGGTGCAACAGGTGCATCGCCTGTGCCCCGTTGGCTGGACCTTGCATGTGGCGACCGCCAACAGCGGTGCGAGGCGCTTTTATGCCCGCCACGGCTTGGTGGAAGGGCTGGTGGACACCCATCCGGTGACGGGCCGGGAGCGGGTGTCATGCCGGTGGCTGCCTACCCTGGCGGTTGCCGCAGACTGAACAGGTCAGTGATTCAGGCGGCCAGCGCCGCCTCAATATCCCCCGCCAGCTTCTTCGGTGCATCCTGCGGCGCATAGCGACGGATCACCTGGCCGTCCTTGCCGACGAGGAACTTGGTGAAGTTCCACTTGATGGCCTTGCTGCCCAGCAGGCCCGGGGCTTCGGCGGTAAGCCACTGGTACAGGGGCGAGGCGTTGGTGCCGTTCACGTCGATCTTGGCCATCATCGGAAAGCTCACGCCATAGTTGAGCTGGCAGAAGCTGGCGATCTCGTCGTTGCTGCCGGGGTCCTGGGCGCCAAACTGGTTGCAGGGGAAGCCCAGCACGACGAGGCCTTGGTCCGCGTATTCTTTGTGCAGTTCTTCCAGTCCGCCGAACTGGGGCGTGAAGCCGCAGGCGCTGGCGGTGTTCACGATGAGCAGTACCTTGCCCCGGTATTGGGACAGGGGCACGGACTGGCCGTTCATCTGAAGGGCTTCAAAGTCGTAGATGCTGGTGGGCATGCGGGTTCTCCGGGTGGGGATGACGGGCCATCGTAGCCCCAGCTGCAGAGGCCTGTGTGCCTGCGGGTCAATCCATCAATGAGGGCCCGCAGCGCCCGGTCGGCGGAACTGCAGCGCGGCCAGCAGCGATGCCAGCAGGATCAGCGCCCCGCCCAGCACGGTGCGCGTGTTCAGCGTGGCCGCGCCCAGCAGAGCCGATGACACGCTGGCGAACATCACCTCCGAGAGCATCACCAGCGCCGTGGTGCCTGCCGCGAGCCGCGCAGCGCCAAACTGCAACGCCCAGTTGCCCAGCATGAGCACGCCCGCCAGCAGCAGGCCGGTAACGATCCAGGTGGCGTTGGCGGCTGGGAAGGGCTCCACCACGCCCACTTGCAGGCCAATGCAGGCCACGGCCAGCGCCATGAGCATGCAGCCGCCAAACATCGCAAACATGCGCGCGGGCCCCGGCACGGTGTGCAGGCGGCGCAGTGTGACGTTGGTGAGTGCAAACATGAACCCGCCCAGCAGCGCCAGAGCGTCGGCCAGCGACAGGTTTTGCAGCAGGCGCGATGCAGGCGCGCCCTCGGGCAGCAGCACCAGCACCACACCCGTGAAGGCCAGCGCCAGGCGCAGCAGTGCCGCAGGGGTAGGGCGCTCGCCCAGGATGCGCCAGGCCAGCAGCACGGCCCAGGCGGGCATCAGATAGAACAGCAGGATCACGCGCACAACATCGCCAATGGTCACGGCCCAGTTGAAGGCCACGTTGTTCAGCCCCGAGGCCAGCGCCAGCAGCCACAGCTGCGGATGCGCTCGCACCTGCTGCAGGATGCCGGGGCGCCACGCCAGCAGGGCCAGCAGCACCACCGCATACATGCAGGCCGTGGCCCACAAGGGGTGCAGCCCCGCCTGGTGCATGTGCTGGAACGGCCACCACGCCAGGCCCCAGACAAAGGCGTTGAACAGAAGGGCGGCGAAAGGGAGTGGAGAGTGCATTGAAGGCAAAAAAGGCGGTAGCGCTAGTGGAATATGCGCTGATAGCTATAAATTATGTAGCAAATGGTTCCATGCTGCACAGCCGTTAACACTGGCACGCTTCAAGGCCCGTGCAGTCGTGGAGCTGGCTTTGCCAGGCCACTGGGTGCGTCCCCTTCCCGCGCAGCGAGAGAGGGGGAAGACGCGCAGCGGCTCAGGGGGAGCCTTCCATAGCTCCAGACCACCGGGTGCGTCCCCCTCGGGGGAAGCGGCGAAGCCGCACAGGGGGCTTCGCAATCAGGAGTCAATGGTGCGTATCGTGCCGCGCGATGTCCAGCAGGTGGTTCACTTCGTCGCGGTGGTTCACGCAGTTGCGCTGGTGCCAGCGGCGGATGACCCACATGATGCCCGCCACCACGAGCCCGAAGGTGGTGATGGCGCCAAACACCGACAGGCCTAGCTTGAGCGACAGGCTGTAGAACGCCCCCAGTCCCAGGATGCACGCCTGCTCGTTGAAGTTCTGCACGGCAATCGACCGGCCCGCACCCATCAGGTTGTGGCCCCGGTGCTGCAGCAGTGCGTTCATGGGCACCACCAGGTAGCCACCCAGGCCACCCAGCACGATGAGGAAGGGGATGGCCAGCCAGATGTTGCTGATGAACACCATCAGGATCAGCAGCAGCCCCATCGCAATGCCCAGCGGGATCACGCGGGTGGCCATGTCCAGGCGCATGCGCATCGAGGCCACCACGGCACCCACGGCGGTGCCGATGGCCACCACACCCGTGAGGGCCGAGGCCTGCGTGGTGTTGTAGCCCAGGGCCACGGCGGCCCAGGCCAGCACGATGAACTTGAGGTTGCCACCGGCGCCCCAGAACAGGGTGGTGGTGGCCAGCGAGATCTGGCCCAGCTTGTCGCGCCACAGGCGGCTGTTGCAGGCCCAGAAGTCGGGCAGCAGGTTGAGGGTGTTGGCCAGCACGCTGCGCGAGGGGTCGGCGCGCAGGGGGCGCATCTCGACGCCCGTGTGCGGGATGCGGGTGTTGAACCACGCGGCCAGGGCATACACGGCGATCAGCGCGGCAATGGCGGCCTCGGCGGGCGTGTCCACGCCGGTGTCGATCAGCGGAAAGTCAAAGCCCAGCAGCAGGCCCGACAACTGCTGCCCCACCAGCTGGCCGCCAAACAGCACACCCAGGATGATCGATGCAATCGTCAGGCCCTCGATCCAGCCGTTGGCCTTCACGAGTTGCGACGCGGGCAGCAGCTCGGTCAGGATGCCGTACTTGGCGGGCGAGTAGGCCGCAGCCCCCAGGCCGACGACGGCATAGGCGATCAGCGGGTGGGAGCCGAATAGCATCATCAGGCAGCCCGCCACCTTGATGGCGTTGCTGACGAACATGACCTTGCCCTTGGGCAGCGCATCGGCAAAGGCGCCGACGAAGGGTGCCAGCACCACATAGAACAATGCGAACATGGGCACCAGGGCCGCGCGCTGCCACTCGGGGGCGCCTCCGGTGCGCAAGAGTTCCACAGCGGCTACGAAGAGTGCGTTGTCGGCCAGCGAGCTGAAAAACTGCGCCGACATGATGGTGTAAAAACCGCGCTTCATCGAATGGCTGGTGAGAGCATCAGTTGGGCTGATGCCCTGGTAAATGTGAGGAATCGTAGCGAGGGACAGGCGGTTATATCACGCGGATAAACGGCCACAGTGCCAGAATCCGGCGCTGGTCCCCCGGTAAATCCCTCGCTTCATCAGGTCTGTCCCATGCCCCGTCCCATTGCTGCCACCATCCACACCACCGCCCTGCACCACAACCTGGAGCGCGTGCGCCGGTCGGTGCCCGACGCCAAGGTCTGGGCGGTGGTCAAGGCCAATGCCTACGGCCATGGCATCGAGCGGGTGTACGAAGGCCTGCGCGGCGCCGACGGCTTTGCGCTGCTGGACCTGGCCGAGGCCGAGCGCGTGCGCCACCTGGGTTGGCGCGGGCCCATCCTGCTGCTCGAAGGCGTGTTCGAGCCGCGCGACCTGGAGCTGTGCTCGCGCCTGGGCCTGTGGCACGCGGTGCACTGCGACGAGCAGATCGACATGCTGGCCGCCCACAAGACGCAGGTGCCGCACCGGGTGTTCCTCAAGATGAACTCGGGCATGAACCGCCTGGGCTTCACGCCCGAGCGCTACCGCGCCGCGTGGGCCCGGCTCAATGCGCTGCCGCAGGTGGAAGAGATTTCGTTCATGACCCACTTCAGCGACGCCGACGGCCCGCGTGGCATTGCGCACCAGATGGCGGCCTTCAACGCCGCCGCGCAGGACTTGCCCGGCGAGCGCAGCCTGAGCAACAGCGCGGCCACACTGCGCCACGCGCAGGATGCGGGCGTGCGTGCCGACTGGGTGCGTGCTGGCATCGTGGTGTACGGCAGCGCCCCCGACTTCCCCGAGCACAACGCTGACCACTGGGGGTTGCAACCCACCATGACGCTGTCCACCCGCCTCATCGCCACGCAGCAGCTGCAGGCGGGCGACACCGTGGGCTATGGCTCGCGCTTCACGGCCGACGGCCCGCTCACCATCGGCATCGCCGCCTGTGGCTACGCGGACGGCTACCCGCGCCACTGCGACACCGGCACGCCGGTGCTGGTGAACGGCGTGCGCACGCGCCTGGTGGGTCGGGTGAGCATGGACATGGTGACTGTGGACCTCACGCCCTTGCAGCAAGCGGGCGTGGAAGCAGGCTTTGGCAGCGAGGTCACGCTGTGGGGCCGCGCCAGCAATGGCGTGGTGTTGTCCATCGACGAAGTGGCGCAGGCGGCTGGCACCGTGGGCTATGAGCTGATGTGCGCCCTGGCGCAGCGCGTTCCGGTGGCGGTGGACGGCGGGGCCTGAAGCCCCCTCATTGGCGTGCGGCAGGGCGCGGTTCGCGCACAAGTTCACGCCGCAGGGCCCGCCGGTGTGGGGCGCGGCCTGAAACTGGTGTGAAATGGCGCCGTCTGTTTGCCACCGCGCCAGCGCGCTCCTTCCATGGCCACACCCCGCAGCAACCCCTCAGCTTCCAAGAAGAAAAGCAGCTCCACCTGGCGCTCAGTGCGCATGCCGCACCACGGCGCGGTGGCGCGCACCCTGCAGCAGCGCTACAGCCTGCGCTGGCATGGGCTGCTGATCGGCAGCTTCACGCTGCTGCTGATGTGGGCCACCTCGCACCTGCAGATGGTGCTGGGCGTGGATTCGCTGGCGCTGCGGTACTTGATCACGCTGTCGGTGGGCTACGTCGGCTATCTGCTGGTGCTGCGCGCGTGGGCGGCGCGACTGGTGCAGCGGGACGGGCCGTCGGGCGACGGCAGCAGTGTGGAATTGCCCGACATCTCCTGGCCCAGCGGCAATGGTCCCTCCGGGGGCGGCCAGGTGCCCCTGCCGCGCACCGGTGGGGGCGACTATGGCGGTGGTGGCGCATCGGGGGACTTTGGCGGCGGGTGGACACAAGGCCTGTCCAGCGGGGGCTCCAGCAGCGACTCCAGTGTGCTGGGCGACATTGCCGGGGGCGCGGCCGATGCGCTAGGCAGCGCCGATGAGGGCGCCGTGGTGGTCGTGCCCGTTGTGGCCATCTTTCTCATTGGCGCGGCGCTGATCCTGGGCGCGGGCTCGCTCGCCATGCTGTTCTTTGGCTGGGACGTGCTGCTCACGGTGGCGGTGGAGATCGCCTTTTCGGTGGCCACGGCCCGCGCCGCCGTGGGGGTGGAGCGCGAGGGCTGGCTCAGCGCCGCTGTGCGCCTGACCTGGAAGCCCCTGCTGGGCGCCCTGGTCTGCGCCGTGCTGCTGGGCGCCACCATCGACCACTTCCTGCCCCATGTGCATTCGCTGCCCGAGGCGTTGCGCGTGATCCAGGGGCGGTGACTTGCTCTCTATTTGATAGCTGTTAGGACATATTGCACTAGCGCTTGGGGCAAAAATCCCTTCAAAAAGCGTCGGAAGCGTCTCCGAGAGGGCCCTACCGAGAGGACCGGCCCTTGCCGTGGCCGCAGTCCTCGCCAGTCTCCAGGGGTGGCAGCGCATCCAGGTTGGTCCGCACCCGTGCCAGCAAGGCGAGCAACTGCGCCTGGGTGTAGTCGTCGCAGCCCGCCAGCACCTGGGCCGACAGGGTTTGCCGCGCGGCCTGCAGCGCCTGGTACAGCGCCTGGCCCTCGGCGCTCAGCGTGAGGCACAGGCTGCGCCGGTCTTCGGCGTGGGGTTGGCGCTCCAGCCAGCCCTTGTCCTGCAGCAGGCCCAACATGCGCGCCACCTGGGCCTTGTCGGCGCCGCTGTGGCGTACCAGTTCTTTCTGTGTGGCGCCGGGGTGGCGGCCAATGAAGTTCAGCGCGCGCACCTCGTTGAAGGTCAGGTCCGGGTGCACGGAGGTCATCGCGCGAACCATGCGCGCCCGGTAGGCGTGCATCAGGTCGTGCAGGGCTTCAAACACATCGGGGCGGGCGCGTGGGGGCATGGCGTGGCTATCGGTTGACAAAGTCAACTGAATGGCGGATGATTTGGTTGATTAAATCAACATTTTACGCCATGAACGCTTCCTTGCCCTTGGCCGCCACGGCCCCCTCCCTCGCTATCGAGCGCATTCGCCATCCCCTGCAGGGCCGCCATCTCCAGGTGGTGCGCCGCACCCAGGTCAGCCCCGGCTTTGTGCGGCTGACCCTGGCCGGCCCCGAGCTGGCAGGGTTTGTGAGCGCCGGGTTTGACGACCACCTCAAGCTCATCCTTCCCTCGCCCGGTCAAGACCGCCCCACCTTGCCCACGCTGCAGGACGGCCGCCCCGTGTTCGACGGCCCCCGCCCCGTGCTGCGCGACTACACCCCCGCGCGTTTTGACGCCGCTGCGGGCGAGCTGGATATCGAGGTCGCCCTGCACGACGCCGGCCCCGCCACCGACTGGGCCGCCAGCGCCACCGTCGGCCAATGGGTGGGCATTGCCGGGCCGCGCGGCAGCATGGTGGTGCCCACCGGGTTTGACTGGCACTGGCTGCTGGGCGACGAAACCGCGCTGCCCGCCATCGCCCGCCGCCTGGCCGAGCTGCCCGCCAGCGCGGTGGCCACCGTGCGCATCCAGCTGAGCAACTCGGCCGACCAGCGGGTGTTGACCAGCGCGGCGCAGGTGGATCTGCAGTGGGTGAGCGCGCTGCCTGCCGCTGTGGAGGCGTTGGCGCTCCCCACCGGCGCGGGCTTTGTCTGGGCTGCGGGCGAACACAGTGACATGGCCGCCGTGCGCCGCGCCGTGCTGGCCAAGCCGGGCGTGGACCCGAAACGCATGCGCATCTCCGCCTACTGGAAGCGCGGGGCGGCGGACCACCACGAGGACCTGGCGAATGCTGCGTAGTCGGCGCTTGCTACGCCACTCTCGACTTTCCTCTCAGCGCAGCAGCGTCAGCGCCGCCGCCTTCTGCACTGCTTGCGTCATGTGCTGCAGCGCCTGCACGTTCAGGCGCCAGCACTGCCAGTACAGCGGCACATCCACCGGCTTGTTCGCAATCAGCTCCACCAGTGCGCCGGTCTTCAGGTCGTCCTCCACCAGCGGGTCGGGCGTCATGCCCCAGCCCAGGCTGGCGCGGGTGGCTTTGACGAAGGCGTGGGCCTCGGGCAGCCAGTGCACGGGTGGTGCGAGCTTGCGGCGCGTGATGCGGCCCACAAAACGTGCCTGCAGCGCATCCTTGCGGTTGAACACCAGCATGGGCGCCTGCGCCAGCGTGGTGGCGTTCACCCCCTGCGCAAAGTGGCGCTGCATGAAGGCCGGGCTGGCCAGCGCACGGTAGCGTAGCGTGCCCAGCGGCAGCACCTGGCAGCCCTGCACGGGCTGGGGGTCGGCCGTCACGGCGGCCATCACGCGGCCTTCGCGCAGCAGGTTGGCCGAATGGTCCTGGTCCTCCACATGGATGTCGAAGGTGATGGCCTGCCCCTCGGCCGCCTGCGCCATGGCGTGGGGGAACCAGGTGGCCAGCGAGTCGGCATTCACGCCAATCGCCAGCCGCGTGGTGCTGTGCTGTCCGCCGCCAATGGTGGCCAGCGCGTCGGCCTCGCTCAGCGCCACCTCGCGCGCATGGCGGTACAGGGCCTGCCCGGCCTCTGTGGGCGTGCAGGGCGTGGCGCGGCGCACCAGCACCTGGCCCACGCGCTCTTCCAGCAGCTTGATGCGCTGCGACACCGCCGAGCGCGTGACATGCAGCACGACCGCCGCTCGCTCGAAGCTGCCCTCGTCGATCACCGTGGCAAAGGCATTGAGCTGGGCGGAGTCGAGTTGCATGGATGGTTAGCGATTCTGACGGATCGTTAAAAAGTATAGCTGGCGTCAACGCAGGGGCTTGGCCAGAATCCGTGCCCATGGTCTCCACTGCCTTCGTCCACGGTTTCACTTCCACCGCCATGCTCATCATGGCCATCGGCGCGCAGAACGCGTTTGTGCTGCGCCAGGGCTTGCGGCGCGAGCATGTGATGCCCGTGGTGCTGGTGTGCGCGTTGTCGGACGCGGTGCTGCTGCAGGTGGGCGTGTGGGGCATGGGCGGCGTGCTGCTGGCCCGGCCCGAGTGGGCGCAGTTCATGCGTTGGGCGGGGGCGCTGTTCCTGTTGATGTATGCGGCACAGACGGCCGCGCGGGCGTTGCGCCCGGGCCAGTTACTGGTCGCTACCAACGGCCCCGGTACCAGCCTGCGCACCACGCTGGCCACGGTGGTGGCGCTCACCTGGCTCAACCCGCATGTGTACCTGGACACTGTGGTGCTGCTGGGCACCATGGCCACGCCGTACCCGGCCTGGGGGCGTGCGCTGTTTGCCGGAGGGGGCTCGCTGGCCAGCGCGCTGTGGTTCTTGCTGATCGGCCTGGGCGCCCGCTGGCTGGCCCCGTTGTTTGCCACATCGGCGGCGTGGCGGGTGCTGGATGGGGTGACGGCCACCACCATGCTGGTGCTGGCAGGGGTGATGGCTCTAAGCTAAGAAGAATAAGTTCGTTTTCTAAAAGCGCCGCTTGGGGGATAGTCTGGCCATTCAGCATTCTTTGGCGTTTTTGCCTATCCTCCCGCCCATGCGCTTCAAACACCTTCTCCTGGCCGCCGCCGTTGTTGCGGCCCTGCCCCTGGCCGCACAGTCCGCCACCTTCCGCTGGTCCCGCTCGGTGGACATTTCCACCTGGGACATCCACACCCAGAACGTGGGCGTGAACAACACCATGCACGGCGCGGTGTACGACACGCTGGTGGAATACAACAGCAAGACCTTCAAGCCCGAGCCGTCGCTGGCCACCGAGTGGAAGCTCATCAAGCCCACGCAGCTGCGCCTGACCTTGCGCAAGGGCGTGAAGTTCAGCGACGGTAGCGAGTTCACCGCCGACGACGCCAAGTTCTCGCTGGAGCGGGCCAAGGCCAAAAGCTCCAACTTCGCTGTCTACACCCAGGGCATCGACCGTGTGGAAAAGGTCGATGCCTACACCATCGACATCCACTCCGACCTGCCCAACCCCGTGCTGGTGAACCAGCTCACCGAGCTGCGCATCATGAGCAAGGCCTGGGCCGAAAAGAACAAGTCGGTCGAGCCCAAGGACATCAAGACCAAGGACGAGAACTTTGCCCACCGCAACGCGCTGGGCACCGGCCCCTACCAGCTCAAGCAGTGGACGCCCGACCAGCGCGTGGTGCTGGAGCCCAACCCGCACTGGTGGGGCAAGGGCAAGTACCCCACCAACCTGACCGAGATCGTCTACACCCCCATCAAGGCCGACGCCACGCGCACGGCGGCGCTGCTGTCGGGTGAGGTGGACTTCGTGATCGACCCCAGCCTGCAAGACCTGGCGCGCATCAAGCAGACGCCCAACCTGCAGGTGCTGGAAGGGCCGGAGTACCGTACCATCTTCCTGGGCCTGGACCAGTTCCGCGACGAGCTGCCCGGCTCGGACGTGAAGGGCAAGAACCCGCTCAAGGACCTGCGCGTGCGCAAGGCGCTGTACCAGGCCATCGACATCCAGTCCATCCAGCGCGTGGTGCTGCGCGGGCTGGCCCAGCCCACGGGCACGCTGATTGCCAATCAAGTGAACGGCTGGACCAAGAAGGCCGACGTGCGCTACCCCTACGACCCCAAGGCTGCGCAAAAGTTGCTGGCCGATGCGGGCTACCCCAACGGGTTTGAGGTGGATTTTGCCTGCAGCGCGGGCCGCTACATCAACGACGAGCAGCTGTGCCAGGCCATCACCTCGCACTGGGCCAAGGTGGGCGTGAAGGCCAAATTGCGCTCGCTGCCGTTTGCCACCTACTTCCCTATGATCCAACGCAACGAGGCCAGCATCTACCTGCTGGGCTGGGGCGTGCCCACGTTTGACGCGTTCTACAGCCTGCAGTCGCTGGTGCGCTCGCCCGGTGCGGGCGGCGATGGCAACTTCAACCTGGGCCGCTTCTCTGACCCGCAGATGGACGCGCTGATCGAGCGTGTGAAGAAGGAGACGGACACTGCGACGCGCAACGGCCTGATCGAGCAGGCGTTGATCAAGGAGCATGAGCTGGTGTCGCACATCCCGCTGTACAACCAGGTGATTCCGTGGGCGGGTACCAAGAAGGTGGAGATCATCCATCGCGCGGACAACCGCATCGACTGGCGGTATTTGAAGGTGAACTGATCCCCGTCGCAAACAAAAAGCCCCGGTGCTTCTGACCCGAAGCACCGGGGCTTTTTTGCGCCTGCTGAAGGGGCGTATCAGGCCATTGCGCGCTGCACCGCCGGGCGCTGCAGCATGCGCTGCGTGTGTGCAAACACCTTCGGAAACTGGGTTATGTCCACACCGTCGCTGTGCAGCCAGGTGCCAATGGTGAACAGGTAGCCGTCGGCCACCGTGTATTGCTCGCCCATCACCCACGGACCCTGGTCCGCGTTCGGCAGGTAGTGGCTTTCGATGAGGTTGAAACAGTCGGTCATGTTCTGCGGCACCTTGCGCTGCATCGCGGCCTGGGCCTCGGGCTCGTCGGCCCAGCGGCTGGCGCGGGGGCGGTGGGCGTGGGCAATGTGCACGGTGGACGCGAGGTAGCTGTGGAACTCCTGCAGACGCGCAAAGCCGTAGGCGTCGGCGGGCGCCAGGCGCGCTGCGGGAAAGCTCTGCGCCACATAGGCCAGCAGTGCAGGGGTCTCCGTCAGCGTGCCTTGCGGCGTGGCCAGTGCGGGCACGCGGCCCTTGGGGTTCACCGCCAGGTATTCGGGTGTGCGTTGCTGGCCGGCCGCGAAGTCCACGCGCACCAGGTCGTAGGGGGCGCCCGCTTCTTCCAGAGCGATGCGAACGGCCTGCGCGCAGGTGCCGGGGGTGTAGTACAGCGTGAGTTGGGTCATGGTTGATGTGCTATGAATTAAATAGCTGCTTGCGCATATTCCACTTGCGCCTGCAGCCGATATTGCTTGAGATGACTCAGAGCGGCAAACAAAACTCAGCGAAGCGGTTCTGGCTAGGCGCTGTGTCGCAGGCAGTACGAGCAGTACGACAAGACACAGCAACGACGCCAGAAGAGTTTTGTTAGCCGCTCTCAGTACAGGCCGCGTGTGCGCGCCATCAGCCGCACCAGGCCCAGCAAGGCGTCGGTGTGGGGCGTGGGCGTGTGGGTGATCTGCCCCAGCTCGCGCACGGCGCCCACCAGGGCGTCGATCTCCAGGGGCTTGTTCGCTTCCACGTCCTGCAGCATCGAGGTCTTGAACGCGCCCAGCTTGCGCGTGACGGCGTGGCGGTCTTCGGGCTGCTGGTCGATCGGCAGGCCCAGCTTTTCGCCAATGGCCTTGGCTTCCAGCATCACGGCGCTCACAAAGCCGCGCACCAGGTCGTCGTCCAGGATGCGGTCGGTGGTGGCACCCGTCAGGGCACTGATGGGGTTGACCGTGAGGTTGCCCCACAGCTTGAACCAGATGTCTTTCTGGATGGTGGTGCTCACCTCCACATCGATGCCACCGCGCTGCAGCGTGTCGGCCAGTGCTTGCAAGCGCTCGCTGCGGCTGCCGTCGGGCTCGCCCACGATGAGGCGGTTGCCGAAATGTTGTTTGACGAAGCCCGGCGCCTCCAGCGAACAGCTGGTGTGCACCACGCTGCCCAGCACATGGCTCGTCGGGATAGCGCTGGCGATCACGCCGCCCGCGTCCACGGATTCCAGGGCACGCCCCTGCGCCGCGCCGCCAAAGCCGTCAAGGAACCACCACGGCACGCCGTTCATGGCGGTGAGCACGATGGTGTCGGGCCCGATCAGCGGGGCCATGGCACGCGCCACGTCAGGCAGGCCCGGCGCCTTGACGGCGACCACCACCAGGTCTTGCACGCCCAGGGCCGCCGGGTCGTTGTGGGCCGTGACGGCCACCTGCGCCAGCGTGCCGTCGGGGCGGCGCAGGCGCAAGCCATCGGCCTGCAGGGCGCGCAGCGTGTCGCTCCGCGCCACCATGCTGAGGGTGTGGCCTGCCTGCGCCAGGGCCACGCCCAGCCAGCCGCCGATGGCGCCCGCGCCGTAAATACATGCTTTCATGGATGTCTGTCCTTGGGTCTGGAAGAAGAAAAGTTCAGTAGCCTGCGGGCCGGGTGGGGGCGGCGTCTGCCGCGCTGCGGTAGCGTGCCAGCAGCTCCTGCGCAGCGCTCACCAGCAGCATGGTGTCCACGCCCACGGCCACAAACAGCGCCCCGGCCGCCAGCCATTGGCGCGCCTGCGATTCGGTGGTGGCCAGGATGCCCGGCGCCTTGCCTGCACGCAGGATGCGCGCAATGCCGTCGTGGATGGCGGCCTGCACATCCGGGTGCCCCGGGTTGCCGGGGTGGCCCATCGAGGCCGACAGGTCGGCCGGGCCGATGAACACGCCGTCCACACCGGGCGTGGCGGCAATCGCATCGAGGTTGGCCATGGCTTCCTCGGTCTCGGCCTGCACCAGCAGGCAGATCTGCTGGTTGGCCTCGTGCACGTACTGCGGGTAGGCCTGCCAGCGCGACGAGCGGGCCAGCGCACTGCCCATGCCGCGCACGCCTTCGGGCGCGTAGCGTGTGGCGCGCACCAGTTGCTGGGCCTGCTCGGGCGTATCGACCATGGGCACGAGCAGGGTCTGTGCGCCGATGTCCAGGTACTGTTTGATGAGGGCTGTGTCACCCACCGGCACCCGGGCGATGGGGTGGGGCGCCTGCATTCCGGGGGGCAGCGCGCTGGTGGCGCTGGCGATGGCCTGCAGCTGGTGCAGGATGGAGCGCAGGTCGTTGGGCGCGTGCTCGCCATCGACCAGCAGCCAGTCGTAGCCGGTACCCGCGAGGATTTCGGCGCTGTAGCTATTGGCCAGCCCGAGCCAGAGGCCGATTTGCGCCTGGCTTTGCGCCATGGCCTGTTTGAAGCGGTTGGTGGGTGTCTGCAATGTCAACTCCGTGCGGTGCCAAGCCCGCCATCGTACGGGCTGTTGTCTTTGTGTGCGGGGCGGGTCGCTATAGTCGGCTGCCCCTGCTTTTGCGTTCGCCCACCGACACCTGCCATGGCCAAAGAAAAAACCACCTTCACCTGCACCGAGTGCGGCGGCACCAGCCCGCGCTGGCTGGGCAAATGCCCGTCCTGCGGCGCCTGGAACACGCTGATCGAGCAGGTGGCCGAGGCCGGGCCGGGCAAGAACCGCCTGAGCACGCCACAGGGCTACGCGGGCCTGGCCAATGCGCAACCCGTCCTTCCGCTGGCGGCCATCGAGGCCCAGGACGTGGCCCGCACCCCCAGCGGCATCGACGAGCTGGACCGTGTGCTGGGCGGCGGCATTGTGGAAGGGGGCGTGGTGCTGATTGGCGGAGACCCGGGCATTGGCAAATCGACGCTGCTGCTGCAGGCCATGGACGCGCTGCAGCGCGCGGGCCTGCCCACGCTGTATGTGACGGGCGAGGAGAGCGGAGCGCAGGTGGCGCTGCGTTCGCGGCGCCTGGGCATCGACGGCAGCCAGGTGCAGCTGCTGGCCGAGATCCAGCTCGAAAAGATTCTGGCGACCGTGGAGGCCACGCAGCCCGCCGTGGTGGTCATCGACTCCATCCAGACCACCTATTCCGACCAGCTCACCAGCGCGCCGGGCTCCGTCGCCCAGGTGCGGGAATGCGCGGCGCACCTCACGCGCATGGCCAAGGGCACGGGCATCGCCGTGATTCTGGTGGGCCATGTGACCAAAGAGGGCGCTCTGGCCGGGCCGCGCGTGCTGGAGCACATGGTGGACACGGTGCTGTACTTCGAAGGCGATACCCACAGCCAGTTTCGCCTGGTGCGCGCCATCAAGAACCGCTTTGGCGCCGTCAACGAGATTGGCGTGTTCGCCATGACCGAAAAGGGCCTCAAGGGCGTGAGCAACCCCAGCGCCATCTTCTTGAGTCAGCACTCCGAGCCCGTGCCCGGCAGCTGCGTGATGGTGACGCTGGAGGGCACACGCCCCCTGCTGGTCGAGATCCAGGCCCTGGTGGACAGCGGCGGCCCCAGCCCCCGGCGCCTGAGTGTGGGCCTGGACAAGGACCGCCTGGCCATGCTGCTGGCCGTGCTGCACCGCCACGCGGGCGTGGCCTGCATGGACCAGGACGTGTTTGTGAACGCGGTGGGCGGCGTGCGTATCAGCGAGCCTGCTGCCGATTTGGCGGTGATGTTGTCTATCACCTCCAGCCTGCGGGGCAAGGCGTTGCCGCGCGGCTTCCTGGCCTTTGGCGAAGTGGGCCTGGCGGGCGAGGTACGGCCCGCTCCGCGCGGCCAGGAACGCCTGAAAGAGGCTGCCAAGCTGGGCTTCAGCGTGGCCGTGGTGCCCAAGGCCAACGCGCCCAAAAAGCCCATCGAAGGCCTCACCATCCACGCGGTGGAGCGGGTGGAAGAGGCCATGGACGTGGTCCGGGGCTTGTAAACCCCCGTCTACGCAATGCCCACAGCGCTGCGCCTGCGCCGTCGTATGACAATCGGGCCCATGAATTTGCGCAACATCTTGGTGCCCCTGGGGGCGGTGACCCTGATCGGTTTTGGTTTCTCGGCCTATGGCTGGGCGGGCGTGGCGGCGGTCGTGGGCGGGCTGGTCATGTGGGCGCTGCTGCACTTCACGCGACTGGTCAATGTGATGAAGAAGGCCGCCAAGCGCCCCATCGGCTACGTAGGCAGCGCCGTGATGCTGAACGCGCGGCTGGCCGAGGGCGTGAACCTGATGCACGTGGTGGCCATGACGCAGGCGCTGGGCGAGCTGCTGTCGGCCGAAGGGGCCGACCCGGAGATCTACCGCTGGACCGATGGCACCCGCTCGCACGTGACCTGTGAATTTCGTCAGGGCAAGCTGGTGAAGTGGACGCTGGAGCGCCCACCGGCAGACGCTGACACCCCCGCCCAAGGGGCATAGGCCTCGACCTTGTTCCGGCGGGTTTGCTGCGCTGCACGGGCGGGCGGCGGTTCCTGGCGGGCTGGGGGCCCGTAAAATCCTGCTTTTGCGACCCACAGCAACCAAAGGACACCCATGAGCCCCGTAGTTCCCTCGATGGCCGACCGTGACGGCAAGATCTGGATGGACGGCCAGATGGTCGATTGGCGCGACGCCAAGATCCATGTGCTGACCCACACCCTGCACTACGGCTGCGGCGCCTTCGAAGGCGTGCGCGCCTACAACACCGCCAACGGCACGGCGATCTTCCGCCTGGAAGAGCACACCGACCGCCTCTTCAACAGCGCCAAGATCCTGCGCATGAAGATCCCGTTCACCAAGGAAGAAGTGAACGAGGCCCAAAAGGCCGTGGTGCGCGAAAACAAGCTCGAATCCTGCTATCTGCGCCCATTGACCTGGATCGGCTCGCAAAAGCTGGGTGTCTCGCCCAAGGGCAACCAGATTCACCTGATGGTCGCTGCCTGGGCCTGGGGCGCTTACCTGGGTGAGGAAGGCCTCAAGCGTGGCATCCGCGTCAAGACCAGCAGCTACACCCGCCACCACGTCAACATCACCATGACGCAGGCCAAGGCGGTGAGCAACTACACCAACTCCATCCTGGCCAACATGGAAGCCACGGACGACGGCTATGACGAGGCCCTGCTGCTGGACAGCTCGGGCTTTGTGTCCGAAGGCGCGGGCGAAAACATCTTTGTGGTCAAGAACGGCGTGATCTACACGCCCGACCTGTCGGCCGGTGCCCTGAACGGTATCACCCGCAACACGGTGTTCCACATTGCCAAGGACCTGGGCTTGGAGATCGTGCAAAAGCGCATCACGCGCGACGAGGTGTACATCGCCGACGAGGCCTTCTTCACCGGCACGGCCGCTGAAGTCACGCCCATCCGCGAACTCGACCGGATTGAGCTGGGTAAAGAGGACTATGTGGGCTCGCGCGGCCCGATCACCGAAAAAATCCAGAGCGCCTTCTTCGACATCGTGAACGGCCGCAATCCCAAATACGCCCACTGGCTGACGAAAGTGTGACAACCCCCTGAGCCGCTGCGCGGCTTCCCCCTTCTCTCGGCTGCGCAGGGAAGGGAGACGGCGCCAGTGGCCGGGCAAAGCCCGTTCCACGGCGTCCGCTGGCCGAGGACGCGGCCAGTTTCAAGCACCGCACCCCAGAGTGCGCCAAAGAGAACCCAACCCTATGTCACAAGCTACCGTAGAACTCCTGGCCAAAGACCTGAATGCCCAAGGCGGCGTCTTTTGCCCCAGCCCCAAGGCCGACATGAAGCTGTGGAACAGCCACCCCAAGGTGTACCTGGACGTGGCGCGCACGGGTGAAGCCAAGTGCCCGTACTGCGGCACGGTGTACCGGCTGAAGGCCGGAGAGCATGTGCACGCTGGCCACTGACCGGTTGATGGGTTGATGCCAGTTGCAACCGGCGGCGCATCGGTGCCGCCCACGTTGACCGTGGCGGTGCTGACCCTCAACGAGGCGCACCGCATCGAAGCCTGCCTGCAAAGCGCCGCGTTTGCCGACCAGTTGCTGGTGGTAGATAGTGGCAGCACGGACGACACCGTGGCCATTGCCCAGCGCCTGGGCGCGGAAGTCCACAGCTACCCCGACTGGAAGGGCTTTGCCGTGCAGCGCAACCGGCTGCTGGCCCATGCGCGGGGTGACTACATCTTCTTCCTGGATGCAGACGAGGTGATGACTCCGGCGTTCGCCCAGGAGCTGCAGGCCATCGTGCGCTCGGGCGCGCAGGCCGTGTGGACCATCCGCTGGCGCATGGTGGCCTACGGGCACGAACTCAAGTACTTTCGCTCGCAATCGCAGATCGAGCGCCTGTTCGTGCGCGCCATGGTTCGCGAGTTCACGGGCGTGGTGCACGAGCAGGCCGAACTGTTGCCACCGCCGGGCGGTGGTGCCGTGCCGCGCCGCCTGATCCAAGCGCGGCTGCTGCACTACTCGCGCACCACCGTGCGCGGCAGCCTGGAAAAGCTCACGCAGTACGCGATGCTCGGCGCGGCCAAGCGGGCCGCGACCGGCAAGAAGGGCGGCGTGGTGCGCGGCCTGGCCTCGGGCACCAGCATGTTCCTGCGCCTGTATGTGTTCCGCCTGGGTTTTCTGTGTGGCGGGGCCGGTTTTTTGTATTGCCTGTTTGTGGCGCTGGAGGCGTTCTTCCGGTACGCCGCCCTGGAGTACGACCACCAGCAACTGAGTGAGAGCGTGCGCCGTTGACCAAAGCTGACGATCTTTTTGTGCGCCTGTCGGGCGTGGCGGCGTTCATGGTGCCGGGTCTGGCGCTGTGGGTGCGCTCGGGCTACTCTTGGGGCGCGGTGGTGCTGCTGTTGTGCAGCCTGGCCACCGCCGGAGTGTGGATGCGGCGCCGGCCAGGGCGCGATGCCTGGCTGCTTTTTGGTTCCATCGTGGCGATGGGCACGGTCTGGGCTCTCGACTTTGACCCCGCCCAGGGCAGCTGGTCCAACCTGGACCGGCCTGCCAAATACCTGCTGGCGCTGCCGTGCCTGCTGTACGTGCTGGCCTATCCCCCGCGGGTGCGCTGGCTTTGGGCCGGTATCGCGGTGGGCGCTTGCGGGGCGGGCCTGATCGGCATGTACCAGGCCCTGGTACTGCACCTGCCACGCGCCAACGGCTTTACCAATGCGATCCAGTACGGCGGGCTCAGCCTGCTGCTGGGGTTGATGTGCTCGGTGGCACTGCTGGTGCTGTGGGACCGCTGGAAGCCCTGGCAACGCGCGGGCTGGGCGGTGGGCATTCTGCTGGGCCTGGAGGGGTCGCTGCTGTCCGAGTCGCGCGGGGGCTGGGTGGTGCTGCCCATGGCGCTGCTGTTGTGCGTCTGGCTCCAGGGGCGCTCTGGCCAACCCCGCAGGGCCATTGTTGGTGCCGTGCTGGTTGTCTTGGGGGCTGTGGGCCTGATGGCCTTCAAGGCCAACGAGGTGCGCCTGCGCGTGGATGAGGCGCGGCAGGAGATCACGCAGTACGAGTCGCGGGGCGACGCGGCCAGTTCGGTCGGCCAGCGTCTGGCGCACTGGGGCCTGGCCTGGCGCATGGGCCTGGACCGCCCCCTGACCGGCTGGGGCCGCTACGGTTACGAGGCTGAAAAGCAGCGCCGCGTGGCTGCCGGCGAGGCGCACCCGATTGTTTTGCAGTTCAGCCACGCCCACAACGAGCTGCTGGACATCTTTGCCAAGCGCGGCATCCCTGGCGTGGTGGTCTTGCTGATTTTTTATGGGGTGCCGCTGGTGCTGTTCTGGCCCACGCGGCGCCGCGTGTTCCCGGGTGCTGCGGGCGTGCTCGATGCTGAAAGGCTGTGCCTGCGCATGATCGGCGTGCTGCTGCCCGTGTCGTATATTGGCTTTGGCACCACCCAGGTGTTTTTGGGGCACAACAGCGGCACCATGTTCTACCTGTTCATGGGCATGCTGGTGCTGGCCATCCTGCAAGGCCGCGAGCGCCTGCGGCTGCAAACGCCCGGGCAAGCCGCCTCCCTTTCCTGAAGGACCTCTGCCATGCACATCCTGCTGGTCAACAACTCTCCCATCCCGGTGTACGGCTACGGCGGTACCGAGCGAGTGATCTGGGACCTGGGCAAGACGTTGGTGCAGCAGGGCCACCGCGTGAGCTATCTGGTGCCCGAGGGCTCGACCTGCGACTTCGGCCAGGTGCTGCCCATCCGGCCGGACGAGCCGTGGGAGGGGCAGATCCCGGCCGACGTGGACATCACGCACTTTCAGTTCAACCCGCGCTCCGAGCTGTCCAAGCCCTACCTGGTGACTGAGCACGGCAACGCCCGCAAGCCCAAGCCGCTGCCGCGCAACACGGTGTTCCTGTCGCGCGACCACGCGGCGCGTTATGGCTCCAGCGAGTTCGTCTACAACGGGCTGGACTGGGCCGGTTATGGCCCGGTGGACTTTGACCGCCCGCGCTCGCACTACCACTTCCTGGGCAAGGCGGCCTGGGGCGTGAAGAACGTGCGCGGCGCCATCAAGGTGGCCAAGATCGCCGGGGTGGAGCTGGACGTGCTGGGCGGCAACCGCATCAACTTCAAGCGCGGCTTTCGCTGGACGCTGTCGCGCAAGATCCACTTCCACGGCATGGTGGGCGGCACGCAGAAGACGGGCCTCCTCAACGCCTCGCGCGGGCTGATCTTTCCGGTGCGCTGGCACGAGCCGTTCGGGCTGGCGGTGATCGAAAGCCTGTACTTCGGCTGCCCCGTGTTCTCCACGCCTTACGGCGCCTTACCCGAGCTGGTGCCCGTGCACTGCGGCGTGCTGTCAGACCAGGCGTCGGTGCTGGCCGAGGCGGTGCGGGGCAACCGCTTTGACCCGCGCGCCTGCCACCAGCATGTGGTGGAGCACTTTGGCGCCGAGCGCATGGCGCGCAACTATCTGCGCATGTACGAACGGGTGCTGGCGGGCGAAACCCTCAATGCCCAACCACCCATGATCCAGGGCCCGGCGCGCGAACTGCCCTGGAGGCAGTGAAGCCCACCTGAGTCGCCTGCGGCGCCTCGCCCCTAGGGGAAGCCCCCCGTGGCTTGGCAAAGCCCGCTCCACGGTGGCACGGGTTTCACGGCGCGCCAGTTTTTAGCGCCCTGCTCATATCGGGAGGCTACTGCGCGGGTTCTGGGGCGTTTTTGGCCGCAAGCGCTAGTTCAATATGCCCTTGTTGCTATGAAAATGATAGTTATTGGTGGCCGATAGGGGAGTTGCCACGCGGCGCGGTGGCCTGCTGCCACTCCTGGGCCAACAACGCCACCAGCTGCGCCGCTGGCATGGGCCGCACCTGGGCCACCCCCTGGCCTGCCCACAGCGACAGGCAGTCGGCCTGGCCCGCCTGGGCGGCCGCGCGGCGCAGCGCGCCGGTCAGCGCGTTCTGCACGGGGTAGGGCGGCACGGTGGCCTCGTCCGCCTGCAGCGCTTGCATCATGCGGTTGACGATGCCGCGCGCAGGCCGGCCCGAGAAGATCCGGGTGGTGCGCGTGTCGGTGGCCTGGGCGTGGGTCAGGGCCTCGCGGTAGGCGGTGCCAATGGCCGACTCGGGGCAGGTGAGGAATGCCGTGCCCATCTGTACCGCCTGGGCGCCCAGCGCCAGGGCGCCCGCCATGCCGCGCCCGTCCATGATGCCGCCCGCAGCAATCACCGGGATGGACAAGGCCTGCACGCATTGCGCCACCAGCGGCAGCGTGCCCACCATGCTGGCCGCAAAGTCGGCCAATGAAGGCGCCACGCCGGTGGCGCCGGGCTGTGTGGGTGTCAGGAACGTGCCGCGGTGTCCCCCGGCTTCCATGCCCGATGCGCAAACCGCATCCGCGCCCACGGCGGCCCAGGCCTGCGCCTCGGCCAGCGTGGTGGCGGTGCCGATCACGTAGCTGCCTACGGCCTGCAGCCTGGCCACCTGCGCCGCCGTGAGGATGCCGAAGGTGAAGCTCGCCACCGCCGGGCGTGCAGCGACGAGGGCATCGAACTGCGCGGCAAAGTCTTCGCACCACTGGGCGGGCCGCTCGGGCACCAGGCCGAACTCGGCATAGAACGGCGCCAGGCGCTGCAGCGCGGCCTGCACCGTGGCGTCGTCGGGCGTGGGCGTGGCCTGCACAAACAGGTTCATGCCAAAGGGCCGGTCGGTGCGGCGGCGCACTTCGGCGGCGGCCTCGGCCATGGCGGCGGGCGAGCGCATGCCGCAGCCCAGCATGCCCAGGCCACCGGCCTCGGACACTGCGGCGGCCAGGGCAGGGGTGTCCGACCCGGTCATCGGGCCCTGGATGATGGGCAGCGCAAGGCCCAGGGGGGTGGTGAAGGCGGCGGGCATGGGGGCTCCTTGTGCGATCTGTGGAAAAGGGGTCAGGTGGATGCAGTGGGACGGGGCGCTTCGCTGGCGGTCAGGGCGGCGTGCAGCGCGCCCAGCGCGGGCGACTGGTAGCCGCGCCGGCGCACCAGCACTGTGTCGCAGGTGGCCAGGGGCACCAGGCGCAGGGCAGGCGGTTCGCGCATCAGGTCGATCACGGCCTGGGGCACCACCCCCGCACAGCGCCCGGCAGCCACGCAGGCCAGGATGGCGTGGTACGAGGCCAGCTCCAGCACGCGCGGCGGGCTGCCGTCCTTTTGCTGCAGGAAAGTCTCGCCCATGCGGCGGTAGGTGCAGCCGGGGCTGAAGGCGGCCAGGGTGTCCAGCTGCAGGTCCTGGGGCGTGTCCACGGGCGGGTGGTCGGCGGGCAGGGCCAGCAGCAGGGCCTCGGCAAACACGGCGGTGCGCTCCACCGGCGCATCGGTGTCGATGCCCGGCGGAGGCCAGGCCACCAGTGCGCAGTCGAGGGTGTGGGCCAGCACCTGCTCCACCAGCTGGCGCGAGGGGGCGGTGGACAGCTCCAGCACCAGCCCCGGCCACTGTGCGTGCAGCCGGGCCAGCGGCTGGGGAAGGCGTGCGGCGGCCGTGCTTTCCATAGCGCCCAAGCGCAGTCGGCCGCCGGGCTCGCGGGGGTGCACCGATTGGCGCGCTTCTTCGGCCAGCGCCAGCAGGCGGTCTGCATAGCCGCGCAGCGCCTCCCCGGCAGGGGTCAGCACCATGCGCTTACCCTCGCGCAGGAACAGCGTGGCGCCGAGTTGCTCCTCCAGCTGTTGCACGCGTGTGGTCACGTTGGACTGGACGCGGCCCAGCCGCTCGGCCGCGCGGGTGACGCTGCCTTCCTGCGCCACGGCCCGGAAAATTTCGAGGGCGGCAAAATCCATCATGATTCTTGTTATGAGATGATTAATAAAAAATAAATCTCAAAACAGAATCATAGACTGGAAACCGCCCGCATGGAACCGCGCACCGCCCCCCAAGACCGTCCCCTGTCCGTAGCGTTGGCGGGCATGGCCGCGTTGGCGGTGGCGATGGGCGTGGGCCGGTTTGCCTTCACGCCGCTGCTGCCCATGATGCTGCACGACGGCGTGGTCACGCTGGCGGGCGGCAGCTGGCTGGCCACGGCCAATTACCTTGGGTACCTGATCGGGGCGCTGGCCTGCATGGCGCTGCCCTGGGTGGCGCCGCGTGCGCGGCAGCGGTGGCATGCGGCGCGGCTGGCGCGCTGGGGGCTGGCCGCCACGGTGCTGCTTACCCTGGGCATGGCGCTGCCACTGCCGGGCGCCTGGCCCGCGCTAAGGTTTGCGGCAGGGGTGGCCAGTGCACTGGTGTTTTTGAACGTCTCGGTGTGGTGCATGCTGCGGTTGGTGGCGCTGGGCCAGGCTGCGCTCGGGGGTCTGATCTTTTGTGGCCCTGGGCTGGGCATCGTGCTCACCGGGCTGTCGGCCAGCGCCATGGTGGCGCTGCAGTGGCCTGCCGCAGCGGGCTGGGCGGTGTTCGGGCTGCTGAGTGTGGGCTTGTGTGTCGCCATCTGGCCCGTGCTGCAGGGTGTTGCCGCGCCAGCGTCGGCTGCGGCCACCGCACCGGTGGCAGATGGCTCCACCCCCGGCCACGGATTCTGGGCACGCACGGGGCTCGCGCTGGCCTATGGGCTTGCGGGGCTGGGGTATATCGTCACCGCCACCTTTTTGCCCGTGATTGCGCGCGCTGCCTTGCCTGCCGGGTCGCCCTGGCCCGACCTGTTCTGGCCGCTGTTTGGTGCGGGGGTGGCGATGGGCGCAGCGTTGTCCACCCGCACGCCGGCCGCGTGGGACCGGCGCTGGCTGCTGATGGCGGCCTACGTGGTGCAGGCCGGGGCCATTGCGCTCAGTCTGGTGTGGCCGGGGCCTGCGGGGTTTGCGCTGGGCAGCCTGCTGCTGGGCTTGCCTTTCACTGCCATCACCTTCTATGCGCTGCAAGAGGCGCGGCGGGTGTGGCCTGAGGCGGGCGACAGTTTTCCGGGGCTGCTCACGGCCGCCTACGGCATCGGCCAGATCGTAGGCCCGCCCATGGTGGCGTGGATGCTGCACCACGCTGCCACGCAGGGGCAGGGCTTTGTCTACGGGTTGGCCGTGGCGGCCGCAGCGCTCGGTGTGGGTGCGGTGCTGTTTGCCGCCATGGCTTGGCGCTGGCCCCTGGCGCCAAGCCCGGCAGCGCGCTGATTCGCACGCCTGTTCCCTTCTCGATCAGTGCGTGGACGGGGCCAGCGGCAGCGCCAGCACAAAACACGCGCCGCTGTCGCCGTCAGCCCGGTCCTGGCAATGCACGGTGCCGTTATGGCGCCCGGCAATCGACCGCACCAGCGCCAGCCCCAGGCCCACGCCGCCCGCACGCTCGCTGGCGCCCGGCAGGCGGTAGAAGGGCTCGAAGATGCGCTCGCGCTGGCTGGGGGGTACGCCCGGGCCGTGGTCACACACATGCACCTCAGCGCGGCCCTGGCGGCGGTGCACCACCACCGTGATCTCGCCCGTGCTGTAGCGGCGTGCGTTTTCCAGCAGGTTGCGGATGGCCCGGCGCAGCAGCTTGGCCACGCCGCGCACCTCCAGCGAATCGGGGCTGGCGCTCACGTCCAGGTCGGCGTCCACGCGCGCACATTCCTCGGCGGCCAGGCCAATCAGGTCCACCAGCTCCACGGTGCCCACGTCGGCTTCGCGCGCGTCGAGTCGGCTGGCCAGCAGGATTTCGTCCACCAGCTGGTCCAGCTCGGCAATGTTGCGCAGGATCTCTTCGCGGAACGCAGGCGAGGGCTGCTGGCCGCCCATCAGCTCCAGCCCCATGCGGATGCGGGTCAGGGGCGAGCGCAGCTCGTGCGAGGCATTGGCCAGCAGCGACTTGTGCGACTTGACCAGGGTTTCCACACGCTCTGCCGCCGCATTGAACTGGCGTGCGAGGTCGGCCACCTCGTCCTGGCCTTGCTCGGGCACGCGCACCGACAGGTCGCCCTCGCCAAACTTCTTCACGCTGCGCTGCAGCGCCTCCAGCCGCTGCGTGAGGCGGCGGATGATGGGGTACACCCCCACCGCCACTGCCAGGCCCACGATGCCCAGCAGCCACAAGAAGCCGAAGGGCGGCCGGGTCCAGAAAGCGGCCTCGTCCTGGCCGGGGCCACCGGGTCGGCCGCCGTTGCGGCCCATGCGGGGCTGGCGCGGCGCCATCTGCAGGGTGAAGATCTGGCCGTTTTCTGCCTCGATGTGGAATTCCACCACCTCGCCCGGCTCGGACGGCTGGCGTGTGGCCATGCCGCGCAGCACCAGGTTGCCCGACGGGTCGCGCACCGCCATCTCGCGCGAGGGCGGCACAAACGGCTGGTTGTTCTGGGCCTTTTGCTCCTCGGCGATGCGCCAGGCCCAGCCCACGGTGAGCGTCAGCACCGCCATGCCGCCGACCACAGCGAGCCAGATGCGCAGATAAAGGCGGCGGGAGAATGGGTTGGACAGGGACATGCGTGGAGCGGCAGCGCAGGCAGCAGGGGCTGCGTCAGCGATCAATCCTGCTGTTTGGCAAAGACATAACCGACACCGCGCACCGTGAGGATGCGGCGCGGGTTCTTGGCGTCCTGCTCGATGGCCGCGCGAATACGGCCCATGTGCACGTCGATGCTGCGGTCAAACGCCTCCAGCTCGCGGCCGCGCACGGCCTCCATGATCTGGTCGCGGGTGAGCACCCGGCCCGCGCGCTCGGCCAATGCCACCAGCAGGTCGAACTGGTACGAGGTGAGGTCCGCTGCCTGCCCCGCCACGGTCACGGTGCGCGCGTCGCGGTCGATCTCCAGCGTGCCAAAGCGCAGCACCTGGGTGGCAGCGGCCGCACCGCCGCCGTCCGTGCGCCGGCGCAGGATGGCGCGGATGCGGGCCAGCAGCTCGCGGGGCTCAAAGGGCTTGGGCAAGTAGTCGTCAGCGCCCAGCTCCAGCCCGATAATGCGGTCCATGGGGTCGCCCTTGGCGGTGAGCATGAGCACCGGCACCTGCGCCGCGTTGCCCTGCAGCGAGCGGATGCGGCGGCACACCTCCAGCCCATCCATGTCGGGCAGCATCAGGTCCAGGATCACCAAATCGGGCAGCGGCCCGGCATCGGGGCCCTGCAGCTGCGCCAGGCCACTTTTGCCATCGGCGCGGTGCGTGACCTGCAGGCCCGACTGGGCCAGGTACTCGCCCACCATCTGCGCGAGGCGGGCGTCGTCTTCGATCATCAGCAGTTGGGAGCTCATGGGGGCAGTGTAGTAGCTGTATTGTTATGGTGGGGACGCTGCTTCACCCTGTTTTGTCGGAGAGGTAAAGCTACCGTAAAGCTGAGGAGATTCGTACGGAGTACGATTTCAAAATGGCGCAAAAAGCGTGCGATCTCAGTGCACAAGTGAGTTCTCTTATCTACATTTCCTTGAATGGAACGACTTCTAGGACTTGGGGCACTGTGCCAGAGGATTCCCGGAGTCGAGACTTGCCTCTTACCCTTTTGAGCGGAGTGCAGCGCGCTGCGACTTGCCTTTGTCGAAGCCCTAGGGCGCGACGGAGGCTGTAGTGAGGTTTGGGGAATGCGTATCCCCTGAATTGGGGGCTCTCATTCTTGTATGCGCTGCACTTTCCCTCTACGCTTCGGAGCATGAAAATTGACTTCAACCCTCAGACGGATAGGCGCCGAATTTCGGAGGAAATGCTCAGTTGCCCAACACCTAGGGGTGGAGGACCTTTGCCAATCATTCGGCGCCGAGCGCGAGGGCGCGCGTGAGGGGCACGAAGGGCATCTCAGTCGCAGCATGACGAATTCAAGAACTCCGCCTACAGCACCGCAGGGTCAGGGGGTTTCTATTGCCCTTGTGGAGGATGACCCACGCACGCGGGAGTGTTTCGTGCAGGCTCTCGCGCGTACAGAAAGACTTCACCTGGCATACGCCGCAGCGACTGCAGGCGAGATGATGTTGTGGCTTCGACAGAACAGTGCAGATGTGCTCTTGGTGGACTTGGTCTTACCCGATAGATCAGGCTTGGATGTGATCAGCGAATGCCAGAAATTGTCGCCAGAAACGGAGATCATGGTGATCACCATGTTTGGGGATGAAGCGAACATGATGCGTGCTTTTGAGGCGGGCGCCAGGGGATATCTGCTCAAAGACGGAACGGAAGAAGACCTCGCAGAACATGTTTTGAGCCTCAACGCAGGGGGCTCTCCCATGGCTCCGATCATCGCGCGCCAGTTACTGACTCGTTTGTCGCCGCCTCCTTCAGTGCGAATGAGTACAGCCGCCACCGTTGAGCCCCTGACAGCAAGGGAGCGCGACATTCTGGCCAAGCTTGCCCGTGGCTACACCTACGCGGAGACCGCAGAAATTTTGGGGGTTGCTGCGTCGACCGTGCAGTCGCATGTCAAAAATATATACAGCAAGCTAGCCGTCCACTCCAAGACCGAAGCGATCTATGAGGCGCGACAGCTTGGGCTTTTGTAGTGCGCTACTGGACCTCCATGCGTGGAGGCTTTTTTGTCTTTTCTGGGGCATGGGCTTTTGCGCGCTGTGGTCGGAAGCAGTTTGCGCGCAGGAAAGTATCCGCACTATTGATGTGGCATACGTGTATCTGGAGCCCGAAGGCCTGGAGGCTTGGTCAGGGACCGTGACCCTCCCTCACCTCTGGGACAAAGCTTACCCAGGCCGCTCGGGTCGAGCCCGTTACCACATGGAATTGCCGCCGGTGGCGTCAGATGGCGTCTTGAGAGGGCTTTTCTTTCCCCGAGTAGGGAACCAGGTGGAAATATATGTGGGTGGGGATCTGATTGCGCACCGCAGTTTCTTGGGTGATACCCGTCACGATGCGACCAAGGCGCCACTTTGGGTACCTGTTCCAGCCAGCCTCCTCTCCGCAACAGCGTCTACTACGCTGGAGGTTCGAGTGACGGCCCAGCCCGTGCGGTGGGGAGGGTTAGCGGCACCACGCTTCGGGCCCGAGTCCAAGTTGCTGCAACTGTACCGAGAGCGCTATGTTTGGAGGCAGTGGGGCGCGGTGGCAGTGGTATTTGCGCTTGCGCTCACTGGAGTGATTGCCTGTGGACTCTGGCACCTGAACCGAGAGCCGGTCTATGGCTACTTTGCGCTCTGTGCACCGTTTGGAATGCTCAGATATGGAGATCGGCTTTGGGATACCCCACCGTTGGGTTGGCCATTGTGGGGTGGCATTGTAGCCTTTTCATTGATTGTGCACATGCTACTGGTTGTGCGTTTCTCGCTCGCTTTGGTGGACCGCGATGACGCATTTGTGCGGCGGGGATTCTGGACTATTTTTGCCGTCGAGGCTGTTTTGGTACTGCTGGCCTACGGCAGCGGGTTGCCCTGGAGTTGGACCGCTGGTCTGGCGCTCCTTTTTGTGCCCGCGCTTTGGGCCTACTTGGTGGCTGTCCGTCGAGCTATTACAGTCAAGCAGCCCGAAGCAGTGGCATTGTGCCTTGCCAGTTTCATTCCTATTGGCGCTGGACTCTATGACTTCCTGGAGATTCGGGTGTCCACGGAAAGCGTAGGACGTTCATCGTATCTGCCTGTAGCCACCATGCTGTTTGTACTGCTCATGGGGTGGCTGATTTTGAGTCGCTACGCAAGGCAGGTGCGCGCCTACGAAGGACTACGCAACTCACTCGATGACAAGGTGCGCCAGAGAGAAGAGGAGTTGAAAGTCAGCTACGCCTTGCTGCAACAGGAGCATGCCCAGCATGCGGCGCTTCAGGAACGGCAGCGCATCATGCGCGACATTCACGATGGGGTGGGCTCGCAACTGGTTGGGCTGCTCAGCCTCATCGGCAAAGGCCGTGTCAATCGGAAACAGCTGCGTGAGCACGCGAATGCAGCGTTGGATGAACTCCGTATGGCGGTAGATGCTATTCAGCCCGTGGGCGGCGACCTGGCGACCGTGTTGGCCACTTTGCGCTACCGGTTGCAGCCGCGTTTGGCGGCCTCAGGCGTTCAAGTGGATTGGCATGTGGAGGAACTCCCAACCCTTGAGACCCTGACACCACACATGGTGCTCCAGATTCAGCGCATCTTGCTCGAAGCTTTCACCAATGTTTTGCGTCACGCCCAAGCCACCAAGGTAAGAGTGAGCGCCGTTCATCAATCGGAATCAGCTGAGGACTCGTCTCTCTTGGTGCTTGAGATCACCGACAACGGAGTTGGCTTCGAGAGTTCAACAAAGGCAGGTGGTCAGGGGCTCATCAACATGCGTGCAAGGGCTCAAGCCATTGGGGCGCTATTGGATATTAAGGGCGTTCCGGGGCAGGGGGTTGCGGTGCGGATTGCGCTACCGCTGGTGTCCGCAACCTTGATGCCAGCCACACCAGCACCAGCACCGGCAGCCCCAGCAGCGCCGTGGAGGTGAAGAACTGGGCGTAGCCAAACGCATCCACGTAGTCGCCCGAGAAGCCCGCCACAAACTTCGGCAGCAGCAACATCATCGAGCTGAACAGTGCGTACTGCGTGGCTGAGTAGCTCACGTTGGTCAGGCTCGACAGGTAGGCAATGAAAGCCGCCGACGCGATGCCGCTGGCCAGGTTGTCGGCCGAAACCACGGCGATCAGCGCCGTCACATCGTGCCCGTGGCCCGCCAGCCAGGCGAACAGCAGGTTGCTGGCCGCGCTGAGGATGGCGCCGAGCATCAGGATGCGCATCACGCCAAAGCGCATGGACAACACGCCGCCCACAAAGGCGCCCGCCAGTGTCATGATCACACCGTAAATCTTGGTCACGGCGGCCACTTCGTCCTTGGTGTACCCCATGTCCACGTAGAACGGGTTGGCCATAATGCCCATCACCACATCGCTGATGCGGTACACGGCAATCAGCGCCAGGATGAGCGCCGCATGCCAGCCGTAGCGGCGCAGGAAGTCGGCAAACGGCGCCACCAGTGCGCCCTGGATCCACTCGGCAGCGTTCTTGGCGGGGGGCAGCGCCACGGGCGCGGGCTCACGCGAAAACAACACGGTGACCACGCCCACGGCCATCGACGCCGCCATGGCCAGATAGGCCGCCTGCCAGGCGCCGTTCTGGTACGCCGCGGCACCCAGGGCCACGGCCTGGCCGGCCGCGGGCGCGGCCTCGGAGCGCGCGGCAATCCACAGCACACCGGCTCCGGCCCAGATCATCGCGAGGCGGTAACCCGTCTGGTACGACGCCGCCAGCGCGGCCTGGTGGTTGGCGTCGGCCGATTCGATGCGGAAGGCATCGAGCGCAATGTCCTGCGTGGCCGAGCCAAACGCCACGGCCAGCGCGCACCACACGATGGGGCCCAGTGTGAGGCGCGGGTCGGCCAGCGCCATGCCGATGAGTCCCGCCACCACCACCAGCTGTGCCAGCAGCAGCCAGCTGCGCCGCCGCCCGAGCAGCCGCGTGAGCACCGGGATGGGCATGCGGTCCACCAGCGGCGCCCACACCCACTTGAAGCCGTAGGCCAGGCCCACCCAGCTCAGGTAGCCGATGGTGCTGCGGTCGATGCCCGCCTCGCGCAGGCGAAAGCTCAGCGTGCCCAGCACCAGCAGCAGCGGCAGCCCGGCCGAAAAACCCAGCGTCAGCATGCGCAGGCTGGCGGGCTCCAGGTACACGCGCAGGGTTTGCAGCCAGGGGGTACGCGGGGGCTTGTCCGGGGCGGTAGCGGGAGCGAGGCTGGGGGTGGAAGATGTGGAGGTGTCTGACATGGGCGAGCGGGGGTTTTGTCTATCATCGCCGACGCACCCTTGTAGCCATCCTGTCAGCCTCCATCTGCGCGGCAGGCTCTGGTGTGTGGTGTGCCAGCGCTGCTCATTATTCCTTCTGGGATTGCCTTGTATGTGTCTTTTCTGCCCCGCTCCTTCCGTCGCGCCGTCGTCCCCCTGGTCCGCACGCCGCGCGTTCCTGCTGGCAGCGGGCGCCGCTGCGGCCACGCCGGTGCTGGCGCAGGTGGACGTGGGTTCGTCATCCAGCCTGCGCAAGCTCGTGCCCGCCGAGACGCTGGAGCAGTCTGCCGCCCAGCAGTACCGCCAGATGCTGGAGCAGGCCCGCGCCAAGCGCGCGCTGGCGCCCGACAACCACCCCCAGCTGCAGCGCCTGCACGCCATCGCCAAGCGGCTGATCCCGTACGCCATGCCCTGGAACGACCGCGCCCGCCAGTGGCGGTGGGAGGTCAACCTGATCGGCAGCTCGCAGATCAATGCGTTTTGCATGCCCGGCGGCAAGATTGCGTTCTACACCGGCATCCTCGACCAGCTCAAGCTCACCGACGACGAGGCCGCGATGATCATGGGCCACGAGATGGCCCATGCGCTGCGTGAGCACGCACGCGAGCGCATTGCCAAGACGCAGGGCACTAACCTGGCGCTGCGACTGGGCTCGCAGCTGCTGGGGCTGGGCGACCTGGGGCAGGCGGCTGCGGGCCTGGGCGGGCAATTGCTCACGCTGCAGTTCAGCCGCTCGGACGAAAGCGAAGCCGACCTGGTGGGGCTGGAGCTGGCTGCGCGCGCGGGCTACCAGCCGTCGGCCGCCGTGAGCCTGTGGCAGAAGATGGGCAATGCCAGCGGCAGCAAACAAGGCGGGCTGGCGTTTTTGTCCACCCACCCATCGGGCCCCGCGCGCATTCGCGAGCTGGAGCAGAACGTGCCCAAGGTGCAAGGCCTGTACGAGGCCGCGCGCCGCAACGGTTGACCTGCGAGATTCCGCAGGCCCTCAGCCTCTAAGACTGAGCCGCCAGGGTGCTGCTGGCGGCGTCTTCCCCCGCGAGCTGCACCCGGTTGCGCCCCGCGTGTTTGGCGGCATACAGCGCCTGGTCTGCGCGGGCAATGGCGGCCTGCAGGTCGTCGGGCCCGTGCACCAGGGCCACGCCAAACGACAGCGTCAGGGCCAAGGGCTCGGGGCCGACGGGCAGCGGTGCCCGGGCGACAGCGGCACGGATGCGCTCGGCCGTGGCGCTGGCGGCGTCCAGCGGGCTGGCGGGCATCAGTGCCAGAAACTCTTCGCCACCCCAGCGCGCCAGCACATCGCCCTCGCGCAGGTTGTCGGCCAGCACCTTGCCCATGGCCACCAGCACCTGGTCGCCCACGGCGTGGCCGTACTGGTCGTTCACTCGCTTGAAGTGGTCCACATCGCACAGCAGCAGCGTCACTGGCACACCGCTGCGCCGGCTGCGCTCCAGCGCCTCGGTGGCCTGCGCGTCAAAGTGGCTGCGGTTGGCCAGGCCGGTCAGCGGGTCGCGCGTGGCCTGCTTGCGCAGGCGCGCCTCGGCAATGAGGATGGTGCGGCGGTAGAACGCCGACAGCGCTGCCGACATGGCAAACACCACGCAGATGTGCACCCAGTTCACGATCTTCACGCTGTGCGCGGGCAGCGGGTCCAGCGGCCCCACGGCGTCGCTCAGCATGTGCAGGCCCAGGTAGTAGGCCAGCAGGGCCAGCACCATGGGCGCGGCATAGCCGCGCGTGTTGGCGATCACGATGGCGGGGATGAACATCAGCAGGTAGTAGTGAAAGCCGCTCTCCCAGCCGATGAGCAGCGAGCCCAGGGCCGAGTGCCCGATCACCTCCAGCCAGATCAGGGCCAGTGCAGCGGTGTTGTAGCGCTTCTGGATGAGCCGGTAGGCGCCCAGATACATGGTGATGCTTAGCACATTGATGGCCGCCAGCGGCATCGAGCCCAGCCACAGAAACAGCAGGATGTAGCCCGCGTCGATGGCGGCTGCTGTCAGCGCCACCCGCTGCACCATCGCCCAGTAAGCCTTGCCCGCGAGGCTGGAGCCACGCTGGGGTTCAAGCGGGGGGCGCGATGCGTTGGATGGGGTCATGGCACAGGGGCATGGGCGGCCCGCAGGGGTGGCAAACCACACCATCGTAGCCCCCGGCGGTGTCGGAGGTCCGGCGAACTGGCCGGTATCCCCGGACCTGATCGCCGCTGCGCCCCCCAGCGGCGCGGAGCACGCCCCAGAGGCCTGCGACGGCCTCCTGCAACCCATTTCAAGCCAAATCAGCCGGATGCGCTAGTGCAATATGCCTGAAATGCTATGAATACAGGAGCATTTGCGATCAACGCTCAGGTCCCGCCCACGTAGGGATTACTTTGCCGTTCGCGCCCGAAGGTGCTCTCGGGCCCGTGGCCGGGAATGAACACCGTCTGGTTGCCCATGGGCCACAGCCGCTGCGTGATGCTGTCGATGAGCTGCTGGTGGTTGCCCTGGGGAAAGTCCGTGCGGCCGATGCTGCCTGCAAACAGCACGTCGCCCACAAACGCGCGGTCGATCTGCGGCGCGTGGAACACCACGTGGCCGGGCGTGTGGCCAGGGCAGTGGCGCACGTTCAAGGTCTCGTTGCCAATCTGCACCGTGTCGCCGTCTTGCAGCCAGCGTGTGGGGGTGAAGTGCTGCGCGGGCGGAAAGCCGAACATCGCGCTTTGCTGCGGCAGCCCGTCGATCCAGAACTGGTCGCCCGGGTGGGGGCCGACGATGGGCAGCGACAGGCGCTGGGCCAGCTCGCCCGTGCCGCCCGCGTGGTCGATGTGCGCGTGGGTGAGCCAAATCTGCGACAGCGTCAGCCCGCGTTCTTCCACTGCGGCCAGCAAGGTGTCCAGGTCGCCCCCCGGGTCGATCACGGCGGCCTGCCGGGTGGCGTCGCACCAGACGATAGAAGCGTTCTGCTGAAAAGGAGTGACTGGGACGGTGAGGTAGCGGAGCATGGGATGGAGGCAGTAAGCCCAGCGCCCGTCACGCCAGGGCCGCTATCCCAACCCAGGGTGACAGCGAGCTGGCGCGGTGGCGGCAGGGCCGGAAGGCAACAGCCGCGAGTTTCGCACAGGGCCTGTGCAGCGCCCGGCGCCCGTTGGCGGCCGCTTGGCCGCTTCGGGCCTCAGTCGGCGTCCACAGGCCGGCCCAGCAGCCGGTTCACGGCGGTGCGCAGGCCTTCCAGCGACGTGGTATTGAGCACGAACACCACGAAGCCCTCGATCTGGCTGCTGAGCAGCTCAAAGCGGATGTGCAGGAACACCACCAGGTGGTTCTGGATGCGGGTGCCCAGGATGGTGCGGCTGTCGCCCATGTCGAACCGTGGTGGGCTCAGTTCGAACTCGTGGCCCAGCAGGTCGGACAAGGCGGCGATGCAGGCGTTGAGCATCACATTGCCCACCTCGGTCAGCGCATCCTGTTCGATGGCGCTCAGGTCTTCGCGCGGCACGTTCTGCCCGGCGACGATGCGCACGATCTCCAGGCTGCGATGCCCCGGAAAGATCAGCAAGGCATCGCCATTGAGCACGCCGCGAAACGGCTGCCGCACGCCATACATGGGGTGGCCCTGGGTGCCCAGCTGCTGCGCCGCCTCGCTCACGGTGAACACGCTCACATGCGGCACCGACAGCAGCACTTCGTCGCGCAGCAGGCTGCCCATGGCGGCAGCGGCCTTGCCCACGCCGATGTTGAAGATCTCGCTCAGGGCATCGATCTGTTCGGCGTCTAGCTGAATGGGCATGTCAGGCTCCTGCGAGGGCGGCGAGCTGTTGGGCGGCTTGCGCGGTGATGGGCTTGGCGATGAACACCATGCCGGCTTCTTCGATGCGCTCCTGCACCGCAGTCTGCACATTGGCCGTGAGGATGGCAATGGGCACCTGGGGCAGCAGCTGGCGCAGCGCCAGGGCTGCGTCCAGGCCGTTCATGCCGTGCATGTTGAAGTCCATGGAAACGAGGTCCACAGGGCTCTCGCGCACCTGCTGCAGGGCTTCTTCGCCGCTGCTGGCATGCACGATGGTCCAGTCGGGGTGGGCCTGCAGCACCAGGCCCTGCAGGATCAGGCGGGACATGCGGCTGTCATCCACTATCAAAAGGCGAAGGCTCATGGTCGTTGTGTCGTGGGTGGAGATCAATGGGCGGGAAGGGCGGCCTCGTGGGCCAGCACCCGGTTGCGGCCGGTGGCCTTGGCGCGGTAGAGCGCCGCGTCGGCATCGGCCAGCAGCGGCTCGATGCCTGTATGGTGGCGCTCGCTGGCAGCCATCCCGATGGAGATAGTGAACATGACCGGATGCCCGGACGGGGACACCAGCCCCAGCTGCGCGATGGCGCCCCGGATGCGCTCGGCCACCTGGCGGGCGCTGTCGGCACTGGCGTGGGGCAGGAGCGCGGCAAATTCCTCGCCCCCCAGGCGGCCGAGCAGGTCTGCCTCGCGCAGGGCCTGGCCGATGGCGTCTGCGCAGGCGCGGATGGCGGTGTCGCCCATCTGGTGCCCATGCTGGTCGTTGATGCGCTTGAAGTGGTCGATGTCGATCATCAGCACGGTGCACGGTTGTCCGTGGCGGCGGCAGTGGTCGAACAAGGCCGTGCTGCGCTCCATGAACGCCCGGCGGTTCAGCAGTCCGCTGAGGGCATCGCGTGTGGCCAGCTCGCGCAGCTGGGCCTCCAGGGCCTTGTGGGTGCTGATGTCGAAGCCCCACAGCAGGTGGGCCAGCCGGCCCTCGACATCGATGAGGCGTGCCGACAGCGAACTCCAGCGCAGGGCATGCGTACCGATCTGGGCCTCCATGGCATCGACCTGGCCGTACTGGTCCAGGGTCTGCATAAAGCGCTGGCGGGTATCAGGGTCGTGCAGCAGGTCGGGCAGGAACAGGGTCTGGGGCGCGGCCGGGAGGCCCAGCCGCTCGGTCAGCCGGTGGTTGATGAAATGCACGCGGCCGCTCTCGACCTCGGCCAGCAGCACATCGCTGGGGCTGGTGTCCAGGATGAAGCCCAGCAGCGCACGGCTTTCTTCGAGCTTGCGTGTGCGGCGGGCCACGCGGTCTTCCAGCTCCCGGTTGGTCTGCGCCAGTTGCCGCGATGCGGCGGCGGCGGCGCGTGCGTCCTGCACCAGCCGCGCAATCAGCAGCGTGGTGCCCACCAGCAGGGCGCTGAGCACCACGCTGAGCACGATGAAGCGCTGGTGCAGCTGCCGGCGCGCCTGGTCTGTCTGCTGGGTGCTGAACAGGTGCACGGTGGCCACCGCCTGGCGCAGGCGCTCCAGCAATGCGTCGGACTGGCGGGTGATGTCCTCGGCCACGCGCAGCGCTTGGGGTGGTGCGGCGGTCGGGTTTGTGCGCCGCGCTGCGGTGCTGCCGGATTCGTGGGGCTTGGTGTTCGTGTTCGCGCTGGCCAGTGCCGACCAGCGCTCGACCTGGGTGCGCAAGTTGTCCAGGCCTTGTGCGGTGTCCGGCAGCGCATCGCGCAGCTGGGTGCTCACATGCGGTCCACGGCCCGTGGTGTCCAGCGTGCTGTAGAGCACGTCCAGCCGGTCGATCAGGTCTTGCGCGCTGGCCTCGCGGGCCCGCAGCTGGCGTGCCAGCAGGCTCACCCGCGCCAGCTCGTTGTGCACGCTGGCGATGTACCAGAGGTCGTTTTGCTGGTGGGGCTGCGCAAGGTCCTGTGCCTGGCGCAGCGTCCACCACAGGGCCACCGACGTACCCAGGGCCATGGCCACCACCAGGGCGAGCAGCCGGTAGGCCGTGCGCGGGCTGCCGGTGGTGGGCGCCTGCGGCTTAGCGGACGGAGACGGCATGGACCTGCCAGATGGTGCGGTTGACGTAGTCCTGCCCTTGCTGCAGGGCAGGATGGGCATCGAACGGGTAGATCAGGATCAGCGGCCCCTTGTCGCGGATGCCCATGCGCTGGCCGTCGCGCCGGTAGGCCAGCACGGGGTTGTAGCGGAGCAGGTCGCTCCAGGGGATCTCGACGGCATAGTCGTTCAGGGCCGTCAGCACGATGCGGCTGCGCTCGCTACCGCCAAGCTGCTCGACCAGGTGGCGCAGCGGCACACCGGTCCAGCGGTGTTCGCCCGCCAGGCCCAGCGCAGGGGGCAAGGCGGTGGTGATGTCGCGCGCTGGCAGCCGCTCCAGGGCCTGCAGGTCGCAGGCCTGTGCCGGGCCGTCGCCCGCAGGCTGCAGTCGCAGAACGCTGCGGCCCTGGGGGGCGGGGCACACCGGAGCGGGGTGGGCCCACAGCGGCAGGCACAGGCTCAACGGGCCCAGTAGGGTCACCAGGGCAGTGCCTGTTCGGGCCCGCAGGGCCGCCAGAAATCGGAACAACATCGTCACCACTTTCACATCCCACCAGCACGGCAGGGCCCGGAATGGCTCCAGGTACGGCGGCTGGCACGGCTTGACTATGCCCGTGAAAGCAGGAAAACCGATCGCCGTCCAACGGAGAATTGCCGCGAGATGGGTGGTTTTGACAATTGTTGACGGTATTTGACGATGGGTTGGCGGCCTGGGGCCGCTGTCGGGGCTAGAGGTTGGTGGCGGCCACCACTTCACTCATGTCGGTCAGGCCTTGCAATACCTTTTCGATGCCGTCCTGGCGCAGGGTGAGCATGCCGGCGGTCAGGGCGGAGTGCCGGATGTCCGAGGCCGGGGCCCGGTGGCGGATGTGCTGGCGAATGGTTTCGTCACTCATCATCAGCTCGTGGATGCCCAGACGGCCGTGGTAGCCGTGGCCTTCGCATTTGGCGCAGCCTACGGGGCGCCACATCCGCAGCTCGCCCTGGGTGCCGCCATACTGCTGGCGCCAGCGCCCGATCTGTGCCTGGCGCGCTTCGGCGGTGTTGTGGGTGCCACTGTCCAGGTACTGCGACGCCAGGCCCGTCAGCATCTCTTCGTCGGCCACGCGCGGCTCGCGGCAGGCGGTGCACAGGCGGCGCACAAGGCGCTGCGCCAGGATGGCCAGCAACGAGTCCGAGAAGTTGAACGGGTCCAGGCCGATTTCGAGCAGGCGCGCAATGCTTTCGGGCGCCGAATTGGTATGCAGGGTGGACAGCACCAGGTGCCCGGTCAGCGAGGCCTCGATGGCGATGCGCGCCGTCTCTTCGTCGCGCATCTCGCCGATCATGATCACGTCCGGGTCGGCGCGCAAAAAGGTGCGCATGGCGGCGGCAAAGGTCCAGCCGATGCGTGGGTTCACCTGCACCTGGCGCAGGCCTTCCTGGGTGATCTCGATGGGGTCTTCGGCCGTCCAGATCTTGCGGCCTGCGGTGTTGATGTCGCGCACCACCGAGTGCAGCGTGGTCGTCTTGCCGCAGCCCGTGGGGCCACACACCAGCACCAGACCATAGCTTTTTTGCACTACCGCGCGCAGCGCCAGCAGGTTGGGCTGGCTCAGGCCGATGTTCTCCAGCGGCAGCGGCTTGGCACCCGCCAGTAGGCGCAGCACCACGTCCTCCAGCCCGCGCGAGGTGGGCACGGTGACCACGCGCAGCTCCACGGGCGGGCCACCAAAACGCGCAAAGTCGATCTTGCCGTCCTGCGGTTTGCGGTGCTCCGAGATGTCCATGCTGGCCATGATCTTGATGCGCGCCACCATCGCGAAGCGATAGCGCGCGGGCAGCTCCAGGTAGGGCACCAGGTCGCCGTCGATGCGCAGGCGCACGCGCACGTTGTGCGGGGCGGGTTCGGTCTCGATGTGGATGTCCGACGCCCGGTGGCTGATGGCCTCGTCGATCACCGAGTTGATGAGCCGCACCAGGGTGTTGTCCGACTCGCTGATCACGTCGGCCTGCTCGGTATCGGCGTCCGGCGACGCGGTGGCCAGGTTGGTCAGCAGCTCCTGCGAGGTGGCACGTGCGCCGGCTGCCGCTCCGCCCGCGTCGGCAGGGCGGGTGCGGTAGGCCTTGTGGATGGCGGGCATCAGCGTGCCGGGCGATGCCCGCAGCGGAATCAGACGCCGTTGGGTCAGAAAGCGGATCTCGTCGATCAGCACCCGGTCCCAGGGGTCGGCCATCAGCAGCACCAGGGCGTCATCGCGCGCGATCAGGGGCAGCACGGATTCCCGCTCCGCCACGGCGCGGGGGATGAGGGCCAGGGCCGACGCTTCGGGTGTGATGTCGCCGGGGTGCACGGTGTATTCGCCCAGCCAGGTGGCAATCACGCTGCGCAGCTGGTCTTGGGTGAGCGCTCCCCGGTCCACCAGTATCTGGCCGATGGGCCGCTGCACGCCGTTGCCGCGCTCCTCCTGCTGCGCCTGCAGGCCCTCTGCCAGGTCCGGTGTGGACAGCAGCCCTGCGTGGACCAGCGCCTCGCCCAGGTGCCGCGCCTTGCCCACCGTGGGGTGGGGGGTGGAGATCTGGCGCCACAGCGCCTCGGCGCTCTGGGGGCGGAAACTGTGGGCGGGAGGCGGGGCGGAAATGCTGGCGTCGGTCATCGGGGCAAAGGGGCTGGGGCGGGGCTTATAGGGTCAGTGCGTAATCCACCGTAATGGGTGCGTGGTCCGAGAACTTTTCGCCCTTGTAAATGTGTTCAGCGCGCGCCAGCGCCGCGATCGCAGGGGTGGCCAGGTGGTAGTCCAGCCGCCAACCCACGTTGTTGGCATAGGCCTGCCCGCGGTTGCTCCACCACGTGTACGCGGTGTCGGTCGCGGTAGGTTGTAACTGACGGTAAACGTCTATGATGCCGCCGCCTTCATCAGTTGTGTGCAACAACTTTGTCATCCAGGCGCGTTCTTCGGGCAAAAAACCACTGTTCTTCTGGTTGCTGCGCCAGTTTTTGAGGTCGATTTGCTGGTGCGCAATGTTGATGTCGCCGCACAGGATGAAGTCGCGCTCTGCCTTCAGGCGCATAAGGTGGGGGTGGAATTCGGCCAGAAAGCGGAACTTGGCCTGCTGGCGCTCTTCGCCCGACGAGCCGCTCGGAAAGTACGCACTGATGATCGACAGCTTGCGGGCGGGCGTGTCAAAACGCAGTTCGACATATCGGCCTTCTGCATCGAACTCGGCAGACCCATAGCCAACGACTACATCCGACGGCTCGTGCCGCGTGTAGATGCCCACGCCCGAATAGCCCTTTTTTTGGGCAAAGTGAAAGTGCCCCTGCAGGTCTGCGAGGCGCTCGAACCGGTTGGCCATGTCGGCCGCCTGGGCCTTCACTTCCTGCACACAAATACAATCCGGCCGCGTGGCTGCCATCCAGCTTTCCACGCCTTTGCTGGTGGCAGAGCGGATGCCATTGAGATTGAGGCTGGTTAACTTGAACAAGGATTTCCCCATGGTGGATGTTGGCGTGCAAACCCCCGAACAGGGCCAGCTGGCGCAGGATTTCGTGCGTTTTGCAGTGGAGTCGGGCGTGCTGCGGTTTGGCGAATTCAAGACCAAAGCCGGGCGCCTGAGCCCCTATTTTTTCAACGCCGGACTGTTTGACGATGGCCGCAAGATTGGCCGCCTCGCGGAATTCTATGCAAAAGCCCTGCTGGCCAGCGGCATCGAATTCGACATGGTGTTTGGCCCCGCGTACAAGGG
Organism: Acidovorax sp. DMC1; assembly: GCF_056314325.1. NCBI lineage: Bacteria > Pseudomonadati > Pseudomonadota > Betaproteobacteria > Burkholderiales > Comamonadaceae > Acidovorax > Acidovorax sp. DMC1. The sequence goes on along the minus strand of NZ_JBQUYO010000001.1, from coordinate 583,657 downwards.
CATTCCGCTGGCTGCCACCGTGGCCGTGGAGCTGGCGCGCCTGGGGCGCAACGTGCCCTTTGCCTACAACCGCAAGGAGGCCAAGGACCACGGCGAAGGCGGCACCCTGGTGGGCGCGCCCCTCAAGGGCCGGGTGCTCATCGTGGACGATGTGATGTCGGCCGGCACCGCCGCCCGGGAGTCCATCGCCATCATCAAGGCGGCAGGCGCCACGCCCCATGCAGTGGCCATTGCGCTGGACCGCCAGGAAAAAGCCACCGAGAATGGCCAGGACGTAGACCACAGCGCGGTGCAGTACGTGCGCAACCAGCTGGGCATGCAGGTGTGTGCCATTGCACGGCTGGCAGACTTATTGCTCTTCCTGGAGCAAAACGGGGAAGAGGGGATGCGTTCCCATCACGAAAAGGTGCTGGCCTACCGCCAGCGATACGGCGTCAACGAGGGGTAGACGGATTGAGCAAATCGGCGTGGATCGTGGGCGGGGTTCTGTTGGCCACCCTGGGCGCTGATTTAGCGTGGGCGCAAGCCCCCAGTCCGTCGGGTGGCATCTACACCTGCGTGGACCGCAATGGCCGGCGCCTGACGGCAGACCGTCCGATTGCTGAATGCCTGGACCGCGAGCAGCGCGAACTCGGGCCCTCGGGCATTGTGCGGCGGCAAATTGGCCCTTCGCTGACCGAGCAGGAGCGCGCCGCGCAAGAGGCTCAGCGCCGCAAGGAGGCCGAAGCCCGTGCCCGCGAGCTGGAGGAGCGCCGCCGCGAACGCGCGCTGACCGCCCGTTACCCGGACAAGGCAGCACACGATGTGGAGCGCGCTGCGGCCATCCAACTGGTGGACGATGTGACCGCCACCGCCGAAAAGCGCCTGGTCGAGCTGACACAGCAGCGCAAGGCCTTTGACGTCGAGATGGAGTTCTACAAGAAGGACCCCAGCAAGGCGCCCATGTCGCTGCGCCGCAAGATTGCCGAGAACGAAGAGAGCATTGCCGAGCAGCAGCGGTTCATTGCCGGGCAAGACCAGGAAAAGCGCCGCGTACACCAGCGGTTTGACGTGGAGCTGGCACAACTCCGCAAGCTGTGGGATGCCCAGCGCATGCCGTTGTCGGGCGCAACGCCCGCCAGCGATGCCGCTGCACCCGCCGCCACGCGCTAGGGCCATGCGCTGAGAGCGCTCCCGTCACCTACGCCGTTCACCCGAAGATCCAAACAACAAAGGGCCGCGAGGCCCTTTGTTGTTGGTGTTGCAGCCGATGGGCGTGCGTCAGCCCGCCAGCTTGGCCCGCAGCAGTTCGTTAACCTGCGTCGGGTTGGCCTTGCCCTTGCTGGCTTTCATGATCTGGCCCACTAGGGCATTGAACGCCTTATCCTTGCCCGCACGGAACTGCGCCACGTTGTCGGGGTTGGCGGCAATCACCTCGTCGATGATCTTCTCCAGCGCGCCGGAGTCGTTCATCTGCTTGAGGCCCTTGGATTCGATGACGGCGTCCACGTCGTTCGACTCCCCGGTCCACAGCGCATCAAACACCTGCTTGGCGGCGTTGTTGGAGATCGTGCCGTCGGCAATGCGGCCGATCAATGCGGCCAGCTGCGCTGCAGTCACGGGAGCCTGCTCGATACCGGTCTCCGCCATGTTCAGGCGGCGCGACACCTCGCCCATGATCCAGTTGCTGGCCAACTTGGGCTGGCCGCAGGCCTTGGCTGCCGCCTCAAAGTACGCTGCCATCGCCTTGCTCTGCGTGAGCGTGGTGGCGTCGTACTCGGGCAGGCCGTAGTCCGCCACAAAGCGTGCTGCCATGGTGCGGGGCAATTCGGCCATCTGCGCCCTTTCTTCCTGCACCCACTGCTCCGAAATATGTAGCGGTGGCAGGTCGGGATCGGGGAAGTAGCGGTAATCCGCCGCGTCCTCCTTGGTCCGCATCGCACGCGTTTCGCCTGTGTCGGGGTCGAACAGCACGGTGGCCTGCTGGATGGCGTGGCCGTCTTCGATCTGCTCGATCTGCCAGCGGATCTCGTAGTCGATGGCCTGCTGCATGAACTTGAACGAGTTCAGGTTCTTGATCTCGCGGCGGGTGCCCAGCGGCTGGCCGGGCTTGCGCACCGACACGTTGGCATCGCAGCGGAAGCTGCCTTCCTGCATATTGCCGTCGCAGATGCCGATCCAGGTCACGATCTTGTGCAACTCTTTGGCGTACGCCACGGCCTCTTCGCTGCTGCGGATGTCGGGCTCGGTCACGATCTCCAGCAGGGGCGTGCCTGCGCGGTTCAGGTCGATGCCCGACTGGCCGATGAAGTCCTCGTGCAGCGACTTGCCCGCATCTTCTTCAAGGTGGGCGCGCACCAGGCGCACGGTCTTCTTTTCGTCACCCAAGAAGAACGACACTTCGCCGCCCTGCACCACCGGAATCTCGAACTGGCTGATCTGGTAGCCCTTGGGCAGGTCAGGGTAGAAGTAGTTCTTGCGCGCAAAAATGCTCACTGGCGCAATGTGGGAGCCGAGGGCCAGTCCCAATTTGATAGCACAGGCCACGGCCTCGCGGTTCATCACGGGCAGGGTGCCGGGCAGGGCCAGGTCCACGGCGCAGGCCTGGGTGTTGGGCTCGGCGCCAAACGCGGTGGCGGCGCGGCTGAAAATCTTGCTCTGGGTGGCGAGCTGGGTATGGGTTTCGAAGCCGATGACGACTTCGTAGCCATGGATCAGTTTGGCGGTCATGTCAGAAGCCCTCCGGACGGCGGAGGTGGAAGTCGGTGACTTGCTGCAGGCGGTGCGCAGCGTTCAAAAGGCGTGCTTCCTGGAAGTAGTTGCCCAGCAGCTGCAGGCCCACGGGCATGCCGCCCTCCCCAAAACCGGCGGGTACGCTCATGCCGGGCAGCCCGGCCAGCGAGCCGGGCAGGGTGAAGATGTCGGCCAGGTAGTCGGCGAGCGGGTCGTTGCCATGGTCGCCCAGCTTCCAGGCCACGGTGGGGGCCACGGGGCCGGCGATGACGTCGCACTCCTTGAACGCGTTCTGGAAGTCGTCGGCGATCATGCGGCGGATCTTCTGGGCCTGCAGGTAGTAGGCGTCGTAGTAGCCGTGGCTCAGCACATAGGCGCCGATCATGATGCGGCGCTTGACCTCGTCGCCAAAACCTTCGGCGCGGGTCTTCTTGTACATGTCCACCAGGTCGGTGTAGTCCTTGGCGCGGTGGCCGAACTTCACGCCGTCAAAGCGGGAGAGGTTGGACGACGCCTCGGCCGGGGCAATGATGTAGTACACCGGGATGGACAGCTGCGTGCGCGGCAGGCTGATGGGCACGAGCTTGGCGCCGAGCTTTTCGTATTCCTTGAGGGCGCCATCCACGGCGGCACGCACATCGGGCGCGAGACCTTCGCCAAAGAACTCGGCGGGGATGCCGATACGCAGGCCGTCGATGCTGTCGTTGAGCTTGGCGCTGAAGTTTTCGGCAGGCACATCGAGCGACGTGGAGTCGCGGTCCGGGTCCGGGCCGCACATGGCGGACAGCAGCAGCGCGCAGTCTTCGGCCGAGCGGGCCATGGGCCCCGCCTGGTCGAGGCTGGAGGCGAAAGCAATCATGCCGTAGCGGCTGGCGCGGCCATAGGTGGGCTTGATGCCGGTAATGCCGCAGAACGATGCGGGCTGGCGGATGGAGCCGCCCGTGTCGGTGCCAGTGACGGCGGGCGCCAGGCGCGCGGCCACAGCCACGGCGCTGCCGCCGGACGAGCCGCCCGGAATGCGGTCGATGGCCCAGGGGTTGCGCACCGGGGCGGGGGCATCAAAGCCCACGGGGGCGACGGCGGAGTTTTCGTTGGCCGAGCCCATGGCGAATTCGTCGCAGTTGAGCTTGCCCAGCGTCACGGCGCCCGCGTCGGCCAGCTTGGTGACCACGGTGGCGTCGAAGGGCGACTGGTAGCCCGCGAGCATCTTGGAGCCGGCGGTGCTGGGGAAGCCCTTGGTGACGAAGATGTCCTTGTGCGCAATCGGCACGCCAGCCAGGGGGCCTGCGGTGCCAGCTGCAATGGCAGCGTCCTGGGCGCGGGCCTGGGCCAGGGTGATCTCGGGGTTCACAGCCACGTAGGCGCCCAGGTTCTGATGGGCCTGTGCGCGGTCGAGGAAATGCTGGGCGGCCTCGACGGCCGAGACGCGGCGCTCGCGCAGTTCGGTGGCCAGCTGGGCCACGCCCAGGTCATGCAATGCGGTGGAAGTCATGCGGCGGGGTTCTTACTCGATCACTTTGGGCACGAGGAACAGGCCTCGTTCGACGGCGGGGGCGCTTTGCTGGTTGGCTTCGCGCTGGTTGGGCTCGCTGGCGACGTCGTCGCGCAGGCGCAGCTGCACGTCCTGGATGGCGGCCACGGGGTGGGCCAGGGGCGTGACGCCCGAAGTATCCACAGCCCGCATCTGTTCCACGATGTCAAAGAAGCCGTTGAGCTGGGTGAGCATGCGCTCACTTTCGGAAGGTGTCAGCTCAAGCCGCGCCAAGTTGGCAATGCGGCCGATGTCCTGGGGGGTCAGTGCCATAGGGAGGAAAATCTAAAGAAACCAGACGTAAAGCTGTGATCCGGCCCGCGCCGGAGGGAGTTATTCACAGGGGATGGGGTATTATCCCGGCTTTGCCGCAAAGCTCCCCGAATGGGAGTCAATTGCGTGAATAAAGCCAATAAACACCCCCTGAAATACCTGGCGATGGCAGGCCGACGCGCATGCCGTGCCCGAGAGGACTTTTGAATGTTCGGAGCTTTCCGTCGGTACTTCTCCACCGACCTGGCCATTGACCTTGGCACAGCCAACACCCTCATCTTCGCCCGCGACAAAGGCATCGTCCTCGACGAACCCTCCGTCGTCGCCATCCGCCACGAGGGCGGCCCGCACGGCAAGAAAGTCATCCAGGCCGTAGGCCACGAGGCCAAGGCCATGCTGGGCAAGGTGCCAGGCAACATCGAAGCCATCCGCCCGATGAAGGACGGCGTGATCGCCGACTTCGTGATCACCGAGCAGATGATCAAGCAGTTCATCAAGATGGTGCACCCGCGCACGCTGTTCACCCCCAGCCCGCGCATCATCATCTGCGTGCCTTGCGGCTCCACCCAGGTCGAGCGCCGCGCGATCAAGGACGCAGCCGAGGCCGCAGGCGCCACGGCGGTCTATCTGATCGAAGAACCCATGGCGGCCGGTATCGGCGCTGGTCTGCCCGTGTCGGAAGCCTCGGGCTCCATGGTGGTGGACATCGGCGGCGGTACCACCGAGGTGGGCGTGATCTCGCTGGGCGGCATGGTCTACAAGGGCAGCGTCCGTGTGGGTGGTGACAAGTTCGACGAAGCCATCATCAGCTACATCCGCCGCAACTACGGCATGCTGATCGGTGAGCCCACGGCCGAAGCCATCAAGAAGAACATCGGTTCGGCCTTCCCGGGCTCCGAAGTGCGCGAGATGGAAGTCAAAGGCCGCAACCTGTCCGAAGGCGTGCCACGCAGCTTCACCATCTCCAGCAATGAAGTGCTGGAAGCCCTGACTGACCCGCTCAACCAGATCGTCTCGGCCGTGAAGAACGCGCTGGAACAAACCCCCCCCGAGCTGGGCGCCGACATTGCCGACCGCGGCATGATGTTGACTGGCGGCGGCGCACTGCTGCGTGACCTGGACCGCCTGCTGGCCGAAGAAACCGGCCTGCCCGTGCTGGTGGCCGAAGACCCGCTGACCTGCGTGGTGCGCGGCTGCGGCATCGCCCTGGAGCGCATGGACCGCCTGGGCAGCATTTTCACGAGCGAGTAAGCCGGCAGGCCTGTATGCTGCAGGCACTTTTTTTGCGCTCCGAATTGCATGACTGCCCCTGCTCCAATGCTTGTTTCTGAGCACCCGCCCGTGGAGCCCGCTCCGCGCGGCAGACACTGATCGCTGCGCACCATGCCCCTGGGTACTCTGGAGCGCAGCGCTCCCCCTTTCTTCAAACAGGGCCCTTCGGCCCTGTCGCGTTTGGCCGTGTTCAGTGCGCTGGCGCTGTTCCTCATGGTGGCCGACGCACGCTTCCAGATCACCGGCCCCTTCCGCCAGGCCGTGGCCACCGTGCTGTACCCGGTGCAGTGGCTCATGCTGCAGCCGGTGGAATTTGCGAGCCACGGGCGCAGCTATTTCCAGTCGCTCCAAACCGCGCAGGAAGACCTCGATGCCGCCCGCAAGAAGATGACCGTGATGGGCCAGCGTGCCAACCAGGCCGACCAGCTGGCCATGGAAAACCAGCGGCTGCGCAAACTGCTGGAGCTGCGCGACCGGCTGCAGACACCCGCGCAGGCGGCCGAGGTCATCTATGACACCGCCGACCCCTACACGCGCCGTGTGGTGCTGGACCGGGGACAGCTGGGCGGCGTGGAACTGGGCGCTCCCGTGATGGACGAGGCCGGCGTACTGGGCCAGGTCACCCGCGTGTTCCCGCTGGTCAGCGAAGTCACGCTGCTGGTGGACCGTGACCAGGCGATCCCGGTGCTGAACATCCGCACCGGCGTTCGCGGCGTGGCCTATGGCGACCCGGTGGCGGGCCATGGTGGCGGCATGGAGCTGCGCTTCATGCCCGCCAATGCTGACATCCGCGAAGACGACCTGCTGACCACGAGCGGCGTGGACGGCTTGTACGCCCCCGGCCTGCCCGTGGCACGCGTGGTGAAGGTGGAGCGCCGGGCCGACTCTGCTTTTGCGCGCATCTACTGCGCGCCGTTGGCCCAGGTGCAGGGCGCGCGCCACGTGGTGGTGCTCAAGCCGCTGGGCGACAACGAATTGCCCCGCCCGGATGCGGCCCCGGCCGCGCCTGCGACCAAGCGCGGTGGCCGCAAATGAGCCACCGCCTCACCCCGATGACCCCCACACAAGGAGGCCCGCGATGATCATGCCGCGGGGTGAACCCCTGTTGATGCCGGTGAACCCGGTGTTCATCTGGGCCAGTCTGGCTGCGGGCCTGGCCATCAACATGCTGCCGCTGGGCCGCGTGGTGTGGATGCCCGATCTGCTGATGGTGCTGCTGGTGTTCTGGGGCGTGCACCAGCCGCTGCGCATTGGCATGGGGGCAGCGTTTGTGTTGGGCCTGTGCATGGACGTGAGCCAGTCTGCGCTGCTGGGGCAGCATGCGCTGTCCTACACCGTGCTGTCGTTTGGCGCCATCGCCATCCACCGCCGTTTGCTGTGGTTCAGCGTGCCGTCGCAGGCGCTGCAGGTGTTTCCGTTGTTTTCGATTGCCCATGCCATCGAGCTGATGCTGCGCATGGCGGCTGGCGGAATTTTCCCGGGGTTCTGGAGCTTTCTGGCCCCGTTCCTGGAGGCGCTGCTGTGGCCCCTGGCCAGCTGGGTGCTGCTGGCACCCCAGCGCCGCCCGCCTGACAGCGACCAGAACCGGCCTTTGTGACATGACGCACCGTGTGAGCTGCTTCGCGTCGTTGTGCTGGGCTGCGCCTGTGGCGCGGTCTTCTGCGTCCGTGTGGCGCCCGGGAGTTGGCGCATGACCGAGGTGCGCAGCAGCGAAGCCGACGCCTCGCGGTTCCGGGTCCGCGCCGTGGTGGTGGGCCTGGTGGTGATGGCAGCGTTCTGCCTGGTGGCGGCGCGCCTGGTGTACCTGCAGGTGGTGCGCCATGAGGACCTGGCTGCCCAGGCCGAAAGCAACCGCACGGCCGTGGTGCCCATCGTGCCCAACCGGGGGCTCATCCTGGACCGCAACGGTGTGGTGCTGGCCACCAACTACTCGGCTTACACGCTGGAGATCACGCCCTCGCGCGCGGGGGTGCTGGACGAGACCATCGACGCCCTGTCCAAGGTGGTAGACATCCAGGCGCGCGATCGCCGCCGGTTCAAGCGACTCATGGAAGAGTCGCGCAACTTCGAATCCCTGCCCATCCGCACCCGCTTGACCGACCAGGAGGTGGCGCGGTTCACCGCCCAGCGCTACCGCTTTCCGGGCGTGGACATCAAGGCGCGGCTGTTCCGCAACTACCCGCTGGGCGACGTAGCGAGCCATGCCATTGGCTACATTGGCCGCATCAACCAGACCGAGAAGGCGCGCATCCAGGACTCGGAAGACGAGGCCAACTACCGGGGCACGGAGTACATCGGCAAGCTGGGCATCGAGCACAGCTTCGAGTCGGCCTTGCATGGCGCCACGGGCGTGGAGCAGATGGAAACCTCGGCGGGTGGGCGTGCCGTGCGCAAGCTCTCCAGCCACGCAGCCACACCGGGCGACAGCGTGATGCTGTCCATCGACATCAAGCTGCAAAAACTCATCGAAGACCTGTATGGCACCCGCCGGGGCGCGCTGGTGGCCATCGACCCGCGCAATGGCGAGATCCTGGCGCTGGTGAGCAAGCCCACCTTCGACCCCAACCTGTTCGTGGAGGGCATCGACGCTGAAAACTGGGCCGCACTCAACGAGTCCATCGACAAGCCACTGCTCAACCGCGCCCTGCGCGGCACCTACCCGCCCGGCTCCACCTACAAGCCCTTCATGGCCCTGGCGGCCCTGCAGCTGAACAAGCGCTCGCCCAGCCTGGTGGTGAACGACCCCGGCTTCTACACCTTTGGCGGCCACACCTTCCGCAGCCACGAAGGCGGCCTGGGCGGTGTGGACATGCACCGCGCCATCCAGTTCTCCAGCAACACCTACTTTTATTCGCTGGCCGTGGACATGGGCGTGGATGCGATCCACGACTTCATGAAGCCGCTGGGTTTCGGCCAGTTCACGGGCATCGACCTCAACGGCGAAGTGCGGGGCACGCTGCCCAGCACCGAGTGGAAGCGCAACACCTATAAGCGTGCCGACATGAAGCGCTGGTTCCCGGGCGAAACCGTGTCGCTGGGCATTGGCCAGGGCTACAACAACTTCACCATGCTGCAGCTGGCGCTGGCCGAGGCCACGCTGGCCAACGGCGGCATCCGCTACCGCCCGCACATGGCCAAGGCGGTGAAGAACTCGGTCACTGGCGCCATCACCGAAATCGTGCAGCCCCCCGGCGTCAACCTGGGCTACCTGCCCAAGAACGTGGAACTGGTGCGCAATGCCCTCGTGGCCGTGAACAAGGGCGGCACGGGCACGCGGGTGTTCATGGGCGCGCCCTACACCTCGGCGGGCAAGACGGGCACCGCCCAGGCCGTGAGCCTGGGCCAGAACGTGAAGTACAACGCCAAGGCGCTGGAAGAGCACCAGCGCGACCACTCGCTGTTCGCCGCGTTCGCACCGGCCGAAAACCCCACCATCGCCCTGGCGGCCATTGTGGAGAACGCCGGCTTTGGCGCCGCCCATGCGGCCCCGATTGCGCGGCGCGTGTTTGACTACTGGCTGATGGGCGAATACCCCAGCGAAGAAGACATTGCCGCCGTGCAGAAGGGCCAGGCCAGTGCGCCCATCGGCAAGCCCCGCAAGGCCAGCGAGGTGCCGCTGGTGGCGCCATGATCAGACGCTAGGTTGCTATAAAAATCATAGCTGTTGGCGCAATATCCACTAGCGCTACCGGCCGTTTTGCTTGCAGAAGGTGCCTAAGCACCGGCGGTGCGCGGTGACGGCTGAAGCTGGCTGAACACCAGCGCCGCCACAATCAGCGCCGCCCCGCTCAGCCCGGCCCAGCCCAGCTGTTCGCCCAGCAACACCCACGCCGTGAGCGCGGCAAACACCGGCTCCAGCCCGAACACGATGGCGCTGCGCATGGCGTCCACGCGCTGCTGGCCCCAGGCCTGCAGCGTCACCACCACCACGCTGGCCAGCAGGCCCAGGTACAGCAAGGCCAACAGGGCGTCCACTGGCAGGTGGGCCGCAGCGCGCAGCCAGTCCATGTTGCCGCTTTGCACCAGCAGCAACGCGGTGGAAGCCAGGGCCATCACCGTGGCTTGGGCGGCGGCCATGCGGGTGGCGCGCAGGGGCTGTGCGGCCGTGCGGCGCGCGCATTCTTCCAGCGCCAGGATGTACAGCGCATAGAACACGGTGCTGGCCAGCGTCAGCGTATCGCCCAGGTTCCAGGGCTCGTTCTCGTGGAACATCAGCGCCATGCCCGCCAGCGCCATCCCACAGGCGGCCCATAGGCGCCAGCCATAGCGACGCCCCAGCGCTGCCATGGCAATCAGCGGTACCACCAGCACGTTCAGGCCGGTCACAAACGCGTTGCGGTTGCTGCTGGTGCGCGCAAGGCCCTCGATCTGCAGCCAGAACGCCAGGAACAGCAGCAGGCCCAAAGCACAGCCCCAGCGCCGCTCGTGGCGCAGCATGCCGCGCCACAGGGGTGCCAGCACCAGCAGCGCGATCACAAAGCGCAGCCAGATGATCTGCAGCGCGTCCAGGTGCGCCGAGAGCAGTTTCATGGCCGGGAAGGTGGTGCCCCACACCACGGTCACGGCCAGCAGGGCCATCAGGCCCCAGCGTTCAGTACGCATCGACAAATTCCTCAATACCAAAAAGAAAAAAGGGCCGCCGGTTGCCCGGGCGGCCTTTGCAGTGCGGCGCGGATTCTGATCAGTGGCTGACCTGGCCCAGGAACGCGCGGATGCGGTCGTTGGCCGGGTTGCTGAAGAACTCCTGCGGCGGCGCATCGTGTGCGATGCGTCCCTGGTCGAAGAACATCACGCGGTCGGCCACCTCGCGGGCAAAGCCCATTTCGTGGGTCACGACGATCATCGTCATGCCGCCACGCGCCAGGCTGCGCATCACGTCCAGCACCTCCTTGACCATTTCGGGGTCCAACGCCGAGGTGGGCTCGTCAAACAGCATCACCTTGGGTTGCATGGCCAGCGCGCGGGCAATGGCCACCCGTTGCTGCTGTCCGCCCGACAGTTGCCATGGGTACTTGTGCGCGTGGTCCTGCATGCCCACGCGGCGCAGCAGCTGCATGGCTTCGTCGTTGGCCTGAGGGCGCGGTGTTTTGCGAATGCGGCGCGGCGCCAGCGTCACGTTGTCCAGCACGCTCATGTGGCCGAACAGGTTGAACTGCTGGAACACCATGCCCACCTCGCAGCGCTGGCGCTGCAGGGTGGCGTGGTCGTCGCTCACCTCCACGCCGTCAATGGTGATGCGCCCGCTGTCGTGGGGCTCCAGGCGGTTGATGGCACGCAGCAGCGTGCTCTTGCCCGAGCCGGAGGCACCGATGATCACCGTGACCTCGCCGGTGTGGAACACGGTGGACACGTCCTTGAGCACCTGGTGTGCGCCAAACGACTTGCACACCCGCTCGGCCACGATGTAGGGCTTGGGCTGGTTCGTCGTCGCGGTCATCGGTTGCGCCCTTCCACGTCAAAGCGGTATTCGACGGCGTTGGAGATCTGCGTGACCAGCGTGGTCAGCAGCAGGTAGGTGATGGCCACCGTGGTCAGCGTGGCGATGGGCTGGAAGGTGGCCGACTGGATGCGGTTGCCCACGTTGGTCAGCTCCACCACACCAATGGCGTAGGCCAGCGACGAGTCCTTGAGTAGCGCCACGAAGTTGCTCACCAGCGGCGGCAGCGAGATCTTGAACGCCTGCGGAAACACCACATCCATGAACACATGCATGCGGCCCAGGCCCAGCGCCCGGGCGGCCTCGGTCTGGCCGCGTGGCACGGCCAGCAGCCCGGCGCGCAGCGCTTCAGCGTTGTACGCGCCCACGTTCAGCCCCAGGGCCACGACGGCGGCGGCAAAGTCTGGCAGGTTCAACCCGGGCACCAGCACCGGCAGGGCAAAGTACACAAACAGGATCTGCACCAAGAGCGGGGTGCCGCGAATGGCCCAGATGTACACGCCAGCAATCCAACGCACGGGCGTCCAGCGGGCCGTGCGGGCCAGCGCCGCGGCCGTGCCCAGCACCAGGCCCACGGCCCCGCTGACCAGCGTGAGCCAGAGCGTGGTGCGCGCACCTTCAGAGAACGCCTGGGCGTTGGGGCCGATGGGGTCAGGAAAGAACGACAGCAATTGGCCCAGCAGCGAGAGGGCCAGCACCATCACGACCAGTGCAGCGACCAGCGTGGCATTGCTGCGCTGCTGTCGGGACCAGCCTTGTGGCCAAAGAGCGAGAAGCATGGATCAGACGACCATACGGTCTTGGTTGGAAATCGGACTGGGTGCGGGGCGATCATGCACCCGCCACCAGAAACGGCAAAGGGTGCGCAGCAGGCCTGGGCCCTCTGCGCACCCCGTGACGCGTTTTTACATCAGTTGCAGCGCACGTCTTCGTTGAAATACTTCTTGGAGACGGCGGCGTAGCTGCCATCGGCCAGCACTTCGGTGAACGCCTTGTTCCAGGCATCGGCCAGGCCGGTGTTGCCCTTGGCCATGGCGGGGGCGATGCGCTCGATGAACAGCATGTCGCCCAGCCTGAAGCCGGCCTTGGCGTTCTTGGCAGCGGCTTCCTTGGCCACGAACTTGTCGCTGACCCAGGCGTCCACGCGCTTGGAGATCAGGGCGCGCTGGGCGTCGGTGTCTTGCGGGAAGTTCTTCACTTCCTTCACGCCGCTGACCTTCTTGACCTGCTCCAGGTAGCTGGTGCCGGTCTGCACGGCCACGACCTTGCCGGTCAGGTCCTTGGCGTTGCGGATCTTGTCGTCCATGGCCACGATGATGCCGCCCGAGCAGTAGTGGGGGTTGGCAAAAGTCACGGCCTTGGAGCGCTCGTCGGTCACGCCGTGCGAGGCGATCACGGCGTCCCAGCGGTTCTGGCCCAGGCCGGTCAGCAGGGCGTCAAAGCCCAGGGTCTTCCATTCGAGCTTGAGGCCCATCTTCTTGACCACCAGCTCCGCCACTTCCACCTCAAAACCCGTCAGCTTGGTGCCTTCGAAGTAATTGAAGGGGGCGAACTGGCCCTCGGTGGCCACGATGATCTTGCCGTCTTTCTTGATTTCGTCCAGCGTGCGGGCCTGGACGGCGAGGGCAGCGCACAGCGCCACGGCGGTGACAACGGCAGACTTGAAAAATTGCATGACAGGTTCCTGTGGGGGGTGGTTCAGGTACAAAAAATCCGGCCTGCGGGTAGGCAGGCCGGAGCGGGTGGATGCGGACATCGCCATTGGCGATGGGCCTCGTCATCAAACGGAAACGTACGGAAATTATAGGACGCGCGTTCACATTCGGGCCATGCAGGGCAACCCCGATGACCTCGGGGCGCCCTGGTGGTAGGCCGTGCAGCGCGTTGCAAGTTGGGTGCCACCCTGGCAACCGACACCTGGTGAGTGAAAAGCAGGCCTACCGCAGGAAAGCGTCGTAACCCGTCTTCAGTATCAGCGTGCTCACCACCACGATGAAGATGCCCCGCACAAAGCCGGTGCCATGCTTGAGCGCCATGTGTGTGCCCAGCAGGCTGCCCAGCACGTTGGCCACGGCCAGCGTCACCGCAAAGTGCCACCACACATGGCCCTTGGCGGCAAACAGCGCAATGGCGGCAATGTTGGTGGCGCAGTTGAGCAGCTTGGCCGAGGCCGATGCATTGAGAAAGTCGTAGCCCAGCAGCCGCACAAACAAGAAGACGAAGAAGCTGCCGGTGCCCGGGCCAAAGAACCCGTCGTAAAAGCCGATGAGCACGCCAATCAGGCAGGCGGCGATCACCTCGGCCCGGCCCGCAAACCGGGGGGTATGGTGCCGGCCCAGCTCCTTTTTGGCCAGGGTGTAGAGCAGCACGCCCAGCAGCACCAGGGGCAGCAGCTTGCGCAGGAAGTCGGCCGACACCACGGTGACGGCCCAGGCGCCGACGAACGAGCCGGCAAAACCGGCGGCTGCGGCCGGCAGCATGGCCGACCAGCGGATCTGCACCTTGCGGCTGTATTGCCAGGTGGCCATGGCGGTGCCCCAGACCGAGGCCGCCTTGTTGGTGCCCAGCAGCGTGGCCGGGGGCGCGCCCGGAAAAGCCGCAAACAGCGCGGGCACCATCACCAATCCACCGCCTCCCACGATCGCATCCACAAAGCCCGCGAGCAGCGAGGCCAGGGTCATCAAAATCCATTCCATCGCAGGATTGTCGCACCGGGCCTGCTATCGATTCAGGACCGCCCAGAATCGAGCGGACAAGAAAAAGGCGCTGGGATCGCCAGCGCCTGAAAGGGTGTACACCTCGTTGGGTGTTTGGACTGTATCGTTGGTAGAAAGGTTGTCTCCTCGGGCCCCTCGCTTGGCACACCGAAGCGCGCTTTCGAGTGCCGTGACTGTAACGGCTGCACCCTGCTGGTGCATTGGGGGTTTCCCGCCCCCCGTTGTTGGGCGCCGGATGGCTTGCGGGGGCGTTCTGTGCCCCGATTCGGTGGCAACCGGCTGGCATGGCTCGTGCAACGCGCTTGTAACAAATTGCGAAAGGGAGCGTGCATGCGTGCAGTCAACCACCGGGTGTTTGCGGTCGTGTCGTTGTGTCTGGGGCTGTGCACCTGCGCGCTGGCCCAGAGCGTGCCAGAGGCTCCCGCCATAGCGGCGCCCCTCACACGCCCCGCCCTGGTGGCCCAGGACACGGTGAATGCGGCCCACACCGGCTGGATGATGACCTCCACTGCTCTGGTGCTGCTGATGACGCTGCCCGGCATTGCGTTGTTCTACGCAGGCATGGTGCGAAGAAAGAACGTGCTCAACACCATGGCCTGCGTGGTGGCCATTGCGGGGCTGGTCAGTCTGCTGTGGTTTGCGGCGGGGTATTCGCTGGCGTTCACACCCGGCAGTGCCTGGCTAGGGGGCTGGGACCGCGCCGGCTTTGCCGGGCTCGACTTTCAGCTGGAGGCGGGCAAGCTGGCCGTGAGCCACATTGCGCCGCTGATTCCCGAGTCGGTGTACGCCATGTTCCAGCTCACCTTCGCCATCATCACGGCCGCTCTGCTGGTGGGCGCGTTTGTGGAGCGCATGCGGTTCTCGGCCATGCTGGTCTTCATTGGGCTGTGGACACTGGTGGTGTACGCGCCCGTAGCGCACTGGGTGTGGGAGCCCGGGGGCTGGCTGGCGCAGATGGGCGCGCTGGACTTTGCGGGCGGCTCGGTGGTGCACGTGAATGCGGGCGTGGCGGGGCTGGTGTGTGCGTGGTTTCTGGGCCGCCGCGCGGGGTATGGGCGCGAGCCGTTTGAACCCTACAACCTGGGGCTCACCATGGCGGGCGCGGGCATGCTGTGGGTGGGCTGGTTTGGCTTCAACGCAGGCTCAGCGGTGGCGGCCGATGGGCGCGCCGGGCTGGCCATGGCCGTGACGCACCTGGCCGCTGCAGCCGGGGCGCTGTCGTGGATGCTGGGCGAGTGGGTGGTGCGCGGGCGCCCGTCGCTGCTGGGGCTGTGCTCCGGCCTGGTGGCGGGGCTGGTGGCCATCACGCCCGCCGCCGGTTTTGTCACGCTGCGCTCGGCCGTCGTGATTGGTCTGGTGGCCGGGCTGGCCTGCTACTGGGGCGCCACGGGGCTCAAGCGGCTGCTGCGGGTGGATGACTCGCTCGACGTATTTGGCGTGCATGGCGTTGGCGGCATCGTGGGGTCGCTGCTGACAGGCGTGCTGGCCAGCAAGACCGTGGGAGGCGCTACGGGCAGCCTGCTGACCCAGGCCATCGGCGTGGGCGCCGTGGCGGCCTACAGCCTGGTGGTGACGGCGGCCCTGTTGTGGGTCGTCAACTTTGCGATGGGCCTGCAGGTGGACGAGCAAAGCGAGCAGACCGGGCTGGACATTGCCCAGCACCGCGAGCGCCTGGGCGGCTGAATGTGTCGCCGCGTCCTGTGATGTGCGGGCCAGCGAATGCAGTCCGATGGATGACCCCAATGCAGTAAGGAGCCGAACATGTCCGATTCCGACAAGCTGGCGATTGCCGCCCACCTGCATGTGCTGTTGCGGCGCAAGACAGGGCGCGTGACCGATACCGAATGGATGGCGGCCAACGCGGACTACGCGCAGGAGATCGTGCGGTTTGCGCGCCAGCGCGCCACCGAAGACAACGCGCCCGACTTGGCCGAATGGGCCGACCGCCTGGAGCAGGCCCTGCACGCAGCGCCCCCTTCCGCCCAGCGCCGACCGCTGCTGGATGCAGCGGCGCAGGCGGTACGTGCGCGCCCCGCACCGCCCCCCGAGCCAGCCCCCGAGGTGCCGCGCTATGTGGGCGGCATCCGCTGACCTGCCAAGAGGCTTCTGCGCCGTGGCTTGAAAAAACTAGTGGGGCGCAGTGCCCTGTGTGAAGAGCCCGGCCGTGGGCAGCAGCCCAACCAGCCGGTTGTCCCCGTAGGTGCGCAGCACCTGCGCAATCACCACCTGGTAGCCATTGAGCCACTGCGCCTGCGCGGCCTTGGCCTTGAGGTGCGCAGGGTGCTGCATCAGCGTTTGCAGCGCCTCCAGCGACTGCCAGTAGTACACGTTGGATACCAAGCCGTTGCCGGTGTCCGTCCACGATTCCTCGCCCAGGTAGCCGTCGATGGAGCGGGCGGCGATGGCAATGGCCTCGTCCAGCCGGTAAAAGGCGTCGTCAAACTGCTTGGTCGCAAAAATGAAGGTGGAGGAATACATCGGCGCGATGGTACTCACGCCGCCCGCCGTGCCTGGATGATCCACTCCGCCGCCTTCTCCGCCATCATCAGCGTGGGCGAGTTGGTGTTGCCGCTGGTGATGGTGGGCATGGCGCCCGCATCCACCACGCGCAGGCCGGCCACCACACCGCCGCGCCCATCGCGCACGCGCAGTTGCGCATCCAGCACGGCCATCGGGTCGCCGTCGCGGCCCATTTTGGTGGTGCCCACGGGGTGGAAGATGGTGGTGGCAATGTCGCCCGCCAGGCGCGCCAGGTCTTCGTCGCTCTCAAACTGCACGCCGGGCTTCCACTCCTGCGGCTGGTACTTGGCCAGCGCGGGCTGGGCCACGATGCGGCGCGTGACGCGCAGGCTGTCGGCCGCCACCTGGCGGTCTTCGGGCGTGCTGAGGTAGTTGGGCGAAATCGCTGGGGCGGCCTTGAAGTCGGCGCTCTTGATGTTGACCGTGCCCCGGCTCGTGGGGTTGAGGTTGCACACGCTGGCTGTGAACGCCGGAAAGCTGTGCAGCGGCTCGCCAAACGCATCGAGCGACAAGGGCTGCACGTGGTATTCGATGTTCGGGTAGGGCTGGTCAGGGCTGCTGCGGGTGAAAGCGCCCAGCTGCGAGGGCGCCATGCTCATGGGCCCGCTGCGTTTGAGCGCGTACTCAAGCCCGATCTTGGCCTTGCCCACCAGCGAGCTGGCCATGGTGTTGAGCGTCTGCACGCCCTGCACCTTGAACACCGCGCGGATCTGCAGATGGTCCTGCAGGTTGGCGCCCACGCCGGGCAGGTCCACCTTGACCTCCACGCCGTGCTGGCGCAGCAGCGCGGCGGGGCCGATGCCCGACAGCTGCAGCAGCTGCGGCGAGTTGACGGCGCCCGCGCTCAGGATCACCTCACCCGTGGCGCGGGCCGTGACCATCTCGTTGCCATCCCACACCAACACGCCCGTGCAGCGCTGGCTGCCGTCGGGCTGGGTTTCGAGGATGAGCTTGGACGCCTGTGCGCTGGTCCACATCTCGAAGTTGGGGCGGCCGTAGCAGGTGGGCCGCAAAAAGGCCTTGGCGGTGTTCCAGCGCCAGCCGCTTTTCTGGTTGACCTCAAAGTAACCCACACCTTCGTTGCTGCCGCTGTTGAAGTCGTCGGTGGCCGGGATGCCCGCTTGTTGGGCGGCGTGGGCAAAGGCGTCGAGCACATCCCAGCGCAGGCGTTGTTTTTCCACCCGCCACTCGCCGGTGCTGCCGGTGGACTTGTTGCCGTGCAGGCGTTTGAAATTTTCGTTCACACCCCCGGGCTGGTCCAGGCGCCAGTGGTCTTCGTGGCGGCGGAAGTAGGGCAGGGCGTTGTCCCAGCGCCAGCTGGCGTCGCCCGTCAGTTCGGCCCACTGGTCGTAGTCGCGGGCCTGGCCACGCATGTAGATCATGCCGTTGATGCTGCTGCAGCCGCCCAGCGTCTTGCCGCGCGGGTAGCGCAAGGTGCGGCCGTTCAGGCCCGCGTCGGGTTCGGTGTTGTAGAGCCAGTCGGTGCGCGGGTTGCCAATGCAGTACAGATAGCCCACGGGGATGTGAATCCAGTGGTAGTCGTCCTTGCGGCCCGCTTCGATCAGCAGCACGCGGTGGCGGCCGTCGGCGCTCAGGCGGTTGGCCAGCAGGGAGCCGGCCGTGCCCCCGCCGATGATGATGGTGTCAAACGTGGTGTCGCTCATGGAGAAGGGGCGGTGCCGATCAAGGGTGGTAACGGTGGGCCATTGTGCGGATGGGGCAGGCCCTGTCGATAGGGTGTGTGCCTATTGCTACATTTTTAGTAGCTGCTGGTGCTTGTAGTAATTGCGCTTGGCGTCGATTTGATAATAATTACACGCTTCGCCGCCTGTCTGTGCTTGACAGGCTGGTGTCCGACAGCGCGTGCAGGATTCGCTCCGCTACCATGCACGCTCTTCCTTGCTGCTTCTTGACGACCCTACCCCTGCGGCTGCCCTGGTGGCCTGACCCATGACTGACCACGCCCCCCACATCGTTCGCGCCTATACGCCCCAAGGGCCGTGCGCGCAGCTGCGTGGGCGCTGGGGCGCGGCCGAGCTGGGCAATGCGAAGCAGTGGCAGGCCGTGTCGGACCAGCTGCGGGGCGCACCGCCCGCACCCACCCTGGGCTGGGACCTGCGGGAGCTGCAGTGGCTGGACCATGTGGGCGCGCAGCTGCTGTGGAACCACTGGCAGCACGCCTGGCCCGCCCAGCTGGCCTGCACCGACAGCCAGCGCACCATGCTCACGCGCGTGGCCCAGTTCACCTGCGTGGCACCGCCGCCCGAGCCCTGGCGGCTGGGCGAGCAGATCGACCACCTGGGCGTGCTGGTGCTGCATGGCGTGGACCACGCCCGCCACCTGCTGGAGATGGTGGGCCAGCTGGTGCTGGACCTGTGCCGCCTGGCGCGTGCGCCGCGCAAGGGGCCGTGGCGCGATGTGTCTGGCCACCTGTACCGCATGGGCGCCACAGCGCTGCCCATCACGGCGCTGGTGGGCTTCCTCATCGGGGTGGTGCTGGCCTACCTGATGAGCCTGCAGCTGCGGCAGTTTGGTGCCGAGTCGTTCATCGTCAACATCCTGGGCATCTCGCTGATCCGCGAGCTGGGGCCCATGCTGGCGGCCATTCTGGTGGCGGGCCGCTCGGGCTCGTCCGTCACCGCGCAGATCGGTGTGATGCGCGTGACCGAAGAGCTCGATGCCATGCGCGTCATGGGCATCCCGCACGGGTTCCGCCTCGTGATGCCGCGCACGCTGGCATTGGCGCTGGCCATGCCGCTCATCAGCGTGTGGACCACGCTGGCCGCGCTGGCAGGCGGCATGCTGGCGGCCGACATCTCCATGGACATCTCGCCGTCGTACTTTGTGCAGGCACTGCCTGCTGCGGTGAAGATCGGCAACCTGGGCCTGGCCATGGCCAAGTCGGTGGTGTTTGGTGCGTTCATTGCGCTCATCGGCTGCCACTGGGGCCTGCGCGTCAAGCCCAACACCCAGAGCCTGGGCGAGGGCACGACGGCGTCGGTGGTGTCGTCCATCACCATGGTGATCATCGTGGACGCGCTGTTTGCGGTCGCTTTCAAGAACATTGGGATATGACTGAGCGCATCGCCAAGCCCGAACACATCGCCGTCGCGCCCGGCGAGCCGCCCATCGTGGACGTGCAAGGCCTCTGGACGCAGTTTGGCAAGGGCGATGAAACCTTTACCGTGCACCAGGACCTGAACTTCACCGTGCAGCGCGGCGAGATGCTGTCGCTGGTGGGGGGCTCGGGCACGGGCAAGACGGTGCTGCTGCGACAGATCCTGGGACTGGCCCGGCCCACGCGCGGGCAAGTCACGGTGCTGGGCCGGCCTGCGTCCGAGATGGGGCGCGAGGGCGCGGCCAGCCGGGTGGGCATGCTGTTCCAGCACGGCGCGCTGTTTTCGGCCTTCAACGTGCTCGACAACGTGGCCTTTGCGCTGCGCGAGCAGGGCACGCTGCCGCCCGAGCTGGTGCGCGACGCAGCGCTGGTCAAGCTGCAGATGGTGGGGCTGAAGCCCGAGCACGCCACGCGCATGCCGGCGGACCTGTCGGGTGGCATGGTCAAGCGCGTGGCGCTGGCCCGTGCGCTCATCATGGACCCGCCGCTGTTGCTGCTCGACGAACCCACGGCAGGCCTGGACCCGAGCAGCTCCGATGACTTCTGCGCCTTGCTGCGCGAGCTGCGCGCAGCGCTGGGGCTGACGGTGATCATGGTCACGCACGACCTGGATACGCTGTTCGCACTCAGCACCCGCGTGGCCGTGCTGGCCGATAAAAAGGTCATCGTCACCGGCCCGCCGCACGAGGTGGCGCACTTTTCGCACCCGTTCATCGAGCACTTCTTCATGGGCGAACGTGGCCAACGGGCCATGGCGCCCGTGCCTTCTGTGCAGCAGGCTCCGGCGCAGGTCGCCCCCCCGCCTGCGCCCCACAAGGAACACCCCTGATGGAAAACAAATCCCACGCCCTCGCTGCAGGCATCTTTGTGCTGGTGGTCGCTGCCATGCTGGCGGGCCTGGCCGTCTGGCTCACGCGCGACAACGCCAACTACGAGCAGTACGAGCTGTCCACCCGCGACGGCGTGAGTGGCCTGCAGCCCCAGGCCGCCGTGCGCTACAAGGGCGTGGCCGTGGGCAAGGTCACGCGCATCGGCTTTGATCCGCAGGTCAACGGCAACGTGCTGATTCGCATCGCCGTCAACGAGCAGGCGCCCATCAGCCCCACCACCTTTGCCGTGCTGGGCTACCAGGGCGTCACCGGCCTGGCCCACGTGCTGCTGGACGACGCCGAGCAGCCCTACCCCGAGCTGCCCCCCGGCCCCAGCGGCCTGCCACGCCTGCCGCTCAAGCCCTCGCCGTTTGGCAAGCTGGCCGAGCAGGCGCCGGCCATCCTGGGCCAGGTCGAAGAGGCCACGCGCCGCATCAACCAGCTGCTGGGCGACAGCAACCAGCAAAAGCTCACCGAGGCGCTGTCCAACATCGGCCAGGCCGCAGGCAGCGTCAACACCCTGACCCAGCGGCTGGATGCCACCGTGTCGCAGCGCCTGGACCCGGCCCTGGCCGCGCTGCCGCCCCTGGCCAGCGATGCACGTCAGACGCTGCAGTCGCTGCAGAAGGCGGGCGCCAGCGTGTCCGCCCTGGCGGTGGACCTGGGCAAGACCAACCAGCGGCTTAACGCCGAGGGCGGCGCCATTGAGCAGATCACCGCCGGCACCCAGTCCCTGGCGCGGGCGGCGGACCAGTTCAGCACCGCGACCCTGCCGCGGGTGAACCGCGCCGCCGACGACACGGCCCGCGCCGCCCGCCAGATGGGCCGCGCGGCCGGGGGCATCAGCGATAACCCGCAGCTGTTCATCTACGGCTCGGGCCGCATCCCGCCCGGGCCGGGTGAGCCCGGTTTTGGTGGTGGCCGATGAGGGGTGTCTCCGACCGCGCCGCCTGGGCAGCGTGGGCCTTATGAGGAATGAATGTGATGACTATCAAAAAAATAGCAACCAAGGCATATACATCTAGCGCTACCGCCCTGTGGGGGTGTGGGTTGGTCGCAGCGCTGGTGCTCACGGGCTGCTCGGCCCTGCCGGCTGCCCCCACCCGCCCCGTGCTGTATGACTTTGGGCCCGGCCCGCTGGCCACCGTGCCCACCGACCGGCGCGCGCCCCTGGCGCCGCTGGCGCTCGCCGACATGGATGCGCCCGGCCTGCCCGAGGGCGGCAACGCCGTGCTGTACCGCCTGGCCTATGCCGACGCCCAGCAGCTGCGCCCCTACAGCCAGGCCCGCTGGAGCCAGCCACCCGCACAACTGCTGCAGCAGCGCCTGCGCGAACAACTGGGCCTGCGCCGCGCCGTGCTCAAGGCCGACGACGGCGCCGCCCAGGCCCGCGAACCCGCGCAGGGCAACAAGCTGCCCCTGGTGCTGCGCACCGAGCTGGAGGAGTTCAGCCACCTGTTCACCAGCCCCAGCGACAGCGCGGGCGTGGTGCGCCTGCGCGCCACGGTGGTCGAACTGACCCCGTCGGGCGAATCCCTGCGCGGCCAGCGCGTGTTCATCGCGCAGCAGCCCGCCAAGTCGGCCGATGCGGCGGGCGGGGTGGCTGCGCTGGCAGCGGCGTCAAGCCAGCTGGCCGGGGAGCTGGCGGCTTGGGTGGAGCAGGTGGGGCAGTAACGCCCCAGATCTTTGTGGACCGCCCTGCCAGCGGGCGCCGGCCTTGGCCGTGGCGCCACGCAGCGCGGGTGGCCGTCAGGTGCCGGGCGGGGAAGGGGATGGGGGCGTGGCCTCATGGCGTTCAATGCCCGTCACCACCCGCGCATAGCGCGCAAAGCTCCAATACGCCCAGGCCCAGTCCAGCAGCACCACCAGCCGGTTGCGAAAGCCGATCAGGAAGTACACGTGCGCAAACAGCCAGAACAGCCACGCAAAGTAGCCTGAGAACCGCACTGGCCCGGCGGGCGAGGTGAGGTCCACCACGGCAGAGTTGCGGCCGATGGTGGCCAGGTTGCCGTAGTCGCGGTAGCGAAACGGCTGCGTGGGCTGGCCCGCCAGTCGGCGAAGGATGTTGGCTGCGGTGGCGCGGCCCATCTGCTTGGCGCCGGGCGACACGCCGGGCACGGGCGTGGGCTCGTGACCGGGGGCGTGGCTCTTGGCGGCTGCCAGGTCGCCGATCACGCTGATCTCGGGGTGGCCCGGCAGCGTCAGGTCGGGCGCCACGACCACGCGGCCCGCGCGGTCGGTGCTGGCGCCGGTGGCGTCTGCCAGGTGGCGGCCCAGGGGTGATGCAGCCACACCAGCGGCCCACACAATGCATTTGCTATTTATTTGGTAGCTATTTGCGCTGGATGCACTAGCGCTTGCGGGTGATTCGACCTTCAATCCATCGCTGTCGATGGCGGTGACGCGCGCGCCCAGGCGCACGTCCACGCCCAGCTTTTCCAGCTGCTCCTTGGCGCGCTGGCTCAGGGCCTCGGGCATGGCCTGCAGCACGCGCGCACCGCCTTCGAGCAGGATGATCTTCGCGCTGGCGGGGTCGATGTGGCGGAACTCGCCGGGCAGCGTGTGGCGCGCAATCTCTGCCAGCGTGCCCGCCATCTCCACGCCCGTGGGGCCCGCGCCCACGACGACAAAGTTGAGCCAGTCTGCGCGGCGAGCGGGGTCGGGCTCCTTCTCGGCCGCCTCGAACGCCAGCAGCACGCGGCGGCGGATCTCGAACGCATCGTCCAGCGTCTTGAGGCCGGGCGCATAGGCTGCCCAGTCGTCGCGGCCAAAGTAGCTGTGCGTGGCACCGGCGGCCACGATGAGGTGGTCGTACGGCAGCATGGCGCCGTCTGCAAGGTGCACGGTGCGCTGGCCCACGTCGATGCGGGTGACCTCGCCCAGCAAGGTGGTCACGTTGCGCTGCTGCCGGAACAGGTGCCGGATGGGCGCCGCAATGGCCGGGGCCGACAGTCCGGCGGTGGCCACCTGGTAGAGCAGGGGCTGGAAGAGGTGGTGGTTGGTCTTGTCCACCAGGGTCACATCCACCGCCGTGCCCCGCAGGGCGCGGGCGGCTTCGAGGCCGCCGAACCCGCAACCGATGATGACCACGCGCGGGCGAAGCGGGGGAGCAGAGGGAGTCGTCATGCCGCCATTATTGGGGAGCCGCGTGGTGGCCCAGCCTCGTGACTTGGGCCTGACCTGCGGCCCCCGGGGTGCGGGGCCCAACGCGTTACAGGAACCCCAGGTCCACCGGGTAGTCCGGCCGCCCTGCCGCTGCGCCAAAGTGCGTGATGTTGGGCAGCACACCCGCCATTTCGTTGTCGGCCACGCCGAACCACTTGGCCAGGGTGGCCGCGTACTGGTCCACCGAGGTGGATGGCAGCAGGCGGCCCTGGCCCACATGCCACTGGTCTTCAGGGGCGGCCGTGTTGGTGATGCTGACCGGCGGCGCGCTACCGTAGAAGGCCTTGCCTTTCACTGCACCGCCGACCACCAGGTGGTGGCTGCCCCAGCCATGGTCCGAGCCATCGCCGTTGGAGCTGAGCGTGCGGCCAAAGTCCGACGCGGTGAACGCCGTGACCTTGTCGGCCACGCCCAGTTCCACCGTGGCGTTGTAGAACGCGGTCATGGCCTCGCTCACGCGCTGCATCAGCACCGGCTGTTGCGAAATCAGGTTGTCGTGCAGGTCAAAGCCGCCCAGCGACACCAGGAACACCTGGCGCTTGCTGCCCAGGCTGGTGCGCGCGCCAATCAGGCGGGCCACCATCTTGAGCTGGTTGGCCAGCGAGTTGTTGTTGGGGAAGGTGGTGGACAGCGTCACGCCCGCGAGCCCGTTGGTGATTTGGCTTTCTGCCGTCACGGCGCGGGTGGTCACGCGGTTGTATTCGTTCTCCAGCGTTTGCGTGCGCGGTTGCTGGATGAGCGACGTCAGCGCGCTTTGCACGGCCGATGACCCGTACACCCGGTTCTTGACCCCATTGATGGCCACGGCGCCATTGGTGCTGACCTGGTACTGCAGGGCCGAGTCGCCCGACAGGAACACCGCGTTACCGGTGACCGAAATGCAGGTGAACAGCGAGTTGCCGTTGGAGGACAGTGCCAGGTCGCCGATGTTGCCGCCCCAGCCCACGGTGGAGCCCTCGGGCGATGACGACTGCCACACCGACTGCTGGTCGTTGTGCGAGAACAGCTTGGGCGGCACCGGGTAGGTGGCGCGGTCGGCACTGTTGTATTGCGCGCGGGTCAGTGGCACCACCAGCGGGCCCACATTGAGCTGCACGGCCGCCTTGCCGCTGTTGAACAGGCCGGCCAGCCCTGTCATGGCCGGGTGCAGCGCGTACTGGCGACCACCCGGCAGCGGCGTGGTGGGCGTCAGCAGCGTGGGGGTGAGGGCTGCCTTGGCCAGCGCGATGCCGCCGGCCGTCTGGCCTGCGCCACCGCCCCGGATGGTGTTGTAGCGGTTGTAGCTGTCATCGTCGTAGGTGACCACGGTGTTGGCGTAGTCGTTGCCGCCGTACAAGAACACGCAGACCAGCGCCTTGTAGTCGGTGGCATTGAAGGCCGCCGCCTCGCCCATGGCGGCCAGGTTGAGGGCAAAGGGCAGGGCCGTGCCTGCCAGGCCCAGCTGGGTGGAGCGGCGCAGGAACGCGCGGCGGGTGTGGAGTTCGGGTTGAAGCAGGTGCATGGCAGGGCTTACTTTTGAACGAGGTATTCGGCCGAAGCCATGACCAGGAAGACGGCGGCCGCCACGCGGTCGAGCTTGACGGAGTCGGTGCTGGCGTTGGTGACGGGCGTCGCCTTGAGTGCGTCCGCAATGAGCTTGACGGTGGCGGCAGACAGCTGGCCCGCGCACATCAGCAGGTTGATACGGGCGACCAGCGCATCGGCATCGGTCACGATGGCCAGCTCGTTGGTGTAGGTGGCCTTGATGTCGTAGCCGTTGTTGGAGGTGCTGGCGTTGTTGGGCAGCTCGGGGGCGTTCACGTAGATGCCGTTGCGGATCACGCCCTGCATGTAGTTGAGGTAGCCCCCCACGCTGCTTTCGTTGACCAGCTGGAACTCGGGGGCCACGGCGCCTGCGGCGGCCAATGCGGTGGATGGCGGAATGTAGCCCGGGCGGAAGAAGTTGAATACCGAGGGCGAACGCAGCGGGCTCTGGCCCAGGCGCGAGCCGGGGTCGCTCAGGTCGCCGATCTTCCAGCTGCCCTGTGCCGAGTTGATGCCGAAGGTGCGGCCCCACTGCACAAAGCGCAGCATGGGCTCGCGCAGCTTGCCAAAGCCGGACTGGGTGAGGCCTGCGGGCGAGCGTGCCTCGTCGTCCAGCAAGATGGCCTTGACCACAGCGCGCAGGTCACCCCGCACGCCGGCGCCGTTGTTGTTGAAGGCAGCCGCCACGCGCGCCACGTAGGCGGGAGACGGGTTGCTGGTGACCAGCCGCTGGATGAGCTGCTTGCCGATGAACGGACCCACGTTGGGGTGGTTGTACAAGGTGTCCAGCGCAGTCTTGAGGGCTGCAGCGCCGGGCGTGCTGGCGGGGATCGTCGTTCCGAGGAATGTCGCCGCCAGCGTGGAGTGGCGCGAGGCATTGAGTGCCATGGGCAGCCGCGCAAAGGTGGTGTTGGAGACCACCCGCGTGGTGCCTGGCACGGTGGTGGGCACGTTCTGCGTCTGGTCGTAGTCGTAGCCTGTGAACACGCGCGCCAGATTGGTCACGTCGTTCATGGTGTAGCTGTCAATGGGCTTGCCCGAGCCGTCCTTCTTGGGAGTCCCGTCGATGTTCAGTTCGACCAGCCCGATGGACATGAGCTGCATGACCTCGCGGGCATAGTTTTCGTCGGGCTGACGGCCCGTGGCGGGGTTTTCCTTCTGGTTGCCACGGGTGTTGAGGTAGTAACCCATGGCCGCGTTCAGCGTCACGTTCTCCAGCACGGAGCGGTAGTTGCCGAAGGCGTTGTTCACCAACTGGTCCCAGTACCAGGCCATGGCGTGGCAGCGCCAGGTGATGTCCACGCCGCTGAGCGAGACCACGCAGATCTCGGACAGCGCCAGCGCCACCCGTTTGCGCAGTCCGTCCGGCGACTTCATGAGCTGGTACCAGATCATGTAGTCGGCGGGGTAGGAGTTGTCGTAGTAGGCCGTGTCGTTGCTGATGTCTGCGTAGCCGCGCTGGTTCAGCCAGTCCCAGCCGCCCTGGCTGGGGCCCGCATTGAACTGGCTTTCAAGCCAGTCTGCATAGGTAGTGGCGCGCAGGGCGGCGATTTCGGCGGTCGATGCCGAGAACTGGGCCTGCAGCAGAAAGCGGGCGGCCTCGTTGTCCGACGTGGCTGAAGGGTGTGCGTAGTTGCCCAGGGAAGGGGTGGTGGGTGCGGGTGTGCCTGGGGTGCCGGGGGCGCCTGCACCTGGGGTGCTGTCGCCCCCGCCGCCGCCACAGGCGGCCAAGGCAGTGGACGCGAACAGCGCCGTCAGCAGGGGCACATGGGCCCGGCTGCTGGCGGCTGTTGATTCGGTGGGAAGGGGTTGGCCCTCAGGTGCCTCTGCAA
The DNA here is from genome assembly GCF_056314325.1 of Acidovorax sp. DMC1. Taxonomy (NCBI): domain Bacteria; kingdom Pseudomonadati; phylum Pseudomonadota; class Betaproteobacteria; order Burkholderiales; family Comamonadaceae; genus Acidovorax; species Acidovorax sp. DMC1. Next base: position 556,687 of record NZ_JBQUYO010000001.1, on the reverse strand, counting down.
CCGCAGTTGTCAGAGTCTCCTCGTGTGGATGTGTCATGGTGGTCGTGGTCAAAAGTCTGCCGCTGGCAGCACAGCCGTGACTAAATCACACGCCGCGCCCGCCTGGAAACACAAGTGTTACCAAGCGAAACACGCCTCTGCAATGCCTGCCGCGCCCAGGGTCTGAATGATGGGCCATTGCAACACTTTGTACCTTGCGGGGGCGGTGTTGGCCCTTCGCCAGAGGGCCAGAGCCACTGCATCGGCGATGTCCGTCACGCCCGTAGTCCTGTGCTGACGCGTGCTGCGTGGCGCGGACTACGGCGTCGGCGCCAGATCATTTTTACAGTGAACTCCATCGCATCACGCAAAGGTTCCACGCACTTCGAGTGGATGGCTGAAGCGAAATTCGCACAAGGAGTCACACCATGAATGAAGACACCATCAAGGGCAACTGGAAGCAGTTCAAGGGCAAGATGATCGAACAGTGGGGCAAGCTCACCAACGACGATTTCGATGTCATTGACGGCAAGCGCGAACAGTTCCTGGGCAAGCTGCAAGAGCGCCAGGGCATCGCCCGCGACGCGGCTGAAAAGCAGCTCAAGGAATGGCAAGACCGCCACCCCGACTTCCGTTTTAACGACTGATAGCGCAAACAGCGCCAACGCGCTGCGGGGCCTTCGCCCCGCGCCCCGCCAGGCTACCCCTGGCGCACCGCCCCCACAAGATTCACATCCATTGCATTCAATTTCATCGAGGAGAAAACCATGACATTCCAACGCACCCTGATCGCCGCCTGCGCAGCTGGTCTGATGGCTACCACCGCTTTTGCCATGACCCCTGCGGAACACAAGGCCGCCAAGGAAAGCATCTCGGCAGACTACAAGATGAACAAGGAAAAGTGCGATGCCCTCAAGGCCAACGCCAAGGACATCTGCGTGAAGGAAGCCAAGGGCGCGGAAGACGTTGCCAAGGCGGAACTTGAAGCCCAGTACAAACCCAGCGCCAAGGCCAGCCAGAAGGTGGCTGAAGCCCGCGCCGATGCCGCCTATGCCGTCGCCAAGGAAAAGTGCGACGACCTGACTGGCAACGCCAAGGACGTGTGCGTGAAGGATGCCAAGGCCGAACATGTGAAGGCCAAGGAAAACGCCAAGGTGGCCGCCGCCCAGGCAAAGCCTGCAGACACGGCCGCCGAGAAGGCCGCCAACGTGGCCGAGGCCCGCAAGGATGCCACCGCTGAGAAGAACGAAGCCAACTACAAGGCCGCCAAGGAGCGCTGCGACGCCATGAGCGGCGACCTCAAGTCCAAGTGTGTGGACGACGCCAAGCGCATGTACGGCCAGAGCTGATCGGCCGGGCGCTGAGCGCCTGACCTGATCCCTTGCCCTATCAGGCTGTATCAGGCCCTGCCCGCTGCGCGCGGTGCAGGGCCTGGCTGCGTATGGGGATGCCATGACCTGCATCAACACCCGGCCGGGCCGGGGCTTCTAAGCTCGCAGCTTCGTTTGATCTGCCGCCTGCCCAAGGAGTCCCATGGCCCACCTCGAATGGTCTGATGCACTGAACCTCGACCTGCCCCTGATGGATGACACCCACCGGGAGTTTGTCGACCTGCTGGCCGCTGTGGACCAGGCCAGCGACGCGGAGCTGCTGCCCCGCTGGCGTACGCTGGTGGAGCACACCGAGCAGCATTTTGGCCAAGAAGACGACTGGATGGCTTCTACCCGCTTTGCCTCGGGCAACTGCCACAGCATGCAGCACAAGGTGGTGCTGCAGGTGATGCGGGAAGGCACGGCCCGTGCCGAGCAGGGCGACTTGAAGGTGCTGCACGTGATGGCCAGCGAACTGGCGCTGTGGTTTCCGCAACACGCGCAGAGCATGGATGCCTCGCTGGCCCTGCACCTGCGCCGCGTGGGCTTTGACCCCGCCACGGGCGTGGTGCACGCTCCCACAGCGCTGCCCGAGGCATTGATCCACGGATGCGGTGGCGCCACTTGCTCAGACTCCGGCGCGCCCGGTTCCGACGAGCCCGCTACCCAGCGTGATGCCGCACCTGCCTTGGCAGCCTGACTCCATAGATTGACGGACTGTCCGCTGCAGCGGGCACACCGAACGCTGCACCAGAGCATCAAGGTAAGCGTTCCGCCTGACGAAGTCATGGGGCAATCGGGCTAACACCCATGCAGCTGTGCAGCTTGTATGGCATGCTGCCCCATCTCAAGGCAAATGGGGGCGGCGCGGCCGCTTCGCGTCATGGCCGACACCACCCCTTCTGACGACCCCTGCGACGACACCGACCGCCTGCAAGCCCTGCAGCGCTACGGCATTCTTGACACCCCCATGGAGCCCGCTTACGACGAGCTGGCCGACCTGGCGGGTTACATCTGCGAAGCCCCCGTGGCCCTGATCAGCCTGCTGGACAACCAGCGCCAGTGGTTCAAGGCCGCGCGCGGGTTTGCACTGCGGGAGACCCCGCTGAACGAGTCCGTGTGCCGCTACGCCATCCGGCAGTCCGGCGTCTTCATCGTGCCCGACCTGGCGCAAGACCCGCGTTTTGCGCACTACGCCATCGTCACGCAAAAGAACCCGCTGCGCTTTTACGCCGGGGCGCCGCTGGTCACGCCGGACGGGTTTGTGCTGGGCACGCTGTGCGTGCTGGACCACCGGCCGCGCGAGCTGTCTGCCAAGGTGCAGGACCTGCTCAGTGCCCTGGCGCGCCAGGTGATCCGGCTGCTGGAGCTCAAGCGCGCCAACGACCGCCAGGGCCAGATGCTGGTGGAGCTGGAGGCGGCCCGCCACCAGATGGACGTGCTGGCCCATACCGATGTGCTGACCGGCCTGGCCAACCGCCGCTCGTTCACCGACCGCCTGCGCCAGGAATGGGCGCTGCTGCAGCGGGGCCATGAGCCGGCCTGCCTGCTGATGATGGACCTGGACCACTTCAAGCGCGTGAACGACGTGTACGGCCACCATGTGGGCGACCAGGCCCTGCAGCTGTTTGCCACGCTGTGCCGCGACGTCTTCCGTGCGGCCGATGTGCTGGGACGCTGGGGGGGCGAGGAGTTTCTGGCCCTGTTGCCCGCCACCGGGCTCGACCAGGCACAGGTGGTGGCCGAGCGTGTGCATGCGGCGCTGGCTGCCCACACGCTGCCCGGCATCGAGCCAGCGCTGGTGCTGTCGGTCAGCATGGGGCTCACGCTGTTCGACCCGCTGCGGCCGCTGGACATCACCCTGCGCCTGCTCGACTCTGCGCTCTACACCGCCAAACGCGAGGGGCGCAGCCGCACCGTGGTGGTGTAAACGCTCTGTTTTTGATAGCTGCTGGCGCATATTGCACAGGCGCTACCGGCCATTTTTATTAAAAATTGTGCCCGGGGACCTGCGCAAGGCCCCCTGGCACACCTTCAGCACTCCGGGCGGCGCGGCAACAGCAAGGCCGCTGTGCGCCATGCCAGGTCGCGCAGCGCCCGGCGCAGGGCGGGCGAATCTGCAGCGCCGCTTGCAGGCCCTCCGTGGCTGTGGTCCGCCTCGGCACGGTGGGGGCAAAAGGCTGCGTCCAGCACCTGCTGCTTGGCGCAGTGCAAGGCCAGCCGGTCCTGCGACCGCAGGGCCGCCATCAACTGGTCGCGGTGGCGCTGCACGCGGGCCGATTCGGCGGCGGTCAGCGCAGGGCCCCTTGCGGGGCCGGTGCTGGCGGGCGGCGTCAGTGCCTGGGCCTGCGCCAGGTACTGGGCCCAGCGGGTGGTCTGCGCGGCGGCGTTCATGCAGCCTCCGCGCGGGGGGCTGCGGGGCGCTGCATGGGCGGCATGGTGGGGCGTGGGGGCGTGCCGCCTTGCGACAGGCCGTACCAGTTGACCTTGCGCGTCAACACCATCACTGCGGCCAGCACCAGGAAGAGCGCAATCGCACCTACCACCAGCGCCGTCTGCTCCAGCTGCAGCAGCACATACAGCAGGCCATACAGCAGCGCAATGCCCGCCCCCAGTGGCACACCGCGCGTGAGCCCGCCCAGCATGTGGCTGGCGTAATAGGCCAGCAGCAGCACACACGCGCTGGCCGCCACCGCGTACGAAATGCCAAACGGCAGGTGCTCCGACAGGCTCACCAGCAGCAGGAAGAAGCTGCACAGCGCGCTGCCCACCAGCAGGTACTGCACCGGGTGCACGCGCAGTTTTTTCGTCGCCGGGCCGCCCCAAGACGAAAAAGCTGCCCCCTCGGGGGGCAGCGACCCGCGTAGCGGCGGAGCGTGGGGGTCATTGGCCATCAGCTCGAACAAGCCCACGGCCACGAAGGTGAGGGCGATGAACAGCACACCGTACTTGGTCGCGCGGTCCGACAGGGAATAGGGATTCACCGGGTCGATGAAGGCCACGCTGAAGCTGTCGGCGCAGTCGCCCGGCGTGGCCCCGCTGTGTGCATAGTCGCTGCCCTCATCCGCGCCCAGGCAGATGCGCTTGCCGTTGGCAATGTCGGCCTGCGCCGTGGTGGCCAGCGACGACAGGCGCCACTGGGCCGAAAAGCCGGTCTTCTTGACCTCGCGTTCTGATGGCAGAAAGCGCCCGGCAAACGACGGGTGGGGCCAGCTGCTGGTCATCAGCACCTCGGTGTTGCCGCCCAGCGGCACGATGGCCAGGCGCTCGGTGCCCACCAGTTCCAGGTCCAGCGTGGCCGTGAGTCCATCGGCCTTGCCACGCACGGATTCGGGCAGCACCGCATGCAGGCCCCGGCTGTAGGTGGGGTGGAAGGTGCCGGGCTTGAGCGCCAGCGCCTGGCTGCCCATGGTGAACTGCGCGGTGCGGATGCCGCGCGCATCGCCCACAGCCATCATCACGATGGGTGCGCCGCAGTGCATGCGCGAATTCTTCATGCTGCTCTGCGGCAGCAGGCTGGCCAGCGAACCCCATTGCGCCGTCACGTGGGCCTTGAGGTTGTAGGTGTTCACCTTGTGCAGCCCGCGTGCGCGTTCCTCCATCGCGGCGCCGGTGGTGAGCTTGAGCTGCTCGGGCATGGCGGTCAGGATGAACTCGCGGCGCCTTTCGACCATGCGGCGCTCCTCGCCCTTGCCGACTTCTTCATCCCAGCTTTCCACGCAGGCGCTGTGGATCATGGGGCCCATCAGCGTCTGCGGCCCGGCCAGGCTCTCGGCCACGCTTTGTGCGGTGATGCTGCGGTAGCGCAGCCGGTCGCGCACCACGTCTTCGATCAGGCCCAGGCCAAAGAGCAGCAACACGGTGATGGCGGTCAGCGCCGCCAGCTTGGTGAACAAGGGGTGTTTGAACAAAAGATCCTCCACAAGTGACTGTTGTGGAGGCAGTGTTGTGGCGCGCTGTGAGGGCGCTATGAAGTTTGTGAAGCCAGTGTGAAGTGGCGGGGGTGACGTGCGAAGTGCGAAGTGGGGCACTGGCAGAATCGACCGCCTGTGTCATCCACCTGGGGAGTGCCATGCGAAATACAGCGTCCCGTTTCATGCCTCCGGTGGCTGTCCGCCCGCCCTTGCGCTGGCCGGCGCGGTGCTTTCTGGCCGTGATGGCGGTGGCCTTCATGGCCGTGTTCTGGACGCATCCCGTGGCGGTGAGCGGCTCGCTCCTGGCGCTCGGCAGCCTGGTGGCCGTCCTGAGCCGGCGCGAGGCCCTGCGCCTGGCCCGCATGGCGCAAGGCCGCGCCGGGGAGTCGATTTGCCAGCTTGCCCGCTCCATCGACTGCCGGCGGGTGGACACCTGGGTGGTGCGCGCGGTGTACGAGGAACTACAGCGCAGCCTGTCTGCCGTGGTTGCCGTGCCTTTGAGATTGACCGATAACCTGCAGAGCGACCTGCGTCTGGACGCTGACGACCTGGATGACCTGGTCGTTGACATGGCCCAGCGGGCCCGCCGCAGCCTGGCCGACACATCGGCCAACCCCCTGTTCGGCAAAGTGACCACGGTGGGCGATCTGGTCGAATTCCTCCAGGCCCAGCCCCGCCTCCCGGCCAGCGCAGTCTAGGCTCTGCGGAACTCCAGCTCCACCCGCAGCCCCGGTGCCGTGTTGCGCGCCACCATCTGCCCGCCGTGCAGCGCCATCACGCGCTGCACAATCGCCAGCCCCAGGCCCGATCCGCTGCGCTCGCCGCCCGGCCGTGCGGTGGTGAAAAAGCGCTCGCCCAGGCGCGGCAGCGCGTAGTCGGGCACGCCGGGGCCGCTGTCTTGCACGGCCACGGTAGCGCCGTCCAGTTCCACCCGCACCGTGCTGCCTGCGGGCGCAAAGTCGATGGCGTTGTCCAGCAGATTGGTCAGCGCCAGCGTCACTAGCTCGGCCTCCCAGGGGCCGCTAGCGCCGTGCCCTTGCAGCGCCAGGGTGATGCCGCGCTGCCCGGCGCGGGCGCGGGTTTGGGCGATGGCGGCCTCGGCGCAGTCGTGCAGCGCCACGGGCGCGCGGCCTTCGGCGTGCTGTCGTTGCTCCAGCTTGGACAGCTCCAGCAGCCGGTCGATGATGCGCTGCAGGCGCTCGCTCTGCTGCACCACCTGGGTTGCGAACTCGGCGCGGTCGGCGGCGGGCAGCTCATCGTGCAGCAGCTCGCCCGCGCCGCGGATGGCGGCCACGGGGCTTTTGAGTTCGTGCGTGAGCGCGCGCACATAGCCCTCGATGTAGTCGCGCCCCTCCAGCCGCGCGCGCATGCGGTCCATGGCGCGGGCCAGGTCGCCCAGCTCGCCGGGCACCTCGGGCACGGCCAGGGCCGTGGGAGGTGGCAGGTTCGGGTCGTGGCGCTCGCCATCGGCAGGGCCCTGCACGCTCAGGGCGTAGTCGCGCAGGCGGCGCACGTTCCACACCATCCACAGCGTCACCGCCACGCCCACAGCGGCCGATAGCGCCAGTAGCAACAGCCCGCCCATGAACACCTTGCGCTCAGCCCGGTCGATGAAGCGCTGCACCGTGCGCGTGGGCTTGGCCACAGTGAGCACGCCCGCGATCTGGCTGTTCACGTAGATGGGCGCGGCCACATGCATCACGCCGCTGGTGTCGTCGTCCTCCACATCGCGGGTGGAGCGCGCGCCGTATTCGCCGCGCAGCGTGCGCGCCACATCGCGCCAGCGCGAATAGTCGGCGCCCACGGCGCGGTTTTCCGAGTCGAACAGCACGCGACCCGTGGTGTCGGTCACGTAGATGCGGTAGTCGAGCGACTGCTTGGAAAAGCCCCAGATCGCCGCGTCGATGGGCCGCGTGGCATAGCGGCGCACATGCTGCGCAAACGGGCTGGTGCTGCTGTTGTTGGCCTCTGCCGCCAGCCGCCCGGCGGCCAGGTCTTCACTGGCCAGCTCGGCCAGGATGTTGGCCGTGTCCACCATCATGTCCTCCATCACCTCGCGCACGCTGGGTTTGATCTCGGCCATGAACACGCGCAGCACAAAGAACGCGGCGATGCCGTTGATGAGGAAGAAGGCGAACAGCAGGCGGATGCCGAGGCGCATGGTGCGTTACTTCAAAAACAATAGCTTTCAGCGCTTGATAGATATGCGCCAGCGGCCAATTGGGCTTCAGATGTCCAGGCAGTAACCCATGCCCCGGTGGGTGCTGATGTACTCGCGCGCCGGGTCCACCTCGCGCAGCTTGGCGCGCAGGGTCTTGATGTGGGTGTCTACCGTGCGGTCGGTGCTTTCGCTGTCGTCGCCCCAGGCGGCGGCCAGCAGGGCGTCGCGCGAATGGATGCGGCCTGCGCCACGCAGCAGGTGGGACAGCAGACGGTATTCGCGCCGGGTCAGCGGCAGGGCCTGGCCGCGCAGGCTGATGCGCTGGCCGGCCTCGTCGTCGTGGAAAGACGCAGCGGCCGAGGTGGCGGGTGCTGAGGCCGGGTGGCCGTTGCCATTTCCGTTCACGTGGCCCGCGCGGCGCAGCAGCGCCTTCACGCGGGCGGCCAGTTCGCGCGGGCTGAAGGGTTTGGTCAGGTAGTCGTCCGCGCCCAGCTCCAGGCCCAGCACGCGGTCGATCTCTTCACCGTGGGCGCTGAGCATCAGCACGGGCAGGGCGGCGGTGGGCGGCGCATGGCGGACATCGCGCAGCAGGTCCAGACCGCTGCCGTCGGGCAGGCCCACGTCCAGCACCAGCAGGTCAAAACGGGTGCGCTGCAGCTGCTGGCGCGCGTCATGCACCAGCAGACTGTGAGTGACGGTCAGGCCATCGCGCTCCAGCGCATAGGCCACGGTGCGGGCGATGGCGGGGTCGTCTTCGAGCAGCAGCAGGCGGGCAGACATGGGCGGTCAGCGCGCGATCAACACCGGGAAAATCTTGCCCAGCCCGTCCGCCATCACCTCCACCGCCAGCGCAGCCAGGATCAGGCCCATGAGCCGGGTCATCACGTTGATGCCGGTTTTGCCCAGCACGCGCGCAATCGGGTCGGCCAGCGCAAAACACACGGCGGTGGCCAGCGCGATGACCACGCCGTAGCCCACCAGCGCCAGCGTCTGCCAGACGCCCTGCGCGCGGTCGGCGTAGATCACCACGGTGGACATGCTGGCCGGGCCGGTGAGCAACGGGATGGTGAGCGGCACCACGGCGATGCTGCTGCCCGCAGCGGCCTTTTCGGCGCCTTCTTCAAACTCGTTGGTGCTGGGCTTGGCCTCGGCGGGCTGGGCGTTGAGCATGTTCATCGCGCTGATGAGCAGCAGCATGCCGCCGCCCACCTGAAAGCTCTGCAGCGAGATGTTGAAGAAGTCGAGGATCTGCAGGCCCAGCAGAGCGCAGGCGGCAATCACGCAAAACACGCTGAAGCTGGCCACCTGGATGGTGCGGCGCCGCTGCGGGTACGAGAAGCCCTGCGTGTAGTGGATGAAGAACGGCACGATGGCCAGCGGGTTCACGATGGCCAGCAGGGTGATCAGGGGTTTGAGGTCCATCAGGGCGCTCCCAAGGGCAAGTGGGCGGGTGGTTCTTCGGGGGGCTCAGGCCAACGGCCGATGAGGGTGGCGCAGCCCGGGCTGTGCGCGAGTATGCGGTGTTTTCTGCGCCGTTTGGCGGTCGGGCATGCTGCGCTGCAGCGTGCCTGCGACAGCGTGGCGCCGGGCCTTCTCTTCTAGCGCCCGCCCGACACATCCATCAAGGTGGCGGTGGTATAGCTTGCTGCGGGCGACATCAGCCAGACGATGGCCTCGGCCACTTCGTCGGCCGTGCCGCCTCGCAACATGGGCACCTGGTGCGAGAGGTCGCGCACGCGGTCGGGCAGGCCGCCGCTGGCGTGGATGTCGGTCTCGATCAGGCCGGGGCGCACGGCGTTCACGCGGATGCCCTCGGCCGCCACCTCGCGCGCCAGGCCGATGGTGAAGGTGTCGATGGCGCCCTTGGCCGCCGCGTAGTCCACATACTGGTGTGCCGAGCCCAGGCGCGAGGCGGCGCTGGACACGTTGACGATGGCGCCACCGCTGCCGCCATGGCGCGTGCTCATGCGCCGCACGGCTTCGCGGGCGCAGACGATGCTGCCGATCACGTTGGTGTCGAACATGCGGCGCAGGCGCTCGGTGCTCATTGCGTCCACCCGGGCGGTCACGTCCACCACCCCGGCGTTGTTGACCAGGGCGCTGATGCGGCCCAGCTCGGTGTCCACCGCCTGGAACATGGCCAGGATGTCGGCCTCGCTCGCCACGTCGCCCTGCACCGCGATGGCGGTGCCGCCGTCTGCACGGATGGTATCGACCACGCCCTGCGCGGCGGCCTCGTTGGCGAGGTAGTTGACGACCACGGCCCAGCCATGTTTTGCGGCCAGCCGTGCGGTGGCGGCGCCAATGCCCCGGCTGGCGCCGGTGATTAGTGCGATCTTCTCCATGGGGTGGGGTCTCCTGCAAGAATGGCGCATTGGAACAGGTTCTGCGCCCCGCCGCGCAGCGTCCTGGCCGACATCGCGGGCCTATTGCGGCCCATTCACGCGCCATATTTACCAAAGCAAAGGAGCATTCAGCATGGGACAGTTTGTCGATCTGACGTCGAGTGACGGTTTTGTGGCCCCCGCCTGGGTCGCCAGGCCCGAGGGCACACCCCGTGGCGCTGTGGTGGTGCTGCAAGAAATTTTTGGCGTGAACTCGCACATCCGTTCGGTGGCCGACCGCTACGCAGCCAGCGGCTACCTGGCCGTGGCGCCATCCACCTTTCACCGCGTCAAGCAAGGGGTGGAGCTGGGCTACACCGGTGACGACATGCAGGCCGGCATGGGCCTGAAGGCCGCGGTCGAGGCCCTGCCTGCCCCGGGCGTGCTGCCCGACGTCCAGGCCGCCATCGACTACGCCGCGCAGCAAAGCGGCGGCAAGGTGGGCATCGTGGGCTACTGCTGGGGCGGCCTGCTGACCTGGCGCTCGGCCTGCCTGCTGCAGGGCCTGTCGGCTGCTGTGCCGTACTACGGCGGTGGCGTGACCACGCCGGAAGAAGTGGCCCGCACCCCCAAGGTGCCGGTGCTGGCCCACTTTGGCGAGCGCGACCACTGGATTCCACTGGACAGCGTGCAGGCCTTCAGCAAGGCCCACCCAGAGGTCGAAGTGCATGTGTACGCCGCCGACCACGGCTTCAACTGCGACCAGCGTGGCAGCTATGACGAGGCCGCCGCCAACACGGCGCGCGAGCGCACCTTGGCCTTCTTTGCCAAGCACCTGGGCTGAGACCGCCCCAGTGACAGAGACGGCGACACGGTAGCGAACGACCAACGGAGGGGGACATGGCGGATTTCAGGCGTTTTTGGTCCCAAGCGATAGTCCGTCATGCGCTGGCAGCTATGGGTTTGATAGCGCTATGCACCACCACCCACGCGGCCGACTACACCGGCCCCCTGTTCGACGCCCACCTGCACTACAACGAGGAAGCCTGGGACGGCCGCTCAGGCCCGCACCCACCCGCCGATGTGCTGGCGCGCATGAAGGCCAGCGGCGTGCGTGCCATCGTGGCCAACTCGCGGCCCAATGCCGGGTCGCTCACTCTGGCTGGCCTGCCGCAGACCCGCGAGGCCGGTGTGGCGGTGGTGCCGTTTGTGCGGCTGTACCGCAACCGCGCCGACTACACCGGCTGGTTTGCCGACGACACCATCTACGACATGGTGCAGACCGAGCTGGCCCGGGGCACGCCCGCCGGCCCGTACCGGGGCCTGGGCGAGTTCCATCTGTACGACAGCGCCAACGCCAACGGCCCCGTGGCCAAAAAGCTCATGGCCCTGGCCGAACAGCGGGACCTGGTGGTGCTGGCCCATGTGGACGACACCGCCATCGACCTGCTGATGGCCAACACCCCGTCCCAAGGCCAGAAGGCCCGGCTGATCTGGGCCCACACCGGCATTGGCGGCGCGCCTGTGGAGCGGGTGGACGCCCTGATGGCCCGCTACCCGGGCCTGGTGGGCGAACTCTCGTACCGCCCCGGCCTGGTGTGCGACGACAACCAGCTGTGCCCCGCCTGGCGCGCGCTGCTGCTCAAGTACCCCACGCGCTTCGTGGTCGGCTCGGACACCTGGGTCAACCAGCGCTGGCAGCACTACGAAAGCCTGATGCAGGGCTACCGCCAGTGGCTGGGCGGCCTGCCCGCCGATGTGGCGCGCAAGGTGGCGTGGGACAACGCGGCGGGGTTGTTTGGGGTGGCCAGGCCATAACGCACTAGAGCGCGCGCTCCTTGGTCTGGCTGACGCCCCGCGATACGGGTGCTGACCCAGCCGCTCAGGGGGATGTCACCTCGTCCTCGCCAGATACCGCTTGCGCCAGAACAGCAGCACCAGCGACACCGCGATGAACACCATCGACCCCATGGCCCACCAGAAGCCATCGGCCTTGTGCACCAGTGGAATGAACTCGAAGTTCATCCCGAAAATGCCCGCAATCAGGTTCAGCGGCAAAAACACGGCCGTGAGCGCCGTGAGGGTGCGCATGATATCGTTGGTGCGGTTGCTCTGCACCGAAAAGTGCATCTGCACGGCGGTTTCGGTGCTCTGCTCCAGGCGCCGCACGTGGTGCACCACGCGCTCGATGTGCTCCAGCACGTCGCGGCTGCGCACCTTGAGCAGGTCCAGCTCGCGCAGGCCCGCCGGGGTGTCGGGCAGGGCCCAGGTTTCCAGCGCGTCGATCCAGTCCTGCACGGCGGTGCGCTGGTCTTCGCAGATCTCGTCGAGCATGTGCAGCGACAGGCGCGCTTCGAGCAGCGAGGTCCAGTTCACGTACCGCGCGCGGGGCTTGAGCAGTTCGGTCTGCCAGTGGTCCAGCTGGCGGGTGAGTTCGCGGCGCAGGTCCAGGTAGCCGTCCACCATCTGGTTGACCACGCGCAGCATCAGGTCGGCGGGACTGGTGGGCAGGCGCGAGCCCGAGATGGGGCTGCTGCGGCCCTCGCCCATGCCGGGGCTGGCGTGGGCGTTGCCGTGAGCGTGGCTGGCATTGTTGGCGCTGCTGGTTCCGTTGCCGATTCCATGGCCATTGGCCGGAGTGGCCGCCAGCAGCCGCGTCGCGTAGGCATCGCGCACCGCGCAGTCGGTGGGGTGCACGGTCAGCAGCAGCTGGTCGAACACCGCAAACCCCACGGGGCTGGTGTCGATGCGCCGCAGCACGGGCGGGCCGCTGCGCTTGACCGGGGCGTTGGGGTTGTTGTCGGGCTCGGCGGCAACGGCCGGTGTGGCGGGGGCAGCAGGCCCGGGCTGCCCGGCCTGCGCCGCATCGCCCTGCACCGTGGCCAGGCGGCGGAACACCAGCAGGTCGTACTGCGAGGTGTAGTCGTAGTGCGAGGGCAGCTGGGCGTTGAGCAGATCGGACACATGCAGGTCCACCAACTGCAGCCCGATCAGCGCCTGCAGGCGGCCCTGGATCTCGGCGAGCCGCGCCTGAAAGGCCGGACGGGCGCAGGCGATCCAGAGGAAACCCTGCGCCGGCATCTGGGCGGGCAGGGCCGTCAGCTCCTGCACGCCGCTGCTGTGGATGTGAAAGATGCGCATGGACACCGTGGTTTCAGTCAAGAGCGCCGGTAGCGCTAGTGGAATATGCGCTGATAGCTATTATTTTTGTAGCTTGCGTGCCACGTCGCGCGCAAAGTAGGTCAGCACGCCGTCGGCGCCTGCGCGCTTGAAGGCCAGCAGGCTTTCCATCATCACGGCGTCGTGGTCCAGCCAGCCGTTGGCGGCAGCGGCCTTGATCATGGCGTACTCGCCGCTCACCTGGTAGGCAAAGGTGGGCACGTGGAACTCGTCCTTCACGCGGCGCACGATGTCCAGGTAGGGCATGCCGGGTTTCACCATCACCATGTCGGCGCCTTCGGCGATGTCGATGGCCACTTCGCGCAGGGCCTCGTCGCTGTTGCCGGGGTCCATCTGGTACACGTTCTTGTCGGCCTTGCCCAGGGCGCCGCGCGTGCCCACCGCGTCGCGGAAGGGGCCGTAGAAGGCGCTGGCGTATTTGGCGCTGTAGGCCATGATGCGGGTGTGGATGTGGCCCTGCACCTCCAGCGCCTCGCGGATCGCGCCGATGCGCCCGTCCATCATGTCGCTGGGCGCGACGATGTCCACGCCCGCCTCGGCATGCGTGAGCGCCTGGCCAGTGAGGATCTCCACCGTCTCGTCATTGATGATGTAGCCGGTCTCGTCCAGCACGCCGTCCTGGCCGTGGCTGGTGTAGGGGTCCAGCGCCACGTCGGTCATCACGCCCAGGTCGGGAAACTCCTTCTTCAGCGCCCGCACCACGCGCGGGATCAGGCCGTCGGGGTTCAGGGCTTCCTTGCCATCCGGTGTCTTGAGCGACGGGTCAATCGCCGGGAACAGCGCCAGCACCGGGATGCCCAGCTTCACGCAGTCCGCGGCCACGGGCAGCAGCAGGTCCAGGCTCAGGCGGTCCACGCCGGGCATGGAGGTCACGGCCTCGCTGCGGTTCGTGCCCTCGTGCACGAACACGGGGTAGATCAGGTCGTCCGCGGTGACTACGTTCTCGCGCACCAGGCGGCGGGTGAAGGCATCGCGGCGCAGGCGGCGGGGGCGGTTCTGGGGGAATGGGGCAGGGCTTTGGAGGTGCATCATCGGATTATGAAGCCCTCCCCAAGGCGCCGGGCACCTATCCGCACCCCGGTGGCGTGGGGTGGGGCCGCGGTCGTTGGCGCTCCGGGCACGCTGTGGAAAAGCCGCTTGTAACCGCCCATGCCCAGTGCTAGATTGGTGCCGGGCGGCTTGCCGCCCCCCGCTTTTCCTCCCTGAGCGGGACCTGGGCTGCAGCGATGCGGCACAGGCTTTCCCGGCCCGGCGGATCTGCCGGGCTTTTTTTTGGGGTTGGCCCGTCAGAGTGGCGTAGGCCCGTAAACTGCCCCCATGCTCTGGGTCAAAGCCTTTCACATCGTTTTCGTGGCCAGCTGGTTTGCGGGCCTGTTCTATTTGCCGCGCATCTTCGTCAATCTGGCGATGGTGGCGCCCGGCTCGGCCGCCGAGCGCGACCGCCTGCTGCTCATGGCGCGCAAGCTGATGCGCTTTACCACTCTGCTGGCCGTGCCCGCCATTGCACTGGGGCTGTGGCTGTGGCTGGGCTACGGTATTGGCCGGGGCCCGGGCAATGGCTGGATGCACGCCAAGCTGGCCGTGGTGGTGCTGGTCATCGGTTACCACCACGCGTGCAGCGTGCTGCTGCGCAAGCTGGCCGACGGCACCAGCCGCCGCAGCCATGTGTGGTTCCGCTGGTTCAACGAAGCACCCGTGCTGCTGCTGCTGGTGGCCGTGGTGCTGGTGGTGGTCAAGCCCTTCTGACGGAGACGCAGAGGGCGCATGCACAAAACCTCTGCCTGGCCGCTCGCGCTGACGTACACGGCGCTGATCGTCTTTGCCAGCCTGTTCCCGTTTGACGGGTGGCGCGAACAGGGCATTGACCCCCTGGTCTTTTTGTTTGCGCGGATCCCCCCGCCGTACTGGACGGGGTTTGACGTGGTGACCAACCTCGTGGGCTACGCGCCCCTGGGCTTCCTGCTGGTGCTGGGCCTGTTGCGCTCGGGCTGGCGGCATGTGCTGTGGGCGGTGGCGCTGGCCACGCTGGCGGGCACGCTGCTGTCGCTGTGCATGGAGTTTCTGCAGATCTACCTGCCCCGGCGCGTGCCCTCCAACCTGGACCTGGCCCTCAACGCGCTGGGCACGCTGGCCGGTGCGCTGAGCGCCGCACTGCTGGAGCGGCTGGGCGCGCTCGACCGCTGGAGCGACTTCAGGGCGCGCTGGTTTGTGTCCGATGCGTCGGGCGGCATGGTGCTGCTGGCGCTGTGGCCGCTGGCGCTGCTGTTTCCGGCCGCGGTGCCGTTTGGCCTCGGTCAGGTGCTGGAGCGGCTGGAGGCTGCACTCATCGACCTGCTGGCCGATACGCCGTTCCTGGAGTGGCTCCCCCTGCGCGAGACCGAGCTGGACCCGCTGTCGCCCAGCGGCGAGCTGCTCTGCGTCACCCTGGGGCTGCTGATTCCCTGCCTGCTGGGGTATTGCGTGATCCGCCAGATGGGGCGGCGCGCCCTGTTTGCGCTGGCGGTGGTGGGGGTGGGCATCGTGCTGACCGCTCTGTCGGCCGCACTCAGCTGGGGCCCCGTGCACGCCTGGGAGTGGATGGACCTGCCCGTGCGCGTGGGCGTGTGGGCGGCGCTGGCGTTGGCCCTGCTGATGCTGGCCCTGCCGCGCCGTGCCTGCGCTGCCGTGCTGCTGCTGGCGCTCACCTGGCATCTGGCACTGCTGAACCAGGCGCCCACCAGTGCCTACTTTGCCCAGACGCTGCAGATCTGGGAGCAGGGCCGTTTCATCCGCTTTTATGGTCTGGGACAGTGGCTGGGCTGGCTGTGGCCCTACCTGACGCTGCTGTATGTGGTGTTTCGGGTGTCCCGGCGTGGGGGCGGGGTCTGAGTCGCAGGGCGATGGCCTCCTGCTTTCTGTGTGGCCGGGCAGGGGCTTGGGGCGTGGCCTCGCCCGCTGGGAGAGGCAGGGGTCCTTAAAATGCAGGGATGAGCGACACCCCTTCCGCACCGGCCGCAGCGCCCGGTTACTACCAGCGCCACATCTTCTTCTGCCTCAACGAGCGCACCAACGGTGAAGACAGCTGCGCCCACCACAACGCACAGGCAGGTTTTGACCGCTGCAAGGCCCAGGTCAAGGCCGCCGGGCTGGCGGGTGCCGGCAAGGTGCGTGTGAACAAGGCCGGTTGCCTGGACCGCTGCGCGGGTGGCCCCGTGGCGGTGGTCTACCCCGAGGGCACCTGGTACACCTATGTGGACGCGGCGGACATCGACGAAATCGTCGAATCGCACCTCAAGAACGGCCAGGTGGTGGAACGTCTGGTCACACCAGCGGAACTTGGCCGCTGAGTGCGGCTCCATCCCTGTCTTGGAACGATTTTGGTAGCAGGCGCTAGTGGATCATGCCCCTGTTGCTATTGATTGAGTAGCAAATCCGTGAATGCCCAGACCGAACGCCTGACCCTGTCCGGCCCCGCAGGTGCCATCGAGGCCGTGCGCGACAGCGCCGCCCTGGCCGATGGCGCGGCGCCCCGTGGCGTCGCCATCATTGCCCACCCCCATCCGCTGTTTGGCGGCACCATGGACAACAAGGTGGTGCAGACCCTGGCGCGTGCGTTTGTGCAGTGTGGCTGGACGGCGGTGCGCTTCAACTTCCGCGGCGTGGGCGCCACGGCCGGCGTGTACGACGAGGGCCGGGGCGAGTTGCAAGACCTGCTGGCCGTGGTGGAGCAGGTGGCGCCCGCCGCCGAGGGGCAATCCCTGGCGCTGGCGGGGTTTTCTTTCGGTGCGTTTGTCACCAGCCACGCCCTGGAGGCCCTCTGGCCCACGCAACGCGTGGAAAAGGCCGTGCTGGTCGGCACGGCCGCCAGCCGCTTCACGGTGGCCCCGGTGCCGCCCGACGCCCACCTGCGCACGCTGGTCGTGCACGGCGAGCAGGACGACACCGTGCCGCTGTCGGCCGTGATGGACTGGGCCCGGCCCCAGATACTGCCTGTCACAGTCGTCCCCGCGGGCGGTCATTTCTTTCACGGACAATTGCCGCTTCTGAAGAACCTGGTGGTCCGCCACCTGCAATCGGGCGCCTGAGGGGCGCCGCCCGGACCGGCTCCGGCCGTCTGCCGTCCTCCCTCTCCCGCCTTTTCTCCCACCCTTTTTTCGAGCCTCTCCAGCCCCCTCCTGTCCCATGAAACGAATCCTGTCTGCGTTGCGATCCCTGGCCGTCTTTGCTGCGGTGGCCCCGGCTGCCTTTGGCGCTTTTGCCCAGGCGCCCCAGCCCCCCGAAATCGCCGCGCGCACCTACATGCTGGTGGATGTCACCGCCAACCAGGTGCTGGCCGCCAAGGACATCGACGCGCCGGTGGAGCAGGCCTCGCTCACCAAGCTCATGACGGGCTACCTGGTGTTTGACGCGCTGCGCTCCAAGAAGATCTCGCTGGACCAGAAGCTGCCCGTGAGCGTGCGCGCCTGGAAGATGCCCGGTTCGCGCATGTTCATCGACCCCAAGATGCAGGTGCCGGTTGAAGACCTCATCAAGGGCATGATCGTGCAGTCGGGCAACGACGCCACCATGGCCCTGGCCGAAGGCGTGGGCGGCACGGCCGAGAACTTCGTCAAGCTCATGAACGACCAGGCGCAGGCGCTGGGCATGAGGGGCACGAGCTACAAAAACCCCGAAGGCCTGACCGAACCCGGCCACACCACCACGGCACGCGACCTCTCCGTGCTGGCCATGCGGCTGATGAAGGACTTCCCGGAGTACATGCACTATTACTCCACCAAGCAGTACAGCTACCCCGGCACCCCGGCATCGAACGGCAGCAACCGCAATTCGCTGCTGTTCCGCGACCCCACGGTGGACGGCCTCAAGACCGGCCACACCGCCGCTGCAGGCTACTGTCTGGTGGCCACGTCCAAGCGTGAACTCCCCGGTGTGGGCCAGCGCCGCCTGCTGTCCATCGTGCTGGGTGCCGCGAGCGAAAACGCGCGTGCGAACGAAAGCCAGAAGCTGCTGAACTGGGGCTACACCGCGTTCGAGGCGGTCAAGCTGTTTGATGCGGGCAAGCCCGTGGCGACGCCTGCCGTCTGGAAGGGCACTGCAAGTACCCTCAAGATCGGTCGCGAAGAAGCCATCGTGGTGGCGGTGCCGTCCGGCAGCGCCGGCAAGATCACCACCCAGATCGCCCGCCCCGATCCGCTCGTGGCGCCCTACACCAAGGGCCAGGCCATCGGTACCCTCAAGGTCATGCTGGGCGACCAGTCCATCGGCGAAGTGCCCCTGGTGGCGCTGGAGGCCGTGGAGCAGGCCGGCATCCTGGGCCGTGCATGGGACGCCATCCGCCTCTGGATCAAGTAAGGCTGGATTGCCGAAATTAAGAGGGCACTTCTGAAACCATAGCTGGCTGCGCAGGTCCGGCAAGCGCCGGGCCTGGTTTTGGCCTCCATTTTTGCAGCCAACACCTGCCAGTTAACGGAATCGCAGCAGGCGCCCTGGGGCCCCGCAAGCCGCAGCAGGCTTGCCTTCGAGGGGGCATCCTGCTACATTAGAAGGCTTTTCGGAATTTCCGAAGGGATTCACGTTTTCGCTTTCACGAAGCAAATTCACGTTTAGGGACGTATTTCATGCCAACCATTAATCAACTGGTCCGTCAGGGGCGCGAGGTCGAAAAGACCAAGTCCAAGAGCCCTGCGATGGAAAACTCTCCACAGCGCCGTGGCGTGTGCACCCGTGTGTACACCACGACGCCTAAGAAGCCTAACTCCGCTCTGCGTAAGGTCGCCAAGGTGCGCCTGACCAACGGTTTTGAGGTGATCTCCTACATCGGCGGTGAAGGCCACAACCTGCAAGAACACAGCGTGGTGCTGGTTCGCGGCGGTCGTGTCAAGGACTTGCCCGGTGTGCGTTACCACATCGTGCGTGGTTCGCTGGACTTGCAAGGCGTGAAAGACCGCAAGCAAGCCCGCTCCAAGTACGGCGCGAAGAAGCCAAAGGCCAAGTAAGCCCTGGCCCTTTCGGTCTGAAGAATTTTCGGTGCTGTTTTTCCGCGTGGCGCGGAGTTGCAGCGTAGTGACCCCAAACGCAGGTGTTCTGCGCGGGTCGAGTAAGTGGGAGTCCAGAGATTGGCTCTCGCGGTGTCTGAAAAGATGCCAACTGAAGCAAAGATAGAGGTAAAAAATGCCACGTCGTCGCGAAGTCCCCAAACGTGAAATCCTGCCGGATCCCAAGTTCGGCAATGTAGAGCTGTCCAAATTCATGAACGTGATCATGGAAGGCGGCAAGAAGGCAGTTGCAGAGCGCATCATTTACGGCGCCCTGGAACTGATCGAGAAGAAGCACCCCGATAAGGACCCTCTGGAAGCCTTCACCGTTGCCATCAACAACGTGAAGCCCATGGTGGAAGTGAAGTCCCGCCGCGTCGGCGGTGCCAACTACCAAGTGCCTGTGGAAGTGCGTCCCGTCCGTCGTCTGGCCCTGTCCATGCGCTGGATCAAGGAAGCCGCCCGCAAGCGCGGTGAAAAGTCGATGGCCCAACGCTTGGCCAACGAACTGCTGGAAGCCACCGAAGGCCGTGGCGGCGCCATGAAGAAGCGTGACGAAGTGCACCGCATGGCCGAAGCCAACAAGGCATTCAGCCACTTCCGCTTCTAAAACGCGGATTTGCCCTGATATAGGCCCAAGGCTGCTGGCGTTTTGCCTGCAGCCTTGTGTTGATTTCAGGCAGTCACAAAATCGACGGGTTGCAGCGCCAGAATGCTGGGCCCGCCCCCGAAAACACGAACCATCCAAGGATCCACCATGGCTCGCAAGACCCCCCTCGAGCGTTACCGCAATATCGGTATCTCGGCCCACATTGACGCTGGCAAGACCACCACAACCGAGCGTATTCTTTTCTACACCGGCGTGAACCACAAGATTGGTGAAGTGCACGACGGCGCGGCCACCATGGACTGGATGGAGCAAGAGCAAGAGCGTGGCATCACGATCACCTCGGCGGCTACCACCTGCTTCTGGAAGGGCATGGACATGTCCTTCCCCGAGCACCGCATCAACATCATCGACACTCCCGGCCACGTGGACTTCACGATCGAAGTGGAGCGTTCCATGCGCGTGCTGGACGGCGCCTGCATGGTGTACTGCGCCGTGGGCGGCGTGCAGCCCCAGTCGGAAACCGTCTGGCGCCAGGCCAACAAGTACAAGGTGCCTCGTCTGGCCTTTGTGAACAAGATGGACCGTACCGGTGCCAACTTCTTCAAGGTCGTGGACCAGATGAAGCTCCGCCTGAAGGCCAACCCTGTGCCTATCGTGATCCCGATCGGTGCCGAAGACAACTTCAAGGGCGTGGTTGACCTGCGCAAGATGAAGGCAATCATCTGGGACGAAGCCTCCCAGGGCATGAAGTTCACCTTCGAAGACATTCCGGCTGATCTGGTCGAAGTGGCCAAGGAGTGGCGCGAGAAGATGGTCGAAGCGGCTGCTGAAGCCTCCGAAGACCTGATGAACAAGTACCTGGAAGAGGGCGATCTGTCGGAAGAAGAGATCACCCAAGGCCTGCGCACGCGCACCATCAACGGCGAAATCCAGCCCATGCTGTGCGGCACGGCGTTCAAGAACAAGGGTGTGCAGCGCATGCTGGACGCCGTGATCGAACTCATGCCTTCGCCCCTGGATGTGCCTCCCGTGCCCGGCTTCGACGAAGACGACAAGGAAGTCACCCGCAAGGCGGACGACAACGAGAAGTTCTCGGCCCTGGCATTCAAGCTGATGACCGACCCGTTCGTGGGTCAGCTGACGTTCGTGCGTGTGTACTCCGGCGTGCTCTCCAAGGGCGACACCGTGTACAACCCCGTGCGTGGCAAGAAGGAACGTATCGGCCGTATCGTGCAGATGCACGCCAACGAGCGCCAGGAAGTGGACGAAATCCGCGCCGGTGACATCGCTGCTTGCGTGGGCCTGAAGGACGTGACCACGGGTGAAACCCTGTGTGATCCCGCCGCCGTGGTGACGCTGGAGCGCATGGTGTTCCCCGAGCCTGTGATCCGTCAGGCTGTGGAACCCAAGTCCAAGGCCGACCAGGAAAAGATGGGCATCGCCCTGTCGCGCCTGGCTGCAGAAGATCCATCGTTCCGCGTGCAGACCGACGAAGAATCCGGCCAGACCATCATCGGTGGTATGGGCGAGCTGCACCTCGAAATCATCGTGGATCGTATGAAGCGTGAATTCGGCGTGGAAGCCAACGTGGGCAAGCCCCAGGTGGCCTACCGCGAAACCATCCGCAAGACGGTGGAAGAAGCCGAAGGCAAGTTCGTGCGCCAGTCCGGTGGTAAGGGCCAGTACGGTCACGTTGTGCTCAAGATCGAACCCAACGAAGCCGGCAAGGGCATCGAGTTTGTGGACGCGATCAAGGGCGGTGTGGTGCCTCGCGAATTCATCCCAGCGGTGGAAAAGGGTATCAACGAAGCCGTGACGCAAGGCGTGCTGGCTGGCTACCCCGTGGTGGACGTCAAGGTCACGCTGCACTTCGGTTCGTACCACGATGTGGACTCGAACGAACTGGCGTTCAAGATGGCTGCCATCTTCGGCTTCAAGGAAGGTTGCAAGAAGGCCGGTCCGGTCATTCTGGAACCCATGATGGCCGTGGAAGTGGAAACGCCTGAAGACTACGCCGGTAACGTGATGGGCGACCTGTCCAGCCGTCGCGGCATGGTGCAAGGCATGGACGACATGGTCGGTGGCGGCAAGGCCATCAAGGCTGAAGTGCCCCTGTCCGAAATGTTCGGCTACTCCACGACCCTGCGCTCCATGTCGCAAGGCCGCGCCACCTACACGATGGAATTCAAGCACTACAGCGAAGCACCTCGCAACGTGTCTGAAGCCATCATGGCAGCACGCGCCAAGTAAGTAAGCATTTCGCCCGGGCCGATCTGGTCCGGGCTTTGTTTTGTCTGCGATCCGGTGCCACTCTGTTCCCTGTGCGGAGTGAATCAGCAACCAGATGCAGACGTAAAACCACTACACAGGGATTGCTCTTTGGAGAATTAAAATGGCAAAAGGTAAGTTTGAACGCACCAAGCCCCACGTGAACGTGGGCACGATCGGTCACGTGGACCATGGCAAGACGACGCTGACGGCAGCTATCGCCACGGTGCTGTCCTCCAAGTTCGGCGGCGAAGCCAAGGCCTACGACCAGATCGACGCTGCGCCCGAAGAAAAGGCCCGCGGTATCACGATCAACACCGCCCACGTGGAATACGAAACGGCCAACCGCCACTACGCCCACGTGGACTGCCCCGGCCACGCCGACTATGTGAAGAACATGATCACCGGCGCTGCCCAGATGGACGGCGCTATCCTGGTTTGCTCCGCTGCTGACGGCCCCATGCCCCAGACCCGTGAGCACATCCTGCTGGCCCGCCAAGTGGGCGTGCCTTACATCATCGTGTTCCTGAACAAGTGCGACATGGTGGACGACGAAGAACTGCTGGAACTCGTCGAAATGGAAGTGCGCGAACTCCTGGACAAGTACGACTTCCCAGGCGACGACACCCCCATCATCCGTGGCTCCGCCAAGCTCGCCCTGGAAGGCGACAAGGGCAAGCTGGGTGAAGAAGCCATCATGAAGCTGGCCGAAGCCCTGGACACCTACATCCCCACGCCTGAGCGCGCTGTGGACGGCGCCTTCCTGATGCCTGTGGAAGACGTGTTCTCCATCTCCGGCCGCGGCACCGTGGTGACCGGCCGAGTGGAACGCGGCATCATCAAGGTCGGCGAAGAAATCGAAATCGTGGGTATCCGCGACACGCAAAAGACCACCTGCACCGGCGTGGAAATGTTCCGCAAGCTGCTGGACCAAGGCCAAGCTGGCGACAACGTCGGCCTGCTGCTGCGCGGTACCAAGCGCGAAGACGTGGAGCGCGGCCAAGTGCTGTGCAAGCCCGGCTCGATCAAGCCTCACACCCACTTCACGGCTGAGGTGTATGTGCTGAGCAAGGACGAAGGCGGCCGCCACACTCCTTTCTTCAACAACTACCGTCCCCAGTTCTACTTCCGCACGACCGACGTGACTGGCGCCATCGAGCTGCCAGCCGACAAGGAAATGGTCATGCCTGGTGACAACGTGTCGATCACTGTGAAGCTGATCAACCCCATCGCCATGGAAGAAGGTCTGCGCTTCGCTATCCGCGAAGGCGGCCGCACCGTGGGCGCTGGCGTCGTGGCCAAGATCATTGCTTAATTCATAAGCAGAAAAGGAACTTGCCATGTCCAAGCAAAAAATCCGCATCCGCCTGAAGGCGTTTGATTACAAGCTGATCGACCAGTCCGCTGCCGAGATCGTTGACACCGCCAAGCGCACCGGCGCCATCGTCAAGGGTCCCGTGCCCCTGCCGACGCGCATGAAGCGTTTCGACATCCTGCGTTC
The DNA here is from genome assembly GCF_056314325.1 of Acidovorax sp. DMC1. NCBI lineage: Bacteria > Pseudomonadati > Pseudomonadota > Betaproteobacteria > Burkholderiales > Comamonadaceae > Acidovorax > Acidovorax sp. DMC1. Next base: position 533,366 of record NZ_JBQUYO010000001.1, on the reverse strand, counting down.
GCCCCACGTCAACAAGACCAGCCGCGACCAGCTCGAAATCCGCACGCACCAGCGTCTGATGGACATCGTGGACCCTACGGACAAGACCGTGGACGCCCTGATGAAGCTCGACCTGCCCGCTGGCGTGGACGTCGAAATCAAGCTGCAGTGATGTAGCCGTAGCTGCTGCAAGGCGGACTCCTCCGCCTTGCGGTGACTGACATAACGCGAACTTGCTTGAAAAAGCGGTTCGCGTTATACTTTAGGGCTTCGCCTAATTTGCGTGCGTTTTCGCGCGTCGGTGGGTGGAGTTTTAATAACCCTCTTTCATGCACGCGAGTGCAACGCCGTGGCCAATTGAAGTTGCGGCGGTGGAAGTTTTGGAGAAACAAATGAGTCTGAGCAACTCCCTCGGGTTGCTGGGTCGCAAAGTGGGCATGATGCGTCTGTTCACCGATGATGGGGACGCAGTGCCTGTCACGGTGGTGGATGTGTCCAACAACCGCGTTACCCAGGTCAAAACCCAAGAGAACGATGGCTACGTGGCCCTGCAGGTCACGTTCGGTTCGCGCAAAGCATCGCGCGTGACCAAGCCAGAAGCCGGCCACCTTGCCAAGGCAGGTGTGGAAGCCGGTGAAATCATCCAGGAATTCCGCGTGACCGCAGAAACCGCCGGCAAGTACGCCGCGGGTGCTGCAGTGCCTGTGGCTGATGTGTTTGCTGTCGGCCAAAAGGTGGACGTGCAAGGCACCTCCATCGGTAAGGGCTACGCCGGTACCATCAAGCGTCACAACATGAGCTCGCAGCGCGCGTCGCACGGTAACAGCCGTTCGCACAACGTGCCTGGCTCGATCGGTATGGCACAAGACCCCGGTCGCGTGTTCCCCGGCAAGCGCATGACGGGCCACCTCGGCGATGTCACCAAGACCACGCAAAACCTCGATGTCATCCGCATCGACGAAGCGCGTCAACTGCTCTTGATCAAGGGCGCGATTCCGGGCTCCAAGGGTGGGTTCGTGACCGTGCGTCCCGCCATCAAGGCCAAAGCCTCCAAAGGAGCGAACTAATGCAGCTCGAACTCCTGAATGACCAAGGCCAAGGCGCATCCAAGCTGGATGTTCCCGAAACCGTGTTCGGTCGTGAATACAACGAAGATCTGGTGCACCAGATCGTGGTGGCCTACCAGGCCAACGCACGCCAAGGCACTCGCGCCCAGAAGGACCGCGAGCAAGTCCGTCACTCGACCAAGAAGCCTTTCAAGCAAAAGGGTACGGGTAACGCACGTGCAGGTATGACTTCCTCGCCACTGTGGCGTGGGGGCGGTCGGATTTTCCCGAACATGCCTGACGAAAATTTCACGCAGAAGATCAACAAGAAGATGTACCGCGCCGGTATGTCTGCCATCTTGTCGCAGCTGGCCCGCGAAGGTCGTCTGGCTGTGGTCGACTCGCTGAAGCTTGACTCCCCCAAGACCAAGGTCCTGGCCGACAAGTTCAAGGCGATGAACCTGCAATCGGTGATGGTGATTGCCGACGAAGTGGACGAAAACCTGTACCTGGCCTCGCGCAATCTGGTGAACGTGCTCGTCGTTGAGCCCCGTTACGCCGATCCCGTGTCGCTGGTGCGTTTCAAGAAAGTGCTCGTCACCAAGGGTGCAATCGACAAACTCAAGGAGATGTTCGCATGAGCACACTCAAGTTTGACGAAGGTCGTCTGATGCAAGTTCTGGTCGCTCCCATCGTGTCCGAAAAGGCCACCATGGTTGCCGAGAAGTCCAATGCAGTGACGTTCAAGGTGCTGCAGAACGCTACCAAGCCCGAAATCAAGGCCGCTGTGGAATTGATGTTCAAGGTGGAAGTCAAGGGCGTTTCTGTGGTGAACACCAAAGGCAAGACCAAGCGTTTCGGCAAGACTGTCGGCCGCCGCGACAATGTTCGCAAGGCATACGTCACGCTGCAGCCAGGTCAAGAGCTGAACCTCTCTGGGGAGGCCGCGTAATCATGGCTGTCGTTAAGATGAAACCTACCTCGCCCGGCCAACGTGCCGTGGTGAAGGTCACGCGTGACCACCTGTACAAGGGTGAAGCTTACGCCCCCCTGCTGGAGCCACAATTCCAGAAGGCCGGCCGTAACAACAATGGTCACATCACCACCCGTCACAAGGGCGGTGGGCACAAGCACCACTACCGTGTGGTGGACTTCAAGCGCAACAAGGACGGCATTCCGGCCAAGGTTGAGCGCATCGAGTACGACCCCAACCGTACGGCCCACATCGCTCTGGTGTGCTATGCCGACGGCGAGCGTCGTTACATCATCGCTCCCCGCAACCTGGAAGTGGGCGCAACCCTGCTGTCGGGTTCGGAAGCCCCGATCCGCGCTGGCAACACGCTGCCTATCCGCAACATCCCCGTGGGTTCGACCATCCACTGCATCGAGCTCAAGCCCGGTGCTGGTGCTCAGATCGCCCGCTCGGCAGGTGCTTCGGCAACGTTGCTGGCCCGTGAAGGCGTGTACGCCCAGGTGCGTATGCGTTCCGGCGAAGTGCGCAAGATCCACATCGAATGCCGCGCCACCATTGGTGAAGTGGCCAACGAAGAACACAGCCTGCGCCAACTGGGCAAGGCCGGTGTGAAGCGCTGGATGGGTATTCGTCCTACGGTTCGCGGCGTGGCCATGAACCCGGTGGATCACCCTCACGGTGGTGGCGAAGGCCGCACCGGCGAAGGCCGCCATGCAGTCGATCCTTGGGGCAATCTGACCAAGGGTTATCGCACCCGTAACAACAAGCGCACACAGATCATGATCGTGTCGCGTCGCAAGAAGTAAGGGGTAACAGATGACTCGCTCTCTCAAAAAGGGTCCATTTGTTGACCATCACTTGCTGGCCAAGGTCGAAAAGGCCGTTGCCACCAAGGACAAGAAACCAGTCAAGACCTGGTCGCGTCGCTCCATGGTTCTGCCCGAGTTCATCGGTCTGACCATCGCCGTGCACAACGGCAAGCAACACGTGCCGGTCTATGTCACCGACCAGATGGTGGGCCACAAGCTGGGCGAATTCGCCCTGACGCGCACCTTCAAGGGTCACCCCGCTGACAAAAAAGCGAAGAAGTAAGGAACGACCATGTCTGAAACACGTGCAGTCCTCCGGGGCGTCCGTCTGTCGGTCGACAAGGGCCGTCTGGTCGCCGATCTGATCCGCGGCAAGAAAGTGGACCAGGCTCTGAACATCCTGAACTTCACGCAGAAAAAAGCTGCGGGAATCGTCAAGAAGGTTCTGGAGTCGGCCATCGCCAACGCCGAACACAACGATGGCGCTGACATCGACGAACTGAAGGTCAAGACCATCTACGTCGAACAAGGCACCACGCTCAAGCGCTTCACCGCGCGCGCCAAAGGCCGCGGCAACCGCATCAGCAAGCCCACGTGCCATGTGTACGTGACGGTTGGCAACTAAAGGCTCGGGAAGACTATGGGACAGAAAATCCATCCTACCGGCTTCCGCCTTGCGGTCAGCCGCAACTGGTCCAGCCGTTGGTACGCCAGCAACCGCGACTTCGCGGGCATGCTGGCCGAAGACATCAAGGTGCGTGAGTACCTGAAGGCCAAGCTCAAGAACGCGGCTGTGTCGCGCATCCTGATCGAGCGTCCTGCCAAGAACGCCCGTATCACCATTTACTCGGCACGTCCTGGTGTGGTGATCGGCAAGAAGGGCGAAGACATCGAGAACCTGAAGAAGGAACTCGCGTCGCGTCTGGGCGTGCCCGTCGCAGTGAACATCGAAGAAGTGCGCAAGCCTGAAATCGATGCCAAGCTGATCGCCGACAGCATCACGCAACAGCTCGAAAAGCGCATCATGTTCCGTCGCGCCATGAAGCGCGCCATGCAGAACGCCATGCGTCTGGGCGCCCAGGGCATCAAGATCATGTCGTCCGGTCGTCTGAACGGTATCGAAATCGCTCGCTGCGAGTGGTACCGTGAAGGCCGCGTGCCACTTCACACGCTGCGTGCGGACATCGACTACGGCACCTCTGAAGCCAAGACCACCTACGGTGTGATCGGCGTCAAGGTCTGGGTCTACAAGGGTGACACGCTGGGTCGTAACGACCTGCCAGCCGTGGAAACGCCTCGTCCAGACGAAGAGCGCCGCCCACGCGGTCCACGCCGTGATGGCCGCCCAGGTGGCGACCGTCCAGGCGCCGGCCGTGGCCCACGTCGTCCTGTCGGTGGCAACACCGCTCCGGCCGACGGCAGCGACAAGCCAGCGGAAGCTGGTGGCGCTGATAACAATGCCGTTAAGCGCGTACGCAAGGTCGCCGCGCCCGCTACAGCAGCGGACGGTAAAGGAGAATAAAGATGCTGCAACCTGCTCGCCGTAAATACCGCAAGGAGCAAAAGGGCCGTAACACTGGCGTCGCAACGCGGGGTGCCTCCGTTGCCTTCGGTGATTTCGGTCTGAAGTGCACCGATCGTGGCCGTCTGACGGCCCGCCAGATCGAAGCTGCACGCCGTGCGATTTCCCGTCACGTCAAGCGTGGCGGCCGTATCTGGATCCGCGTGTTCCCGGACAAGCCAATCTCTACCAAGCCCGCAGAAGTGCGTATGGGTAACGGTAAGGGCAACCCCGAGTACTACGTGGCTGAAATCCAGCCCGGCAAGATCGTGTTCGAAATCGTTGGTGTGCCCGAAGAACTGGCCCGCGAAGCGTTCCGCCTGGCTGCTGCCAAGCTGCCGCTGCGCACCACGTTCGTCAGCCGTCACCTCGGCGCGTAATTCAGGAGACCATGAAAATGACCAAAGCTACTGAATTGCGCCAAAAAGACGTTGCTGGCATCGAAGCCGAAATCAAGGCGCTGCAAAAGGCCCACTTCGGCCTGCGCATGCAAAAGGCTACGCAGCAACTGGGTAACACCAACACGCTGCGCACCACCCGCCGTGATATCGCACGTGCCAAGACCATCCTTGCTGAAAAGCAAGCCGCCAAGTAAGGAGCCCATATGACGGAACCTAAAAAATCCCTCAAGCGCACCTTGATTGGCAAGGTGGTCAGCGACAAGCGTCAAAAGACTGTGACCGTGCTGGTCGAGCGTCGTGTGAAGCACGAGCTCTACGGCAAGATCGTTGCGAAGTCGAGCAAGTACCACGCCCACGACGAAAAGGGCGAGTACAAGCTGGGCGACGTGATCGAAATCACCGAGAGCCGTCCGCTCTCCAAGACCAAGAACTGGGTGGCTACCCGCTTGGTGCAAAAGGCCGGTCTGCTGTAATCAGCTTTCCAAGCCTGCTCCAGGGGCGCAAACCCCTGGGCGGCAAAGCCCTTCAAAACGACCCACAATGTGGGTCGTTTTGCTTTGTGGGCTTCCTTTTTGATGCGAACGGTGCACAGGCCGTGTCCAGGAGGAGTTTTGCAAGGCATGGCGTTCTCGGGTTTCAACACCCCCATCCCAACATCCCAAGGAGAAAACAATGATCAAAGTCGGTGACACCCTGCCCGCAACCACGCTGATGGAATATTCCGAAGTCGAGGGCGAAGGCTGCAGCATCGGTCCGAACCCCGTAGCGGTGGACAAGGCCACGGCCGGCAAGACGATTGCGCTGTTTGCCCTGCCTGGTGCCTTCACGCCCACCTGCTCGGCCAAGCATGTGCCCGGCTATGTGGAGAGGGCTGCCGAGTTCAAGGCGGCCGGTGTGGACGAGATCTGGTGTGTGAGCGTGAACGACGCGTTCGTGATGGGTGCCTGGGCCCGCGACCAGAAGACCGATGGCAAAGTGCGCATGCTGGGCGACGGCAGCGCTGCCTTCGCACAAGCCACCGGCCTGACTCTGGACCTGACCTCCAAGGGCATGGGCCTGCGCAGCAACCGCTATTCGATGCTGGTGCGCGATGGCAAGGTGGTGACGCTCAACGTTGAAGCGCCAGGCAAGTTTGAAGTGAGCGACGCTGACACCCTGCTGGCCCAGGCCAAGGCGGCGTGACACGCCACTGATTGCTATTGAATCAATAGCTGCTAGCGCATGTACATCATGCGCTTGCGCCTCAAATGGTCAAAAAATGTCGACCTTGAGGTAATGCGCCCCGGGTATGGGGTTGTGATAGTAGGGCGGGATTTCTTCAAAGCCCAGATCGGTGTACAGCGCGCGGGCTGACTCCATATCGTCCAGAGTGTCGAGCAATACGCAGGCGTACCCGGCCTGCCGCGCCCGGTCCAGCATGGCTTCGGCCAGTTCGCGGCCCAGGCCAAAGCCACGGAACGCCTTGCGCACATACAGCCGCTTCATCTCGCTGGCGTTGGGGTAATCGGCGTTGTCCAGCGGGCGCAGGGCACAACAGCCTGCCAAGGCGCCTTCCACTTCGGCGATCAGCAGGGCGCCACGGGGTTCGGCGTAGTCGCCCGGCAGTTGTGCCAGTTCGGACTCAAAGTCCTGAAAGCACAAGTCAACACCGAGTGTGCTGGCGTACTCGCGAAAGATGTCTCGGACCGCGTCCCACTCGGCGGGCGAGGAGGGGGTTCTCAGGGAGATGGAGGGCTTGTCCAAAGCGCAAGGCATGCAAACAAAAGAGCCGCCAGTGTAGCGACTTCGTTCAGAGCGCCGGTGCCGCCAGCGACGACACCCACCACGCCACGCCAGCGCTCAGCGCCAACACCACCAAGGCTGCGATGCGGCTGAGGGCGTCATCCCGCGATGGTGCTGCCGCCTCGGGCAGCGTCTTGTCGCCGTCCAGCATGGGGCGAATGAGCTGCTGCTTGCGTACACGCACATAGAAGATGATGGCCAGCACATGCAGGCCCACCAGCGACAGCACCAGGAACTGCCCGATGTCCTTGTGGTAGTTCGTGGCCAACCCCACGACGGCGTTGGAGACATATTGGGTCAAGGGCCCGGCGAAGGCGATCTCATCGTCGCTCAGCAGGCCGGTGCCCACCTGGGCTGCCAGCACGGCCAGCAGCACGAACACGGCCAGCGCGCCCAGCGGGCTGTGTCCGATGCCGTCCTCCGGATGGGGCGCGCCACGCAGGTACTGCAACAGCCGCGCGGGCGAGTACAGAAAAGCCGAAAAACGCGACCAGCGACCCCCCACCAAGCCCCAGACCAGCCGGAACACCAGCAGCGCCAGCACCGTGTAGCCCAGGCGGAAATGCCAGACCATGGCGTTTCCCCCCACATTGGCCGTGATGACCAGTCCCACGATGCAGGCGGCCAGCGCCCAGTGAAAAATGCGGGTTGGAAGGTCCCAGATGCGTACGGTGTGCTGCGTCATGGTGGTCAGGGCTTTGCGCCAGAGTGATGGGGGCGGAGGTGCCAGCGGCATTGTGCGACAGGGCGGCCCGGGCTGTAACCACCCCGCCACAGCACAACGGCGCCCAAACCGGCATACTGCGCAGGCTTGGAAGGCATCATTCTGTTCCACCCACGAAAAAGGAAGTTCCGATGAAAGCATTTGCTGCGTTGACCCTGGCGGCTGCGGCCCTGACCCTGTCCGCCCCCGCCTCCGCCCAATTTGCCAAAGCCGAAGACGCCATCAAATACCGCCAGAGCGCGCTGTTCGTGATGGGCCAGCATTTCGGACGCCTGGGCGCCATGGCCAATGGCCGCGCGCCGTTCGATGCCAAGGTGGCGCAGGAGAACGCCGACATCGTGGCCCAGATGGCCAAGCTGCCTTGGGCCGGCTTTGGCCCCGGCACCGACAAGGGCGCGCCCACCAAGGCGCTGCCAGAAATCTGGACCGAGCAGGCCAAGTTCAAGGAGCATTCCGAGAAGTTGGAGGCCGAGACCGTGAAACTTGCCGCCGCAGCCAAGACGGGCAACCTGGACAACCTCAAGACCGCCTTTGGGGCCACCGCAGGCACCTGCAAGGCCTGCCACGACAGCTTCCGCGCGAAGTAAAACAGACGGTGGGGAGATGCCTTGCTATGTTTTACGTAGCATGCAGGGCATGATCTACTAGCGCAAAAGGCCAATTTCTCTCGAAATTGGCCTTTTTTATGCCCTGAACGGGCTGTGGTTCGTGTGAGGGCGGTGTGTCCGCCGCGCAGCTCAGGTTTCTGCCAGCAGCTTCTCGATCAGCTGGTGCAGCTCCGGGAAATTGGGGGCGCCCACATAGGTCTTCACGATCTCGCCCCGCTTGTTCACGATGAAGGTGGAGGGCGTCAGTTGCACATCGCCCCAGGCCTTGGCCACTTTGCCGGTGTTGTCGATGGCCACCTGGAAGGGCAGCTTGCGTGTCTCGGCAAAGTTCACCACGTAGCTGGGCGGGTCGTAGCTCATGGCCACGGCCAGGGTGTCAAAACCCTTGCTGTTGTACTTGTTGTAAGTCGCAATGATCTCGGGCATCTCGGCCACGCAGGTGGTGCAGCTCGTGGCCCAGAAGTTGACCAGGGTGACCTTGCCTTTCAGGTCGGCGGTGGATTTGCTGGAGCCGTCCAGCAGCACAAAGGTCGATGCGGGCGCTTCGGCGCGGCCCGTGTCCAGGTACACATAGGCGCCCACGGCAGCAAACGCTGCCACCGCCACACCTGCTGCCCATTGCTTGATCGCCATGACTTCACCACCCATCCCAAAAGAAACACGGGGCCTGTGCCCCACTCCACATTGTGCCGGAGCCGCCTGTGTGCCGTGTCAGCAGTCCCTGCAACCCCCTGGCTGGACTCAAATTGCGGGGAAAAGTTCGCCCCCAAACGCGGCGCAGAAGCAGCATGGGGGACTCTGCCGATAATGCCCCGATGAAATGGCCATTGACCGGGGCTGCCGCCCTGCTAATTGCGGGCTGCAGCCCCGCCCTGAACTGGCGGACCGTGCCGCTGCCCGAAGCGGATTTGACCATCACCCTGCCGTGCAAGCCCGACCAGGCCACCCGCACGGTGGAGCTGGCCGGTGCCCCGGTGGAGCTGTCCATGGTGGGCTGTGACGCCGATGGCGCCACATTTGCCGTGTCCCACGCCGCGTTGGCCGACCCCGCCCAGGTGGGCGCAGCGCTCACCCATTGGCGGGCTGCCATGCTGGCGCGCCTGGGGGCAGGGGCCGAAGCGGGCGTCAAAGACGTGCCCTACGCGCCGCGCGGCACCCTGCCCCTGCCGCAGTCGGTGCGTACTGTGGCGCAGGGGCAGCGGCCCGATGGCAGTGCGGTGGTGGCGCAGGCCGTGTGGTTTGCGCGTGCCGCAGGGCCGCAGGTGCGGCTGTACCACGCCGTCGTCTACACCACCAAGCCCCGGCCGGAGGTGGCCGACCAGTTCTTCGCCGGCCTGGCGCTGCCATGACGATGAGCGGCAGCGGCGGCGTATTGCCACGGCGGGCGGCCGTCATCGTCTTTCTGGCGTTTGCCTTTGCCTACTTCTTGTCGGCGCTGGTGCGCGCCGTCACGGCCACCCTGGCGCCCACGCTGGCCCAGGAGTTCTCGCTGCACGCGCGGGATCTGGGGCTGCTGGCGGGCGGGTACTTTCTGGGCTTTTCGGCCACGCAGCTCCCGCTGGGCACCTGGCTGGACCGGCACGGGCCCAAGAAGGTCGCGCTGGGCTTCTTGGGCGTGGCCGTGGTGGGCAGCTTGGTGTTTTCGGCGGCCACCGGGTTTTCGGGGCTGCTGGCCGGGCGCGTGTTGTGCGGCGCGGGCGTCAGTGCCTGCCTGATGGCGCCGCTCACCGGCTACCGCCGGTGGCTGGAGCCGGTGGCGCAGATGCGGGCGAATTCGTGGATGTTGATGACGGGCTCGCTCGGCATGGTGGCCTCCACGCTGCCAGTGCAATGGGCCTTGCCGCTGGTGGGCTGGCGCCCGCTGTTCTGGGGGCTGGCGGTATTGATCGCGCTGTCGATGGTCGTGATTGCCCTGTGGGTGCCGGGGTGGGGCCCGGCGGGGCAGGCGAAGGCCGCGTCCGGCGCCGCAGAGGCCGTGCCCCAGGGCTATGGCGTGGTGTGGCGGCACCCCTATTTCCAGCGCCTCGCGCCGCTGGGGTTCTTCTGCTATGGCGGCATGGTGGCCATGCAGACGCTGTGGGCCGGGCCGTGGATGCAGCGTGTGGCGGGCTACACCGCGCTGGAGTCGGCCACAGGCCTGTTCTGGATCAACGTTTCGATGCTGTGCACCTTCTGGACCTGGGGCATGGTCAACCCCTGGCTGCTGCGCAAGGGGTTTGGGGCCGACCGACTGATGGCCATGGGGCTGCCGCTGTGTTCGGTCGTACTGCTGGGCATCATCCTGGCCGGGCCCCAGGCCGGGGGAGGCGCCTGGGCGCTGTTCTGCGTGTCATGCACCTTCGTGTCTTTGTCGCAGCCCGCCGTGGCCATGGCGTTTCCGCAGGCGCTGGCAGGGCGCGCACTGTCGGCCTACAACCTCGTGATTTTTGTGGGCGTGTTTGTGGTGCAGTGGGGCATCGGGCTGGCGGTGGACGCGTTTGCCGCCGCGGGGCTGGCCACCGTGCCCGCGTTCCAGGCGGCCATGGCGGTGTACCTGGCATGCAACGCCGGCGCCTACGCGTGGTTCCTGCTTCGGGGGCGGCGCCATAATGTGCTGACAACCCCCACACCATGAACACTTGCGCAACTACCGATGCAACCACGGGCCGCCTCTGCATGACCGGCCCTTCGTTGATCCCCGCGTGGCGTGAGTCGTGACCATGAGCCCCACCAGCATCCTCATCATTGCTCACGCCCCGCTGGCCCATGCGCTGCGCGAATGCGCGCTGCACGTGTTTGCCGACTGCGGCAGCAGCGTGGCTGCGCTTGATGTGCAGCCCAACCAACCCCCCGAAGAATCGCTGGCCCAGGCGCGCATCATGCTGGACCAGCTGGGCACCGACACCACCCTGGTGCTGACCGATGTGTTCGGCGCCACACCCTGCAACGTGGCGCAACGCCTGGTCGATGGCGTGCGCTCGCGCTTGGTGACGGGCGTCAATTTGCCCATGCTGCTGCGCGCCGTGAGCTACCGGGCCGAGTCGCTCGACTCCGTGGTGAGCCGCGCCGTGGTGGGGGGCACCCAAGGGGTGATGCAGGTGGCCATTTCCGCGCCGCAGAACCAGAACCGCCGTAACCGACATGATCAAGACCCGTACGACCATCAGCAATAAACTGGGCCTGCATGCCCGCGCGTCGGCCAAGCTCACCAAGCTGGCCGGCAGCTTTCCGTGTGACGTTTTCATGAGCAAGGGAGAGCGCCGCATCAACGCCAAGAGCATCATGGGCGTGATGATGCTGGCCGCCGGGCTCGGCTCCGAAGTGGAGCTGGAAACCAACGGCGACCGCGAGCAAGAGGCGATGGACGCCCTGCTGGCGCTCATTGCCGACAAGTTTGGCGAGGGTGAATAAGCCTGCTCATTTCGCCTGTGTCCTGACCCCGCCGAACCTTTGATCGCACCACCATGACCTTCTCCGTCCACGGCCTCGCAGTTGCACGCGGCATTGCCATTGGCCGGGCCGTGCTGGTGGCGTCCAGCCGGGTGGATGTGGCGCACTACTTTGTCGAGCCCTCCCAGGTCGAAGGTGAGATCGAGCGCGTGCGCCAGGGCCGCAATGCGGTGGTCGAGGAGCTGCAGCGCCTGCAGACCGACATGCCCGCTGATGCGCCGCACGAGCTGACCGCGCTGCTGGACGTGCACCTGATGCTGCTGCAGGACGAGGCCCTCACCGGCGGCGTCAAGCACTGGATTACCGAGCGCCTGTACAACGCCGAGTGGGCGCTCACCACCCAGCTCGAAGTGATTGCGCGCCAGTTCGATGAGATGGAGGACGAGTACCTGCGCGAACGCAAGGCCGACCTGGAGCAGGTGGTCGAGCGCATCCTGCGCCATATGAAGGGCGTGGCCAGCCCCGTGGCGCCACCGGCCAGCAGCCCGCGCCGGCACAAGCAACTGGGCCTGCAGCAGGACCTGCTGTTGGACGACACGGTGGACGTGCCCCTGGTGCTGGTGGCGCACGACCTCTCACCCGCCGACATGCTGCAGTTCAAGCAAAGCGTGTTCGCCGGGTTTGTGACCGACGTGGGCGGTAAGACATCGCACACTGCCATCGTCGCGCGCAGCATGGACATCCCCGCCGTGGTGGGTGCGCGCGCCGCCAGCCAGCTGGTGCGGCAGGACGACTGGGTCATCATCGACGGCGATGCGGGCGTGGTCATCGTGGACCCTTCGCCCATCATCCTGGCCGAATACGGATTTCGCCAGCGCCAGGTCGAGCTGGAGCGCGAGCGCCTGGCGCGCCTGCGCCACACCCCCGCCATCACCATCGACGGCCACAAGATCGAGCTGCTGGCCAACATCGAACAGCCCGGCGACGCCGCCGCTGCCGTGCGCGCGGGCGCCGTCGGTGTGGGCCTGTTCCGCAGCGAATTTCTGTTCATGGGCAAAAGCGGCAACCTGCCCGGCGAGGACGAGCAGTACCGCGCCTACTGCGAGGCCATCGACGGCATGCAGGGCCTGCCGGTCACCATCCGCACCATCGATGTGGGCGCCGACAAACCGCTCGACAACAAGGCCCACAAGGACAACTACCTCAACCCCGCGCTGGGTCTGCGCGCCATCCGCTGGAGCCTGGCCGACCCTGCCATGTTCCGCACCCAACTGCGTGCCGTGCTGCGCGCCGCGGCGCATGGCAAGGTCAACCTGCTGTTCCCCATGCTCGCGCACACGCATGAGATCCAGCAGACGCTCGCTCAGGTCGATCTGGCCCGGGGTGAGCTGGACGCGCGTGGCGAGCCCTACGGCCCGGTGCAGCTGGGCGCGATGATCGAGGTGCCCGCCGCGGCGCTCATGGTGCGCACTTTCCTCAAATACTTCGATTTCTTGTCCATCGGCACCAACGACCTGATCCAGTACACGCTGGCCATCGACCGTGCCGACGAGGCCGTGGCGCACCTGTACGACCCGTTGCACCCCGCCGTGCTGCGCCTGGTGGGCGACGTGATCGCCGAGGGCGAGCGCCAGGGCAAAAGCGTGTGTGTGTGCGGCGAGACGGCGGGCGACGTGACCATGACGCGCCTGCTGCTGGGACTGGGCCTGCGCAGCTTCTCCATGCACCCGGCGCAGATCCTGGCCGTCAAGCAGGAGGTGCTGCGCGCCGACACGCGCAAGCTCGCCCCCTGGGCCCAGCAGGTACTGGACGGCGACGAGCCCGCCGTGCTGCTCAAAGGCTGACGCCCTGGGACGCAGTAGTTACTTTAAAATTGATAGCTGCTGGGGCATATGCCACTAGCGCTATCGACCTGTTTGCCTATTTTTGCTGCCGCAGGTGCGTTAATCCTGCACCCGTCAGCGCGCCCGCATTCCCATCACCGCTGCGCTGATGATCATGACGGTGGCCAGTGCAATGCTCCAGGTGAAGGTGCGGCCGCTCACCAAAATCAGCAGCGCCGTGGAGGCCAGCGGCGTGATGTAGCTCAGGATGCCGATGTGCCGTGCGTCCCCCAGCTTCAGCGCCTTGTCCCACATAAAGAACGACGCCCCCAGCGGCCCCAGCCCCAACACCGCCAGCAGCCCCCAGTCGCGCGGCTGCAGCGCCACGGCGGGCTCCAGCAGCCCATGGCATAGCAGCGACAGCACGCCAGACACCAGCCCGAAGAGGCCAATCGCCGTGGTGGGGAACGCTGCCACACGCTTGGTCATGAGCGAATAGGTGGCCCAGATGAAGGCGGCGGCCAGCGCGGGCAGGTAGCCCCAGGCCAGCGTGCCGCTCAACTCGCGTCCGCCTGCAATGGCGATGGCCGCGCCCCCAAACCCCAGCAGCGCCGCCAGTACATGCGGCAGTCGCAGTGCCACGCCCGGCAGCACCACGGGTGACAGCACCACGATGAACAGCGGCCACAGGTAGTTGACGAGGTTCGCCTCCACCGGCGGCGCGTGGCGCAGCGCGATGAACAGCAGAAAGTGGTACGCAAACAGGCCATACACGCCCAAGGCCAGCGTGCGCAGCGGAATGCGCCACTGCGACGGATCACGCAGCACAAAGGGCCATGCGGGCACGCTGCCGATGATGAGCGCAATGCCCGTGAGCAGGAAGGGCGGAATGTGGGTGAGGGACACCCCCAGCGAGGCGAGAGAAGCCCATAGCGCAATGGCGCCCAGGGCATAGAGGTTGGCTTGCATGGCGCCGAGCTTACGCGCGCCTGCTGTAGTGAATCGTCGCGCAACACCGGTGTGTCGTCGCGCGCCGAGGTTTTGATTCCATTTCTCAATCATCCGTGTCGTTGTTGCCTCGCCTAGCCGTGCTACAGCACTGTCTGCGGCTTCGCGCCTGGACACAAATGATTTGGAAATGGAATGAGAGGGTGCTGCCCGCAGTTGCCTGCCGTGATGTGTCGTTAAGCGTTGTGCTCGGCTCGGCGCAAGGCTGCAGTGAGGGCGGAAGGCGAGCGGTACCCAGTGCGCTGGGCCACCTCAGCCACCGCCATGCCGGTGCTGCGCAGCACCCGGGCCTGCGCCAGGCGCAAGCCGCGCAGCCAGGCCATGGCGCCTATGCCGTGGTCGTCCCGGCAGCGCGCGGCAAACTGGCTGGGGCTCAGGTGCACCTGCGCAGCCAGGTCGGCCACGGTCAGTTCCCGGTGCCACTGCTGGGCAGCCCACTGCTGCAGAGCGGCCCAGTCGATGGTGCGACCGCGCGTGGTCTCCAGATTCATCCCTGCTGGAGCTAGGCGTTTGGTGGGAAACGGTTGTCTTGCAGTCAGCCAAGCCTCTCGCAGCAAGGCGGGGCCATGGGTCAGCGCCAGCGGGTGGCCCTGCTGCAATGCGCTGACCAAGTAGTGCACTAAGGGTAGCGCCTGGGCGGGGGGGGACATCGCCGCAGGCATGCGCGTGAGTGCTGCCCAGGCAGGGTGGGCACTGTCGAGCACCAGGCACAGGCTGCCATCTGCGGACTCGAAATCGTGCCGGTCCCCCGGAGCGATGACGCAGCCCCCGCCGGTAGGTACCTGCACGCCGCGCCCTTCCACCTCCAGTTCCAGCGCGCCCGATAGCCCCAGTAGTATCTGGAAGTGGTCGTGGCTGTGGCGGCCGGGGGAGGCGCCGTAGCGGCGCAGGGAGAGCTGATCTGAGGTGTCCATTGGGGGCGTCCGACCGTGGATTTTGCTGCAACTGTCGGTCCGGCTCCAGAGGCACGCTGGCGGGAGCGGTTGCCGCCGAGGCTGCCATTTATTGCTTCGCTGTTTGAATTTATGTTGCTAGAGTGATTTGGAACATTGAGCAACAAGGAATTCATATGGTTTCAAATGCAGGTGTGGTACAGCCTGCAAGGCTTGCAGTGGGCAGTTCTGACGAGTTGTTGTCGTGTCTGCTGATCGTGGCCAAGGCGCATGGCGTGCCTTCCACGGCTGAGGCCGTGATGGCAGGGCTACCCGCAGAACAGCACCGACTGACCCCCAGCCTGTTCGCGCGTGCAGCTCGCCGCGCCCACATGAGCAGTCGCTTGGTGCGTGAGCCTCTGACTCGGGTCAAGGATGTGCTGCTGCCAGCGGTATTGCTGCTGAAGGGCGAGCGCGCCTGTGTGCTTCTTGGCTGGAGCGATGGGCGCGGCGAGGCAGTCGTCGTGTTCCCGGAGCTGGGTGATGCACCCGTCCAGGTGTCGCGTGGTGCATTGGAGGCGGACTACCTGGGGACCACGGTATATGTGCGTCCAGCCCAAAGGTTTGATGCACGAGCACCTGAAGTGAAAGCCGGTCGGCATGGGCACTGGTTCTGGTCCGTGCTGGCAGAAAACCATGGCCTGTACCGCGATGTACTGCTGGCCGCGTTACTGGCAAACCTGTTTGCACTCGGCATGCCCATTTTCACCATGAATGTGTATGACCGTGTTGTTCCCAATAACGCGATGGACACTCTGTGGGTGCTGGCACTCGGGCTATCCATCATGCTCGTCGGAGATTTGGTGTTGCGCACCTTGCGGGGTCGGTTTGTGGACTTGGCCAGCAGCCGTGCAGACGTGAAGCTTTCGGCCCATATCATGGAGAAAGTGCTTGGGACACGCATGGAGCAGAGGCCTGCATCGGCGGGATCGTTTGCGTCGAACCTGCGGTCCTTCGAGTCGGTGAGGGACTTCATCAGTTCGGCCTCAGTCGTAGCGTTCATCGATCTGCCGTTTGCGCTGATTTTTGTCGTGGTAATCGGTTGGATTTCCTGGCCCATGCTGATTCCACTGTTCATCGGGGCCTTGGTGATGCTGCTGTACGCACTGGCAGTGCAGGGGCGCATGCACGAGCTGTCCGAAACCACCTACCGCGCCGGGGCACAGCGCAATGCCACGCTGGTGGAGGCGCTGGTGGGTTTCGAGACCGTGAAGGCGCTGGGCGCCGAGGCGCCACTGCAGCGCAAGTGGGAGCGCAGCACGGCCTTGCTGGCGAGGGTCGGCGTGCAACTGCGCCTGCTTTCGGCGACGGCCAGCAACAGTTCGGCCTTCCTGCAGCAGCTCATCAATCTGGTGATCGTTATCCTGGGTGTGTACATGATTGGCGAGCGCCAGCTCACCATGGGTGGACTGATCGCCTGCACCATGCTGGCCTCGCGCGCCATGGCGCCGGTAGGGCAGGTGGCGGGGTTGCTGGTGCAATATCACACGGCTTCTACTGCGCTGACCTCTCTGAACGAAATGATGAAGCGGGATGTGGACAGGCCCGAAGGGGCTAATTTCATCAGTCGGGGGCGTCTCCAGGGGGGCATCGAGTTTCGCGATGTGAGCTTCACCTACCCGGGCCAGCAGGCGGCATCGCTGCGCAATGTGACGTTGAACATCAAGCCTGGGGAGCGCGTGGCCATCTTGGGCCGCATCGGCTCGGGCAAGACCACGCTGCAGAAACTGATCCTGGGGCTGTACCGGCCCACGTCGGGGGCGGTGCTCATTGATGGTATCGACCTGCGACAGCTGGACCCCGCAGAGCAGCGGCGGCAGATGGGTTACGTGCAGCAAGATGTGATGCTGTTCTACGGATCGCTGCGCGACAACATCACGCTGGGAGCGCCGCTGGCAGACGATGAATCGGTGGTGCGCGCGGCTGAGATCGGGGGCATCCTGCCCCTCATCAATGCCCACCCCCAGGGGTTCGACATGCTGGTGGGGGAGCGTGGGGAGTCGCTGTCCGGGGGGCAGCGCCAGGGGGTGTCGATTGCCAGGGCCGTGATCAACGATCCGGCCGTGTTGCTGCTCGACGAGCCCACCTCGTCCATGGACCATTCGAGCGAAGAAGATATCAAGCGCCGCTTGGCGGACTTTTCCAAGGGCCGTACCTTGGTGCTCATCAGCCACAGGACGTCGCTGCTGGAGCTGGTGGACCGCATCATCGTGATGGATGCTGGCCGTGTGGTGGCCGACGGACCCAAGGAGCAGGTGGTGCAGGCGCTGCGGCAGGGGCGCATCGGGAAGGCGGTGTGACATGGCCGAACTCAACGAGAAAGCCTTCCAGCAGATCGGGCGCGCCGTCAAGACGGGTGGGGCGGCCAGCGACTCCATCTTTGGCCGCATGGTCAAGCGGCTCACGCCGGCAGGGTCTGCCGAATCGCTGGACTGGGCGGACGATGCCGACTGGGCGCGCCTTCAGCAGGAGCCTCTGCGCGCCCGCGCACTGCTGCGCCTGGCGGTTCTCTTTTTGCTGTTGCTGGTGCTGTGGGCAGCGTATGCCGAACTGGATGAAGTGACACGCGGCGATGGCAAGGTGGTGCCTACCAGCCAGGTGCAGGTGATCCAGAGCGTGGACGGCGGCATTGTGGAAGAACTGCCGGTGCGCGAGGGGCAGCTCGTGGAAGCGGGCCAGTTGCTGCTGCGTGTGGACTCCACCCGGTTCCTCTCCACCATGCTTGAAAGCCGGGCCAGTCTCCTTGCGCTGCAGGCCAAGGCCCTGCGCTTACAGGCCCTTACCCAGGGGGGCAGTTTCATTCCGCCACCCGAGCTGCTGCGGGATGCCCCGGACATCGTGGCGCAGGAGATGCGCCTGTACCGGTCGCGGCGCGAGGAGATCAGCGCGCAAGTGTCCATCTCGCAAAACCAGCTGCTGCAGCGGCAGCAGGAACTCAACGAAGTGCGTGCGCGCAAGGAGCAGGCCGAGCGGGGGCTGGAGCTGATGCTTAAGGAACTGAATGCCACCAAGCCCATGGTGGCGACGGGCGCCGTCTCCGAAGTCGAGGTGCTGAGGCTCGACCGCGAGGTGGCCCGGCTGCGGGGTGACCGCGAGCAAGCGGATGCGCAGATTTCAAGGGTTCAGGCGGCCATCCAGGAGGCGTCCCGGCGCATCGAGGAGGTGCAGCTCACGGCGCGCAACCAGATGAGCGCGGAGCTGTCGGAGACCATGAGCAAACTCTCCAGCATGTCGGAAGGCGGCCGCGCGCTGGCCGACAAGGTCAAGCACGCCGACATTCGGTCGCCCGTACGCGGCACGGTCAAGCGCCTTCTGGTCAATACCGTGGGGGGGGTGGTGCAGCCTGGCAAGGAGGTCGTGGAAATTGTGCCTTCTGATGATGCGCTGATTCTGGAGGCGCAGGTCAGCCCCCGCGACATCGCCTTTTTGCATCCAGGTCAAGAGGCCATGGTCAAGTTCACTGCTTACGATTTCTCCATCTACGGGGGGTTGGTGGCTGATGTCGTGAACATCAGTGCTGATTCAGTTGTGGATGAAAAGGGCAACGCCAACTATCTGGTAAGAGTGCGTACACGCAAGGCCAGTCTGGGACCGAATTTGCCCATCATTCCTGGAATGGTGGCGCAGGTAGACATCCTCACAGGCAAGAAGACCGTCCTAGCTTATCTTCTCAAGCCTGTGCTGCGCGCCAAGGCCAATGCTCTGTCGGAGAGGTGAAGTCTATGCGCCACTTTCTGATAAGCGACAAGGCCCAGTCGTCAGACCGTTGGTTCACGGCGTTCGAATCGGGGACTTGTTTTGGTAAGTCCGGCAAGTTAATGCTGATTGATGCTTTGCGGCAGCCTGACAACGCCCCAGCCATCGCATGGTTGAGCACGGAGTATTCCGATTGGCCCGAGTTCCTGCGAACGGTGCTTGCAAACGCACCAGCGACGCGTGCAGTTGTGGTGTCTGGCATGCCCGATGATCGTGAGGGCTTACTCGCCATCAATGAAGGGGCTAGGGGGTACTGTCATCTTTTTTCCGTACCCGAAATGTTGAAAGAGGTAGCGGTAGTGGTTCAGCACGGAGGTTTGTGGGTAGGGCCGACATTGGTGGCGCGACTGGCTGCGGCTACCTGGAGCCTTACGGCCTCTCAAACCAGTCCACCGACTCAGGCGAATCTACAGGGTTTACTTTCTTCGCGCGAGCTTGAGGTGGCCCAGGCTGTTGCCCGCGGACTTTCGAACAAGGAGATCGCAGAAAAGCTCTTCATTTCTGAGCGGACAGTGAAGGCTCATCTTGGCGCTGCCTTTGAAAAGCTGGAGGTACGTGACCGCGTGCAACTGGTGCTTCGCCTCAACCAAGGCGCTCAAGGGGCGAGTGGTCATGTCTGACAAAAACATTCATCCCTTGAGTTCCTCCGATGCGGGGTTGGCTAGGGTTACGGAAGACTTGGTCGACTTGCTGATCGCACGGGGCGTCATTCGTTTCACGGATCTTCCATTGGCGGCTCAGAACAAGTTGCTGGAGCGTAAAGAGACCCGTGCTCGGCTCAGCAATAGCTTGGATCTATTGGGCGACGATTCAGGCAACGAAACGATCTGAGAACTCCGGGGCGTTGCCCCTCAAAAGTGGACTTAAGTCCAATGGTGCGTCCAAGACCCCGGCGGTAGCCTTCTGAATCATCAGTCAACTGCCGTTCTTCTGGGCGACAAGAACAGAAGTTTCGGGTTCAACGGAGCATATTTATGTCTCAAATCGCCACTGTCGTAGCTGTGTCGGGCGCAGCATTTGCGGTCGATGCCAATGGCAATCGCCGAGCCCTTAAAGCGGGTGATGTTCTGCAGCAGGGGGAGGTCGTGCAGACCCCTGCGGGCTCCAAGGTCGAGCTACTCATGGACGACGGCAAGTTATTGGCTGTGGCTCCTGAGCAAAGCGTCAAACTGGACGAGAGCGTGACGCAGACGGCAGAGCGTCCCACAGCACAAGATGCAAGTGTTGCTCAAGGCACCATTGATACGGTGATCCAAGCGCTGGAGCGTGGCGGCGACCTCAACGAACAACTGGAGGCTACGGCAGCAGGTCTGGGCGGAGGCGGTGGAGGCGAGGGGGAGGGCAGCAGCTTTGTGCAATTGCTGCGCATCTTTGAGGGGGTGGATCCCCTGTCCTACCTCTACAGCTTCGCTCCAAAAACGGCGCCGGACATCGATGTCAACCCTTTGGCAGTGCTTGCACTGGATGCAGCCAGTCCAGTGCCCCCGCCGACCCCTGCACCGGCCCCCGCACCTTTGCCGCCGGCTCCCCCACCCGCTCCCACCCCCCCGGTCCCGGCGCCACCACCACCCGCTCCACCGCCACCTGGACCTCCTCCTGTGTCTCCTCCGCCTCCGCCACCCGGACCAGAACCGGTGCGGGTGAGCCTGAGCATCACCCTCGAGGAAGAATCCGTCTCTTCTGGCAGGGAAAGCCGAAGTGTGAACGGGGTGATTGGTAACGACGAGGACGAGGGCCTCTATAGCTACCAGCAAGGAACGTTTGATCTGGGTGGTGGCAGCATCTTCTCTATCAGCGTTCCGGGCTTTGCGCCGGTGCCTGTGACAACAGTGGGCGCAACCATTTACTTCAACGCTCAGGGAGAACCCATACCCCTGGGCGATCCCACACCTCCTGCGGTCCTGTTGGTCATTACTTCCAGCGGCAGCTACACCCTGACGGTAGTCGGCCCGCTGCAGCACGCCCCTGGTGGCGGTGAAAACTTTCTGGTCTTGCCCACGGTGACCATCAATGGCGTCACCGGAGAGGGGGGCGCGTTCACGGCCGAAGTCGGCATGTCCGTGCAGGATGACATCCCGGTGATTGAGTCCAGCACCGAAGGCATCCCGACGCTCATGACTTCGGATCGTGGCGTGAATGAGGCTACCAACACCGGCTCCGAGGGTACTGAAAACAACTCTCAAGGACCGGATACAGACACCGACAGCAATACCTTCAACGGCACGGCGTTTGTGGTGTCCTTCGGCGCCGATGGTCCCAAGCTGCATCCTGGCGGGGGGAGTGAAGGGGAGGGCGAGAAGACGCCTGATGGCTATGCGTTTGCTTTCCAGATCGGCAATGGAGGCGCGACGGGACTCTATGCCACTGGTACCAATACCGAGATCATGCTGAGTGCCACCGGCAACCCTGGCGAGGTGGTCGGTCGCGATGGCAGTGGCAACGTGATCCTCACGCTGCAGATGGATCCGCACACTGGCGCCGTGGTCATGACCCAGACGGGCGCCATCCGCCACGCCGCGCCTGATGGAGAGGAAGGTGGACTGGACGAGCTGCAAGCGATTGGCAAGGGCGTGCTTTCCGTGGTGCTGGCCGCCACGGACAACGACGACGACACCGTGATGGCAGCGCTGGACCTGGGCGGGCGGTTGCTCTTTGGTGACGACGTGCCGGTCTATCGCTACGGCAATGATGGGGAAGAATGGCCCGAAGAGGGCGGTGGAAACCAATACTTGCAAACAGGGCTGGAGCCTCGCCTGTCACTGGACGCCGAGGAAGAGTCCGTGCGTGTCGATGGCACCAAGATCGGCAACGACGAGAATGACCTGCCCCTGACTTCCACCGCCAACGGCGGGCTCACCCAGATCAATGGCGCCATCAACTGGGGTGCGGACGGTTTTGGTCAGCTCACCGGCGTGCGCGTGGGCAGTGGTGAAGCTGCCAGTGTGGTGCCCATTGGGCAGACCGTCTGGTTTGGTGCTGATGGTTCTGTGATTCCTGCGGGGCCCGGTGGAACGCAACCTGACGGTGCCGCTGCCAGCCTGCTGGTCGACGCCTCGGGCAGCTACACCCTGACCGTGCTGGCCACCATGAACCATGCGGCCGGTGGCACCGTGGTGCAAGGGGAGGATTGGCTCAATCTGGAAACCGTGCGCCTGATGGGCGAAGACGGTGACGGCGACCCCATCTCCGTAGCGCTGGAAACCCGGGTGCAGGACGACGTGCCAGTGCACGTGAAGGTGCTGGGCGTCCCGGTGCCTCTGGTCGCGCTGCTCGAAGAGGAGTCTGCATCGAATGGTAGCGGTGGAGTGATCGGCAATAACGAATCGCTGGATTGGCTGGGTCTGCTCCCATTGGGCTCGCTGAATGCATCCACGGGCCACGAATCCATGACGGGCGTCGTGCGCTGGGGCGCTGATCAGTTCGGCGGCGTGGAGGCCGTGCGCATTGCTGGACAGGAATACGCAGTGGGCAATGCCGTTGCCACGGTGTACCTGGATCGCAATGGCCAGCCCATTGCTGAAGGTGATACAAGCACCCCGCGCTCGGTGATGCTGGAAATCAATGGCGATAGTGGTGGATACCGCCTCACAGTCATCGGTCCGCTGGACCACGAAGTAGGAGGTGGCGAGAACCTGATGCTGCTGCCCACCGTCACCTTCGTGGGGGTGGATGGGGACGGTGACCAAATTGGCGTGGACCTCATCGCCAAGATCCAGGACGACGTGCCAGAGGCGGTCCGGGTGGATGGGCGGGCCGTCAAGCTCAGCGTGGTGGTCGAGGAAGAGTCCGTGCCTGTGTCGGGTAGCGGCACGTTGGGCAACAACGAAACCGAGAACCCCGACCTCAGCTATGTGAAGTCGGACGCCACCGGCTTCCAGGGCGCCGTGAAGTGGGGTGCTGACCAGTTTGGCGGTATCACGGGCATCAAGGTGCAGAGCGGGTTCTTCTCCGAAAACAGCTACAGCCCGGTGGGCGGCGTGGTGACGGTGTACTTCGACCAGAACGGCAAGGCTCTGGCGGCGGGCGCCACCGGTGGTGCAGCGGTGCTGACGGTGAATGCAGAAACGGGAGCCTACCAGTTCGAGGTGCTGTCGGCACTCAAGCATTCCTCGCAGGGCGAGGATCTGCTGAACCTGCCGAGAATCATGTTCATGGGCCAGGATGGTGATGGCGACATCATAGGCGTGGAACTCAACGCCTCGGTCAAGGACGATGTACCTATCGTGACGGTGTCCGAAGCCGTGCCTGTGGCGGCACATGGTTTCACGGTTGAGTACAAAGGCGGCGAGGCGGGCTACAACAACAGCTTCGGCTACTACTTCAAGAATCCCGACGGCACGATCGACACCTCCAAAGGCGGCATGGTGCTCTGGGACAACGTCAAGACCGAGGGCAATGCGGCGGTGTCGTTGCCCACAGGGGTCACGGCGGACCAGATCGGCTTCTTCATCATCCCCAACGGTGACGGCCGCAACGGTGCCCTGGGAGATACGCAGGCCGTGTCCTTCCAGCAGGTCAACGGAAAGTGGACGGCCTTTGTCGGGGGCGTCGCCCTGTCAGGCGATGGCGCGCCGGTCTACTTCTCGGACCAGCGGCTCAATAGCGATGGCCAGTCGCATGTGCAGCAGACGCCCTCCGGGACATCGGCCGGCCAGGGCAGCCGGGGCAACTTCAACTGGGAAGATCTCAAGATCACCTCCACCAGTTCGGATAAAGACTACGACGACGTCAACCTGAACCTGAACTGGAACGTGCCGCTGCTGGTGAAGGATGCCGAGGCCGATGCGGGCACCAGCTCCGACACGGATGGCAAGGCGCTTTCGGGTAGCTTCCAGTTCAATTTCGGAGCGGATGGCGCCGCTGCCACCGGCAGCAAGACATTCGGCCTGAGTGTGGGCGCCCAGGGGCAGGCCTCTACCCTCAAGGACACCGCAACGGGCTCCACGGTGCTGGTGAAGATGGAGGGTGGGGCGGCCGTGGGCTACATCCTCATCGGTGGTGTCCAGACCAATGTGTTCAAGGTCACGGTGGCTGGCGATGCAGTCAACAACGGCCAGGTTACGGTGGAGCAGTTCCGTGCGGTGGTGCATCCCACGAACGACCCGCATGAGATTGTCAACATCGGCAGCGGCGTGATCCAGCTGACGGCGCAGGCCAAGGATGGCGACGGCGATAGGTCCAACGTGGCGACCTACGACATCGGCCGGCAGATCAACTTCCAGGACACCGGGCCGGTGGCCGCCGACGATGCCCGCAACCTCACGGCCACGGCCGGGGCCACGGGCACGACGAGCCATGCCATCGGCAATGTGCTCAGCAACGACGCCTACGAAGCCAAGGCCGACGGCGGGACTGCCAGCGTGGTGTTTACCCGCACAGGGGGAGACCGTTCGTACGACACGACCGACCTCACAGGCCCATCGCTGGATGCCATGGGGACCATGGGCGGGCTCAAGATCGCCACCGACGGTACGGGGTCCTACACGCTCGACAACCTCAAGGCCATGGCCTTGGGCGCCGGGGCGACGGTGACCGACCAGTTCAACTACCAGATGAAGGACGCAGACGGCGACACCGATGTGGCCAACGTGCGGGTGACGGTACAAGGTGTCAACGATGCGCCCGAGTTCGTGACCGGCAACGATCAGACGACCCAGATATGGATCGACAAGGACGGCGATGGCAACAAGGATGACGGCGAGGTGTCGCGCTACTCCGGGCCGAATGCAGACCAGATCGCCGTCACCGTGCACGAGGACGCCTTGGCGCAGGGCAACCGCGAGAATCCGGGCCAGAGCACCAACGGCGCTGCCGGCTTCGGTGTGGCGGACCCGGACATCGGAGACACGGTTGCCATCCGGTTCGACACCACACCGGGTTCGCTGCCGGTGTTGACTTCTGGCGGTGTCCCGGTCAACTGGGTGGCCAATCCGTCTGGCACCGAGCTGGTGGGCTGGGTGGGTGGCACCCAGGTCATCAAGGTGACGCTGGGTGGCACCTACGACAGTGGCTACACCAGCACGGTGGAACTGTTGGGCCCTGTGGACCATGCGCGACCTGCACCTGGCACGAATACCGACAGCGATGTGAAGGACCTCGACTTCACCGTCATCGCCAATGACCGGCCCGCCAACCCAGCCACGGGCCTGACCGACAGCATGGCACTCAAGGTCACGCTGGAAGACGATGCGCCCAAGGCCACGCTGGTGGACGGTGCACCGGTGGTGCTGAGCGCACTGCTGGAGGAAGAATCGGCCCTGCGCGGAGGTTCCAAGATCGGCAACGACGAGCGCGATGCCACGGACCTGGTCAACGGCTCACAGCTGGAGGCTTCCACGGGTGTCAAGGTGATGACGGGCGCCGTGCAATGGGGTGCTGACGGCTTTGGCAAGGTCACGGCGGTGCAGTTTGGCGGAACCACCGTGCTGGTCGATCCGTCTGCGGGCGGCACGGTGTACTTCAATGCTGCGGGGGTGCCCCAAGGCACTGCAAGCGGCGCAGTCGCAGTGCTGGAGGTCAAGGCCAACGGCGAGTACACACTCACGGTAACCGGTGCCCTGACACACTCCGCCCAGGGCGAGGACACGCTGAACCTGGGCGTGGTGAATATCGTCGGTGAGGACCGCGATGGCGACTCCATCGGCGTGGGGCTGGCGGCCAGCGTCAAGGACGACATCCCTGTCATCGCCACGGTGGATCCCGAACCCGTGCCGGGCATCACCGTGCAGCTGGTGGGCAGCGACGCCGGGTACAACAACACCTGGGGCTACTACATCAAGAATGGCAGCGGCGAGCCCACCACCGGCATGGTGGTCTGGGACAACGTGAAGAACCAGCCGGTGACCAGCGTCACCCTGCCGCCCGGCGTGTTGCCCGGCCAGGTGGGTTTCTTCATGATCCCGAATGGCGACAGCCTCAATGGATCGCTGGGCAACAGCACCCCGGTGAGTTTCTCCAAGGACGGCAGCGGGCAGTGGGTAGCCAGTGCGGGCGGGACGCCGCTGGCGGGGCAGGGGGCGGCTGCGCTGTTCGACAACAGCGCGCTGAACCTGGACGGACTCTCCCATGTCAACACGGTGGCCGTGGGACCGGCTTCGGGCAACCAGAACTGGGAGGACATCTATGGCGGGGGCGACCGGGACTACAACGACGTGCTGCTCAACGTCACCATGCCTCTGCTGGTGGATGACACTTTCCTCGATGTCGATGCAGAGTCCGACCTGGGCTCCACACGCTTCACGGTGAGTTATGGGGCAGATGGTGCCGCAGCGCTGAACGGGAAGGTCTATAGCCTGGTGCTCACCGGTGGAGAAGGCGCGTCCTCGGGTTTCCATGACACGGCACTGTCGTCCAATGGACAGCCTTCGGATGTGCTGCTCAAGAGCGGCCCTGGTGGAGTGGTGATTGGCTATGTCATGGTGGACGGGATGGAGAAGACGGTGTTCAAGCTGTCGATCAATGCCGCCACGGGCGAGGTGACTTTCGACCAGCAGCGCACCGTCGTGCACTCCACTCCGGGCGATTCGAACGAGGTGCAGTCCGCGCTGGCGGGCAAGATCGGTCTGCAGCTGACGGCCACCGATGGCGATGGCGACCATGTGCAGGCCAGCATCGATGTAGGCCGCATGCTGTTCATTGCCGATGACGGCCCCATCGCACGGGACGACACCGATGGCACGCAGTGGGTGGTGGACCACCGGGTTGCAACCGGCAACGTACTCACTGGCGCAGGCACCACCTCGGGGGTGGCGGGCCAGGACCAGCACGAAGGCATGCAGGACGGAGCCAAGGCCGAGGTGGTCCAGGTGCGCGCCGGTGCTGAAGGTGCGGCGTGGACCCCTGGTACGGCTGTCGCCAGCGGCGGCAGCGCCACGGTGGCGGGCCAGTACGGCTCGCTCACCATCGAATCCGATGGTGACTACTCCTACACAGGCCACCAGACGACCATCCAGCTGGGTGGCGGTGCCGGTGTGCCCGCAGGCACCGATGCGTTCGACTACGGCAAGCCTTACACCACGAACCTGGGCGAGCAGCTCATCACCAACCCGAGCGTGGCACAGACCGGCGGTGCGGTGGTCACGGACCAGCCCAGCGGCGCCGGGGTGGACGACCCGACTGAGCCCGTGCCCGGTGATGTGGGTGCAAGCACCCCAGAGCAGGTAGGCTATTCACCGACCCAGGGCACGGAAGCCCTGTCGGTGGACCTGGGCAAGATGGCCGTGCGGGCGGTGGTGGATATCTCCAACCTGTACCAGAACGAATCCGGCCAGGCGGGCAACAATGGCGAAACCGGCCGCTGGGAGGCGTTCGACGCTGCTGGCAACAAGGTAGGCGAGGGGATGATTGGCGGCGCGCTGTTTGCCAACACCAACGTACACCAGGGTCAGGTCGAAATCGAAGTGCTGGGCGCTGATGGCAACCCCATTGCCTTCCAGAACGTGGTGTTCACCGGCGTGGACTACCTGGCGGGCGACAAGGGCAGCGACAGCTCGGACTATTTCGTCAAGGCCGTCAGCTTTGAAGAATATGTGGAGAGCGGCACCAAGGACCAGTTCAGCTACCAGATGAAGGACGGCGACGGCGACACCGACAGCGCCACGCTGACCATCGACACGGGCCACCAGCTGAGCACGCAGGGCCTGGGAATGGTTTATGAAGATGGCCTGGCCACAGGCAACGTAGACAGCAGCCCGCACACCACGGACACCACGGGTACGCTGGGCATGGGCAGCGCCACCTACACCCTTGGTGTGCCCGTACAAAAGATCACCTCGGCAGGCGACGAAGTGCGCTGGACGGTGTCGGGCGATGGCAAGACGCTGACCGGTGTCGCAGGTGCGGGCGAAGACCTGCGCACGGTGGCCGTGGCCACCATTGACGACAGTGGCCAGTACAAGCTGGAGCTGAAGGGCCAGGTGGACCACGCCTACACCCAAAGTGGCGAAGAAAACCTGTACCTGCAGCTGGTGGCCAACAAGACCGAGGGCGGTGAGACCGAGGTGCAGGGCTTCAACGTCAAGATCCAGGACGATGCGCCCGTCTATGTGGGGGGCACGCAGGACACACTGGTCGCCAACAGCGGCGTGGGCGAGGTCGTCGCCGACCTGGGCGCCCGTGTGGGGGCCGATGTGGTGGGGGCCGATGTGAACATGGCGGCTACTACGGCGGCGTCTGTGGGCGGCTCGTCGCTGCGCTATGTGTCCTTGTCGTACATGCAAGGGGGCTCGGTGCAGTCCACGGTGATGACGGTGGATGGCAACAAGGTGTACTACCAGACCACCAGCGACGGCACCATCAAGGCGGTGTACGACGACTGCGGCGAGATCAAGACCGCCTTCACTGTGGAGGGTGTGGTCAACGCGGATGGCACCACAAGCTATGTGACCAACATGCTGGCGGTGGCAGACAAGGTGCAGGTGGGGACTGAAGTTGTCTCGCCGGGCAGCACCACGACCGTGGAAAAGACGGTGGTCTTCGGCGACAGCAAGAACGATGATGTGTTCAAACCATCCGGCCAGTCGTCCTCCGGTGGCACGGAGATGATGGCAAAGTATGTGGATTCCGCCACAGGCATCTACATGGTGGTCACGGCCGATAAGGACGAGACGGTGGTCAACGGTGTGGTGAAGGATGGCTCCAAGTGGGAAGTCACCCAGGACGATGTGATCTTCCAGACCGACGCGAACCAGGCGAATGACCCCAAGGTCAACTGGTCTTCCACAGGCAATGGCAACGGGGGCGGCGGCTTTGGGGTGGGCGACAACTTCATCGACAACGCTTCTTCCGAAGGTGTGCGTGATTCTGACAAGAGCGACGCTGTCGGTGCTGGCGACGGTGCTGGCGAAAGGCTGGTGGTCGAGTTCTTCAAGGCCGATGGCACGCGCCTGAACGTGATTACCGCAGACTTCAAGCTCGACCATCTGGGCAAGGAAGAAACCGCCATCATCAACGCTGGTAACACGACCACCAGTGGAGTGGTGTCCACCACCACTGCAGTCGGCAGCACCCTCTACAAGGATGGCACAACCTCCGGCGGCAATACCAGTGGCGGCACGGCCAGCGTCGAGACCTCTGTCAAGGTGGACCCAGCGGGCAGCACCACGTTCAACACCGTGCAGTTCGCTGCCGAGGACTGCACCGATTACCGGGTGACTGACGCCGCCACGTTGACCTACACCGAGACCGTGACGACTCCACCAGTGACCAAGCCGGTCTACGCTGACCAGACGTGGATCAACTTCCAGGCGGTGGTGGTGGATGGCGACGGCGACCAGCTTGCCAAACCGATCGACGTCAAGGTGGTCATCGACACCGACAACACGCTCGACGGCGACAAGGTGAGCCTGTCAGACCCCACAAATGGCGGTTTGACCATTAAGGGTGGTGATGCGTCGGAAACTATTGTCGGCAGCAAGGGCGACGACACCGTGCTGGCGGGCAAAGGCAACGATGTGGTCAAGGGCGGCGACGGTGACGACAAGCTCGACGGTCAGAGCGGAAACGACACGCTGGACGGCGGCACGGGAAGCGATACCCTGGTCGGCGGGAAAGGCAGCGACGCCCTCACTGGCGGGGATGGCGACGACACGATCAAGATCAACCTGGCGGACAGCACTACGGGCGGCACCCCTGACAAGGATGTCGTCACAGGCCTGGCCGAGGGCGACAAGATTGAAGTGGCCGACCTGCTGGCGGACGATGGTGGCGACCTGCTGGCCAACCTACCCCCCGCTGCCGTCGCAGGAGACACCTCCATCACGCTCGACAGCAACGGGCCCGCGGCTGGCGGCGCATCGCAGACGGTGGTGGTAGAGGACACCACGCCTGCGGCCCTCGCAGTGGATCTGGCCCTTGGGGCACCCAGCGTGGCGACCATCGAAATCAAGCCGAACGAAGACTGATCGGGCCACGCGCTTGGTAGTGGGTTCCCGGCGTCTTCCGACCCCGTGGCCCTTGCGCTTCGCAGC
Organism: Acidovorax sp. DMC1; assembly: GCF_056314325.1. NCBI lineage: Bacteria > Pseudomonadati > Pseudomonadota > Betaproteobacteria > Burkholderiales > Comamonadaceae > Acidovorax > Acidovorax sp. DMC1. Next base: position 503,628 of record NZ_JBQUYO010000001.1, on the reverse strand, counting down.
GCAAGGGCTTTTCCCATAGAACTTCAATAAAAATGGCCGTTGTCCCTCATGGGAATGAGAGGGTCTGCGGCCGAGTTGGAGTATTTACTGGTACGGACTGCTGAGCCTGCAGGAGCGGGAGCACAGCCGTTGAGGACGGGGCTGATACTGCGGCCAGTCCCGTATTGCTTCAACGGATGCCCGGTCCCGTGGCGCCATCGAAACCCAGCGACGCCAGAAGCGGTAGATCGTCCCGCGACTCCACCCCCAAGGCGATGACCTGGATGCCAATTGCGTGGGCGATGTTGCACAGGCCTCGCAAAAACTCTTGGTTGCCCAGGTTGTCGCCAATGCCGCGTACGTAGCTGGGGTGGACCTTGATGTAATCCAGCCCAAGGTCCGCAAGCTTGTTGCCCTCGGTGAAGCGCTGACCGAAATATTCGATACCAACACGGCAACCCAGTTGCTGCAGGGTGTGCGCCAATGCCTTGAAGGCATCGAAGGCTCGGAACACGCCGTACTCAGGTACCTCGAACAGCAAGCGCGCACACATGTCGGGGTAGGCGTGCAGAAGCTGGGTGAGTTCGTTGCGGAAGCGGAAGTCTGCGATGGTCTCGGCCGAGAGGTTGACGGCAATGTCTCCGGCGGAGCTGCGCAGGTGCTCAATGGCCAAGCGCACCACGCGTAGATCGATAGGGGCGGTGAGGTTGAGGTGGGCTGCCATGGGCATGAAGTCTCCCGCAGACATTAGTGCACCGGAGGCATCAGCCACCAGCCGGATCACGCCTTCCTGGTGGATGGCGCCATTCCCGCTGCCGTCCACCACTGGGTAGAAGGCCAATTGAAGCCTGCCGCCGCTGACTGCCTCGGTCAGCAAGGTCCGCCACTGTTCGGCGGGCCGCGCGTCGGCGGAGTGCGCGCCCTCGTCCACGTACATACTGTTGGGCCCGAGGGACGCTGCGCGGGCCAGTGCTTCGTCTGCGCGGCTGAAGAGTTCGCCCAGGGGCTCCTGCCTGCGGTATCCCAAGGCACCGATGTGGAACAGGTCCGGGACGAATGCTGACCAGTGGGGGAGCCACTGCGAGGACAGGGCGGCGAAGATGTCCTGTGCTGCTTCTTGTGGCGACGGCGTGGAGGGGCACAGCACGCCGAACTCGCCCCCTTTGAGCCGACCCGCCCGCTGGCCGGGCTTACCCTCGCCGCTTTTGTACAGCACGGTGCCCAAGTGCTTGAGCAGCGCATCGGCCTTCTGGTGCCCCAGCTGGTTGTTCAACCCTTCGAGATCGGTCAGCCTAAGGATCACCAGACTCCCTGAAGAGAGAAACTGTTCGCCTTCTATCGCCTCCTGAAGGTGCGATAGGAAGTAGTCGCGGCTGGAGAGTCCGGTCACTGCGTCTCGATTGACCTTCTTGCGCAGTCCGTCCAGGCGCGCAGCCTCCTCACCAAACATCGACCGCAAGCGCGTGACCATCTCATTCATGCCGCGCGCCACACTGCGCAGCTCTGGCGTACTCGGCTCAGCAATCTTGACGAAGCGCCGGTCTGCGATGGCCTCGGCCTGTGCCACTACGTCGCGCAAGGGAGATGTGATGCGCTTGACGGCAAGGGTGCCAACGCCACCTGCGACGACACTGCCCAGAACGAACCAGGCCAGCAGCTCCAGGGTGCCCGTCCACAGGCTGTGGTAGGCGTACTGGTCGTGGCTGGCAAGGGTGAGAGTGCCATATTGCTTCCAGCCGTCCTGGATCTGGGCCCGTCCGGGCTCGGCGTTCATGGGAATCAGCCGCGCGAACCAGGCAGGTGCGCCCTGCAAGGAGCCAGAGAAGCTGCGTTCGACCAGCGTCTGCCCAGTGGGCGACACAATCCGGATGAAGCGGTAGTGCCCAGCATCGAACTGTGCCGCGACCTGAAGTTCGACCGTCACGGGGTCCTTGTCCAGCTGCGACAGGGCCAGCGCCAGCGAGGTCGCGTTGTCGATGTTCTTGACCTGCAGCTGCTGCTGCAGGTAGTGCCGAGCAGATAGCACACTGACCAGCATGCTGCCTCCAAACGCAATCGCCATGACCAGGCCGATGGCAAGCCAGAGTTGTTTGGTGAGTGACATGTGCTGTATCTCCTAGAAAGGGCGCAGCATTCAGAAGCCTTCTTGCCGCATGCGCTCCAGCACATCGCGCCAGCGCGACAGGCGGGCTGTCGGGTCTGCCGAAGAGGTGGTGGCGCCAGAGACCCAGAGGCCTTCATTGTTGAAGCTGAAAACAGGTGACAGATCGGCCCGGGATGAGGCGGGGCGGATGGTGGTGATCAGGTTGTCCAGTACCATCGGTTCGTCTGCGGGGTTGGCGTAATAGCCCAACACCATATGCGCTTCGCTTTTCGCGCTGCCAGCGCCCCCGATCCGGGCCCGAACATAGATCATGCGCAGCTTGGCGTTGGGGACCCCCATGTGCAGCAGCGTGATGTACTTGGCGATGGAGAAATCTTCGCAGTCCCCTGCGCTTTTGCCCATGAATTCCAGCGGAGTGGCCCAGTAGTCGTCTTGCTGCCAGATGAACGAGTCGCTTTCAAACAGCATCCGCCGGTTGAAGAAGTTATTCACTTGGGCTAGCTTCTCGGCTTCGCTGAGACGGCTGCCTTCAGCCATCATGGCCCTCCAGGCAATGACGAGATCAGAGCCCTTGGCGCCGTAGCGCTGGAGCGCTACAGATTGGATCTTATCCAGATCCGGTGCGCTGGACACAACCCCCAGTGCCAAAGTAATGGTGAGTGCCACTAACGCCCGAACTCGCACTGCGATTCGGAGCGCACGCTTCTTAGGTGGCGGAATGGAGGGCATGGAACGCAGAGTTCGCGGCTACCTGGCTGAAAGTACTGGGTCGAGGGCGATGTGACCTCGTTGTAAAAAAAAACTGTGAGAGTTTCAAGGTAAATGTTACGTTTCGATTCTGCATCACAAACGATTCGGAGTCGCCATGAAACTGTCTCTTAGCCTGATCGCTGCCGCTGTTTTCATCAGTACGGGCGCTGCTGCGCAAACACCTCCTGAGGGCCTAGTCGAGGCTGCTCGCAAGGCCGTGACAAACAACCCAGATGTGCAAGCTCGATGGTTTGGCTTTCGAGCAGCCGACTCCGAGCGCAGTGTCGCTCGGGCAGGCTTCCTGCCTCAGCTGGATGCGTTGGCCAGCACTGGGCGCGAAAACCGGGTACGCCCCTCGGGAAGTACCGGCTCTTACCACCACACTGGGGCCGCCCTGACACTGAATCAGATGTTGTTCGACGGCTTCTTCACCAGCAACGAAGTCAAACGGCTGGGGCATGCCAAGCTCACGCGGTACTACGAACTGGTAGAGGCATCGGAAACGGCGGCACTGGAGGCTGTGCGGGCGTATGCCGACGTGGCGCGCTACCGGGAACTGGTCGAGCAGGCTAAACAAAACTACGTCGAACACAAGCTGACAACGAACCAGATTGATGAACGCACTTCTGCCGGTGTTGGGCGGCGTGTCGATCTTGAGCAAGCGACAGGTCGCCTGGCTTTGGCGGAGTCGAACTTGTTGACGGAAATATCCAATTTGCATGATGTCAGCGCCCGTTATCAGCGGTTGATTGGCGAACTGCCCCCCGGCACGTTGGTTTCCCTGCCGGAAGGATTCAAGCTCGGCGCCTTGCCTGCAAAAACTGAAGACGTAGTTAACTTCGCCTTGAACAACAGTCCTACGATCAACGCGGCCCTCGAGAACGTGCTTGCTAGCGAAGCAGGCATCGCATCACAGAAGGCGGGGTATGCCCCTCGGATTGATTTTCGGGCGCGACAGTCTTGGGATCGCAATCTGATTGGAGAGCAGGGGCGATCAAGGGATAGCACGGTCGAGCTGGTGCTGACCTACAACTTCTATCGAGGCGGTGCAGACAGGGCGCGGGAGCAGCAGGCTGTTGACAACAAGTTCCAAGCGCGCGAGCTTAAGGAGAAGGCTTGCCGAGATGTGCGGCAGACCACGGTGATTGCGTTCAATGACGTCCGACGTTTAATAGAGCAAATGACGTATTTGGATCAGCACCGGCTTTCCACCGAAAAAGCGCGTGAGGCATACAGGCAGCAGTTCGATCTTGGTCAGCGCACATTGCTCGACTTGCTTGATACCCAGAACGAAGCATTCCAGGCGAGCAGAGCGTATGTCAACGCGCGATACGATCAGATAGTGGCTCAGGCTAGGACCCTGAGTGCCATGGGGCAGTTACTGCCCGCACTTAATGTGAGTCGCGCCGACATGCCTTCACCCGCGGATGCCGGGCAGCAGCGTAGTGGCATTGATCCTGCGGAGTTATGTCCTGCAGAGGCCCCGATATCCATCGTGGTGGACAAAGCTCAGGCTGTAGCGGATACACCTGTTCGCCCTCGCGCTGCACTCCCCCCTGCACCTGCTTCGGGTACTCCCGCTGGAGCTGGAGTCGTCCAACCAGGGTTGAATCGTTAACCGGTAGTCCGTTCATAATTGACAGCCGCGGGGTTGAGGCGGGGATTGCGGGGCGCTATGAAAAGAGGTCAGACACCTGCGGCGTGCGCCTGCTGGTCCGCGTGGTAGCTGGAGCGCACCATGGCGCCCACGGCCGCGTGGCTGAAGCCCATCTTGTAGGCCTCTTCCTCGAACATCTTGAAGGTGTCGGGGTGCACGTAGCGGCGCACGGGCAGGTGGCTGTTGCTGGGCGCCAGATACTGACCAATGGTCAGCATGTCGATGTTGTGCTCGCGCATGTCGCGCATCACTTGCAGAATCTCTTCGTCCGTCTCGCCCAGGCCCACCATGATGCCGCTCTTGGTGGGCACGTTGGGGTGCAGCGCCTTGAACTTTTTCAGCAGGTTCAGGCTGAACTGGTAGTCCGAACCGGGACGCGCTTCCTTGTACAGGCGGGGCGCGGTTTCCAGGTTGTGGTTCATCACATCCGGGGGGGCTGCCTTGAGGATTTCGAGCGCGCGGTCATCGCGGCCACGGAAGTCGGGCACCAGGATTTCGATCTGCGTTTGGGGCGACAGCTCGCGGATGTTCTGAATGCATTCCACAAAGTGGCCGCTGCCGCCGTCGCGCAGGTCGTCGCGGTCCACGCTGGTGATCACCACGTACTTGAGCTTGAGCGCAGCGATGGTTTTGGCCAGGTTCAGTGGCTCGTCCTTGTCCAGTGGGTCGGGGCGACCATGGCCCACGTCGCAGAACGGGCAGCGGCGCGTGCACTTGTCGCCCATGATCATGAACGTGGCCGTGCCCTTGCCAAAGCATTCGCCGATGTTGGGGCACGAGGCTTCTTCGCACACCGTGTGGAGCTTGTGCTCGCGCAGGATGTCCTTGATCTCGTAGAAGCGGGTGGTGGGGCTGCCTGCCTTCACGCGGATCCACTCGGGCTTTTTGAGCACTTCGCCTTGCTCCACCTTGATCGGAATACGCGACAGCTTGGCCGCAGCCTTTTGCTTGGCCAGCGGGTTGTAGGCTTCGGTGGATTGCGCTTCGCGGACGACTTCAGGGGTGCTCATGGCTGTAGGCAGAGTTCAGGGCGCCAACCGGATGCTGAGCTGCTGGCCCAGCACCTGCGCGGCTTCTTCCCAGGTGGTGTGGACCCCGATTGTAGAAAGGTCCACCGTTTTCAATCCTGCGTAACCGCAAGGGTTGATGCGGTCGTAAGGCTCCAGGTCCATGTCCACGTTCAGCGCCACGCCGTGGTAGGTGCAGTGGCGGCTGACCTTGATGCCCAGCGCGGCAATCTTGCCCAGGCCTTCGAAGTCGGGTGTGGGTGCCTCGGCGCCCGTGCGTTTTTGGGGGCGTTGGGGCAGCATGGCGTGGCTGTGCGGGTCATCCAGACGCACGTAAATGCCGGGTGCACCGGCAACCCGGTGGCCTGTGATGCCGAAGTGCGCCAGCGTGCGGATCACGGCCTCTTCGACGCGGTAGACGTATTCCTTGACGAAATAGCCCGCGCGTTGCAGATCGATCAGCGGGTAGGCGACCACCTGACCGGGGCCGTGGAAGGTCACCTGCCCGCCCCGGTTGGTGGCGATGACGGGGATCTCGCCCGGGTCCAGCACATGGTCGCTTTTGCCTGCAATGCCCTGGGTGTAAAGCGGTGGATGCTCACAAATCCAGAGCGTGTCAGCGTCCGACGGCGTCCGTGTGGCTGTGTAGTCCTGCATGGCCTGCACGGTGCTGGCGTAGTCCACGCGGCCCAGCAGGCGGATGTCAATCGTCATGGCGCAATCTGCAGAGACGGCGGTTACAGCACCACTTTCACCATCGGGTGCGAGGACAGCGCGCGGTACAGGTCGTCCAGCTGCTCGCGGCTGGTCGCCGTGATGGTGATGGTTACTCCGAGGTAATTGCCCGCGCGGCTGTCGCGCAGTTCAATGGTGGCAGCGTCGAAGGTAGGGTCGAACTGGCGCGCCATTTCGGTCACGGCATGCACGAAGCCGTCCACCTTGGCGCCCATGACTTTGATTGGGAACTTGGAGGGGTATTCGATCAGCGAGTCTTTGCGTGGATCGGCGGCCTGGGGATCGAGGCCGTTGGCGGGCGGCGGATTGGAGGATGTCATGGTGATTAGCGGTGAGTGGGGTGCTGCGGTTTCGATAGCTGGCGACGCACTGTCATTGTGCGCCACAGGCGCGTTCGGCTCTTCGCGCTGCCCTTTCGGCGTGCGCCAGATCGGTGCATGGCGAGGCCGTTTTGTGAGCGCCAGTGCCGTTGGCACGTCACCACAACGGGGCGGGCACACACGCAACCCGCCGTCGCGTTTGCGGGTTTTTGTCTGGTGCCATGGGTTTTTACTTATAATTAGAGGCTTTGTAAAAGTTGCGGTCTGTAACGCGGGCGTCATTCATCAATGAAAACAATCCCGCCAGAGACTGAAACTGAGGCTGAAGAATCTGACTTCAAGCCCCTGACGGCCCAAGAGGCGCAGCAGTGGCGCAGTCGCCATCCGCCCCTCTCGGTGTGGAAGGTGGTGGCAGGTCAGGCGCTGGTCGGAATGCTGGTGGCCCTGGTGGCCTGGGTTCTGACGGGCAGGGCGGTGGTGGGCTGGTCTGCAGCCTACGGCGCTCTGGCAGTGGTGGCTCCGGCCGCACTGTTTGCCCGCGGTGTGTTGCGCCACAAGGCGTCATCCAATCCGCGGGCTGCCATGGTGGGGTTCTTTGGGTGGGAAATCGCCAAGATCATGTTGACGGTGGCGCTGCTGGCGGCGGCACCTCGGCTGGTGCCGGGCTTGAGCTGGATTGCCTTGCTGGTTGGCATGGTGGTCGCAATGAAAACGTACTGGGTGGCACTGTTGGTGCGGCCTGGTGTCCGAAAAACCGATTGATAGAGAGAAGAGTTGTCCGATGGCCGCAGAAGCGCACGCTCCGACTGCAAGTGAATACATCGTTCACCACCTGCAGCATCTTCAAAACGTCAACCAGACCAAGATTGTTGATTTCACTGTCATCAACTACGACTCGATCATCGTCGGTTTGGTTCTGGGTGCGCTCACCCTTTTGATTCTGTGGTCAGCTGCCCGTAAGGCAACCTCGGGTGTGCCCGGTCGTTTCCAGGCTGCGGTCGAGATGCTGGTCGAGATGGTGGACAACCAGGCCAAGGCCAACATCCACAACGCCGAAAGCCGCAAGTTCATCGCTCCCCTGGGTCTGACGGTGTTCGTCTGGATCTTCTTGATGAATTTCATGGACATGCTGCCTGTGGACCTGCTGCCCGCCATCTGGGCCAAGATCTACGGCGCTGCAGGTCACGACCCACACCACGCTTATCTGCGTGTTGTGCCCACAGCCGATCTGTCCACCACGCTGGGCCTCGCTTTCGCTATCCTGATCCTGCGCTTCTGGTACAGCGTCAAGATCAAGGGGGCCGGCGGCTGGGCGCACGAACTGGTGTCGGCTCCTTTTGGCACAAGCAAGAATCCTATCTTCGCCCTGATCCTGGGCGTGGTGAATCTGCTCATGCAGATCATTGAATATGTCGCCAACACCGTGTCCCATGGCATGCGGTTGTTCGGCAACATGTACGCTGGCGAACTGGTGTTCATGCTCATCGCCCTCATGGGTGGTGCTGCGGCCCTGTCGCTGTCGGGTGTGCTGCTGCCTGTGGGCCACGTCATCGCTGGCACCATCTGGACGCTGTTCCACATTTTGGTGATCTCGCTGCAAGCATTCATCTTCATGATGCTCGCGCTGATCTACCTTGGTCAGGCGCACAACGCGCACTAAGTTTCCCTTTCGTTTTTTCTTTCCTTAACTTTTCTTTTTTAACTCAGGAGTCATCATGGAAAACATTCTCGGTCTCGTCGCTCTGGCTTGTGGTCTGATCGTTGGTCTGGGCGCTATCGGCGCTTCCATCGGCATCGCCCTGATGGGTGGCAAGTTCCTCGAATCGTCGGCACGTCAGCCTGAACTGATCAACGAACTGCAAACCAAGATGTTCATCTTGGCTGGTCTGATCGACGCTGCGTTCCTGATCGGTGTGGCTATCGCCCTGCTGTTCGCTTTCGCCAACCCCTTCGTTTCCACGCTCTTGGCCAACCTGCCCAAGTAAATCCCGTTCAACGCCACTTTAGAAAGGTGTTGCCGTGAGTATCAATGCGACCCTGTTCATTCAGGCCATCGTCTTCCTGATCCTCGTGTGGTTCACGATGAAATTCGTGTGGCCTCCGATCGCGAAGGCGTTGGATGAACGAGCCCAGAAAATCGCCGATGGCCTCGCAGCTGCCGACCGTGCCAAATCCGAACTGACCGCTGCCAACCAGCGCGTTGAAAAGGAACTGTCACAGGCGCGCAACGAAACGGCCTCGCGTCTTGCGGACGCCGACCGTCGTGCCCAGGCCATCATCGAAGAAGCCAAGGCACGCGCCACAGAGGAAGGCAATAAGATTGTTGCTGCAGCCCGCGCCGAAGCCGAGCAGCAGACGGTCCAAGCCCGCGAAGCCCTGCGTGAGCAGGTGGCAGCGCTGGCCGTCAAGGGTGCCGAGCAGATTCTCCGCAAGGAAGTCAATGCTGGCGTCCATGCCGACCTGCTCAACCGCCTGAAGACCGAGCTGTAAGGGGACACACATGGCTGAACTCGCCACCATTGCCCGCCCTTACGCCGATGCCTTGTTCAAGGCTGCCACTGCGGGCGCGGGCGTCGATCTGGGCAGCACCGCTGCCTGGATGGACGAACTGGCGGCGATTGCCGCCAACCCCCAGCTGCGTCAGTTGGCGGACAACCCCAAGGTGACGGCAGACCAGGTGTTCGCCGTATTCACCGGGGTCGCCCGCTCGGCCCTGCCGGATATGGCCAAAAATTTCCTGCGCACAGTCATCGACAACGGACGCATCGATGCGCTCCCGGAAGTGGCTGCGCAGTTTCGTGCCCTCGTGAATCGTCGCAACGGCTCCTCGGATGCCGTCGTGTACAGCGCATTTCCGATGGACAGTGCTGCACTGTCCGAGGTCAGCGCAGCGCTGGAAAAGCGCTTCGGCCGTAAGCTCAATCTCGCTGTACAGCTGGATGAGTCCCTGATCGGTGGTATTCGCGTAGTGGTGGGTGACGAGGTGCTGGACACTTCGGTCAAGGCCCGTCTTGAACAAATGAAAGCGGCCCTCGTTGCGTAACGCGCGACGAGGACAGCGAACCAAAGAAAGAAGGAAAGAGTCATGCAACTCAATCCCGCAGAAATTTCTGAACTCATCAAGAGCCGCATCGAAGGTCTGGCCGCCAGCAGCGATATCCGCAACCAGGGTACCGTGGTGTCCGTGTCTGACGGTATCGTGCGCGTTCATGGCCTGTCGGACGTGATGCAGGGCGAAATGCTCGAGTTCCCCGCGACCAAGGACGGTCAGCCTTCCTACGGTCTGGCGCTGAACCTCGAGCGCGACTCCGTCGGCGCCGTGATTCTGGGCGAGTACGAGCACATCTCCGAAGGCGACACCGTCAAGTGCACGGGCCGCATTCTGGAAGTGCCCGTGGGCCCCGAACTGGTCGGCCGCGTGGTGAACGCCCTGGGTCAACCTATCGACGGCAAGGGCCCCATCAACGCCAAGCTCACCGACGTGATCGAAAAGGTTGCTCCCGGTGTGATCGCCCGTAAGTCCGTGGACCAGCCTCTGCAGACCGGCCTGAAGTCCATCGACTCGATGGTGCCCGTGGGCCGTGGCCAGCGCGAGCTGATCATTGGTGACCGCCAGACCGGCAAGACCGCCGTGGCCATCGACGCCATCATCGCCCAGAAGGGCCAGGGCGTGACCTGTATCTACGTCGCCATCGGTCAGAAGGCATCGTCGATCAAGAACGTGGTGCGCGCTCTGGAACAAGCCGGCGCCATGGAGTACACGATTGTGGTGGCCGCATCGGCTTCCGAATCGGCTGCCATGCAGTACGTGTCGGCCTACTCGGGTTGCACGATGGGCGAATACTTCCGCGACCGCGGCCAAGACGCCCTGATCGTGTACGACGACCTGTCCAAGCAAGCTGTGGCCTACCGCCAAGTGTCGCTGCTGCTGCGTCGCCCACCAGGCCGCGAAGCCTATCCTGGTGACGTGTTCTATCTGCACAGCCGTCTGCTCGAACGTGCAGCCCGCGTGAACGCCGACTATGTCGAAGCCTTCACCAAGGGTGAAGTCAAGGGCAAGACCGGTTCGCTGACCGCACTGCCGATCATCGAAACGCAAGCTGGCGACGTGTCCGCTTTCGTGCCTACCAACGTGATCTCGATCACCGACGGCCAGATCTTCCTGGAAACCAGCCTGTTCAACGCCGGTATCCGTCCCGCCATCAACGCCGGTATCTCGGTGTCGCGCGTGGGTGGTGCTGCCCAGACCAAGCTGGTGAAGAACCTGTCCGGCGGTATCCGTACCGACCTGGCCCAGTACCGTGAACTGGCTGCGTTCGCGCAGTTCGCTTCCGATCTGGACGAAGCCACCCGCAAGCAGCTGGACCGCGGTGCCCGCGTGACCGAACTGCTGAAGCAGGCACAGTACAGCCCGTTGTCCATCTCGCTGATGGCCGCCACGCTGTTCGCTGTGAACAAGGGCTTCATGGACGACATCGATGTCAAGAAGGTGCTCGACTTCGAACACGGCCTGCACCAGTTCCTGAAGACCAGCCACGCCGCTTTGCTGGCCAAGCTGGAACAGGCCAAGGCCATGGACAAGGATGCAGAAGCCGAATTGACCGCAGCGATCGCCGCGTTCAAGAAGTCGTTCGCTTAAACCGGACGAGGAGCCATCATGGCAGCAGGCAAGGAAATACGCGGCAAGATCAAATCGGTGGAAAACACCAAGAAGATCACCAAAGCCATGGAAATGGTGGCCGCATCCAAAATGCGCAAGGCGCAGGACCGGATGCGGGCTGCCCGCCCATACAGCGAGAAGATCCGCAACATTGCAGCCAACCTCGGCAAGGCCAACCCGGAGTACGTGCACCCGTTCATGAAAATGAACGATGCCAAGACCGCCGGTGTGATCGTCATTACCACGGACAAGGGCCTGTGCGGCGGCATGAACACCAACGTGTTGCGTGCCGTGACGACCAAGCTGCGTGAACTGCAGGGTGCTGGCGTCTCGACCGAAGCCGTGGCGATTGGCAACAAGGGCCTGGGTTTCCTGAACCGTGTGGGCGCCAAGGTGGTTTCGCACGTGACGGGTCTGGGCGACACCCCCCACCTGGACAAACTGATTGGCCCGGTGAAGGTGCTGCTCGATGCATACGCAGAAGGCAAGATCAACGCGGTGTACCTGAGCTACACCAAGTTCATCAACACCATGAAGCAGGAATCGGTGGTGGAGCAGCTGCTCCCCCTGTCCTCCGAGCAGATGCAGGCTGAGAAGACGGAACACGGCTGGGACTACATCTATGAGCCCGATGCGCAAAGCGTCATCGACGAGCTGCTGGTCCGTTATGTCGAGTCCCTGATTTACCAGGCGGTTGCGGAAAACATGGCGTCCGAGCAGTCGGCACGCATGGTGGCCATGAAGGCCGCCACCGACAACGCCGGAAGCGTCATTGGCGAGTTGAAGCTGGTCTACAACAAGACGCGCCAGGCAGCGATCACGAAAGAACTTTCGGAAATCGTGGCTGGCGCCGCTGCTGTGTAAGCAGCTCAACTAACTACTTTATTGGAGCGAAAAATGGCTCAAGTGCAAGGCAAGATTGTTCAATGTATCGGCGCCGTGGTGGACGTTGAGTTCCCACGCGACCAGATGCCCAAGGTTTACGACGCCCTGAAGCTGGAAGGCTCTGCCCTGACGCTGGAAGTGCAGCAGCAGCTGGGTGACGGCGTGGTGCGTACCATCGCCCTGGGTTCCTCCGACGGCCTGCGCCGCGGCATCATGGTGACCAACACCGGCAACCCCATCACCGTGCCCGTGGGCAAGGCGACGCTGGGCCGCATCATGGACGTGCTGGGCAACCCCATCGACGAACGTGGTCCCGTGGGCCAGGAGCTGACGGCTTCGATCCACCGCAAGGCACCTGCGTACGACGAACTGTCGCCCTCGCAAGAACTGCTGGAAACCGGCATCAAGGTGATTGACCTGGTGTGCCCGTTCGCCAAGGGCGGTAAGGTGGGTCTGTTCGGTGGCGCCGGTGTGGGCAAGACCGTTAACATGATGGAACTCATCAACAACATCGCCAAGGCCCACTCGGGTCTGTCGGTGTTCGCTGGTGTGGGCGAGCGTACCCGCGAAGGGAACGACTTCTATCATGAAATGGCCGATTCCGGCGTGGTGAATCTGGAGAACCTGGGCGAGTCCAAAGTGGCCATGGTGTACGGCCAGATGAACGAGCCACCAGGCAACCGTCTGCGCGTGGCCCTGACCGGTCTGACCATTGCGGAATCTTTCCGTGACGAAGGCCGTGACGTGCTGTTCTTCGTGGACAACATCTACCGCTACACGCTGGCCGGTACTGAAGTGTCCGCTCTGCTGGGCCGTATGCCTTCCGCCGTGGGCTACCAGCCTACCCTGGCCGAAGAAATGGGCCGCCTGCAAGAGCGTATTACGTCCACCAAGGTCGGTTCGATCACCTCCATCCAGGCCGTGTACGTGCCAGCCGATGACTTGACCGACCCCTCGCCAGCCACGACGTTCGCCCACTTGGACTCCACCGTGGTGCTTTCGCGTGACATCGCCTCGCTGGGTATCTACCCCGCTGTGGACCCGCTGGACTCCACCAGCCGCCAGCTGGACCCGAACGTGGTGGGCGAAGACCACTACACTACGGCCCGCGCCGTGCAGGGTACGCTGCAGCGCTACAAGGAACTGCGCGACATCATCGCCATTCTGGGCATGGACGAACTGGCTCCTGAAGACAAGCTGGCTGTGGCCCGCGCTCGCAAAATCCAGCGTTTCCTGTCGCAGCCTTTCCACGTGGCCGAAGTGTTCACGGGCTCCCCAGGCAAGTACGTTCCCCTGGCCGAAACCATCCGTGGTTTCAAGATGATCGTGAACGGCGAATGCGATCACCTGCCAGAGCAAGCGTTCTATATGGTGGGCACCATTGACGAAGCCTTCGAAAAGGCCAAGAAGGTGGCCTGATGAGCCGTCGGCCGGGCAGCCCGTGGCGACCCGGCCTTCTGCAATCAAGCAACCCACCTTTTCCTAGGAGCAATGATGAACACCATCCACGTTGATGTGGTCAGTGCCGAAGAGTCCATCTTCTCCGGTGAAGCGCGCTTTGTCGCTCTGCCCGGCGAAGCTGGCGAGTTGGGCATCTACCCCCGCCACACCCCGCTGATAACCCGCATCAAGCCGGGCTCGGTGCGCATCGAAATGGCTGACGGTGGCGAAGAGTTCGTTTTCGTGGCCGGTGGCATTCTGGAAGTGCAACCCAACTGCGTGACCGTGTTGTCGGACACCGCCATTCGTGGCAAGGATCTGGACGACGAGAAGGCCAACGCGGCCAAGTCTGCAGCCGAAGAAGCGCTCAAGAACGCCAAGAGCGACATCGATCTGGCCAAGGCCCAGTCCGAGCTGGCCGTCATGGCTGCCCAGATTGCCGCACTGCGCAAGTTCCGCCAGAAGAAGTAAGCTTTCGCGAGCACTCTGGTGCGGCACAAAAAACCCGGCATTGCCGGGTTTTTTTGTTTCTGTCGCGGTGACAACGCTCCAGACGTACACAGCCATACTCCTAGAAGCGGGGGCGCAGTATTGCCTATCGACGGGGTAGCAACTCGCCAGCAATGGCCTCTGCGAAGCTGGTCACTTGATCTCCGCTCCAAAAGGCTTACGCACAAACAAAAAGGCCAGGGCCCCTCACAGGGCCCCGGCCTTTTGCATTTGCACAGCTTTTTCACAAAGCCCCCATGCCGTGCGCACGGGGCCTGTGGCAATTACATCGCGTTGCCGATCTCGCCCGAAGAGATCTGGCCCGTGCGCAGGGCTTCAGCAGCCTGGGCACGCACAGCAGCGCGGTCAGCGGTGGACTTGTAGGTCACCACACGCGAGCCAGCAGGCTCGATGCTGCGGGTTTGTGCCACGGTAGCGGCTTCGGCAGCCACTTCAGCACGGGTGCGGTTGGTTTCGAACTTGGTAGCGAACTGCGAAGCATCGGCTTCATCAGCGTGGGCACCAAAAGCGGCGAAAGCGGCGACAGCAGCAACGGACAGGAAACGGACAGACTTGTTCATGGTGAAACTCCAGAAAATTTGAAAAAGAGGGACTTGGGTACTGAGAGATACGGCGCAACCAGAGCGGCAGATTCAGCCGCCCCGGGTCAATTAGCCGCGCTCACCCGAAGAAATCTGGCCGGTACGCACAGCTTCAGCAGCCTGGGCACGCACGGCAGCGCGGTCAGCCGTGGACTTGTAAGTCACCACACGCGAACCAGCGGGTTCGATCGAGCGGGTCTGGGCCACGGTAGCTGCTTCAGCTTGCACTTCAGCGCGAGTGCGGTTGGTTTCAAACTTGGTGGCGAACTGCGAAGCATCGGCTTCGTCAGCCTGGGCACCAAAAGAAGCGAAAGCAGCGACAGCGGCGATGGAGAGGAAACGTGCGGTGTTGTTCATGATGGAAATCCTTGAAGTTAAAGAAGCGGCTCAAAAAACCGGAACAAAGCGCCAAAAACAAAGAAAGCTGCCTGGGACCGGGTTCGGTGAGTCGCCTTGCGGGTTCGGCTCATCGATGGGATGAACTGTACGCCGGTGGGGTGCAGAGAAAAACCACCGGGTCGCGAACTAACTGTTCCGGTATTGGAAACAATGGAGGGAATGTATGAGAGCGCCCGAGGACTTAGGGCCTCACAAGGTGTCGGAACCGCTAGGATTTCATGGAAAACCCGGGTGCAAATTCAGGACGACCAGGGCCTGGATAAGTCCAGCGTTCCGACCATACGGAGGCGGTGCAAGACCATAGAGTCGGTGCCCCGCATGACCTCCGACAAGAGGGCTACTGGGGTACGTGGGGCTGGGGGTTAGGAGGGCTGCGAACGCCAATGGCCTCGCCTGCAAGATGCCCCGTCATCGTGGCCTTTAGTGTGCCGGCATGCGCCGCTCGTACGCTGTTGGGGCCGACGCCCGTCAAGCAGCGTCAGCGCACGATCGGTGCGTCCGGCAGCTCGTTGGGGGAGGGGGAATCCGCCGCGCGTGGAAAGTGCTGAATCAGCAGGGCGCCCACAGCGCTCACCGCCCGCGACAGGCCTTCCTCGTAATGCCCTTGCCGAAATTGGGCTGACATCTGCGCCGCCATCTGCTCCCACACCTCCGGAGGGACATGGCGCGCCAAGCCCCGGTCGGCAACGATCTCAAACGCATGCTCTGGCATCAGCAGGTAGATCAGCACGCCGTTGTTGTGTTCGGTGTCCCACACGCGGTGCTTGCTAAACAGCATCAATGCGCGTTCCCGCGTTCGGGCGTGGCGGCGCAGGTAGCTCCAGGGCAGGCCCGCCTCGGCCACGATGCGGATCTGCCCGGTGTGTTGCAACTCGTTGGCCGCCACCTGCGCGCCCAGGCGCTGCAGCGCGGGTGCCGGGATGGCGGACCGGCCAAAAGCGTCATGCCAGCGGTGGTGCACCAGCCGCCAGAGGGCTCGCCACAGCGTGTGCGCAGGTCGTTCGCTGTTCTCAACACCCATCACCAATCCCCCGAGGCGCCGCCGCCGCCAAAATCGCCCCCGCCGCCCGAACTGAAACCGCCGCTGTCACTGCTGCTGCTGCTGCTGAATCCGCCCGAACTGCCACTGCTCCAGCCTCCGGAGCCTCCACCGCCATGCCCCAGGCTGATGGGGCCGCTGCTACCGCCAAAAAGCCACGTGTAGAGCAGTGCAATGACGCCCGCACCCACCGACAGCAGCAGGCTGGAGGTGAACACAAACGCCAGGGCCCCCACGCCGCCGCCCACCGCCAGGCCACCCAGCGCAGCCCCCAGCAGGCTGCGTGCCAATGGGCCAGCCACCATGACGCCAAAGAACAGGAAGATGGCGAAGTCCGTCCAGTCGAACAGGCCGTGACTGCTGCCTCCAGCGGCGGGGGAGGATGTCTCGGCCGGGGCGGGAAGGGCTTCGCCCGCGATGCGCGCGCCGATCTGCGTGATCGCTGCACCGAGGCCTCCCGCAAAGTCGCCTTGTTGAAAGCGAGGCTTCATCGCGCCGTCGATGATGCGTGCTGCTGCAATGTCGGGGATGGCGCCTTCCAGCGATTTGGCGACCTCAATGCGCATCTTGCGGTCGTTCTTGGCGACCACCACCAGCACACCGTCACCCACGTCGCGGCGCCCGATCTTCCACTGATTGCCGACGCGGTTGGCATAGGCGGCGATATCTTCCGGTGCCGTGGTGGGCACGATCAGCACCACGACTTGCGAGCCGCGCGATTTTTCGAGCGCAACCAGCTGGCCCTCCAGCGCCTGAATGTCATTGACGCTGAGCGTGCCTGTCTGATCCATGACGTGGCCGGTCAGCGGGGGCACCGCCAGCGGCTGCGATTGGGCCCAGCCAAAGACTGGCCATGAAGCTATCAAAAATATAGCTATCAGGGCATATCGAATAGGCGCTAGCAGCATATTTGGCTCACGTCAGACCCTGCAAGGGGTGTTCAGGGCTTGGCCTTGGATGCGGAGAAGTCCACCGTGGGCGGCACGGCAATCTGGGCCTCGTTGGCCACGGTAAAACTGGGCTTGGGGGCGTAGCTGAAGGCCATGGCCGTGAGGTTGGTGGGGAAGCTGCGGGCCAGCACGTTGTACTCCTGCACCGTCTGGATGTAGCGGTTGCGGGCCACGGTGATGCGGTTCTCCGTGCCTTCCAGCGTCACCCTCAGGTCGCGAAAGCCCTGGTTGGCCTGCAAGGTGGGGTAGCGCTCGGACACGACCATCAGGCGCGACAAGGCGCTGGACAGCTCGCCCTGGGCCTGCTGAAACTTGCTGAAAGCCTCGGGGTTGTTCAGGGTTTCGGGCGTGACCTGGATGGCCGTGGCCTTGGCACGGGCCTCGACCACCTTGGTCAGCGTCTCCTGCTCAAAGTTGGCCTCGCCCTTGACGGTGGCGACGATGTTGGGCACCAGGTCGGCACGGCGCTGGTACTGGTTGAGCACTTCGCTCCACGCGGCCTTGGACTGCTCGTCCAGGCGCTGGAAGTCGTTGTAGCCGCAGCCGCTCAGTGTGAGCGTGGCAGCGAGCACGGTGAGGAGGGCAAGAAGACGTTGGATCATCATGATGGTGGAGTCCGCCGATGGAGAAATGGGATGACTGTGCCAGAAACCGCGATGCGCAAGACAGCAAAGTTTGTGGAGGATCTGTCGCAGTGGGTGCACCTCCAGAGCGCGTACAAAATCAGACCGCAGCAAGGCATTGCACCGCCGCCGCACAATAGCAGCCTCGCGTTGCACCTGTCACGCCATTCCAACCCACTTACCCTCTGAACCCACATGCCCCGCGCCCGATCAAAAGCAGCCACTCTGGGTGGCTCTTCGGATGAAACCGAATCCGCGTTCTATGAGGCGCTGCAGCGCGGTGACATCGATCTGCTGATGTCGTGCTGGGCGGACGACGACGAGATCATCTGCGTGCATCCGGGAGGGCCGCGCCTGCTGGGGCCTGTGGCCATCCGTGCCGCGTTCGAGGCGATGTTCTCGCATGGCACCGTGCGTGCTCGGCCAGCGCAGGTGCACCGCGTGGTGGCGCTGTCGAGCGCCGTGCACAGCGTGGTCGAGCAGGTCGAGGTGATGCTGCCCGACGGCCTGCACCAGGCCGTGGTCATGGCCACCAACGTGTACCACAAGACTCCCGAAGGCTGGCGTTTGGTGGCCCACCATGCCAGCCCGGGCGTGGCGCCCGATGCCCAGGTGGATGTGCTGGCGCAGCGCCCCGTTCTGCATTGAGAGGCCCCTGCGTGAGGATTTTGGGTCCAATTGGCCGTATGCGCCGACAACATATGCCTTGGCAGCTATGAAATACATAGCGCCTCGCTGGCTGCCCGGGGGCCAGTTGCAAACGATCTGGCCCGCGCTGTACGCACGCCGGGTGTTCGGCCCGCGTCCTGAGTACCGCCGTGAGCGCTGGGACACCCCCGACGGCGATTTTGTCGATGTGGACTATCTGCAGGACGGAGTGGCGGCTGACGCTCCCCGGCCGCTGTTGGTGGTGTTCCACGGGCTGGAAGGCTCGTCGCGCAGCCATTACTGCGAGGCCTTTGCCGACCTGGCCCGCGAGCGCGGCTGGGCCTGCGCGCTCCCGCACTTCCGGGGGTGCAGTGGGGAGATCAACCGCGCCCCGCGCGCCTACCACTCGGGCGACTACGCCGAGATCGGCTGGATGCTGGAGCAACTGCGCGCGCGCCACCAGGGGCCGCTGATGGCGGTGGGGGTGTCACTGGGCGGCAATGCCCTGCTGCGCTGGGCCGCCGAAGTGGGCACTGACGCCGCGCGCAGCGCAGATGCGGTGGCGGCCGTGTGCTCGCCCATCGACCTGGCAGCGGGCGGCCATGCCATAGGGCGCGGCTTCAACCGGCTGGTGTACACCCGCATGTTCATGCGCACTCTGGTGCCCAAGGCACTGCAGAAGCTGGCCCAGCACCCGGGGCTGTTTGACCGGCAGGCTCTGCTGGCCGCGCGGGATCTGTACGCGTTCGACAACGTGTTCACAGCGCCGGTCCATGGGTTTCGCAACACCGAGGACTACTGGCTGCGCGCGTCGGCCAAGCCGCTGCTGCACCGCATCCGCATTCCGGCCCTGGTGGTGAACGCGCGCAACGACCCCTTTGTGCCCGCTGGCAGCCTGCCGGGCGTGCGCGAGGTAGGGCGCCATGTGACGCTCTGGCAGCCGGCGCACGGCGGCCATGTGGGGTTCCCGCGTGGGTTGCCACCCGGGCATGTGCGCGCCATGCCCGACGCGGTGGGAGGGTGGCTGGCCGAGCACAGTGGGGCGCTGGCGCAGCACAGCGCACAATCCGCCCATGGATGACATCGTCAAACAGGCACTGGCCAAATGGCCCAATGTGCCCGACTGCTATGGCTGGCTGGGCCTGGATGCGCGTGGCCACTGGTATCTGCGCGACGACGCGGTGCAGGCAGCGGGTACGTTTCCGCACAGCAAAGGGTCGTTGCTGCAGCACGACAAGCTCATCGCGTTCATAGCCCGCAACTACGAACATGACGACCAGGGGCAGTGGTTCTTTCAGAACGGCCCTCAGCGCGTGTATGTAGAGCTGGAGGCCACGCCCTGGGTCTGGCGCCTGCAGCCGCAGGACCTGCGTGCCGTCAGCCACACCGGTCGGGAGGCGTTGGTGCGCCGCTGCCTGCTGGACGAACTGGGCCGTGTGTACCTGGAGACAGACCTGGGCCTCGGGCTGGTCCACACGCTGGACGTGGCACTGGCAGCAGAGGCGGTGACCGATGGGCGCTGGACGCCCGAGGACGTGCAGGCGAAGGACCTGCCGGCGCGCTACGGGTATGTCTGCAGCCCGCGTGCCAGGCCGCAAGCTGGGGCGTCGCAGTCAAGCTGAAGCTCTCCGCCCCCACCGCCCTTCGCCTGGAGCCGCAGGCATTGACCGCTGCTGATCGCTGAGCGGGATGGGTTCCAAAACGACAAAGCCGGTCGCAAGGACCGGCTTTGGGTTTGGGTTTTTACCCCGCCAGGGCGGGATAAAAGGGCTGCCTTACTTGGCGGCGGCTGCCATGAACTCCACCGCGGCGCGCAGATCGGCGTCAGAGGCTTGTGTACCACCACGGGGAGGCATGGCGCCCTTGCCCTTGGCGACACTGGTGTACAACGCATCGATGCCTGCGGGCAGGCGAGCGGCCCATGCGGCCTTGTCACCAAACTTGGGAGCACCGGCCACACCGGCAGCATGGCACACCTGGCAAGCTTGCTTGTACAGAGCCTCGCCAGCGCCTGCTGCGGCGGCTGCAGGTGCGGCAGCTACTGCTACAGCGGGCGCAGCCGCTGCAGGGGCTGCGGCAGGTGCTGGTGCAGGAGCGGCCGCTGGGGCTGCGTCTGCCTGGGCGGCAGGGGCCGCAGCGGCGGGAGCAGCAGGTTCGGCAAACTTGGCGCCACCCGCGTTGGCCATGTAGGCCACGGCGCGTGCGATTTCGGTGTCATTGAAGTCGCCGCCACCTTGGGGGGCCATGGCGCCCTTGCCCTTCAGGGCGGACTGCACCAGGGCTTCAAACCCGGTGCCGATGCGCGCAGCCCAGGCGGCTGCATCGCCAAACTTGGGGGCACCTGCAGCGCCGGAGGCATGGCAGGCGGAGCACTGGGCCTTGAACACCTCTTCGCCACTCTTGAGGGGACGGTTGGCGTCGCGCACTTCAACCATGCCGATCTTCTGAATGCGTTCGGCGATGGCCTTTTCGGGGTTGACGGCACCGGCAGCGGGCTTGTCCGCCGACGTCACATACAGGACCAAGCCAATGATGGCAAAGATCGGAACTACAAACGAGAAAAGTACCGCGACCAGCAACTGCTTGGGGTTCTTGATCGGGCCGGTATGGGCTTCTTCGTGGTGGTTGTCGCTCATGTCGTCCTCAGGTGTATCGGGGGCTTCGGTGTAATCAACCTTAAATTATATCTGCGGGGATGGTTATTCCGATCCCCGCTTGATGCAGACAACCACGGGTTTGCCCCAGCGCGCGCAGCACCTCAGGGGGCTGCGCGCGCTTCAGCGCAGAGCGTCAGGACGGGGCCTGGGCGCTGGTGTCGGGTGCTCCGCCCCCCAGCGCCTTGTACAGCGACACCTGGTTTTGCAGTTGCGCCAGCCGCACCTGCACCACGGCCTGCTGGGCCGTGAACAGCGAGCGTTGTGCGTCCAGCAGGTCCAGATAGCTGGCCACGCCGTTGCGGTAGCGCAGGTCGGCCAGTTGCAGGCGCGCGGCTTCTGCCTGAGCCTGCTGTTGCTGGGCCTGGGCCTGTTCGCCCAGGGTGGCTTGCCCGGCCAGCGCGTCCGAGACTTCGCGGAACGCGGTCTGGATGGCTTTTTCGTACTGCGCCACGGCAATCTCCCGGCCGACCCGGGCGCTGTCCAGATTGGCCTGATTGCGGCCCGCGTCAAAAATGGGCAGCAGCAGGGATGGAGCTATGGTGAAGCCCCAGGAGCCGTTCTTGAACAGGCCGGACAGCTCGCCGCTGGCGGTGCCTGCCTGCGCTGTCAGGGAGATGCGCGGGAAAAACGCCGCCCGCGCTGCGCCGATGTTGGCGTTAGCGCCAATCAGTTGCTGCTCCGCTTGGCGGATGTCTGGCCGGCGGGTGAGCAGCTCTGACGGCACGCCAGCAGGTAGCGGTGCCATCGCAGGCGCGTCGGCCAGCTTGCCACCCGCCAGACTGGCGCGCACGTCCTGGGGCAGTGCTTGGCCCAGCAGCAGGACCAGCGCGTTTTCGTCGAGCGCGCGCTGGCGCTGTTGCTGTGCCAGCGTGGCGCGGGCCGCCTGGGTGAGCGACTCTGCCTGGCGGAAGTCGAGCTCGGAGGCCACGCCCGCGTCCAGGCGCATCTTGGTCAAGCGCACCGACTCCTCGCGCGAGGCAAGGGTCTGACGCGACAGGTCCAGCAGTTCCTCGTCGGCCAGCAGCGTCAGCCAGCCATTGGCTACCGCCGCCACCAGGCTCACCTGGGCGGCGTTGCGGCCTTCTTCGGTGGCGAGGTATTGGGCGAGCGCTTGTTCCTTGAGGCTGGCAATGCGGCCAAAGAAGTCGATCTCCCACGCAGATACGGCCAGGCCCACGCTGAACGAGTTGGTCAGGTTGCCGGTGCCCGCAGCGGGCGCCCGGCTGGCATTAGCCGCCAGGCCCACGCCCGGGTACAGGTCGGCACGGCGCACCTGGTAGGTGGCCCGGGCCTGCTCGATGTTGAGCATGGCCACCCGCAAGTCGCGGTTGTTGGCCAGCGCAATGCCGATGAGCTGCTGCAGACGTGGCTCTGCAAAGTAGTTCTGCCAGGGCACGGTGGCGCCCGGCTGAACCGCCGCACCGTCCGTTGTTGCTGCCGCGCCGGCGTAAGTAGCAGGGACGGGGGGCTGAGGGCGTTCGTAGGTAGGAATGAACGAGCAGCCCGCCAGCAGCGCCGCCGCTGCGGCCGCTGCCAGTGCCAGAGGGGTACGGCGGTGTTTAGTCATGGGTTCCAACTCCTGCTTCTTCTGCATGGCGGCGGTTCATTTCCTGCTGGCGTGCGCTGCCCTTGAACAGGCTGCGCACCACCACAAAGAACACGGGCACAAAGAACACGGCCAGGGCGGTGCCGGTGACCATGCCACCCAGCACGCCAGTGCCGATGGCCCGCTGGCTGGCAGAGCCTGCGCCCGACGCAACCACCAGTGGCAGAACACCCAGGCCGAACGCCATCGAGGTCATCACGATAGGACGGAACCGCAGGTGCGCGGCGGCCAGCGCCGACTCGATCACGCCCTTGCCTTGGGCCTGCAGGTCCTTGGCGAACTCGATGATCAGGATGGCGTTTTTCGCCGACAGGCCAATGATGGTGATCAGGCCCACCTGGAAGTACACGTCATTGGCATAGCCGCGCAGCAACGTGGCCAGCAGCACGCCCAGCACGCCCAGGGGCACCACCAGGATCACGGCCAGCGGGATCGACCAGCTCTCGTACAGCGCGGCCAGGCACAGGAACACCGCCAGGATGGCAAAGCCATACAGGATGAGCGACTGCGACCCTGCCAGCTTTTCTTCGCGCGACTGGCCAGTCCATTCAAAGCCAAAGCCTTGGGGCAGTTGGCCGGCCAGCTTCTCCATCTCGGCCATCGCCGCCCCCGTGCTGTAGCCCGGCGCGGGCGAGCCGGAGATGCGCATGGCGGGGTAGCCGTTGTAGCGCACGGTTTGCTGCGCGCCGGTCACCCAGCGCGTCGTCGCGAACGCCGACAGCGGTACCGGTTTGCCCTGGCTGTTGGTGGCATTGATCTGCAGCAGATCGTCAGGCTGCATGCGTGCAGGCGCATCGGCTTGCACCACCACCCGCTGCAGGCGGCCCTGGTTGGGGAAGTCGTTCACATAGCTGGAACCCAGCGCTGTGGAGAGCGCAGAGTTGATGGCGTCGAAGGGCACGCCCAGCGCGTTGGCCTTGTCACGGTCAATGTCGATTTGCAGCTGTGGCGCATCCTCCAGACCATCAGGGCGCAACTGCGTCAGCACCTTGCTCTGCGAGGCCATGCCCAGCAACTGGTTGCGGGCTTTCACCAGGGCTTCGTGCCCTGCGCCGCCCCGGTCTTGCAGGCGGAACGTGAAGCCGCTGGCGTTGCCCAGCTCGGGAATGGGTGGCGGGCTCAACGGAAAGATGAACGCATCGCGAATGCCCATCAGCGCACCAAAGGCCCGGTTGGCCACGTCCTGAGCTGACTGGCCGGGGCCATGGCGTTCGCTCCAGTCCTTGAGGGTCACAAACGCGAGGGCCGCGTTCTGCCCCTGGCCGGAGAAGCTGAAGCCCAGCACACCCACCATGCTCTGCACTTCAGGCTGCTTCAGGATGAAGCCTTCGACCTGCTCCATCACGGCCAGCGTGCGCTCCTGCGTGGCGCCGGGTGGCAGCTGCACGTTGACGATGATGTTGCCCTGGTCCTCGCTGGGCAGGAACGATGTGGGCAGGCGCATGTAGACCACCGCCACGGCGCCGATGATGGCGGCGTAGATCACGAGGTAACGCGCAGCGCGACGGAGGATGCGCGCCACAAAACCCTCATAGCCCTTGGCGGTGCGCGAAAAGCCGCGATTGAACCAGCCAAAGAAGCCGGTCTTCTCGTGGTGATGCCCGGCCTCCACGGGCTTGAGCAGTGTGGCGCACAGCGCTGGCGTGAGCGACAGTGCCATGAAGGCCGAGAAGCCAATGGAGGCAACCATCACCGCCGAGAACTGGCGGTAGATGTTGCCGGTGGAGCCTGCAAAAAAGGCCAGCGGCACGAACACCGAGATCAGCACCACCGTCACGCCAATGATGGCGCCCGAGATCTGGCGCATGGCTTTGCGGGTGGCCTCCACTGGAGACAGGCCTTCTTCGCTCATGATGCGCTCGACGTTCTCCACGACCACGATGGCATCGTCCACCACGATACCGATCACCAGCACCATGCCGAACATGGTGAGCACGTTGATCGAGAAGCCCAGCGCGAGCAGCGTGGCGAACGTGCCCAGCAGCGCAATCGGCACCACGATGGTCGGGATGATGGTGTAGCGCCAGTTTTGCAGGAACAGGAACATCACCAGGAACACCAGCACCACGGCCTCGACCAGGGTTTCTGCGACCTGCTTGATGGAGATGTCCACGAAGCGCGAGCTGTCGTAAGGAATGCTCCAGCTCATGCCTTCGGGGAAGTAGCGCGAGAGTTCATCCATCTTGGCGCGCACATCCTTGGCTGCCTCCAGCGCATTGCCGCTGGGCGACAGCTGAACGCCGATGCCCACGGCGGGCTTGCCGTTCAGGCGCGCAGCGGTGGCGTAGGCCTGGCCGCCCAGTTCCACACGCGCCACATCCTTGATGCGCACGGTGGAACCATCGGTGTTCGCACGCAGCACGATGTTGCCGAACTGCTCGACGCTGGACAGCTGCCCGTTGACAACCACAGTGGCGGCAATGCCCTGGCCCGCAACATTGGGCAGGTCGCCAATGGTGCCGCTGGCCACCTGCGCGTTCTGGGCGCGGATGGCAGCGGTGATCTCGGCGGCTGACAGGTTGTAGCTCAGCATCTTGGCCGGGTCGATCCAGATACGCATCGCCCGCTCGGTGCCGAACAGTTGCGCCTGACCAATGCCCTTGAGGCGTTGCAGTTCGGGCACCACGTTGCGCGAGGCATAGTCGCCCAGGGCCACGGTGTCTGTGGCCGGGTTGGTGGACGACAGCATGGTGAACAGCAGGAAGTTGGAGCGCGATTTGTCCACGCGTACGCCCTGCTGCGTCACGGCAGACGGCAGACGCGGCGAGGCGCGCGAGAGCCGGTTCTGCACGTCCACCTGTGCCAGGTCGGCATTGGTGCCAGGCTGGAAGCTCAGCGTGATGCTGCCGGAACCATCGGCTTGCGCCACCGACTCCATGTAGATCAGCCCTGGGGATCCGTTCATCTCGCGCTCGATCACCGACAGCACGCTGTCTTCGAGGGTCTGCGCTGACGCGCCGGGGTAGGCCGCGTTGATGACGATGGACGGTGGCGCCACCGGCGGGTACTGGGCAATAGGTAGCTGCGTGATGGCTACGCCGCCCATCACCATGATGAACAGCGCAATCACCCACGCAAAAATGGGGCGGTCAATGAAAAATTTGGCCATGCTGGATTGCCCCTTATGGCTTGGATGCGGCCGAAGCAGGTGCGGCCGGCGCCTCTGCGGAGGTGGGCGCGGAGGCGGTCGCCGCTGCCGGCGCAGGCGTGCCTGGCGCTTGCCATGGGACGGGCTTTACCGGGGTTCCGGGAGGCAGCATCTGCAGCTTCTGGAACCCGTCCACCATCACTTTTTCTCCCGCCTTCAGCCCGTCCAGCACCACCCAGCGGTTGTTCTGCGCGGCACTGATCTTGACGGTGCGTTGGGACACCTTGCCGTCCTCGCCCACCACGCTGACCGTGTCGCCCTGCTGGGTCCGCGTGACAGCCTGCTGGGGCAGGGTGATGGCGTTGCTGGCCTGTGCCTGTTCTATCCGCACGCGCAGGTACAGGCCGGGCAGCAGTTCGCCCTTGGGGTTGGGCACTTCGGCGCGCAGGGTGACCTGGCCGGTGGTGGAGTCCACCGACAAATCTGTGAACAGCAGTTTGCCGGCTTGTGAGTATTCAGAGCCATCGCTGAGCACCAGCTTGACGCTGGCCCCCTGTCCGCCGCCCGCGCGCTTGAATTGCCCGCTTTCCATGGCACGGCGCAGCTGGAACACGTCCGCGGCCGATTGGGTGAAATTCACGTACACCGGGTCGATCTGCTGCACCACGGCCAAGGCGGTCGCTTCGCCCTGGCCCACCAGGGCGCCTTCGGTGACCAGTGCGCGACCGATGCGGCCGGAGATGGGAGCGGTCACGCTGGCGTAGCTGAGGTTGATGTCGGCGGTGCGCACTGCGGCCTTGGCGGCCGCCACGTCGGCCTGGGCTTGTTTTTCGGCCGCTTCGGCGTTCACAAAGTCCTGTTTGCTGATGGCATTGGCGGCGACCAGCGGGCGATAGCGTTCTGCCTGTGCGCTGGCCTGCGCCAGATTGGCCTGTGCCTTGGCGAGGCTGGCACGTGCACTTTCTGCCGCTGCGGCGTAGGGCGCGGGATCAATGCGGAAGAGCACCTGCCCCGCCTTGACGTCGCTGCCTTCCTTGAACACCCGCTGTTGGAGGATGCCTGCGGCCCGGGCGCGCACCTGGGCCACGCGCGATGCCTCCACGCGGCCAGGCAGCTCGGTGATCAGTCCTACGTCGCCCGGGGTGGCGGTGACCACCCCCACCTCGACGGGTGGGGGCTTGGGGCCACCCGCACCGGCGGACTGTCCATCGGGCTTGCCGCAGGCGGATACCAGCAGTACCGCTGCGCTGATGGCGGCCAGCGAAAGCACTCGTCGGGTGGTGGCGGCACGCAGTTGCGGGGTGCCGGATGCGTCATGCAGTTGGGGCATGGAAGTCCTTTGGATGTGCGTCAGAAAAGGGAGGGGGCCATAAGGCCAGGCCGAGCTCAGGGCGCTGCGCGCGAAGTCCCGCCAGTTTGATCGGAAATTATACATACAGACATGAATGTATAATTGTCGACTGTGACAGATGCCCCTCCGCAGCTGTAGGGGTTTTGGAGACTCAACAAGGTGTTTGACTATGGCGCGCCGGACAAAAGAAGATGCAATCGCCACCCGTAACGGGTTGATCGATGCGGCTGAATCGGTGTTTCGGGAGAAGGGGGTGTCCCGGGCGTCGCTGAGTGATATTGCACAGGCTGCGGGGGCTACCCGTGGTGCGATCTACTGGCATTTCAAGGACAAGGTAGATCTGTTCGGCGCCATGATGGATCGGGTTACGCTGCCGCTGGAGCAGGGTTTTGCCAGCTTTGAGGACAGTGCCGGTGCTGATCCAGTGCAGCGGCTGCGGGCGGTGATGGCGCTGGTATTTCGCAGCGTGGCCTCGGACGAGCACACCCGTCGGGTTTTCGAAATTGCTTTGTACAAGGTGGAGTACGTGAGCGAGCTGATGGGCTTGCGTGAGCGCCACGTAGCGGCCTCTGAGGGTTTCACGCAGCAACTGGCGCGTGACTTCGCGTTGGCGGCGGAGTCGCAGGGGGTGATGCTGTCGATGTCGGCCATGGAGGCGGCAATCAGCCTGCACGCTCTTTTTGATGGATTGATTCGCAACTGGATCTTGAATGAGGGGGGCTTCGATCTCGTTCGTGTGGGTGGCGCCAGTACTGACGCGTTTCTTCAGGGGGTGGGCTTGTCGCTGGACGGGTCTAAGGAGTCCATGCGCCCCTGTCGTGATTGAGCGCTGGGGCTTTGTTTGGTTGGAAGCCCGTCGCGTGCAATAATCAAAGGCTGCGTAAGTCAGAGGTGTGCGGCTGTAGCTCAGTGGATAGAGTATTGGCCTCCGAAGCCAAGGGTCGTGGGTTCGATCCCCGCCAGCCGCACCAACGATCGATGCAGCAACAAGCATTGCCAGTGCTTGTGATGGGTGCCAAGTGCGTTTAATTTTTAAGCGCGCAAAAATTGGTGCTATAATTCGAAATTCTCCGGAGGGGTGCCCGAGTGGCTAAAGGGGGCAGACTGTAAATCTGTTGGCTTACGCCTACACTGGTTCGAATCCAGTCCCCTCCACCAGTGAGTGAGCAGTGTTGAGAGTGTTGCTTGGCCGTGCAAGATGGGGTCAAGTTCGCAAAGGCCGGTGGTCTGCGCGGGAGTAGTTCAATGGTAGAACCCTAGCCTTCCAAGCTAATGACGCGGGTTCGATTCCCGTCTCCCGCTCCATTGTTCATTGCGTTGGTTTGTTGAGTAGAAATTTTTGGTGCTGTGCAAGCAGTGTCAATTGCCCATGTGGCTCAGTGGTAGAGCACTCCCTTGGTAAGGGAGAGGTCGCGGGTCCGATTCCCGCCATGGGCACCACTTTCTGGTGCGTCCGGTTCTGGTTGCGCCGAGATCCTGTTGTGTAGATATAGATTTTTTTCGGAGTCGGAAAAATGGCAAAAGGAAAATTCGAGCGGACCAAGCCTCACGTCAACGTGGGCACGATCGGTCACGTGGACCATGGCAAGACGACGCTGACGGCGGCTATCGCCACGGTGCTGTCCTCCAAGTTCGGCGGCGAAGCCAAGGCCTACGACCAGATCGACGCTGCGCCCGAAGAAAAGGCCCGCGGTATCACGATCAACACCGCCCACGTGGAATACGAAACGGCCAACCGCCACTACGCCCACGTGGACTGCCCCGGCCACGCCGACTATGTGAAGAACATGATCACCGGCGCTGCCCAGATGGACGGCGCTATCCTGGTTTGCTCCGCTGCTGACGGCCCCATGCCCCAGACCCGCGAGCACATCCTGCTGGCCCGCCAAGTGGGTGTGCCTTACATCATCGTGTTCCTGAACAAGTGCGACATGGTGGACGACGAAGAACTGCTGGAACTCGTCGAAATGGAAGTGCGCGAACTCCTGGACAAGTACGACTTCCCAGGCGACGACACCCCCATCATCCGTGGCTCCGCCAAGCTCGCCCTGGAAGGCGACAAGGGCAAGCTGGGTGAAGAAGCCATCATGAAGCTGGCCGAAGCCCTGGACACCTACATCCCCACGCCTGAGCGCGCTGTGGACGGCGCCTTCCTGATGCCTGTGGAAGACGTGTTCTCCATTTCCGGTCGTGGCACCGTGGTGACCGGTCGCGTGGAACGCGGCATCATCAAGGTCGGCGAAGAAATCGAAATCGTGGGTATCCGCGACACGCAAAAGACCACCTGCACCGGCGTGGAAATGTTCCGCAAGCTGCTGGACCAAGGCCAAGCTGGCGACAACGTCGGCCTGCTGCTGCGCGGTACCAAGCGCGAAGACGTGGAACGCGGCCAAGTGCTGTGCAAGCCCGGCTCGATCAAGCCCCACACCCACTTCACGGCTGAGGTGTACGTTCTGTCCAAGGACGAAGGTGGCCGTCACACGCCTTTCTTCAACAACTACCGTCCTCAGTTCTACTTCCGCACGACCGACGTGACTGGCGCCATCGAGCTGCCAGCCGACAAGGAAATGGTCATGCCTGGTGACAACGTGTCGATCACTGTGAAGCTGATCAACCCCATCGCCATGGAAGAAGGTCTGCGCTTCGCTATCCGCGAAGGCGGCCGCACCGTGGGCGCTGGCGTCGTGGCCAAGATCATTGCTTAATCAGGCAAGGTATACAGGGGTATAGCTCAATTGGCAGAGCGTCGGTCTCCAAAACCGAAGGTTGTAGGTTCGATTCCTACTGCCCCTGCCACTTGAATGTGGCCCCCAACAAGCCCGCCAGAGTCTGGCGGGCTTCGGTGTCTTAGGTGATGCCGTGACTCGGAAGCAGGAAATACTCAAAGATGGCCACTTCACAGGTTGAAACTGTCAATACAGGCGCAGACAAGGCCAAGCTCGCAGCGGTGGTGGCTTTGGTCATTGCATCTGTTGCGGGCTTTTATTTGTTGGGCAAGCAGGGCGCTGTCGTGCAGTGGGCTGTGCTGATCGTCGGACTGGTAGCGGCTGCAGCAGTGTTTCTGGTGTCGGAATCCGGGCGTCAGTTTGTCGCGTTTGCCAAGGATGCATGGCGCGAAGTGAAAAAGGTGGTCTGGCCCACCCGCAAGGAAACCTTGCAGATGACGGCCTATGTGTTCGCCTTTGTGGTGATCATGGCGCTTTTCCTGTGGTTCACGGACAAGACGCTGGAATGGGTCTTGTACGACTTGATTTTGGGTTGGAGAAAGTCATGACGACCGCTGCGGAAATCACGGGAGCACAGGCTCCTGCAGGCGCTTCTGCCTCGGCCAATCCCGACTTGCGCTGGTACATCGTTCATGCCTATTCGGGCATGGAAAAGGCGGTGGAGCGCAATATTCAGGAGCGGATCGGCCGCTCTGGCATGCAAGACAAATTCGGCCGCATTCTGGTGCCGACCGAAGAAGTCGTCGAAATGAAAAACGGCCAGCGCAAGACGACGGAGCGTCGCTTGTTCCCTGGCTATGTGTTCGTTGAGATGGTGATGGATGACGATACCTGGCACTTGGTGAAGCACACCAACAAGGTGACGGGTTTTGTGGGTGGGGCCAAGAACCGTCCGGCGCCCATCTCGGAAGACGAAGTGCAAAAGATCGTCAGCCAGATGCAGGAAGGCACCGACAAGCCGCGCCACAAGATCGAGTTCATGGTGGGCGAGTTGGTGCGCGTCAAGGAAGGCCCTTTCACAGACTTCAATGGTTCCGTGGAAGAAGTCAATTACGAAAAGAGCCGTGTGCGCGTTTCCGTGATGATCTTTGGCCGCTCTACCCCTGTGGAGCTGGAATTCGGACAGGTCGAAAAGACATAAGTCCCGTGATCATTGAGGCGTTCGACCTCGGTGATCTGGACAAAATGTTTGGATGCCGCACTTTTCGGCTCGGTGCGGACATCGTCACAGTGAGTCGTTAACCCCGGGGAGCTGGTGGTTGCTCGGTGCAACACAAGCGTTATGACCCGTCAGGAGTAAAACATGGCGAAAAAAATCGTCGGTTTTATCAAGCTGCAAGTTCCAGCTGGTAAGGCCAATCCATCCCCACCTATCGGCCCAGCACTGGGTCAGCGTGGCCTCAACATCATGGAGTTCTGCAAGGCATTCAATGCGCAGACCCAAGGTGTGGAGCCAGGCCTGCCATTGCCCGTGGTCATCACGGCGTTTGCAGACAAGAGCTTTACCTTCATCATCAAGACGCCGCCTGCGACGACTCTGATCAAGAAGGCCATCAAGCTCGAAAAGGGTTCTTCCAATGCCCTGAAGACCAAGGTCGGCAAGATCACGCGCGAACAGCTCGAAGAAATCGCCAAGACCAAGATGAAGGACATGAACGCCGCGAACGTTGACGCTGCTGTCCGTACGCTGGCTGGTTCCGCACGCTCGATGGGCGTGACGGTGGAGGGTTTGTAAATGGCCAAGTTGACGAAAAAGCAAAAGGCCCTGCAGGGCAAGGTTGACAGCACCAAGCTGTACGCTTTTGCAGACGCAGTGGCGCTGGTGAAAGAAGCCGCAACGGCCAAGTTCGATGAATCCATCGACGTGGCGGTGCAGTTGGGTATTGATGCCAAG
Source organism: Acidovorax sp. DMC1 (assembly GCF_056314325.1). Lineage (NCBI taxonomy): Bacteria > Pseudomonadati > Pseudomonadota > Betaproteobacteria > Burkholderiales > Comamonadaceae > Acidovorax > Acidovorax sp. DMC1. The sequence goes on along the minus strand of NZ_JBQUYO010000001.1, from coordinate 472,019 downwards.
AAGTCGGACCAAGTGGTGCGTGGCGCTGTGGTGCTGCCCAACGGTACTGGCAAGACGACCCGCGTGGCCGTGTTTGCACAAGGCGCCAAGGCTGAAGAAGCCAAGGCCGCAGGTGCTGACGTTGTGGGCATGGACGACCTGGCCGCCATGGTCAAGGCTGGCGACATGCCTTTCGACGTGGTGATTGCTGCTCCAGACGCCATGCGCGTCGTGGGTACCCTGGGCCAGATCCTGGGCCCCCGTGGCCTGATGCCTAACCCCAAGGTGGGTACCGTGACTCCTGACGTCGCTACGGCCGTGAAGAACGCCAAGGCGGGTCAAGTGCAGTTCCGTGTGGACAAGGCCGGTATCGTCCACAGCACCATCGGTCGCCGTTCGTTTGACAACGAAAAGCTGCAAGGCAACTTGGCTGCACTGATCGACGCCCTGAACAAGGCCAAGCCAGCTTCGAGCAAGGGTCTGTACCTGCGCAAGGTCGCTGTGTCCTCCACGATGGGCGTTGGCGTCCGCGTGGATACGCAATCCATCGCAGCGTAATTGCGATAAGAAATCTTCAGGTCTTTCAAAGGGCCTGATGTGGTGGGCTGTGGGTGGTGTAACAACTGCCTGCAGGCCATCCAAGACCGTTGGTGTGTGGTTCGCCGCACTTAATCCCTCCTTGGGGCCAACGCAGATGGCGATCCCGCTGCAGATGGAATCCGTTCCGAAACAGTTGGTCGCTGCAACAAGAGCGCGCAAAAGGGTGCAAATCCGAATGCGCAATTTAAGGAGTAGACCTTGAGTCTTAATCGCAGTGAGAAAGAAGCGGTCATCAGTGAAGTGACCAGCCTCGCCGCTAAAGCTCAAACGCTTGTGATTGCGGAATACCGTGGCATCACGGTCGCCGACATGACCAAACTGCGCGTCGATGCTCGCAGCAAGGGTGTGAGCCTGAGTGTTCTGAAGAACACCCTGGCCCGCCGTGCTGTGGCAGGCAGCCAGTTTGACGTGGTGGCAGACCAGATGACTGGTCCCCTGATCTATGGCTTCTCCGAAGACGCTGTGGCCGCCGCGAAAGTGGTGTCCGACTTTGCGAAGACCAACGACAAGTTGGTGATTCGCGGTGGCGCTTTCGGTGGTAAGGCCCTGGACGTCAATGGCGTGAAGCAACTGGCCAACATTCCTTCCAAGGAAGTTTTGCTGGCTCAGATTTGTGGCTTGCTTATGTCCCCCATGTCGCGTACGGCCGTCGTGCTGGGCGCACTGGCGGCGAAAAAAGGCGAAGGCGCAGCCGCACCGGCCGCCGAACCTGCAGCAGCTTGATAGCTGGGCAGTCAACCAACACAATTGTTAGGAAATCAAAATGGCATTCGATAAAGACGCATTTTTGACCGCGCTGGACAGCATGACGGTCCTGGAACTCAATGACCTGGTGAAGGCCATTGAAGAGAAGTTTGGCGTGAGCGCTGCAGCCATGGCGGCTCCTGCTGCAGCTGGCGGCGGCGGCGGCGCAGCTGCTGCTGAAGAAAAGACGGAATTCAACGTGGTGCTGACCGACGCTGGCGCCAACAAGGTGTCCGTCATCAAGGCAGTGCGCGAAATCACCGGTCTGGGCCTCAAGGAAGCCAAGGACCTGGTGGACGGCGCTCCCAAGAACGTCAAGGAAGGCATTGCCAAGGCCGACGCCGAAGCAGCCGTCAAGAAGCTGGTGGAAGCCGGCGCCAAGGCCGAACTCAAGTAATTTGGTCTTGCCCAAGGGCTGGAGTGCTCCTCAAAGGGCCTCCAGCCTTTGGTGCTTTCAGAGCGCACCCGCAAGCCCCGTTCTCAACGCGGCTTTCGAGTGTCTTCTGACAATCCCGACAGCAGAAGACGCCTTGGTTCGGGTGATGTGCAACGCATCACCGTCCGCCATGGTTGGTAGTGGCCAACCGCCAAGCCCGCAAGGACCACGCTCCTTGCGGGTCAGTCGTCGAAGACCCAGGACTCATGTCTTTGCCCGGAGATCTCATGGCCTATTCCTACACCGAACGCAAGCGAATTCGCAAAAGTTTCGGCACCCGCGATAGCGTGCTCGAAGTTCCTTATCTGCTGCAGATGCAGAAGGACGCATACACCGCTTTCCTGCAGGCAGATACAGCACCCCAGAAAAGAACCATCGAAGGCCTTCAGGCTGCATTCGACGCTGCCTTCCCGATCGTCTCCCACAACGGTTTTGTGGAGATGAAGTTCATTGAATACAACCTGGCCAAGCCGGCTTTTGACGTGCGCGAATGCCAGACCCGTGGTCTGACCTTCGCCTCGGCCGTGCGCGCCAAGGTGCAATTGATCATCTATGACCGCGAGTCTTCGACGTCGCAGTCCAAGGTGGTCAAGGAAGTGAAGGAGCAAGAGGTCTACATGGGCGAAGTGCCCCTGATGACCGACAAGGGCTCGTTCATCATCAACGGTACCGAGCGTGTGATCGTGTCGCAGCTGCACCGCTCGCCTGGCGTGTTCTTCGAGCATGACAAGGGCAAGACCCACAGCTCGGGCAAGCTGCTGTTCTCGGCACGCATCATTCCCTACCGTGGTTCCTGGCTCGACTTCGAGTTCGACCCCAAGGACATCCTGTACTTCCGCGTGGACCGTCGCCGCAAGATGCCGGTCACGATCCTGCTCAAGGCCATTGGCCTGAACCCCGAGTCCATCCTGGCGAACTTCTTCGTCAACGACAACTTCCGCCTGATGGACAGCGGCGCGCAGATGGAGTTCGTGCCCGAGCGTCTGCGTGGCGAAGTCGCGCGCTTCGACATCACCGACAAGTCCGGCAAGGTGGTCGTGGCCAAGGACAAGCGTGTCACCGCCCGTCACACCCGCGAACTGGAACAGTCTGGCACCACGCACATCAGCGTGCCTGAAGACTTCCTGATCGGCCGTGTGGTCGCCCGCAACATTGTGGACGCCGACACCGGTGAAATCATTGCCAAGGCCAACGAAGAGTTGACCGAAGCGCTGCTCAAGAAGCTGCGTTCTGCTGGTGTGCAAGACCTGCAGGTCATCTACACGAACGAACTGGACCAAGGCGCTTACATCTCGCAGACCCTGCGCATCGATGAAACCGTGGATGAGTTCGCTGCCCGCGTGGCCATCTACCGCATGATGCGCCCTGGCGAGCCACCGACCGAAGACGCCGTGCAGGCTCTGTTCCAGCGCCTGTTCTACAACCCCGACACGTACGACCTGTCGCGCGTGGGCCGCATGAAGTTCAACGCCAAGATCGGCCGCGACGAATCCACCGGCCCCATGGTGCTGTCCAACGAAGACATCCTGGCCGTGGTCAAGATTCTGGTGGACCTGCGCAACGGCAATGGCGAAGTCGATGACATCGATCACCTGGGCAACCGCCGCGTGCGTTGCGTGGGCGAACTGGCCGAGAACCAATACCGTACGGGCCTCGCACGTATCGAAAAGGCCGTGAAGGAGCGTCTGGGCCAGGCCGAGCAAGAGCCGCTGATGCCCCACGACCTGATCAACAGCAAGCCGATCTCGGCCGCCCTGAAGGAATTCTTCGGTGCTTCGCAGCTGTCGCAGTTCATGGACCAGACCAACCCGCTGGCCGAAATCACGCACAAGCGCCGTGTGTCCGCTCTGGGCCCAGGCGGTCTGACCCGCGAACGCGCAGGCTTCGAAGTGCGTGACGTGCACGTGACCCACTACGGTCGCGTTTGCCCTATCGAAACGCCGGAAGGCCCCAACATTGGTCTGATCAACTCGCTGGCTCTGTACGCCCGCCTGAACGAGTACGGTTTCATCGAAACCCCGTACCGTCGCGTGGTGGATGGCAAGGTGACCAACGACATCGACTATCTGTCGGCGATCGAAGAAGGCAAGTACGTGATTGCGCAGGCCAATGCGCAGCTCGATAAGGACGGCCGCCTGACGGGTGAGCTGGTCTCCGCCCGTGAAAAGGGTGAGTCCATCCTGTGCGGTGCGGACCGTGTGCAGTACATGGACGTGTCGCCCGCGCAGATCGTGTCGGTGGCTGCCTCGCTGGTGCCTTTCCTGGAGCACGACGACGCGAACCGCGCGTTGATGGGTGCCAACATGTCGCGCCAGGCCGTGCCTGTGCTGCGTCCTGAAAAGCCGCTGGTGGGCACGGGCATCGAGCGCGTGGCTGCTGTGGACTCGGGCACCGTGGTGACTGCTACCCGCGGCGGTGTGGTGGACTACGTGGATGCCACCCGTATCGTGGTGCGCGTGAACGACGACGAAGCCGTGGCCGGTGAAGTCGGTGTGGACATCTACAACCTGATCAAGTACCAGCGTTCTAACCAGAACACCAACATCCACCAGCGTCCCATCGTCAAAAAGGGCGACATGCTGGTCAAGGGTGACGTGATCGCCGACGGCGCATCGACGGACTTCGGCGAAATCGCCATCGGCCAGAACATGCTGATCGCGTTCATGCCCTGGAACGGCTACAACTTCGAAGACTCGATCTTGATCAGTGAGCGCGTGGTGGCGGAAGACCGCTACACCTCGATCCACATCGAGGAACTCGTGGTCATGGCCCGCGACACCAAGCTGGGCGCTGAAGAAATCACGCGCGACATTCCGAACCTGTCGGAACAGCAACTGAACCGTCTGGATGAGTCCGGCATCATCTACGTGGGTGCCGAAGTGCAGCCTGGCGATACGCTGGTCGGCAAGGTCACCCCCAAGGGTGAAACCACGCTTACGCCTGAAGAGAAGCTGCTGCGCGCCATATTCGGCGAGAAGGCTTCCGATGTGAAGGACACCTCGCTGCGTGTGGACCAAGGCTCGTCGGGCACCGTGATCGACGTGCAGGTCTTCACCCGTGAAGGCATCCAGCGCGACAAGCGTGCTCAGCAGATCATCGACGATGAACTCAAGCGCTTCCGCCTGGACTTGAACGACCAGCTGCGCATCGTGGAGGCCGACGCGTTCGACCGTATCGAAAAGCTGCTGACCGGCCGCGTCGCCAACGGCGGCCCGCAGAAGCTCGCCAAGGGCACGAAGATCGACAAGGCTTACCTGGCCTCCGTCGAGAAGTTCCACTGGTTCGACATCCGCCCTGCGGAAGACGAAGTGGCCACACAGCTCGAATCCATCAAGAACGCGCTGGAGCAAACCCGCCACAGCTTCGACCTGGCTTTTGAAGAAAAGCGCAAGAAGCTCACGCAAGGCGACGAGCTGCCTGCTGGCGTGCTGAAGATGGTCAAGGTGTACCTGGCCGTCAAGCGCCGCCTGCAGCCCGGTGACAAGATGGCAGGCCGCCACGGTAACAAGGGTGTGGTATCCAAGATCGTTCCGGTCGAAGACATGCCTTACATGGCAGACGGCACGCCCGCCGACATCGTTCTGAACCCGCTGGGCGTGCCCTCGCGGATGAACATCGGTCAGGTGCTGGAAGTTCACCTGGGCTGGGCCGGCAAGGGCATTGGTCAGCGCATTGGCAACATGCTGCAAGAGCAGGCCAAGGCCGCCGAACTGCGCAAGTTCCTGGAAGAGGTCTACAACTCGCGCGGCCGCAAGGAAGACCTGTCGCAGCTCAGCGACGACGAGCTGGTGGCCATGGCTGAGAACCTGACCAACGGCGTGCCTTATGCCACCCCCGTGTTCGACGGTGCTTCGGAAGAAGAAATCAAGGACATGCTCAAGATCGCCTACCCGGACGACATCAAGGAGCGCAAGGGCCTGACCGAGTCGCGCACCCAGGCGTATCTGTATGACGGTCGCACGGGCGAGCGCTTCGAGCGCCCGACCACCATCGGCTACATGCACTACCTGAAGCTGCACCACTTGGTGGACGACAAGATGCACGCCCGCTCGACCGGTCCGTACTCGCTCGTGACGCAGCAACCTCTGGGCGGCAAGGCCCAGTTCGGTGGCCAGCGTTTCGGGGAAATGGAAGTGTGGGCGCTGGAAGCTTACGGCGCCGCCTACGTGCTGCAGGAAATGCTGACCGTGAAGTCCGACGACGTGGTGGGTCGTACCAAGGTGTACGAATCCATCGTCAAGGGCGAACACGCCATCGAAGCCGGCATGCCGGAATCGTTCAACGTGCTGGTCAAGGAAATCCGTTCGCTGGGCCTGGACATCGAGCTGGAACGCTCCTAAGCAGAAAAGGAAAGAGTCACTATGAAATCGCTACTCGACCTGTTCAAGCAATTCACGCCGGACGAGCATTTCGATGCCATCCGCATCGGCATGGCTTCGCCCGAGAAGATCCGTTCGTGGTCTTTCGGCGAAGTGAAGAAGCCCGAAACCATCAACTACCGCACGTTCAAGCCCGAGCGTGATGGCCTGTTCTGCGCCAAGATTTTTGGTCCCATCAAGGACTACGAATGCCTGTGCGGCAAGTACAAGCGCCTCAAGCACCGCGGTGTGATCTGCGAGAAGTGCGGCGTTGAAGTCACGCAGACCAAGGTGCGCCGCGAGCGCATGGGTCACATCGACCTGGCCGCGCCCTGCGCCCACATCTGGTTCCTGAAGTCGCTGCCCTCGCGCCTGGGCCTGGTGCTGGACATGACGCTGCGCGACATCGAACGCGTGCTGTACTTCGAAGCTTATGTGGTGACCGACCCCGGCATGACCCCGCTGAAGAAGTTCAGCATCATGTCCGAGGACGACTACGACGCCAAGCGCAAGGAATACGGTGACGAGTTCATCGCCAAGATGGGCGCCGAAGGCATCAAGGACCTGCTGGAATCCATCGACATCGACCTGTCGATCGAGAAGCTGCGCGGCGACCTGACCGGCTCCGAAGTCAAGGTCAAGAAGAACGCCAAGCGCCTGAAGGTGCTCGAAGCGTTCAAGAAGTCTGGCATCAAGCCCGAGTGGATGGTGCTGGAAGTGCTGCCCGTGCTGCCCCCGGACCTGCGTCCGCTGGTGCCGCTGGACGGCGGCCGCTTTGCCACGTCTGACCTGAACGACCTGTACCGCCGCGTCATCAACCGCAACTCGCGTCTGCGCCGCCTGCTGGAGCTGAAGGCCCCTGAAATCATCGCCCGCAACGAAAAGCGGATGCTGCAAGAGGCTGTCGATTCGCTGCTGGACAACGGCCGCCGTGGCAAGGCGATGACGGGCGCCAACAAGCGTGCCCTGAAGTCGCTGGCCGACATGATCAAGGGTAAGTCGGGTCGCTTCCGTCAGAACTTGCTGGGTAAGCGCGTGGACTACTCTGGTCGTTCCGTGATTACCGTGGGCCCAACGCTCAAGCTGCACCAGTGCGGTCTGCCCAAGCTGATGGCGCTGGAGCTGTTCAAGCCTTTTATCTTCTCGCGCCTCGAAGCCATGGGCATCGCGACGACGATCAAGGCGGCCAAGAAGGAAGTCGAATCCGGCACCCCCGTAGTGTGGGACATCCTGGAAGAGGTCATCAAAGAGCACCCCGTGATGCTGAACCGTGCGCCTACGCTGCACCGTTTGGGCATCCAGGCCTTTGAGCCCATCCTGATCGAAGGCAAGGCCATCCAGCTGCACCCCCTCGTTTGCGCGGCCTTCAACGCCGACTTCGACGGTGACCAGATGGCTGTGCACGTCCCGCTGTCGGTGGAAGCACAAATGGAAGCCCGCACGCTGATGCTGGCCTCCAACAACGTGCTGTTCCCTGCTTCGGGCGAACCCTCCATCGTGCCTTCGCAGGACGTGGTGCTGGGCCTGTACTACGCCACCCGTGACCGCATCAACGGCAAGGGCGAAGGCCTGGTGTTCGCGGACACCGGTGAAGTGCAGCGTGCGCTGGACGCCGGCCAGGTCGAACTGGCTGCCAAGATCACGGTGCGCATGACCGAGTGGACCAAGGACAAGGCCACGGGCGAATTCGTACCCTCGACCTCGTTGGTGGAAACCACCGTGGGCCGCGCACTGCTGTCCGAGATCCTGCCCAAGGGCCTGCCGTTCTCCAACATGAACAAGGCGCTCAAGAAGAAGGAAATCTCGCGCCTGATCAACGTGTCCTTCCGCAAGTGTGGTCTGAAGGAAACCGTGGTGTTTGCCGACAAGCTGCTGCAAAACGGCTTCCGTCTGGCTACGCGCGCCGGTATCTCCATCGCCATCGACGACATGCTGGTGCCGCCTCAAAAGGCCGGCATCATCGAGCGCTCCGAGAAGGAAGTGAAGGAGATCGAGCAGCAGTACGTGTCCGGTCTGGTCACGGCTGGCGAGCGCTACAACAAGGTGGTGGACATCTGGGGCAAGGCCGGCGACGAAGTGTCCAAGGTGATGATGGCCCAGCTGTCCAAGCAGAAGGTCACCGACCGCCACGGCAAGGAAGTGGACCAGGAGTCCTTCAACTCCATCTACATGATGGCCGACTCCGGTGCCCGCGGCTCTGCCGCCCAGATCCGTCAGGTGGCCGGTATGCGGGGTCTGATGGCCAAGCCAGACGGCTCGATCATCGAAACGCCTATCACCGCGAACTTCCGCGAAGGTCTGAACGTGCTGGAGTACTTCATCTCCACCCACGGTGCCCGTAAGGGTCTGGCCGACACGGCGCTGAAGACCGCCAACTCCGGTTACCTCACCCGCCGTCTGGTGGACGTGACGCAGGATCTGGTCGTGACCGAAGAGGATTGCGGCACAGCCAATGGTTCGCTGATGCGCGCCATCGTCGAAGGCGGTGAAGTGATCGAATCGCTGCGCGAACGTATCCTGGGCCGCACGGCGGCCGAAGACGTGCTGCACCCCGAGAATCGCTCGGTGCTGGTCGAAGCTGGCGTGATGCTGGACGAAGACCTGATCGAAGAGCTGGAAGCTGCTGGCGTGGACGAAGTGAAGGTGCGCACGGCCCTGACCTGCGAAACCCGCTACGGCCTGTGCGCCAAGTGCTACGGCCGCGACCTGGGCCGCGGTGGCCTGATCAACCTCGGCGAAGCCGTGGGTGTGATCGCCGCCCAGTCCATCGGCGAGCCCGGCACGCAGCTGACCATGCGTACGTTCCACATCGGTGGTGCCGCTTCGCGTGCTGCCATCGCGTCGAGCGTGGAAGCCAAGTCCAACGGCGTGATCGGCTTCAACGCCACGATGCGCTACGTGAGCAACACTAAGGGCGAGCTGGTGGTGATTGCGCGTTCGGGTGAAATCATCATCCAGGACGAGCATGGCCGCGAGCGCGAGCGCCACAAGGTGCCTTACGGTGCGACGCTGACGGTGAAGGCCGACCAGCAGATCAAGGCCGGCACGATCCTGGCCAATTGGGATCCGCTGACGCGCCCCATCATCACCGAGTTCGCCGGTCAGACCAAGTTCGAGAACGTCGAAGAAGGCCTGACGGTGGCCAAGCAGGTCGACGAAGTGACCGGTCTGTCCACGCTGGTGGTGATCGATCCGAAGCGCCGTGGTGCCGCCAAGGTGGTGCGTCCTCAGGTGAAGCTGATCGACGCCCAGGGCAACGAAGTGAAGATCCCTGGCACCGACCACTCGGTGACCATCGGCTTCCAGGTCGGCGCTCTGATCCAGGTGCGTGACGGTCAGGATGTGGGCCCCGGCGAAGTGCTGGCGCGTATTCCGGTCGAAGGCCAGAAGACCCGCGACATTACCGGCGGTCTGCCCCGCGTGGCCGAGCTGTTCGAAGCCCGTACGCCGAAGGACAAGGGCACGCTGGCCGAAATGACCGGTACCGTGTCGTTCGGCAAGGAAACCAAGGGCAAGGTCCGCCTGCAGATCACCGACCCCGATGGCAAGGTGTGGGAAGAGCTCGTGCCCAAGGAAAAGAACATCCTGGTGCACGAAGGCCAGGTGGTCAACAAGGGCGAATCGATTGTGGACGGTCCGGCCGACCCACAAGACATCCTGCGTTTGCTGGGTATCGAAGAACTCTCGCGCTACATCGTCGATGAAGTGCAGGACGTGTACCGCTTGCAGGGCGTGAAGATCAACGACAAGCACATCGAGGTGATCGTTCGCCAGATGCTGCGCCGCGTCGTGGTCGAGAACGTCGGCGAGTCGAACTACATTGCCGGCGAACAGGTTGAGCGCTCCGAGATCCTCAATACCAACGAGGCATTGCAGGCCGAGGGCAAGATCCCCGCGACCTACAGCAACTTGCTGCTGGGTATCACGAAGGCATCTCTGTCCACCGACTCGTTCATCTCGGCCGCTTCCTTCCAGGAAACGACCCGCGTGCTGACCGAAGCCGCGATCATGGGCAAGAAGGACGAACTGCGCGGCCTGAAGGAAAACGTGATCGTGGGCCGTCTGATCCCTGCCGGTACCGGTCTGGCCTACCACCAGGCACGCAAGGCCAAGGACGCCATGGACGACGCCGAGCGCCGCGCCATCGCCGAAGCCGAAGCCGCCGAAATGGCCGCCCAGTCGGACGCCTCGGATGTGGACAGTGGCAGCGTCACTGCCACCGACGCAGCGGCAGACTGATAGCAAACAGCAAGGCCTTCCCCAGGCCCTGCTGCGGTCGCCACAGCGCCCCCGTCCTGTCCCAGGCAGGCCGGGGGCGTTTTTGATGGACGTGTGTCTTTTCACCGTCCGTCGTTTGTTTCAATCTTCTGTTTTTCGGGCCGGGACGGGTGCAGCCGCACCTGCTCCGGCAACTGCGCATGCTGTGGTCGTCGCCCCTTTTCTGGATTGCTTTTGCCGTCTTTCTGTTCTGGGCCCTGGGGGCCTACAACCGTCTGATGCGCCTGCGCTCGGCTGTCGTGCAGTCGTTCGGCAGTTTTGACGCGCACATGGTGCGGCTGGTGGCCTTGCTCGGCGAGTTCGGGGCGGCGCAGACAGTACAGCGCGGAAGCTTGCTGGCCGATGCCGGGGCGCAAGAGCTGGCTGCGCTGCAGGGCGCCGTGACGCAATTCAGTGCCTCGCTGGCCGTAGCGCGCGCCCGCCCGTTGCAGGGCGATGCGGTGGCGGCGTTGGCGGCTGCCCGTGAGGTGCTGCGCGCGACCTGGGCCACGGCCTTGCAGAAGCTGCTGGCCGACCCCGTCCAGCCCACAGCGCTGACCCCGGCTGTCGATACTGGTACGGGAGCACCCGGAGCTGTTCCCGCGGGCCTGTCCGTGTGGCAGGTCCGTTGGGAGGAACATGCGGTGCAAAACGAACAGGCAACTCGCGTATTCAACGAGGCCGTGGTGCAGTACAACGCCGCCATTGCCCAGTTTCCGGCCAGCCTGCTGGCCAGGGTGTTCGGCTTCAAGGCGGCCCGTGCGCTGTAACCCGTTGTCAGGATCACGATGAACCCACCTTCCCCCCAACGCCCCCGCCGCGCTGCTGGCAATGCGCCGCGTGCGGTGCGCCCTGCCTCCGGGCCATCTCCGCAGGCGAGCTCTGAGGCACACAGGCCGGGTCCAGGGTCTTCTGCGGGGGGCGCGCCCGTGCCCCTGTGGCGGTTGCTCACGGCAGTGGCGGGCGCCTTGCAGGCGATCCGTGGCGGGCAGTCGGGCACAACAGCGCTGGCGGCGGTGGATGCTGCGCTGCGCCCCGGCGTGCAGGCCTTGTTGTTCCAGGTCTTGCGCCAGGCCGGGCGGGCCGAGGCCCTGCGCCGACAACTGGCCGCCCGCGCCCCCGCACCCGCCGCCGATGCCCTGCTGTGTAGCGCGCTGGCGCTGTGCTGGGACTCAAAGGCCTCGCCCTACGAACCGTTCACCCTGGTGAACCAGGCGGTGGAGGCGGCCAAGCACCACCCGGCCACGCGCGCGCAGGCCTCGTTCATCAACGGCTGCCTGCGCCGCTTTCTGCGCGAGCGCGACGCCCTGGTGGCGGCCACCGACAACGACCCTGTGGCGCGCTGGAACCATCCGGCCTGGTGGGTGCAGCGCCTGCGCAAGGACCACCCCCAGCACTGGGAGCAGATCCTGCAGGCCAACAACTCACACGCACCCATGGTGCTGCGGGTCAATGAACAAAAATGCACGGTAGCGCAATATCTATATGCCTTACATGCTATTAATTTAGAAGCATCTGCCGTGGGTGAGCACGGCGTCGCCCTGCACCAGGCGGTGCCCGTGCAGTCGCTGCCACACTTTGCCGAGGGCTGGGTCTCGGTGCAGGACGCCGCCGCCCAGCAGGCGGCGCCTTTGCTGCTGCAAGGGTTGGACCTGAGCCAGCCCCTGCGCGTGCTCGATGCCTGTGCCGCCCCCGGCGGCAAGACAGCGCACCTGCTGGAGATGGCGGGGCCGCAGTCTCCCCTGCAGGTCACGGCGCTGGAGATCGATGCCACGCGCAGCGCCCGTATTTGTGACACCCTGGAGCGCCTCGGGCTGAAGGCCCAGGTCCTGGTGGCCGATGCGGCACGCCCGCAAGACTGGTGGCAATCAGAGAGCGGCGGGGTGCTGTTCGACGCCATCCTGCTGGACGCACCCTGCACAGCGTCCGGCATTGTGCGACGCCACCCGGATGTGCGCTGGCTGCGCCGTAAGTCCGACATCGCCCAGTTGGCGACCCTGCAGGCGGCATTGCTCAAAGCCCTGTGGCCGCTGTTGCGGCCCGGCGGACGCTTGCTGTATTGCACCTGTTCCGTCTTCCGGGCAGAGGGCGATGCCCAGGTGCAAACGTTTCTTGCACACAACACCGATGCGCAATTGCTGCCGTCGCCGGGCCATTTAATTCCCGGCAACGCGGACAAGGGCGGGGCTGTCCCGGACAATCTGACCGGTGACCACGACGGCTTTTTTTACGCACTGTTGCAAAAATCGGCGCAATGAGCCACGGGGCATGCGCTGGTGGTGGCTGTGCGCATGGTTTGTGCTGTTTTGGGGGACGGTGCTCTGCGGGGTGCCGCAGGCTGGGGCGGCCCAGGCCGCGTCCTCCGAGGTGGGCGACCTGCGCCTGGAGCGCGGGGACGATGGCCTGTACCTGAGTGCCAACCTGCAATTTGAACTGCCAGAGCTGGCCGAAGACGCCTTGCAAAAAGGCATTCCCATGTTCTTCGTGGCCGATGCCCAGGTGTTGCGCGACCGCTGGTACTGGTCGGACCGGCAGGTGGCCGAGACCACCCGGTATTTCCGTCTGAGCTACCAGCCACTCACCCGCCGATGGCGCCTGAACATTTCTTCGACGCCTTTCACCAACAGCGGGCTGGGGGTGGTGCTGGGTCAGAACTTTGACAATTACGCCGATGCCCTGTCGTCGATTCAGCGGTTTTCACGCTGGAAGATCGCTGAACGCGATGTGATCGAGTCCGATGCCGTGCATACGGTGAACTTCCGCTTCCGTCTAGACATCTCACAGTTGCCCCGGCCCTTCCAGATAGGCGCGGTGGGCCGGTCGGGCTGGAATCTGCTGGTCTCCCGCAGCCAGCGCCTGGGCGCAGAGCCTGCCAAATGAGCACTTCCCCTTTGCCATCCGGCGTTTCGGCATCGACCCACGCCACCGCCCGCCAGTCCCGCGCAGTGCGCTGGGCCGTGGGCGTCGGCGCGGCGATCATGTCGGCCATCGGTCTGGTGCTGCTGTTCTTGCTGACGCTGGCCACCAACAACCGCGTGCTGTATGAGCGCAATTACGCCTGGCTCTTTGGCGTCAACGTGTTTGTGGCATTGCTGCTGCTGCTGGTGCTGGGCTGGGTGGCGGTGCGCCTGGGCCTGCGCCTGCGCAAGGGGCGCTTTGGCAGCCGCCTGCTGGTCAAGCTGGCGGCCATCTTTGCGTTGGTGGGGCTCATGCCGGGGCTGCTGATCTATGTGGTGTCTTACCAGTTCGTCACGCGCTCCATCGAAAGCTGGTTCGACGTGAAGGTGGAGGGGGCGCTGTCCGCGGGCGTCAATCTGGCCCGCGTATCGCTGGACTCACTGGCCACGGACATGGCTGCCAAAACCCGCAACGCCAGCGCCCAGGTGGCCCAGGTGCCCGATGCCGCTGCGGGCCTGGTGCTGGAGCGCATTCGCGACCAGTTGGGCGCGACCGACGTGGTGCTCTGGAACGCGTCCGGCCAGGCGGTCGCCAGCGCAGGGCAGTCGCGGTTCAGCCTGAACCCGGAACGGCCCGGCGCGGCCTTGCTGCGCACGGCGCGCCAGCAGCGCGCCACCGCGCAGATCGAAGGGCTGGACGACATTGCCGACCCGGCCGCCGCGCAGAACGCTCGGGTCAAGGTGCTGGCCCTGGTCAGCAGTCCCAGCGTGGGCCTGTTGATGGAGCCGCGCTACCTGCAGGCCACCTTGCCCCTGCCGCCCGCGCTGGTGGCCAATGCCATTGCCGTGCAGGAAGCCAATCGCGAATACCAGGAGCGTGCGCTGGCCCGGGGCGGGTTGCGGCGCATGTATGTGGGCACGCTCACGTTGAGCCTGTTTTTGGCGGTGTTCGGTGCGGTGCTGCTGGCGGTGCTACTGGGCAACCAGCTGGCCCGGCCCCTGCTAGTGCTGGCCGAGGGGGTGCGCGAGGTGGCGGCGGGCAACCTGAGCCCCAAGGCCGCTTTGCAAAGCAAGGACGAACTGGGGGGGCTCACGCGCTCCTTCGCGCTGATGACCCAGCAACTGGCGGACGCACGCCAGGCGGTGGAGCAGAGCATGGGCGAGGTTGATGCCTCCCGCGCCAACCTGCAGACCATTCTGGACAACCTCACGGCGGGCGTCATCGTGCTGGACGCGCAAGGGCTGATCCGCTCCTCCAACCCGGGTGCTACCCGCATCCTGCGCGCCCCCATGGCCGCTTATGAAGGGCGGTCACTGTCTGAAGTACCGGGCCTGGCGGAGTTTGCCGCCTCGGTCCAGGGCCATTTCGACGCGTTTCTGGGGGACCATGAACGGCACGGCCTGGACCATTGGCAGCAGCCATTCGAGTTGCATGCCTCCTCCGGCGGCGCCGGGCAACACGCCACCAGCCTGGTCGCACGGGGCGCTGAGCTGCCCGATGCCACCCGACTGTTGGTTTTTGACGACATTTCGGAGATCGTTTCGGCCCAGCGTGCGCAGGCCTGGGGCGAGGTGGCGCGCCGGCTGGCGCACGAAATCAAGAACCCGCTGACCCCCATCCAGCTGTCGGCCGAGCGGCTTGAAATGAAGCTGTCGGGCAAGTTGCCGGACGCTGAACAGGCCATCCTCGCCAAGTCCGTCAAGACCATCGTGGACCAGGTCGATGCCATGAAACGGCTGGTCAACGAGTTCCGCGATTACGCACGCTTGCCTGCGGCCGAACTGCATGCGTTGGACCTCAATGCACTGGTCGCCGACGTGCTTCATTTATATGGTGCAGAAAACGCCACCGTGCCTGTAGAGGCTGAGCTGGACCCGCGCTGCCCCTGGATTGCGGGCGATGCGCAGCAACTGCGCCAGGTCGTGCACAACCTGCTGCAGAACGCCCAGGACTCCACCGAACAGGCCCGCGCTGGGGCGCTTGAGCCCGTGCCGCCGGTGCGTATCAGCACCCGCTGGAGCGAATCGTCACGGCGCGTTCGTCTCACGGTGTCGGACAGCGGTGGGGGCTTTCCGTCGCACATCCTGCAGCGCGCGTTCGAGCCCTATGTCACCACCAAGCCGCGTGGCACTGGCCTCGGCTTGGCCGTGGTCAAAAAGATCGCAGATGAGCACGGAGCGCGCATCGAACTGTCCAACCGCACCGAAAACGACGTGGTGCGCGGCGCCCAAGTGTCGTTATCATTCGCCCCTGAACCAGCGGTGGCGTCATAACAACACCGCCCCGCAGTACCTCCCCAAGGCGCTTCAACACACATGGCAAACATTCTGGTGGTCGACGATGAGCTCGGCATTCGTGATCTGCTGTCGGAAATCCTGAACGACGAAGGTCACAGCGTAGACCTCGCAGAAAATGCGACCCAGGCCCGAGCCGCCCGGGCAGGCAACAGCTATGACTTGGTGCTGCTGGACATCTGGATGCCCGACACAGACGGTGTCTCGCTGCTCAAGGAATGGGCCACTGCCGGCGTGCTCACCATGCCGGTCATCATGATGAGTGGCCACGCCACCATCGACACGGCGGTGGAGGCCACACGCATCGGCGCCTTCTCGTTCCTCGAAAAACCCATCACCCTCCAAAAGCTGCTCAAGGCCGTGGAGCAGGGCTTAGCCCGCAACGCCGCCCACCAAGCCGCTCCCGTGGCCGCGGTCGCTGCGCCCGCAGCCGCCCCGGCTGACCCAACTTTTTCGCAGCTGCCTGCCGTTTCGGCGGTGATGGCCGGAGTGGACCCTGGCCCGCACGCCCACCAGGGCTTTGACTTGGACCGTCCCCTGCGCGAAGCGCGCGACGGGTTCGAGAAGGCGTATTTCGAATTCCACCTGGCCCGCGAAGGCGGCTCCATGACCCGTGTGGCCGAAAAGACGGGCCTGGAGCGCACTCACTTGTACCGCAAACTGCGCCAGCTGGGCGTGGACCTGGGGCGCGGCAAGCGCGGCTGATCAATTAATTTGTGCCTTTTGCCAGAAGCACTGTTTTTTCTGGCTATAATTTGAGGCTCAGGCCCGGTAGCTCAGTCGGTAGAGCAGAGGATTGAAAATCCTTGTGTCGGTGGTTCGATTCCGCCCCAGGCCACCAAACAAAAGCCCTTGATTTGCAAAAATCAAGGGCTTTTTCAATTGCGTGCCGCCAACGCGGGTCACGCCCGCAAAGCCTGCATTGCACCCTGCAGCCCTGCTGTGCGTGGCCCGGGTGCACTGCTGCCAGCCACCGCGCTGCATTTCCTTTTGTCTCTCTCCCCACTTCTCCCATGCCCCTTCTGCAGGACGTCACGCTTGGTATCGACTTTGGCACTTCCAATTCCGCGATGGCGGTACGGCAAGGGGCGGGACTGTCGCGAATGGTGGCGCTGGAGGGGGATGCGCCTACGCTGCCCACGGCGCTGTTCTTCAACGCTGAAGACCAGCGCACGCACTTTGGGCGCGATGCGGTGGCGCAGTACCTGGCGGGTACCGAAGGGCGGCTGATGCGCTCGCTCAAGAGCCTGCTGGGCAGTGCGCTGCTGCAGGACAAGACGGCGGTGCACAACCAAATGGTCAGCTACCAGGACATCATCGGGCTCTTCTTGCGGATGCTGGCGCAGAAGGCCCGTGACGCGCTGGGTGGCATGCCCGCGCGGGTGGTGATGGGGCGGCCGGTGCATTTTGTGGATGGCGACGCCGCGCGCGATCAGCAGGCTGAGGACGCGCTGCGCCAGGCCGCGCTGTCGGCAGGGTTCGAGAACGTGAGTTTTCAGTTCGAGCCCATTGCGGCCGCGCTGGACTACGAGCAGCGCATCGACCGCGAGTCACTGGTGCTGGTGGTGGACATTGGCGGCGGCACCTCGGATTTCACCGTGGTGCGCCTGGGCCCCGAGGGCATGGCCCGGGCCGACCGCAGCAACGATGTGCTGGCCACGACCGGCGTGCACATCGGCGGCACAGACTTTGACCGCCGCCTGAGCCTGGACCTGCTCATGCCGCTGCTGGGCTTTCGCCACATCGGCCCGTCGGGGCGTGAGGTGCCCAGCCGTGTGTTTTTTGATCTCTCGACCTGGCACCTGATCCAGTGGCTGTATTCGCCGCGCGCACTGCGCGACGCGCAGAACCTGCGCACCGACTATGCCGACGCCGCTTTGCACGCCCGGCTGATGCGGGTGCTGAACGAGCGGCTGGGCCACCGCCTGGCCAACACGGTGGAGCAGGCCAAGATCGCGGCTTCGCTGGCCGATGCCGAGGCGCCGATGCCATTGGACTGGGTCGAGGCCGGGCTTAGCGCCGCGGTCACGCCGCCTGGATTGGCGCAGTCCTTGGCGCAGCCGCTGGACCAGGTGGTGGCGTGCGCCCGCGACTGCCTGCAACGGGCGGGCCTGGACGATGGGGGGGTGGACGCGATCTACATGACCGGGGGCTCGTCAGCGCTGCGACCCTTGCGGCAGGCGCTGCGCACGGCGTTTCCGGCGATCCCGCAGGTGGAGGGTGATCTGTTCGGCGGGGTGGCTGCGGGCCTGGCGGTGTCGCGGTAGTCACGCACTTCAGATTGCTATCAATTGGATAGCTGCCAGGGCATGTTGCACTGGCGCTACCGCCCGAAAACGCCCAAAACGCCGCCCAAAAGCCCCTGGCGTCAGTCTTGCGCCCCGTCCTGGTGCTTCCACTCCAGCGCGGTGTCGTACAGCACGTTGCGCGATGCGCCCGTGATCTCTGCGGCCAGGCGCACGGCGGTCTTCAGGGGCAGCTCGGCCAGCAGCAGGCGCAGCACGCGGTGGCTGTCGCCCGCGTCGCTGACCACGGGCACCGGGTGCAGCAGCACCACAAACTCGCCGCGCGAGCGCTGGGGCGACCCGTCCAGCCACGCCGTCAGCGCCTGCGCTGGCTGGGTGGTGACTTCTTCAAACTGTTTGGTCAGCTCGCGCGCCAAGGTAACGGGGCGCTCGCCCAATACGGCCAGGGCCTGGGTCAGCTCGCCGATGCGGTGGGGCGCTTCGAGCAGCACCACGCACCGGGGTTCGTGGGCCAGCTGCTGCGCAATCACATTGGCACGCTCCGCGTTCTTGACGGGCAGGAAGCCTGCAAACACAAAGCCGCCATGCTCGGTGCTGTGGGCCACGGCACCCGCCACGCTCAGTGCGGTGGTGATGCTGCTCGCGCCCGGCAGCGGTACGGCGCGCAGGCCTGCGGCCTGCACGGCAGCCACCAGGCGTGCGCCGGGGTCGCTCACGCCGGGAGTGCCTGCGTCGCTCACATAGGCCACGCGCTGGCCTTGCTGCAGTCGGTGCACCACGTTCTGCGCGGCTTCGGCCTCGTTGTGCTGGTGCACGGCCAGCAACTGGCTGGCGCTCTTGTCGATGCCGTAGGCGCGCAGCATGGACTGCGTGTGGCGCGTGTCCTCGCAAGCCACCGTGTCGGCCAGCTGCAGCACGTGCAGGGCCCGCAGGGTGATGTCGGCGAGGTTGCCGATGGGCGTGGCCACCACGTACAGCGCGCCCTGCGGATAATGCTGCGCAGCGGCGGCGTCGTGCGCCGCGCTCTGGGCTGAAGCGAAAGATGCGCTCAATGAGTTTCCTTGGAAAAAGACCACCGGCCGTTGCCACCCCAGGGGCTGCCAAAAAGGCCACCACGCGCGAGCGGGGCAACGCGGCCGAGGACCAGGCCTTGGCCCATCTGCAGGCGGCTGGCCTGCAACTGGCGGTGCGCAATTATCGGACGCCTGGGCGCGGTGGGGGCGAGATCGATCTGGTGATGCGCGACCGGGACGGCACCCTGGTGTTTGTGGAGGTGCGCAGCCGTACGCACGGCGGCTTCGGCGGCGCCGGGGCCAGCATCAGCCCGACCAAGCAGCAGCGCATCATCTTTGCCGCGCGGCACTACCTGATGCGCTTGCCGTCGCCACCGCCCTGCCGTTTTGATGTGGTGCTGGTGGAGGAGGGCGTGCAGTGGATCAAGGCAGCGTTCGATGCGCAGTAGCGGCATGCGACCCGCTGGCCGCCAGCGCAATGCAGGTGGCTACCCTTTGCTACAAAAGCTGTAACACGCGGCGGGTATCATCGGGCCCTCATGCTTGAGCAACGCATCCAACAGCATTTCATCGACAGCGCCGACCTGAAGTACCAGGCCGCGCAAACCCTGAGCCACCCTATTGCCGCTGCCGTACAGGCCGTGCTGGCCTGCGTGACCAGCGGCGGCAAGGTGCTGGCCTGTGGCAATGGCCCATCGGCCGCCGAGGCGCAGCAGTTTGCCGCCTTCTGCGTGGCGGGCTTTGAACGCGAACGCCCCGAGCTGGCCGCGTTGGCGCTCACCTCTGACAACACGCTGCTCACGGCGGCTGCGGGCAGCCACGATGCCACCCAGCAGTTTGCGCGCCAGGTGCGTGCCCTGGGCCAGGCGGGTGATGTGCTGCTGGCCCTGACGGTGCATGGCAACGACCCTAACCTGCTGGCCGCCACCGAGGCCGCGCACGAGCGCGACATGACGGTGGTGGTGCTGGCCGGCCGCACCGGTGGCAAGCTGGCCGCCATGCTGCGGGAGACCGACGTTTTGATCAGCGTGCCCCACGACCGTGCGGCACGCGTGCGCGAAGTCCACACGCTGGTGCTGCACTGCCTCAGCGACGGCGTGGACGCACAGTTACTTGGTGAACAGGAGATTCCACTATGACCCCGACAACCCTGAACCGCACCCGCCGCGTGGTGGGCACTGCCCTGGCTGCCGCCACGCTGGCGGCGGCACTCTCGGCCTGCGCGCCCTTGATCGTGGGCGGCGCCGTAGTCGGCGGCGTGATGGCGGTAGACCGCCGCACGGCCGGCACCCAGATCGAAGACGAAGGCATCGAGCTGCGCGCCGCCAATCGCATCCGCGAGACCCTGGGCGACCGGGCCCACGTCAACGTGACCAGCTACAACCGCCAGGCATTGCTGACCGGTGAAGTCGCAACCGCCCAGGACCGCCAGGCGGTGGAGCAGATGGTGTCGCAGGTGGAAAACGTGCGCTCGGTCGTCAACGATCTGGCCGTGATGCCCCCTTCCACGCTGAGCCAGCGGTCCACAGACACCTTCATCACCGGCAAGGTGCGCGCGAGCCTGGTGGACGCGCAGGACATCTCGGCCAACTCCTTCAAGGTGGTGACGGAGCGCAATACCGTCTACCTGATGGGCCGTGTGTCGCAGCGTGAAGCCAACCGCGCCACGGACATCGCCCGGGGCGTGACCGATGTGCGCAAGGTGGTGCGTGTGTTCGAGATCGTTCCGGAAGAAGAACTGCGCCGCATCGCGCCGCAGCCTGCGCCGGTCACCACGGACACCAAGCCGGCTGGCGGCTAAGGCCGAGCATCAGACCGCAGGGTCTAAGTCCCAGACCGCAGCGCGTGGTCTGGGACTTTTTTTATGGGCGTGTAGCGTCGGAGCCCGCCGCTCCGCTGCTCTGCCATACGTCGCCGGCGGCTGCGGGGTTACTTCAAGCGCTGAATCAGGCTGGACGTATCCCAGCGGTTACCGCCCATCTTCTGCACATCGGCGTAGAACTGGTCCACCAGCGCCGTCACGGGCACGCGCGATCCGTTGCGCTTGGCTTCATCCAGCACCAGGCCCAGGTCCTTGCGCATCCAGTCCACCGCAAAGCCGAAGTCGAACTTGCCGTCCACCATGGTCTTGCCACGGTTGTCCATCTGCCAGCTCTGGGCCGCGCCCTTGCCGATCACGTCCAGTACCTGCTTCATGTCCAGCCCGGCGTTCTGGCCAAACGCCACGGCTTCTGACAGGGCCTGCACCAGCCCGGCGATGCAGATCTGGTTGACCATCTTGGCCAGCTGGCCCGAGCCGCTGGCGCCCAGCAGCGTGAAGGCGCGCGAGAACGCCATGGCAACGGGCTGAGCGGCCTCGAAGGCGGCCGCATCGCCGCCGCACATCACCGTGAGCATGCCGTTCTGTGCGCCCGCTTGGCCGCCCGACACGGGGGCATCCACAAACTGCAGGCCCAAGGCTTGGGCGGCAGCGTACAGCTCGCGCGCCACCTCGGCCGATGCGGTGGTGTGGTCCACAAAAATGGCGCCGGGCTTCATCCCGGCAAAGGCGCCGTCCGCGCCCAGCGTCACGGAGCGCAGGTCGTCGTCATTGCCCACACAGCAGAACACTATGTCGGCGCCTGCGGCCGCCTCGCGGGGCGTCGCTGCATGATTGGGGGCTTTGGTGCCCGCATATTCTGCGCACCATGCTGCAGATTTGGTAGCGGTGCGGTTGTACACCGTGACTTCATGACCGGCCAGCGCCAGGTGGCCAGCCATGGGGTAGCCCATCACGCCCAGGCCCAGAAAGGCGACCTTGCGGGAAGGGGTTGCGTCGTAATTGCGGGGATTGGTGCTTGGCATGGTGTGATCGCGTGATGAGCTGAAAGTATGGGTCAAAACGAAAACCCGCCCAGAAGGGCGGGTGAAGCGGGGCGAAGGCGTGTGAGGCGGGCTCTGGTGTCACACGATCGCGAAATGCTCGGTGCCCTGCGCCAGGTCGGGCGACTTGGCGCGCTGGCTGTTGAGCTTGATCTGCAGGCGCAGGTCATTGAGCGAGTCGGCATTGCGCAGCGCGTCTTCGTAGCTGATGACGTTGGCCTCGTAGGCATCGAACAGAGCCTGGTCGAAGGTCTGCATGCCCAGGTTGCGGCTCTTCTTCATGATCTCCTTGATCTCGGAGACCTCGCCCTTGAAGATCAGGTCGGAGATCAGCGGGGTGTTGAGCATCACCTCCACCGCTGCGGCGCGGCCCTTGCCGTCCTGTTTGGGGATCAGGCGCTGCGAGATCATGGCGCGCAGGTTGAGCGACAGGTCCATCAGCAACTGTGCGCGGCGCTCTTCGGGGAAGAAGTTGATGATCCGGTCCAGCGCCTGGTTGGCGCTGTTGGCGTGCAGCGTGGCCAGGCACAAGTGCCCGGTCTCCGCAAACGCCACCGCATGCTCCATGGTCTCGCGGTCGCGGATTTCGCCCATCAGGATCACGTCGGGCGCCTGCCGCAACGTGTTCTTCAGGGCGGCTTCCCAGCTGTCGGTGTCCAGGCCCACTTCGCGCTGCGTGACCACGCAGTTCTTGTGCGGGTGCACAAATTCGATGGGGTCTTCCACCGTGATGATGTGGCCGAACGAGTTCTCGTTGCGCCAGTCCACCATGGCGGCCAGCGTGGTGGATTTGCCCGAGCCCGTGGCACCCACCAGGATGCACAGGCCGCGTTTGGTCATCGTCACCTCCTTGAGCACCTGCGGCACGCCCAGGCCGTCAATGGTCGGCAGTGTGAGCGGAATGGTCCGCAGCACCATGCCCACTTTGCCCTGCTGGATGAAGGCGTTGACGCGGAAGCGCCCGATGCCGGCGGGCGAGATGGCGAAGTTGCACTCTTTCGTGCGCTCGAAGTCGGCCACCTGCTTGTCGCTCATGATGGCGCGCGCCAGCGTCAGCGTGTGGTTGGGTGTGAGCGGCTGCGGCGACACCTTGGTCACCTTGCCATCGACCTTGATGGCGGGTGGAAACTCTGCCGTGATGAACAAGTCGCTGCCATTGCGGCTCACCATCAGCTTGAGCAGGTCATTGATGAATTTACTGGCCTGATCGCGTTCCATCAGAAGTTCTCCCGGGGGTGGTCGTCTGCCGGACGATCTTGTGTCGTGGATAGGTGCATCATTTCTGGTTGTCGCTCAGGCGCGCGCTCACCACACGCAGGCGCAGCGACAGTTTGCGCGCCAGCAGGGCAATCAGGCTGGCGGCCAGTTGCGGGTCCTTGGTCATCATGTCGTCCATGGCCTCGGCCGACAGCACGGCGATCTCGCAGTCGGTCAGCGTGGTGCAGGCCGAAAAGCGGATGCCGCTGTCCAGCAGCGACATTTCGCCCAGGATGTCCCCCGGGCGCGTCTCCGCCAGGCGCAGCTGCTCGCCCCAGGGCTGCACGCGGTCCACAGCGATGGTGCCGGTGAGCAGCACCACCATGAAGTTGCCGTACTCGTCCTGGCGGATCACGTCGCGGTTGGAGGGGACGGCCGCAAATTCAAAAAAGCGCTCCATGCGCTCCACGGCGTCCTTGTCGAGGTGCGCCATGTACTTGTCCTTGGCCCACAGGCCTTGCAGCAGCTTGCCGCCCCGGCTGGTGGGCAGGCGCTTGGCACCCACTTCCACAGCACGGGCCTCCCAGGGCACCAGCATGGAGTCATCCACCCCCTGGCCCGCAAACGCGGTGGAGAACAGCACGGAGTCCGTGTGGTCGTCCGATGGCTTGCCGCTGCGGGCTTTCATTTTCAGAAGGCTCAAAATGCCTTTCATATCGCGCTCCGGTATGCGGCGCCTGCAGGGGCCGCAAAGTCGTTCATGGGTGTGTGCTGTCGGGGGCTCAGCCGGGGAAGTTCTCGGGGATTTTGGCCTTGCTGCGTGCTTCGGCCGGGCTGATGATGTTGCGGCGCACCAGGTCGGTCAGGTTCTGGTCCAGCGTCTGCATGCCCACGCTGTTGCTGGTCTGGATGGTGGAATACATCTGCGCCACCTTGGCCTCGCGGATCAGGTTGCGGATGGCGCTGGTGCCCAGCATGATCTCGTGCGCAGCCACGCGGCCGGAGCCATCCTTGGTCTTGCACAGCGTCTGTGAGATCACGGCCTGCAGCGACTCAGACAACATTGCGCGGACCATTTCCTTTTCTTCGGCGGGGAACACGTCGATGATCCGGTCGATGGTCTTGGCCGCGCTGGATGTGTGCAGTGTGCCAAACACCAAGTGGCCCGTTTCCGCCGCTGTCATGGCCAGGCGGATGGTTTCCAGGTCGCGCATTTCGCCCACCAGAATGGCGTCCGGGTCTTCGCGCAGTGCAGACTTCAGGGCCGCCGCGAACGACAGCGTCATCGGGCCCACTTCACGCTGGTTGATCAGGCACTTCTTGGACTCGTGCACGAATTCGATCGGGTCTTCCACCGTAAGGATGTGGCCGTACTCGGATTCGTTGAGGTAGTTGACCATGGCCGCCAGCGTGGTGGACTTGCCCGAGCCCGTGGGGCCGGTCACCAGCACCAGGCCCCGTGGCTTCAAGGCCAGGTCGCCGAAGATCTTGGGGGCGTTGAGCTGTTCCAGCGTGAGGATCTTGCTTGGAATCGTCCGGAACACAGCGGCCGCGCCCCGGTTCTGGTTGAAGGCGTTGACGCGGAAACGGGCCAGGCCTTCGATCTCGAACGAAAAGTCCACCTCCAGGAACTCTTCATACGTCTTGCGCTGCGCGTCGCTCATGATGTCGTACACCATGGCGTGCACCGTCTTGTGGTCCAGCGCATCGACGTTGATGCGCCGCACGTCGCCGTGGACCCGGATCATGGGCGGCAGACCGGCGGAGAGGTGCAGGTCGGAGGCCTTGTTCTTCACGCTGAACGCGAGCAATTGGGTAATGTCCACGGAGTCCCTCTATCGTTTGGTACGCTTATCAAACATTATGACCACGATTGCTAACAACCTCCAACAGGTTATGGGCAGGATCGCCCAGGCGTGCCAGGCCGCCGGGCGCGACCCGGCCCAGGTGGGCCTGCTGGCCGTTTCCAAAACCTTTGGCGCCGACGCGGTGCTGGAGGCAGTTGCCGCTGGCCAGCGCGCCTTTGGCGAGAACTACATCCAGGAGGGCGTGGACAAGATCGCTGCCGTGCGGGCGGCCTTGCCCGGCGCAGCGCTGCAGTGGCACTGCATTGGCCCCATCCAGAGCAACAAGACGCGCCCGGTGGCCGAGCACTTCGACTGGGTGCACACGGTGGACCGGCTCAAGATCGCAGAGCGCCTGTCGGCCCAGCGGCCCGATCACCTGCCGCCGCTACAGATATGTATCCAGGTCAACATCGACGGAGGCCCCACCAAGTCGGGCGTGTCGCCTGCCGAGGCCCTGGACCTGGTGCGCGCTGTCGCAAAACTGCCACGGCTGGTGATGCGGGGGCTCATGAGTATTCCAGACCATGCTCCTGAATTTGAAGCGCAACTGGCTATCCACAGGAGCGCCAGAGCACTGTTTGATCAGATGGCTGCGCTGGAGGTGCCGGGCCTGGAGCACTTCGACACTCTGTCTTTGGGCATGACGGCCGACCTGGAGGCCGCCATCCAGGCAGGCAGCACCCTGGTGCGCGTGGGCACCGGGGTGTTTGGTGGACGGACCTACCCCGCCGCTTGAGCGGGTTCAGCCTGGCAGCCTGAAGCTCGCCACGCAGTCCAGCGCTGTCGTCACATCCGCCTCGCTCACATCCAGGTGCGTCACCCAACGCAGTCGGGTCGCGCCGCCATACAGGCTGCTGGTCACGCGCACGCCGTGCTGCGCCAGCCACGCGGTGAAAGCGGGCGCCACCTCAGCATGCAGGTCGGTGAAGAGGATATTGGTCTGCCACGGCAGCACGGTGATCTTGCCCTGCAGCACAGGGTGGCTCCGGTTGGCTTCGGCCAGGCCTTGGGCCAGACGGTCCAGGCGGGCGTGGTCTTCCGCCAGGCGCCGCACATGGTGCTGCAGCGCATAGTGGCCGGCAGCCGCCAGCACACCCGCCTGCCGCATGCCACCGCCCAAAATCTTGCGGGTGCGGCGCGCCTGCCGGATGAAGTCGCGCGAGCCCAGCACCAGCGAGCCCACGGGCGCGCCCAGGCCCTTGCTCAGGCACAGCGATGCGGAATCAAAGTGGCTGCACAGCGCGCGCGCTTCGTCGTACACATCGGTGCCGTTGCGTGCAGCATTGGCCGTGGCCGCGTTGAACATGCGTGCGCCGTCCAGGTGCATGGCCAGCCCCCGGCTGCGTGCCAGCTGTGCGACCTCGGCGATGTAGGCGGGCGGCAGCACCTGGCCACCGGTGGTGTTTTCCAGCACCACCAGGCGGGTGCGGGCAAAGTGCGGGTCGTCGGGCTTGATGGCGGCGGCGATGTCGGCCAGGCGCAGGGTGCCGTCCGGCTGTGTCTCCACCGGCTGGGGCTGGATGGAGCCCAGCACCGCCATGCCGCCTGCTTCCCAGCGGTAGGTGTGCCAGCTCTGGCCCACGATGGCCTCGTCGCCGCGCTGGCAGTGGCCCCACAGCGCGATCAGGTTGGTCTGCGTGCCCGAGGGGGCGAACAGCGCCGCCTCAAACCCCAGCAGCTCGGCGGCATGGTCCTGCAGTGCGTTCACCGAAGGGTCGTCGGCAAACACATCGTCGCCCAGCGGGGCCTTGAACATGGCCTCGCGCATGGCGGGCGTGGGCTGGGTGACGGTGTCGCTGCGAAAGTCGGGCATGGGCGCGGTCCTTGTGGGTCGGGTCAATGAATGCAATGGCCGACCATATTAGTCGCGTTGGCATCCCCTGCGGCTGCAATGCTCTCGGCCGGTGAAATGGGCGCTGCCTAGGTCGGGGACGCCGAGCAAGGGCCGTCCCGCAGCGAGGGCGTCGTCCCCCTGAGGGGGGAAGACGCCGAAGGCGACTCAGGGGGGGCTATGGTCTGGCCATCTTGCAGTCCGTGCCCTGTGCCAGCTCATTGCCGGTGTAGGCCGCATCGGTGCGGAAGCCGTAGTTCGTGCCTTCCCAGCCCACCTTCACGGCTTTGCCGTCCACCGGCGCAATGGTGTTGACCACCTGGGGCAGCAGCAGCTGGTGGTCCTCACCCCGCATGCGTACGGGGCCCACCACCGATTCCAGCGTCAGGTCTTCCAGCGCGTGGGCCACCTTCACCGGGTCGGTGGACTGGGCCTTGTTGATGGCGGCCGCCAGGAAGCGCGGCGTCATCTCGATACGCGGCGCGAGGAAATCCTTGCCCGTCTTGGCCTTGTAGGCCTTGGCCAGCGCATCCACCTTGGGAGTGTCGGCCTGGCCGGGGTGCCATTCGGCCACCCAGGTCAGCTGGCCTTGCTTGGCCTGCGACACCGCCAGCACCGTGCCCGGGATGGAGCCCGCGCTGTGGTTGAAGTAGCGCAGGTTGTAGCCCGCATCGCCTGCGGCCTTCAGCAGCAGCGTCATGTCCTGACCCCAGTTGCCGGTGATGACCGAGTCGGCCTCGCTGCTCTTGACCTTGGCGAGGTAGGGCGCAAAGTCTTTCACCCGGCCGATGGGGTGAAGTGCCTCGCCCACGAACTGGATATCCGGCCGCGCCAGACCCACCATCTCGCGGCCGTAGTGCGCCCACTGTTTGCCGTGCGCGTAGTCCTGGTTCAGCAGGTACACCTTCTTGATGTCCGGCTGCTTCTTGATGTAGTTGGCAATGGCCTTCATCTTCATGGCCGTGTTGGCCTCGAATTGGAAGTGCCAGAAGTTGCACGCCTTGCCAGTCAGCTCAGGGTCGATGGAGGAGTGGTTCAGCACCAGGATCTCCTTGCCCGGGTTGCGCTGGTTGTGGCGCGCCGCCGCCTGCACCAGTGCCGTGACCACGGATGAACCCGAGCCGCCCGTCACGATGGCCTTGGCGCCCTGGTCGATGGCGGCCTGCAGCGCGCTCTGGCTCTCTTGTGCCGAGAGCTTGCTGTCGAACTGCAGCAGCTGCAGCTTGGTGCCCTTGAGCACGCCGCCCTTGGCGTTGATGTCCTCGATGGCGTATTGCGTGTGGGTGAGCATCAACTCGCCCACGTTGGCAAACGGGCCGGACAGCGGGTCGATGTAGGCGACCTTGAAGGTCTCCTGCGCGCTGGCTGCGCTGACGGCGCACAAGGCGGCAGCGGCCGTGAGGGTGCGGAAGGTGGGGCTCATGCTCGGATCTCCTCGATGGGTGGGATGGTGCAAAAAAGGGGTAGCGCGCCGTCTCGCGGCGTGGGGTTAACCGCTGGCGGCAGGCTTGCGGCGCGCGCTGGCACGGCCCGCCGCCTTGGGCGCGACGGGCTGGTCCGCTGCTTCGCCCTGAGCACGCAGGCCCAGCACACGCCAGGCCAGTTGAGACAGTTCGCGCACCACCTCGGCAGGCGACAGGCGCCCGTCGGGCCGGTACCAGTGGTAGAGAAAACCCGGCAGGCTGCAGGCGGCCAGGGCCGTGAGGCGGGTCTCCTTGAAGTCCAGCGTGCCCTCGCGGCGGGCCTCTTCCATCAGCGCGCACATGCGGTCATAGAAGTGGCTGGCCAGCTTCTTCTGCATGGCCAGGTATTCCGGGCGGAAGACCTGCGGTTCGCGATACGGAAAGAACGCGGCCGGGTGGTGCTCGATGGTGGCGCGGATCAGCCGCTCCATGCCCTCGGCGACCTTGGTGTGCGCGGGGCGCAGGTCGTCCTCGGGGAAGTCCATGGCCGTGAAGCAGGCCACGGACGGGCGCCAGCACAGCGTCTCGAAGATCTCCTGCTTGTTGTGGAAGTAGTAGTAGACGTAGGGCTTGGTCACACCCAGCTGCTGAACGATCTGCTCCATCGTCGTGTTGGCGTAGCCCTGCCGGTCGAACAGCGCCTCGGCCGCCTGGAGGATGCGCTCACGCTTCTCGTCCGTGCTGAGCGTGCTGGCCTTCTGGCGGCCGCGCGCCTTCACGGGCAGCACGCCCAGTGTGGCGGGCGGAGTGGTCGGTGTCGCTTTGGTTATACCCATGGGTAGCATTGTTCTACCAAGCGGTATATATTGACAAGACGCTGGCAGGTGAGGGCACCTATCGCAAACCCTTAGAACGGGTTCTGACGCCCCCGGGAACCAGCGATTCCAGACACCTTGGAGACAACAACGCCATGCCTGCCACCGCAACGCCCCTGCCGCTGCACGAACACCTGCGCCGCCACGCGCGCGAAACGCCCGACCGCATCGCCTACCTCTGGTACGGCCAGCCCCTCACCTGGGCACAGCTCGACACAGCCAGCGATGCCTTCGCCGCGCGCCTGCAGGCGCTGGGAGTGCAGAAGGGCGAACCCGTGGCCCTGTTCATGAACAACTGCCCCCAGTACGTGATGGCGCACTACGGCATCCAGAAGATCGGCGCCATCGTCTGCCCCTGCGGGCCGCTGAACAAAGAGCACGAGCTGGAATACCAGCTCACCGACCTGCAGGCGCGGGTGATCGTCGCGGCCGATGTGCTGCTGCCTGTGGTGAACAAGGTGCGCGCCAAGACGGCGCTGCAGCATGTGTTTGTGGTGCGCTATGCCGAGCTGCTGCCGGAGGGCGCATCCAGCATTGATGTGCCCGCCGAGCTGCTGAACATGCGTACCGCCATGGGCCCGGTGCCTGCGGGCTGCGAAGACTTCCTGGCCGCCACCCGCACCGGCGCGCGGCCTGCGCCCGTGGCGCTGGCGATGGACGACGTCTCGCTGATGACCTACACCTCGGGCACCACCGGCCTGCCCAAGGGCGCGATGCTGAGCTACGGCAACGCCACCTTCAAGACCGCAGCGTCGGCCGACTGCAACGGCATGACGCCGCACGAAACGCTGCTGGCCGTGGCGCCGCTGTACCACATCGCGGGCATGGTGATGGGCGTGAACCTGCCCGTGTATACAGGCGCCACGGCCGTGCTGCTGTACCGTTTTGACCCGCTGGGCGTGGCCCAGGCGCTGGAGCGCCACCGCGTGACCTGGTGGTACAGCATCGCGCCCATGAATGGCGCGCTCATGCAGGTGCCCGGCGCACGCGAGATGGACTGGAGCGCGCTGCGCCGCAACCCAGTCACCAGCTTCGGCATCACCTTCACCGAGGCGCTGGCCCGGCAGTGGCAGCAGTTCGCGCCCAACTGCATCTCGCACGAGGCGGCCTATGGCCTGTCCGAAACCCACACGGTGGACACCGCCATGCCGGTGGACGCGATCCGCTGGGGCACGCAGGGCAAGCCCGTACCGGGCAACACGATCCGCATCGTGGACCCCGACACCGGCGCGCCGCTGACTGCCGGCGAGGTGGGCGAGATCACCATCCACGGCCCCGGCAACTTCAAGGGCTACTGGAACAAGCCCGAGGCCACGGCCAAGACGCTGCGGGACGGCTGGGTCTACACCGGCGACATGGGGCAAATCGACGCGGACGGCTACCTCACCTTCATCGGCCGCTTCAAGGAAATGATCAAGGTCTCGGGCTACAGCGTGTTCCCCGAAGAGGTCGAGACCTTGCTCATCAAACACCCTGCCGTGGCCCAGGCCGCCGTGATTGGCGTGCCCGATGCGGAAAAGGGCGAGGTGGTGTGTGCCTTCATCGTCAAGAAGCCCGGCCAGGACGTGGATGCCGCCGCCCTGGTGGCCTGGTGCCGCGAGAACATGGCGCCCTACAAGGCCCCGCGCGAGGTGCGCTTCATCGACGCGCTGCCCGCCACGGGCGCGGGCAAGGTGTTGCGCCGCCTGCTGCGTGATATTGATTGAATAACAAATTGACCGCTGGCGCTGGTTGAATATGCGCTGGTAGCTATAAAAAATAGAGCAACTGCCCCATGCCATCTTCTGTTCTGTTCACCAAAGTGCTGGTTGCCAACCGGGGCGAAATCGCACTGCGCACCGTACGCGCACTGCACGACCTCGGCATTGCCAGCGTGGCCGTGTATGCCGACGACGACGCCGCCAGCTCCCATGTGCAGGCGGCCAGTGCGGCCGTGGCGCTGGGTGCCACCGGCCCGGCCGCCTACCTGGACGGCGCGCGCCTCATCGCCATCGCCCAGGCGCAGGGCTGCGATGCCGTGCACCCGGGCTACGGCTTTTTGAGCGAGCGGGCCGACTTCGCCCGTGCCTGCGACGAAGCGGGGCTGCGCTTCATCGGGCCCACGCCTGCGCAACTGGCGCTGTTCGGCGACAAGGCGCAGGCCCGCGCACTGGCGCGGCAGCAGGGCGTGCCGCTGATGCCCGGCACGCAGGCGGCCGTGTCGCTGGAAGAGGCCCAGGCCTTCTTCGCCCAGCACGCCCATGCCGGCATCGTGATCAAGGCCATCGGGGGCGGTGGCGGGCGCGGCATGCGCGCGGTGGCCTCAGCCGATGACTTGCCCGCTGCCTACGCGCGCTGCCGTAGCGAGGCGCAGGCCGCGTTTGGTGTGGACGGCGTGTACGTCGAGCGCCTGATGAGCAACGCCCGCCACATCGAAGTGCAGGTGCTGGGCGACGGGCGCGAGGTGATCGCCCTGGGCGAGCGCGAATGCACACTGCAGCGGCGCTTTCAGAAAGTGGTGGAGATCGCGCCCAGCCCCTCGCTGCCGGGCGCATTGCGTGAGCGCATCACCACGGCTGCGCTGTCCATGGCGCGCGCCGTGGACTACCAGGGCCTGGGCACCTTCGAGTTTCTGGTGGACCTGGTCAGCGCCGACCTGCCCTTTGTGTTCATCGAATGCAACCCGCGCCTGCAGGTGGAACACACCATCACCGAAGAAGTCACTGGCGTGGACCTGGTGCAGGCGCAGATTGCGCTGGCGGCGGACCGCAGGCTGCGGGACATCGGTCTCGACCCTGCCGCACCGCCCACCGTGTCGGGCTTTGCGGTTCAGTGGCGCATCAACGCCGAAACGCTGGACGCGCAAGGCGACGCCACCCCTGGCAGTGGCACGCTGCGCCGTTTTGACCTGCCCGCAGGCCCTGGCGTGCGCGTGGACACGCATGGCGCAGCGGGTGCCACGCCATCGCCGCACTACGACACGCTGCTGGCCAAGCTCATCGTGCACACGCGCAGCCCGCGTTTTGCCGACGCGCTGCGCCGCTCGCAGCGCGCCCTGGCCGAGTGCCGCATCGAGGGCGTGGCCACCAACCTGGCGCTGCTGCAGGCGCTGGCTGCGCGGCAAGAAATGGAGAGCCAACAGGTGCACACGCGCTGGCTGGAGTCGGTACTGCCAGAGCTTCTGGCTGCTACCAAAAATATAGCTAATAAGGCTTATTCGACTGGCGCTACAGAGCAAAAAGACCCGCAGATCGCCTCTGACGCACCCGAAGGCGCCGTGCTGGCCCCCATGCCCGCCCGCCTGGTGCAGCTGAGCGTGGCCGAGGGCGATGTGGTCGCCGCAGGCGCCGAGCTGGCTGTGCTCGAAGCCATGAAGATGGAGCATGTGTTGCTGGCGCCCCATGCGGGCCGCGTGGGCGCACTGTTGGCTGTGGCTGGCGGCTACGTCGTGCAGGGCCAGCCACTGCTGGTGCTGGAGGCCGTGGACGATGCGGCCGATGTGGGCGTGCAGGGCAGCGCTGCACACGACCCCGACCACATCCGCGCCGACCTGCAACGTGTCATCGACCGCCACGCCTTCACGCTCGACGCCGCACGGCCCGAAGCCATCGCCAAGCGCCACGCGCAAGGCGGCCGCACCGCGCGCGAGAACATTGCCGACCTGTGCGACGACGGCAGCTTCATCGAATACGGCGCCCTGGCCATCGCCGCGCAGGCGCGCCGCCGCAGCAGGGAAGACCTGATTGCCAACACGCCCGCCGACGGCATGGTCACGGGCATTGGCGGCATCAACGGCGCACTGTTTGGCGACGAGAAATCCCGCGCCGTGGTCATGTCCTACGACGCCACCGTGCTCGCCGGCACCCAGGGCGCTCGCAACCACGCCAAAACCGACCGCATGCTCGGCATCGCCCTGGCGCAGAAGCTGCCGGTGGTGCTGTTCGCCGAGGGCGGCGGCGGCCGGCCGGGCGACACCGACATGCCCATCGTGGCGGGGCTGCATGTGCACACCTTCGCCAGCTACGCCGCGCTGTCGGGCCAGTTGCCGGTCATCGGCATCGCTGCGGGGCGCTGTTTTGCGGGCAATGCGGCGCTGCTGGGCTGCAGCGACGTGATCATCGCCACACGCGCCAGCAACATCGGCATGGGCGGCCCGGCCATGATCGAAGGTGGCGGCCTGGGCGTTTTCAAGCCCGAGCAGATCGGCCCCAGCCGCGTGCAGCATGCCAATGGCGTGATCGACGTGCTGGTGGAGAACGAGGCCGAGGCCGTGGCTGCAGCGCGCCACTACCTGTCGTTCTTCCAGGGCCGCACATCGCAGTGGTCTGCGCCCGACCAGCGCCTGCTGCGCGCCGTGGTGCCCGAGAATCGGCTGCGCGTGTACGACACCCGCACGGCAATGGCCGGCTTGGTGGACGAGGGCAGCTTGCTGCTGTTGCGCACCGGCTTTGGCGCGGGCATCCACACCGCGCTGGCACGCATCGAAGGCCGCCCTGTGGGCCTGCTGGCTAACAACCCGCAACACCTGGGCGGTGCCATCGATGCCGATGCGGCGGACAAGGGCGCGCGCTTCATGCAGCTGTGCAACGCGCATGGCCTGCCCATCGTGAGCCTGGTGGATACGCCCGGCTTCATGGTTGGCCCCGAGGTCGAAGCCACGGCCCAGGTGCGCCATGTGAGCCGTCTGTTCGTCACCGCCGCCAGCCTGCGCGTGCCTACCTTCAGCGTGGTGCTGCGCAAGGGCTACGGCCTGGGCGCCATGGGCATGACGGCCGGGGGCTTCCACGCGCCTGTGTTCACTGTCGCCTGGCCCACGGGCGAGTTCGGTGCCATGGGGCTCGAAGGCGCCGTGCGCCTGGGCTTTCGCAAGGAGCTGGAGGCATTGCCCGAGGGCGTGGAGCGCGACGCGCTGTTTGCCAAGCTGCTCGCCAAGTCCTACGCCAACGGCGAGGCCATGCACATGGCGGCCACGCTGGAGATCGACGCGGTGATCGACCCGGCCGACACGCGTGCCTGGCTGGCGCGCGGGCTGACGTCGGCCCAGGTGGCGCCGCTGGGGCACCGGTTCGTCGACACCTGGTGAGCAGGGGAGGGTCGCCTGGCTAGCGCTGCATCAGCGCCAGCTTTCCCCCAAGCGCCACAAACGCTGCGGCAAAGCCGCGCCTCAGCCACACCAGCACGATCGGGCGCTGCAGCACCTGGTCGCGAAACCGCGCGGCAAAGACGCCGTAGCCCAGGAACACCACCAGCGTCATGGCCATGAACACCAGTGACAGCTGCGCCATGCGCTCTGCCGGCTGCGCCTCGCCCGGTGCGATGAACTGCGGCAGAAACGTGAGGAAGAACAGCGACAGCTTGGGGTTGAGCAGGTTGACGAGCATCGCCTCGGCGATGCGTCCCCCGGTGGAGCGCGCGGGCGCGTCGGCGCGCACCTCCAGCGCGGCAGGGGAGCGCCAGGTGGCCCAGCCCATGTACAGCAGGTAGGCCACCCCCGCGTAGCGCAGGATGTCGAAGGCGGTGGCGCTGGCATGGAGCAGCGCGGCCAGGCCGGTGACTGCGGCCAGCAGGTGCGGCACGATGCCCAGCGTGCACCCCAGGGCCGTGACGGCCGCAGCCCGCGCGCCGCCCGACAGCCCGGCCGCCACGGTCAGCAGGGCGCCCGGACCGGGCGAGATGACGACGACGAGGGAAGTGATGAGGAATTCGATGCCCATGGCGCTTTGAAGCCGCACAGCGGCGGCATGCTGTGGAGTGGAGAAGTCCGCAGCATCGCCGCACGCGCGGGCCCGCGTCTTGAACAAAATTGCAGCGCCTCAGCGGTGGGCGCGCAGGTAGGCGTGGGGCGTGGTGCCGAAGCTGCGCGCGAACAGGCGCGTGAGGTGGCTCTGGTCGGCAAAGCCGCTGGCGGCGGCCACCTCGGCCAGGGGCGTGCCGGCGCGCATGAGCCGCCGCGCGTGGTGCAACCGGCGCTGCACCAGGTAGGCGTGCGGCGTGAGTCCCGTGGCCTGTGCGAACTGCCGCACCAGCTGGTAGCGGCTCAGCCCGGCCTCGCGGGCCAGATCGGCAAGGCTCCATGCCATGGTCGGGTCGTCGTCCACCATGGCGCGGGCGTTGGCAACAGACGCGGCGATGTGCCTGCCGTTGCCCGCCGGGCGCAGCAGGCCCGCCAGGATCTGGAGCAGGCATTCCTCGACCTGCAGCGGCGCGCCCGCGTGGCGGGGGTGCCGTGTGGCGGCGGCAAACAACGCACGGACCTGCGCAGCAAGCCGCGCATCGCGCAGGTTGGGCGCGTGGAATTCGAAGCCTGCGCCGGGCGTGCTGGGGCGCACCTCAGCCGCCAGACCGGCGACTAGGGCGGGCTCCAGGTACAGCATGCGCCAGGCGCGGCCGCCGTCGCCCAGGGGCTTGCCGTCGTGGACCTCGCCAGGGTTGACCGTGATGGTGTCGCCGGATAGTGACTCCACCGTGCCCCGGCCGCTGAACGATTTCTGCGCCCCCCGGTCGATCACGCCCAGGCCAAACTGCAGGTGCATGTGCCTGCCGAAGGCGAAGTGCGAGTCCGCCTGCATCGCGTCGATGCCAGGCAGTGCGGTGGGCAGAAACTGGAAGGGTTTTGGCGGCATGGCGCAGCGACCAATGGAGGTGCGGGGCCATGATAAGCTGGTCCGATCGCCTTGTTTCTTCCCCCAGTTTCACACGCGGAGACCCACCATGCCCGGCCTTTTGCCCGATATCGACCCCGATGGTCTGCTCGAATTTTCGGTGGTCTACACCGACCGCGCGCTCAACCACATGTCCAAGCGCTTTACCGGCGTGATGCAGGACATTCTGGGCACGCTCAAAGAGGTCTACCACGCCCACACCGCCGTGCTGGTGCCCGGCAGCGGCACCTTCGGCATGGAGGCTGTAGCGCGCCAGTTTGCCAACAAGGAAAAGGTGCTCATCGTGCGCAACGGCTGGTTCAGCTACCGCTGGACGCAGATTTTTGACGCCGACAAGGGCCTGGGCGGCGGCTCGGTGGTGTGCAAGGCTCGCCAGCAGGGCAGCGGCCCGCAGGCCCCCTGGGCGCCCTGCCCGGCGGAAGAGGTCGCAGCCACCATCCGCGCCGAAAAGCCCAAGGTGGTGTTCGCCCCGCATGTGGAAACGGCCAGCGGCATCATCCTCTCTGACGACTACCTCCGCACGCTGACAGCCGCTGCCCACGAGGTGGGCGCGCTGTTTGTGCTGGACTGCGTAGCTTCGGGCGCCATGTGGGTGGACATGCAGGCCACAGGAGTAGATGTGCTCATCAGTGCCCCGCAAAAGGGCTGGAGCGGCTCGCCCTGCTGCGCAATGGTGATGCTGAGCGAACGCGCACGCCAGACCATTGAGGGCACGACGAGCAGCAGCTTCTCGTGCGACCTCAAGAAGTGGATGCAGATCGCCGAGGGCTACGAAAAGGGCCAGCACGCGTACCACACCACCATGCCCACGGATGCGCTGGTGCGCCTGCGCGACGTGATGGCAGAGACCCGCGCCTATGGCTTTGCCAAGGTGCGCGAAGAGCAGATCGAACTGGGCGCCAAGGTGCGCGCGCTGCTGGAGTCGCGTGGCTTCCCCAGCGTGGCCGCGGATGGCTTCAAGGCGCCCGGCGTGGTCGTGAGCTACACCACCGACCCCGGCATCCAGAACGGCAAGAAGTTCCTCGAAGT
The DNA here is from genome assembly GCF_056314325.1 of Acidovorax sp. DMC1. Lineage (NCBI taxonomy): Bacteria > Pseudomonadati > Pseudomonadota > Betaproteobacteria > Burkholderiales > Comamonadaceae > Acidovorax > Acidovorax sp. DMC1. The sequence goes on along the minus strand of NZ_JBQUYO010000001.1, from coordinate 435,509 downwards.
CGGTTTGCAGACCGCTGCGGGTGTGCCGCTGCAGTGTGATGAAGGGCCGGACTTCAAGACCTTCCGCATCGGCCTGTTTGGCCTGGAGAAGTGGCACAACGTGGACCGCACAGTGGGCCATTTGTCGAAGGCGCTGGACCAGATTGCGGCGGCTGCCTGACGGGGTGCACGCAAGGGCCGTGGGCTTGCCCGGATGACGCCAAAGGCTGACAGCGCAACCCTCGCCCTGCGCCGTGCCAAACGGCAGGCGCTGGGCCTGCTGTTGCTGGTCACGGCCGTGTTCATTGCCACCAGCGTGGCCGAGCGCGGCCCGTGGCTCAACGCCGTGAAAGCCATGGCTGAGGCCGCCATGGTGGGCGCGTTGGCCGACTGGTTTGCGGTGGTGGCGCTGTTTCGCCGACCGCTCGGCCTGCCCATTCCGCACACGGCGGTCATCGCGCGCAACCAGGCGCGCATCGGCCGCAACCTCGCCACCTTTGTGCGCGACAAGTTTCTGGATGTGCCCTCGCTCGTGTCGCTGATCCGCAGGCACGACCCGGCCGAGCGGCTGGCGCACTGGCTCACGGCGCCCGGCAACGCCGCCCTGCTGGGGCACCAGGCTACGCGCCTGGCATCGGCCGCGCTGGAGACGGTGCAGGACGCGCAGGTGGAGCGTTTCATCCAGAAGGCCGCGCGCGCTTTGATCGGACAGGTGGACATGTCGCGTGCTCTGGCGGCGGTGCTCGACACCCTGACGCACAAAGGTCGCCACCAGGCGCTGCTGGACGACGTGCTGGCCAAGCTCATCGAGCTGCTGCAGAACGAGCAGACCCGCACCTGGGTCGCACAGTCCATCGTGGCCTGGCTCAAGAAGGACCACCCGCGCACCGAGAAATTGCTGCCCAGCGACTGGCTGGGCGACAAGGGCTCGGCGCTGCTGGCCCGCGCTCTGGAGAGCCTGATGGCCGATGTGGCCGCCAACCCGCAGCATGCCTTGCGCGCGCAGTTTGATACCGCTGTGCAGCGCTTTATCGAGCGCCTGCGCAGTGACCCGGAATGGGCGCGCAAGGGCGAGGAGATCCGCACCTGGCTGCAGACTGATGCCACCGTGGGTGGCTATGTGCAGACCTTGTGGCTGGATCTGCGCGGCGCGTTGCAGCGCGATCTGGCCGATGCTGACTCCGTGCTGGCGCGGCAGGTGGGCAAGCTGGGCTTGTGGTTGGGCGAGTCGCTGGCAGGGGATGCCGCGCTCAGGCAGTCGTTCAATGACCGGCTGGAGCGCTGGGTGGAGGGGCTGGCGCCGGATGTGTCGGCGTTCATTGCGCAGCACATCGAGGACACGGTGCGGCGGTGGGATGCGGAGGAGATGACGCAGCTGATAGAGCTCAACATCGGCAAGGACCTGCAGTACATCCGCATCAATGGCACGGTGGTGGGCGGGCTCATCGGGCTGCTGCTGTTCGGCGTGTCGCATGTGGGAGCCATGGGGCGGGCTTTGTGGGGTGGGTGAGGGCCGCTGAGCGCTGCGCTGCGTAGCGCGGGACGAGAGGCGATGCCCCCGCCACACCCCTCACAACAACCGGAACACCAACGGCATCAGCACCGCCGCCAGCACCACCTGCAACCCCAGCGCCAGCCCTGCATACGCTCCGGCCTCGGCATGCACCTGCAGCGCATGTGCCGCCCCAATGCCGTGCGACGCAGTGCCCAGTGCAAAGCCTCGCAGCGCCATGCCTTGTGCGTCGGTGGGCAGGCGCATCAAGCCAAACAGCCAGCGTGCCGACAGCGCTCCCACCATGCCCGTCAGTGCCGCGAACACGGCGGCCAGGGCGGGCACGCCGCCAATCTGCGCGGCAATGCCCATCGCGACCGGGGCGGTGACAGATTTGGGGGCCAGCGACATCAGCACATCACCGGGCAGGCCCAGCACCCAGCCCAGGCCCACAGCACTGGCGGCCGCTGCGCTGCCACCCGCCAGCGAGGCCAGCACCAGCCGGCCCCAACGTGAGCGCAGGGCCGCACGGCGCTGCCACAGGGGCCAGCCCAGTGCCACCACCGCAGGGCCCAGCAGGAAGTGGATGAACTGCGCACCCGCAAAGTACGTGGGGTAGGCCGTGCCCGTGGCCAGCATCACACTGGCCAGAATGGCCACCGACACCATCACCGGATTGGCCCAGGGTGCGTGCCCGGAGCGCACCGACAGTGCCTGCGCCAGCACATACACCGCCAGCGTGGCCGTCAGCCCGAACAGCGGGGCCGAGGCCAGGTACACCCACAGCTCAACGAAGTTCGCCATGGTTCTCCTTGGGCTGTAGAAGACGCAACACCTGCGCCGTCACCGCCATGCCCATCCAGGTGGACAGTACGATCACCGCCACCAACTGCAGGCCATAGCTGCTCAGCAACGCCAGGTGGGTCATCACCCCCACGCCCACTGGCACAAACAGCAGCGAAAGGTGCTGGAGCAAGAAGCCCGCCGCTGGGGCCACGGCATCCTGCACCGGCTGCCAGCGCAGCGCGAGCAAGAGCAGCACCATGCCGACGACCGGCCCAGGCACCGGGAGCTTTAAAAAGTGGGACATTGCCTCGCCCCCTGACTGCATGAGCAGAAGAAAAGCCAGTCCTTGCAGCGCCTTCATGGCGGTCAGAAACGCGGCAGGTCGGGGTGCTTGATCTGCCCCCCGCGCACCAGCATCTTCCCGTACTCCGCACACCGGTTCAGCGTCGGAATCACCTTGCCGGGGTTCAACAACCCCGCCGGATCAAACGCGTGCTTGAGCCCGAACATCTGCGCGTTTTCTGCCGCAGAAAACTGCACGCACATGCTGTTGAGCTTCTCCACGCCCACGCCATGTTCGCCCGTCACCGTGCCGCCCATGGCGACGCTGGTCTCCAGGATGTCGGCGCCAAACAGCTCGCAGCGGTGCAGCTGGTCGGCATCGTTCGCATCGAACAGGATCAGCGGGTGCAGGTTGCCGTCGCCCGCGTGGAACACGTTGGCGCAGCGCAGCTTGTATTTCTTTTCCATCTCCTGGATGGCGAGCAGGATGTCGGCCAGGCGCTTGCGCGGGATGGTCGAGTCCATGCACATGTAGTCGGGGCTGATGCGGCCGCTGGCGGGGAAGGCGTTCTTGCGGCCGCTCCAGAAGCGCAGGCGCTCGGCCTCGTCGCGGCTCACGCTGATGGCGGTGGCGCCTGCGGCGCGCAATACCTCGCTCATGCGGCCGATTTCTTCTTCCACCTCTTCGGGCGTGCCGTCGCTTTCGCACAGCAGGATGGCTTCGGCGGTGAGGTCGTAGCCTGCGTGCACAAAGTCTTCGACGGCGGCGGTCATGGGCTTGTCCATCATCTCCAGGCCGGCAGGGATGATGCCGGCGGCGATGACGGCGGCCACCGCGTCGCCCGCTTTGCGCACGTCGTCAAAGCTGGCCATGATGCAGCGCGCCAGCTGAGGCTTGGGGATGAGCTTGACGGTCACTTCGGTGGTCACGGCCAGCATGCCCTCGCTGCCGATGACAGCGGCCAGCAGGTCATAGCCGGGGACGTCCAGCGCCTCGCTGCCGAACTCGACGGGCTCGCCTTCCACCGTGAAGCCTTTCACCTTGAGCACGTTGTGCACCGTCAGCCCGTATTTCAGGCAGTGCACGCCGCCCGAGTTCTCGGCCACGTTGCCGCCGATGGTGCAGGCGATCTGGCTGCTGGGGTCGGGGGCGTAGTAGAGGTTGTAGGGCGCCGCCGCCTCGCTGATGGCCAGGTTGCGCACGCCACACTGCACTACGGCCGTGCGGCTTTCGGGGTTGACGTCGAGGATGCGGTTGAACTTGGCCAGTGACAGCGTCACGCCCAAGGCGTGCGGCATGGCGCCGCCCGACAGTCCCGTGCCCGCACCGCGCGCCACCACGGGCACCTGCAGTCGGTGGCACACCTGCAGCACGGCCTGCACCTCGTCGTAGGTCTCGGGCAGGCACACCACCAGCGGGCGCTGGCGGTAGGCGGTGAGGCCGTCGCATTCGTAGGGCGTGGTGTCCTCGTTGTGCCAGAGCAGTGCGTGGGCGGGCAGCACGCGGCCCAGGGCCTGGACAACCTCGGCCTGGCGCGCGACGCGTTCGGACAGGGCTACGGTGGGGTCGGCGGCAGTGTTCATGGCTGTCACTGTAGGGGATGGCTGGGTGCCTGGGCTTGAGCTTTTCTGCAGGGGATTGTGAAAAACACCTGAATGCTCATCAATTGATAGCTGCTAGCGCTTTTGGGAAAAGCGCTAGAGGCAAATTTTGTCTGAATCTGGTGGAGGAGGGCGGGGCTCGGGCGAGGGCAGCCGAGCAAGGGCCGCCCCGCAGCGAGGGCTGCGTCCCCCTTCCCGGCGCAGCCGAGAGAAGGGGGAAGGCGCCAAAGGCGACTCAGGGGGATGCCTCTGCTACGCCATCGTTTTGCGCAGCCACTCGGCAAAGGCCGCGCATTCCCACCGGTCCATGGTGCCGGTGCGCCAGCACAGGTAGTGGGCGTGGGGGCTGGCGGTGTCGGTGGCAAACAGGCGCACCAGCGTGCCGTTCTCCAGCCAGGGCGCGCCCAGCTTCAGGCGCACCAGCGCCACGCCCATGCCGGCAGCGGCGCCGTCGCACATCAGGCCGATGTCGTTGAACTGCGAGCCCTCGCTGGGCTCCGCCCAGTCGAGGCCCGTGGCGGCAAACCAGGTGCGCCAGGGCTCCAGCGGGCTGCGCAGCAGGGGCACGCCCTCCAGGTCCTCGGGGCGATCAAAGGGGCCGTGTTCGCGCACAAACGCGGGTGAGGCCAGGGGCGTGACCACGTCGCGGGCCAGCTCCACATGCTCCACATCGGCATAGTGGCCGGGGCCAAAGCGCACCATCAGGTCGGCGTCCTCGGCCACCACGTCCAGCAGCGGGATGGAGACCTGCAGCGCCAGGTCGATCTCGGGATACGCCTCGGTGAATTGCCGCAGGCGGGGGATGAGGATGGTGCGCGCAAACGTGGGTGTGACGGCCAGCTTGAGCCGCCGCCGCCCGGGCGCAGCCGCCTGGCCCGGAAAGCGCTGCAGTGCGCCCAGCCCCTCGCGCACATGGGCCAGGTAGGCGCTGCCCTCGGTGGTCAGCGAAAAATCGGCCCGCCCAAACAGCCGCACGCCCAGGATCTGCTCCAGTTGCTTGACGCGGTGGCTCACGGCGCTGGGCGTCACGCACAGCTCGTCGGCCGTCTGCGTCACGCTGCGCAGGCGGGCCAGGGCCTCGAACGTCAGCAGGCACTGGATGGGCGGAATGCGCCGTGCGGCGCTGCTGAGGAAAGAGGACGGAGCTGCCGTGGCCATGGGACGGAACGGTTTAGCGGAAGATCACCGTCTTGTGACCATTCAGGATCACGCGGTGCTCGCTGTGCCACTTCACGGCGCGGGCCAGCACCTGGCTTTCGGTGTCGCGGCCACGGGCGGTGAGGTCTTCCACCGTGTCAGTGTGGTCCGCGCGGGCCACGTCCTGCTCGATGATCGGGCCTTCGTCCAGGTCGGCCGTCACGTAGTGGGCCGTGGCGCCGATCAGCTTCACGCCCCGGTCATGCGCCTGGTAGTAAGGCTTGGCGCCCTTGAAGCTGGGCAGGAAGCTGTGGTGGATGTTGATCGCCCGACCGGCCAACTTTTGACATAGGTCAAGAGAAAGTATCTGCATGTAACGGGCCAATACCACCAACTCGGCCCCTTCGCCCTCGATAATCTCAAACTGTTTGGCTTCGGCCTGGGCTTTGGTGCTGCCGGTCACCGGTATATGGTGGAAGGGCACGTTGTAGCTGGCCGCCAGCTGGTAGAAGTCGCGGTGGTTGCTGATGATGGCGCGGATGTCGATGGGCAGCAGGCCACTCTTCCAGCGGAACAGCAGGTCGTTGAGGCAGTGGCCTTCCTTGCTGACCATGAGCACGGTTTTCATGGGGGCTGCCGTGGCGTGCAGGCTCCAGTGCATGTTGTAGGGCTCGGCAAAGCTGGCCAGGCGCGCTTTGAGGGTGGGGTGGTCGTGCTGGTCGCAGGCAAACTGCACCCGCATGAAGAACAGGCCCGTGGCGTGGTCGTTGTACTGCGCGGCTTCTTCGATGTTGCCGCCGTGCTCCAGCAAGAAGCCCGAGACGGCGTGCACCAGCCCCAGGCGGTCGGGGCAGGACAGGGTAAGGATGTAGGCGTTGGTCATAGCTGTGCAATTGTCGCAGCAAGGGCCAGGGACCGTGAAACAGTGGACTGAACAAGGAGCGCAAGAAGCGCAATGGGCAACGAGGGCTATGCCTCATCACTGGTCCCCTGGCGGGGCATGCTGCTGTACCTGGTGCTGGGGGTGGCCTGGGTGTTTGCGGGCGATGTGTTGCTGGCCCACTGGGTGACCGACCCGGCCCTGCTGACCCGTTTTCAGACCTGGAAGGGCTGGGGCTATGTGGCGCTGACCAGCGGTCTGGCCTGGTGGCTGCTGCGGCGCATGCGCCGCGCCGAAAAGGTGCGCATGGCCATGGCGCAGGAGCTGACGCAGATCGTGCGCCATGCGCCCGCCGGTTTTGCGCGGGTGGCGCTGGATGGCAGATTCTTATGGGCCAACACCCGCCTGTGTGACCTGCTGGGCGCTGAGCCCGTGCAGACGCTGAGCCTCAATTTCCGCGATGTGATGATCGCCCAGGACCCCGACTGGGCCGCGTCGCAACTGGAGCGCCTGCTGGCCGGCGAGATCGACCACTACGTGGGCGAGCGCCACTGCCTGAGGCTGGACAACGGCCGCCGGGTGCCCGTGCTGTGCACCGTGACGCTGGCGCCCGAAGTGGGCGATGAGCCCGCGCACCTGGTGTGTGTGGTGCAGGACCTCGACGAGATCAAGGCCGCACGCGCTGCGCTGCAGCGCAGCGAGGCCCGCCAGCGCCTGGCCGCCACGGTGGTGGACAACACCATGGAGGGCGTGGTGGTGACCGATGCCCACAGCCGCATCCTGTCTGTCAACGCTGCGTTCACCCGGCTGCTGGGCTATACCGAAGAAGAGCTGCTGGGCAAGACCCCGCGCGTCTTCAAGTCCGGCCGCCACGACAAGGCCTTTTATGAGGCGATGTGGTCGTCCCTGACCGAGACCGGGTACTGGCAGGGCGAGATCTGGAACCGCCGCAAGAACGGCGAAATCTTTCCGGAGCACATGTCGCTGTCGGCCGTGCGCGACCCGGCGGGCGAGATCACGCACTACGTGTGCATGTTCACCGACATCTCCGAAGAAAAGGCCCAGCAGCGGCAGCTGGAATACCTGGCGCACAACGATCCGCTCACGGGCCTGTCCAACCGCACCTGGTTCGGGCACCAGTTGGAGCTGGCGGTGCGGGAGGCCCAGGGCAGCGGCGAGCACATTGCGGTGCTGCTGCTCAACCTGGACCGCTTCAAGGATGTGAATGACAGCTACGGGCATGCCACGGGCGATGAGGTGCTCAAGCACATTGCGCAGCGGGTGCAGTTCGCCTTGCGTCCGGGGGACGTGCTGGGGCGCATGGCGGGGGACGAGCTGGCCGTGGTCGCGCGCAACCTGCGCCACGCCGATGGCGCTGCGGCCGTGGCGCGCCACCTGATCAGCGCCGTGGCCGAGCCCTGGCGCTCACCCGACGGGCTGGAGGTGGTCGCCGGCGCCAGTGTGGGCATCTGCATGTTTCCCGAACATGCCCACACGGCCGAGTTGCTGCTGCAGGGCGCGCATGCTGCGGTCTATGGCGCCAAGGCGCGGGGGCGGGGGGCCTGGTGCTTCTTCCACGAGGCCATGACCCATGCCGCCCGCGAGCGGCTGGAGCTGGAATCGCGCCTGAGACTGGCCCTGACCCAGGGCCATCTGCAGATGTACTACCAGCCCCAGATCGACATCGCCACCGGGCGCATCCAGGGCGCCGAGGCGCTGGTGCGCTGGAACGACCCGCAGGAGGGACTGATCTCGCCCGCGCGCTTCATCCCGGTGGCGGAGACCTCGGGTGTGATCGGTCCGCTGGGCGAATGGGTGGTGCGCGAGGTTTGCCGTCAGGGCCAGCAGTGGCGCGATGCAGGCCTGCCCGAATTGACCCTGGCGCTGAATGTGTCGCCGCGCCAGTTCCACCTGACCGATTTGGCCGGTTGCACAGCGGCGGCGTTGCAGACCAGCGGCTTCCCGGCGGCGCTGCTGGAGCTGGAGATCACTGAAAGTGCGCTGGCCGAGCGTACCGAAGAGGCCCGCCAGGTGCTGGTGCGCCTGCGCGAGCTGGGGGTGCGCATCGCGGTGGACGACTTTGGCACCGGCTATTCGTCGCTCGCACAGCTCAAGCGGTTTCCCATCGATGTGCTCAAGATCGACCAGGGATTCATCCGCGACATCCCGCAGAGCGAGGACGACATGGCCATCAGCGCCGCCATCATCGCCATGGGGCACAGCATGGGCCTGTCGGTACTGGCCGAGGGGGTGGAGACCGAGGGCCAGCTGGCCTTCCTGCGGGAGCGGGGCTGCGACGCCTACCAGGGCTACCTGTGCAGCCGTCCTGTGCCTGCGGACGCGTTCGTGGCGTTGCTGCGGGCACAGGGCGAGCCCGCCGCTACCGTGCAGGGCTGACAGGCTCAGACCTTCTTGCCCGGCGGCGCAGGGCGCCATTGCTCGCGCAACTCGGCACACACATCGCGCGGGGGCAGCGCCGGGGTCTGGACCACAGCATCCGCCTCTGCACCTGATTTGATAGCTGCGGGCGCATGTTCCGCCTGCGCTACCACCACTTTTGACACCAAACTGGCCGGCCAATGTGTGGGCACGCCCAGGTGGCGCAGCACATGGCCGCCACCGGCCACCAGCAGCACCGTCTGGCCCGATCGCAACGCCTCCTGGGCCGTCTGGGCCATGCTGGCCTCGCGGGCGATCTGGATGCGGGCCATGGGCGCGATTTGCGACTCGGGCAGCAGGCCACAGTGGCCGTCCCGCATGGCCTGCTGCTGCTCGGCCAGCGCCGGGGCGGGCAGGTGCTGGTCGAGGGAGGCGTCGGCCATGGCGGCGCGCATGCGCGTGCGGGGCAGGTTGCCGCCCAGCACCGGCACCCCTGCGCTCACGGCCGCCATGACCACCGGACCATAGGCCTTCCAGGGCCAGGCCGCGTCGTCCCACTGCAGGGCGGCCCGCGCCTGGGCCTCGCTGGCATCGCGGGGCAAGCCCTGGGTGTTGCGCCCGCGCTCGGCCATTTCCATCACCAGGGCTGCCTAGCTGGCCCCGGCTGGCGAGCCAGGCCACCGTCTCGCGCTGCAGGCGCTGGTGGTCCGGCGCGTCATGCTGCTCGCCCAATAGCAGCACGTCGGCGGGCAGCCATTGCTGCAGGCGCTCCGGCCAGGCTGCAGCGGGCACCACAGCGACAGACTGTGTGGACGGGGACGGCGTGGCCTTGAGGGCTGGGCCCGCGCAGCCTGCCAGGGTGGCCAGGCAGGCCACGGTCAGGATTGCAGAGACAGGGCGCCAGAGGGGCGCACGGCGGGTGCGGTGGGCAGACTGGAGAACAGGGCGGCTGGGCGTATGCATCCGGCCATGCTAGCGGGCGCGCACTTGACGCAGGTCAAGAACCGCACAAAACCCCTTGCCTACACTGCGCCATGCGCTCGCGGCCCACCCTTTCCACCAAGCTCCTGGCCATGGGCGCCGGATTTCTGCTAGTGGCCCTGGCTTCCATCGGGCTCACCTTGTGGGTGACCTGGAAGCTGGAAGGCGGCGCGGCGGCCGTCAACGAGGCGGGCCGCCTGCGCATGAACATGCTGCGCATGGTGCTGGTGCTGCAGACCGAACCTCCCGAGGCCGTGCAGGAGCGCGCGCGCCAGTTCGACGCCAGCCTGGCGTTGCTGCGCACGGGCGATCCGTCGCGCCCTCTGTTTGTGCCGTGGAGCGACGAGACGCGCACGCGGTTCGACGGCATCCGCGCCCGCTGGGCCGAGGCCCGCACCGGGTGGGTCAGCGCCTTGCCCCCCGACCGTGCCCGGAACCTGGCCGAGGCCGATGCCTTTGTGCAGCAGGTGGACGGCTTTGTGGATGCCATCGAAATCCAGATCGCAGGCTGGACCGCCGCGCTGCACCTGTTCCAACTGTTCATGATGGCGCTGGCCATCGTGGCGGCCGTCACTTTCATGGCCGTGAGCTACCTGCTGGTCATCAACCCCGTGGCGCGCCTTCAGCAGGCCCAGGCCCGGCTGCGCCAGGGCGAGCTGAGCACGCGCCTGCCGGTGGACACAGACGATGAGTTCGGCCAGCTCTCGGCCGGCTTCAACCTGATGGCGCACGCGCTGCAGGCCTCGCACGACGAGCTGGAGCACAAGGTGCGCGAAAAGACCGCCAGCATCGCCGTACAGAACCAGCGGCTGGCAGCGTTGTACGAGGTCAGTGCGCTGGCCAGCACCGCCAGCAGCCTGGAGCTGCTGGCCCAGGGGTTTGTGCAGCAGATCCGTCGCGTGGCGGGGGCCGATGCCGCCGCCGTGCGCTGGTCCAACGAGGCGAATGAGCGCTACGTGCTGCTGGCCGGCGATGGCCTGCCCGTGGCCATGGCCGAGGGCGAGCATTGCCTGCACACCGGCAGCTGCCTGTGCGGCCAGCCGCAGGAGCAGGCGCGCACCCGGGTCATCCCCATCACGCCATCGACTGAGGTCGCCTTGCCGCACTGCCGCGATGCAGGGTTTGAAACCATGGTCACCATCCCCGTCAAGATGCAGATGCGCATGCTGGGCGAGGTCAACCTGTTCTTCCGCTCCCCCGTCGAGATGACTGACGAGCTGCGCGACCTGCTCGAAGCCATGACCCGCCACCTGGCCAGCGCCATGGAGGGCCTGCGTGCCACCGCGCTGGAGCGCGAGGCGGCCGTGGCCGAGGAGCGCGGCCTGCTCGCGCGCGAGCTGCACGACTCCATCGCCCAGTCGCTGGCCTTCCTCAAGATCCAGACCCAGCTGCTGCGCGACGCCGTGGCGCGCGGCGACGAGGCCAAGCGCGACCGCAGCATCGGCGAGCTGGATGTGGGCGTGCGCGAGTGCTATTCGGATGTGCGCGAACTGCTGGTGCACTTTCGCACCCGCACCAGCGAGGAAGACATTGAATCGGCGCTGCGCGCCACCTTGTCCAAGTTCGAGCACCAGACCGGCATGGTCACCACGCTGGGCATGGTGGGCCATGGCCTGCCACTGGCGCAGGACGTGCAGATCCAGGTGCTGCACATGGTGCAGGAGGCGCTGTCGAACGTGCGCAAGCACTCGGGCGCCACGCGGGTCGATGTGCTCGTGCACCGCCACCCCCGCTGGCGTTTTGAGGTGCAGGACAACGGCACGGGTTTTGACGTGACCGCCGTGCCGCCCGATTCGCTGCACGTGGGCATGGGCATCATGCGCGAGCGGGCCCAGCGCATTGGCGCCGTGGTCCAGGTGGAGTCCGCGCCAGGGCAGGGCACCCGGGTGTGCATCGAGCTGCCTTCGGTCGTGCCCGCCCAGACCGTGGCCGTTGCGTCTGAGGGGCCATTGGCTCAAGCTGCCTACGCTGCCCAGGCCGACATTCCCCACACCGCCACCACTCCATGACGAACCACGCTGCCTCCGCCACCGCATCCTCTCCCCTGGTCACGCTGCTGGTGGTAGACGATCACACGCTGTTCCGGCGCGGTTTGATCGCGCTGCTGAGCCAGTACGAGGGCCTGTCCGTGGTGGGCGAGGCGGGGGATGCCGCGCAGGCCCTGCGGCTTGCGCCTCAGCTGCGGCCGCAGGTCATCCTGCTCGACAACCACTTGCCCGGCGTGATGGGCGTGGATGCGATCCAGGGGCTGCGCGAGGTGTCGCCCACCTCGCGTGTGCTCATGCTCACCGTGAGCGAGGACGCGCAGGACCTGGCGACCGCGCTGCGTAACGGCGCGCAGGGCTACCTGCTCAAGACCATCGACGGCGAGCTGCTGGCCCAGGCCATTCACCGCGCTGCCCGGGGCGAGCCTGTAGTCAGCCCTGAGCTGATGGGCAAGCTGGTGGCGGCGTTCCAGTCGCAGGGCGCCCCCGAGGCGCCCCCCGCGTCGATGGCACCTGCCGACGCAGCGGCGACTGCCCCCAACGGTTTCACCCCCCTGTCGCCGCGCGAGGAAGACGTGCTGCGCGAGATCGCCCGGGGTGCGAGCAACAAGGAGATCGCCCGCACGCTCGACATCGCCGAGACCACGGTGAAGATCCACGTGCAGCACATCCTGCGCAAGCTGGGCCTCAGCTCGCGCGTGCAGGCAGCGGTGTACGCGTCGGACCGGCAGCGCGCGGAATAGCGCGGGCTCCTGCGCGCGGCGTGCAGGCGCTGCTGCCGTGCAACACATACTCCATAGTTCTTTCGGACGATGCCCTGTACCGGGCGACTAGTCCCTCTGCCGCGCTGCACACCCTCTAGCGAAGGATGTGCAAAAGCCTCTGCGCACGCGACCATTCCTCTCATGCAAAAAGAGAGGAATCGCGCAATGGCCAACGCAACTTTGCCCCCGGGCGACAGCCCGCAGCGCACCCGTCAGGCGTGGTCGGTGCTCATCGTCAGCACCTTCGCCTTCACCGTCTGCTTCATGGTCTGGATGATGTTCGGCGTCATCGGCATCCCCATCAAGAAGATGCTCAACCTGAACTCCACGCAGTTCGGGCTGCTCATGTCCATGCCCGTGCTCACCGGCTCGCTGGTGCGGGTGCCGCTGGGCATCTGGACGGACAAGTTCGGCGGCCGCATCGTGATGGCCGCCGTGATGGCCACCACCGTGCCCGCCATCTGGATGATGGGCTACGCCACCGAGTACTGGCACTTCCTCACCATCGGCCTGTTCGTGGGTTTGGCGGGGGGCTCGTTCTCGGTGGGCACGCCCTACGTGGCCCGTTGGTTCCCCAAGGAGCGCCAGGGCACGGCCATGGGCGTGTACGGCGCGGGCAATTCGGGCGCAGCCGTCAACAAGTTCGTGGCGCCCGTGATCCTGGTGGCCTTCGGCTGGACCATGGTGCCGCAGGTGTACGCCGCCATCATGCTCGGCACGCTGGTGCTGTTCTGGCTTTTCAGCTACAGCGACCCGGCCCACCTGGTGCCCAGCAACGTCAAGTTCACCGACCAGCTCAAGGCGCTCAAGGATCCCAAGGTGCTCAAGTACTGCCAGTACTACAGCATTGTGTTTGGCGGCTACGTGGCGCTGTCGCTGTGGATGGTGCAGTACTACGTGGGCGAATACGGCCTGGACATCCGTGTGGCCGCATTGCTGGCCGCCTGCTTCTCGTTGCCTGGCGGCGTGCTGCGCGCCATCGGCGGCATGTTGAGTGACAAGTACGGCGCCCACAGCGTGACCTGGTGGGTGATGTGGGTGAGCTGGATCTGCCTGTTCCTGCTGAGCTACCCGCAGACCGACTTCACCATCCTCACGGTCAACGGCCCGCAGACCTTCCACATCGGCCTGAATGTGTACCTGTTCACTGGCCTCATGTTCCTGCTGGGCATTTGCTGGGCCTTCGGCAAGGCCAGTGTCTTCAAGTACATCAGCGACGACTACCCCCACAACATCGGCGCCATCAGCGGCATCGTGGGTCTGGCCGGCGGCATGGGCGGCTTCGTCCTGCCCATCCTGTTCGGTGCACTGATGGACCTGACCGGCATCCGTTCCAGCGCTTTCATGCTGATGTATGGCGTGGTGTGGGTTTCGCTCATCTGGATGTACTTCACCGAAGTGCGCAACACCCGTCTCATGGGTTCGCAAAGCGCCGTCGCACAGACGGCCGCCCGCTGATTTTTTCCAAGGACTCTCACCATGTCTGCCACCACCACTAGCGGGCGCCAGGGGCGTCTGCTCACCCTCTGGGCTCCGGAGGACAAATCGTTCTGGGAGCGCGAAGGCGAAGCCATTGCCAAGCTCAACCTCTGGATCTCGGTGCCCGCGCTGTTCCTGGCCTTTGCCATCTGGCAGGTCTGGAGCGTGGTTGCCGTGAGCCTGCCTGGCCTCGGCTTCAAGTATTCGACCAACCAGCTGTTCTGGCTGGCGGCCGCGCCCGCACTGTCGGGCGCCACGCTGCGCATCTTCTACTCCTTCATGGTGCCGCTGGTCGGTGGCCGCCGCTGGACGGCGATCTCCACCGCCTCGCTGCTGATTCCTGCGCTGGGCATCGGCTTTGCGGTGCAGGACAACACCACGGCCTATCCCACCATGCTCATCCTGGCGCTGCTGTGCGGCCTGGGCGGCGGCAACTTCAGCTCCAGCATGGCCAACATCAGCTTCTTCTTTCCGAAGGAGCGCAAGGGGTCGGCGTTGGGTGTGAACGCGGGCCTGGGCAACCTGGGGGTTTCGGTGGTGCAGTTCCTGAGCCCTCTGGTCGTCACGGCCGGTATCTTTGGAGTTTTTGGGGGTGATGCCCAGACCATCGTCAAGAACGGCCAGACTGCACAGGTCTGGACGCAGAACGCCGCTTTCATCTGGGTGCCATGGATTGCGCTGACCGCGCTGGCGGCCTGGTTTGGGATGAACGATATTGCCGACGCGCGCGCTTCGTTCGCTGCGCAGGCCGCCATTTTCAAGCGCAAGCACAACTGGCTGATGTGCGTGCTGTACCTCGGCACCTTCGGCTCGTTCATCGGCTATGCCGCAGGTTTTCCGCTGCTCATCAAGAGCCAGTTTCCCAGCATCAACCCCCTGGCCTACGCCTGGCTGGGACCCCTGGTGGGTGCGATGGTGCGGCCCTTTGGGGGCTGGCTGGCCGACAAGCTCGGCGGTGCCCGCGTCACGCTGTGGAACTTCATCGTGATGGCCATCGCCGTGGTCGGTGTGACGGTGTTCCTGCCATCGGGCGGTAACGAGGGCCAGTTCGCCGGCTTCTTCGTGTGCTTCCTGGTGCTGTTCCTCACCACCGGTATCGGCAACGGCTCCACCTTCCGCATGATCCCCGTGATCTTCCTGACCGAAGCCATGCGCGGTGTGGACCCCCGCAACGCGGCGGCTGTGGCCCAGGCCAACAAGGAAGGCAACACCTTGGGTGCCGCCACGCTGGGCTTTACCGCTGCCATGGCGGCCTACGGCGGGTTCTTCATTCCCAAGAGCTACGGCAGCTCCATCGCGCTGACCGGCAGCCCCCACGCCGCGCTGTGGACGTTCTTCGCCTTCTACCTCGTGTGCATCGTGATCACCTGGTGGCACTACGCGCGCAAGAACGCCGCCATGCCTTGCTGATGACCCCTGAACAGAACAGAACAAGGAGCCCCCGATGAGCCATTTCCTCGATCGCCTTTCGTACTTCTCGCAGCCCCGCGAGACCTTTGCCCAGGGCCATGGCCAGACCAACGGTGAAGACCGCACCTGGGAAGACGCCTACCGCGACCGCTGGGCGCACGACAAGATCGTGCGCAGCACGCACGGCGTGAACTGCACCGGCAGCTGCAGCTGGAAGATCTACGTCAAGGGCGGCATCGTCACCTGGGAAACCCAGCAGACCGACTACCCCCGCACCCGCCCCGACCTGCCCAACCACGAGCCCCGTGGCTGCGCGCGCGGCGCCAGCTACAGCTGGTACCTATACAGCGCCAACCGCGTGAAGTACCCCATGGTGCGCGGCCGCCTGCTCAAGCACTGGCGTGCCGCCATTGCGCTGGCCAAGAGCCCGGTCGATGCCTGGGCCAGCATTGTCGAGAACGATGCCTCGCGCAGCGAATGGCAGAAGCAGCGCGGCCTGGGCGGATTTGTGCGCAGCACCTGGGACGAAGTCAACCAGATGATCGCTGCGGCCAACGTCTACACCATCAAGAAGCACGGACCCGACCGCATCATCGGCTTCTCGCCCATCCCGGCCATGTCCATGATTTCGTACGCAGCCGGTTCGCGCTATCTGAGCCTCATTGGCGGCGTGTGCATGAGCTTCTACGACTGGTACTGCGACCTGCCCCCCAGCAGCCCGCAAACCTGGGGCGAGCAAACCGACGTGCCCGAGTCGGCAGACTGGTACAACAGTTCGTACATCATTGCCTGGGGCTCCAACGTGCCTCAGACGCGCACGCCCGACGCGCACTTCTTGACCGAGGTGCGCTACAAGGGCACCAAGGTCGTGTCCATCACGCCCGACTATTCCGAAGTCGCCAAGCTGGGCGACTTGTGGATGCACCCCAAGCAGGGCACTGATGCCGCCGTGGCCATGGCCATGGGCCATGTGATCCTGAAAGAGTTCTACTTCAAGGACGGCGGCAAGGGCCGCAGCGCCTACTTTGATGACTACGCACGCCGCTACACCGACCTGCCGCTGCTGGTGGTGCTCAAGGAAAAGACGCTGCCCGATGGCCGCACGGTGATGGTGCCCGACCGCTATGTGCGCGCCAGCGACTTCCCCCATCAGCTCGACCAGTCCAACAACCCCGACTGGAAGACCGTGGGCTACGACGAGCTGGGCCAGGTCACGCTGCCCAACGGCTCCATCGGCTTCCGCTGGGGCGCCGACGGCCGCACCGACCAGGGCCTGTGGAACCTGGAAAACAAGGACGCACGCACCGCCAATACCGTCAAGCTCAAGCTGTCGGTGATCGAGGACGGCGCGCAGGCCCATGACGTGGCCGATGTCGCCTTCCCATATTTCGGCGGCGTGGCAACGCCCAACTTCACGGCCAATGAGCAGGGCAGTGACGTGATGGTGCGCCGCGTGCCCGTGTCCCACCTGGAACTGGCCGGGCACGAAGCCCAGGGCCGCGTGATGGTGGCCACGGTGTTCGACCTGCTGGCCGCCAACTACGGCATTGACCGGGGCCTGCCTGGCGAAGAGCAAGGCGTTACCTACGACAGCGACCGCCCCTACACCCCCGCATGGCAAGAGAAGATCACCGGCGTGCCGCGCGACCAGGTCATCACCGTGGCCCGCCAGTTTGCCGACAACGCGCACAAGACCCACGGCAAGTCCATGGTCATCATCGGTGCGGCCATGAACCACTGGTACCACAGTGACATGAACTACCGGGGCATCATCAACATGCTGATGCTGTGCGGCTGCATTGGCCAAAGCGGCGGCGGCTGGGCGCACTATGTGGGACAGGAAAAGCTGCGGCCCCAAACCGGCTGGACGGCCCTGGCTTTTGCGCTGGACTGGATCCGCCCGCCCCGCCAGATGAACAGCACGAGCTTCTTCTACGCCCACACCGACCAGTGGCGCTACGAGAAGCTTGACATGGAAGAAATCCTCTCGCCCCTGGCCGACAAGAAGGCCTACCACGGCGCACAGATCGACTACAACGTTCGCGCCGAACGCATGGGCTGGCTGCCATCGGCACCCCAGCTCAAGACCAGCCCGCTGCAGGTGGCCAAGGACGCCGCTGCGAAGGGCATGGACACCAAGGACTATGTGGTGCAGTCGCTCAAGAACGGCAACCTGCAAATGAGCTGCGAGGACCCGGACCACCCTTCCAACTGGCCGCGCAACATGTTCGTGTGGCGCTCCAACATCCTGGGCTCGTCGGGCAAGGGGCATGAGTACTTCCTCAAGCACTTGCTGGGCACCACCCACGGCGTGCAGGGCAAGGACCTGGGCCAGGACGAAGCCAAGCCCGAGGAAGTGCAGTGGCACGCCAAGGCCCCGGAAGGCAAGCTGGACCTGCTGGTCACGCTGGACTTCCGCATGAGCACGACCTGTTTGTATTCGGACATCGTGTTGCCCACGGCCACCTGGTATGAGAAGAACGACCTCAACACCAGCGACATGCACCCCTTCATCCACCCGCTGTCCACCGCCGTGGACCCTGCCTGGCAGGCCAAGAGCGACTGGGAGATCTACAAGGGTTTCGCCAAGGCCGTGAGCGAGGTCAGCGTGGGCCACCTGGGCGTCGAAAAAGACGTGGTGCTCACACCCATCATGCACGACACGGCGGGCGAAATGGCCCAGCCTTACGGCGTGCGCGACTGGAAGCACGGCGACTGCGATCTCATTCCCGGAAAGACCGCACCGCAGGTCACGGTGGTGGAGCGTGACTACCCCAACCTGTACAAGCGCTTCACGGCCCTGGGCCCGCTGATGGACAAGGTGGGCAACGGCGGCAAGGGCATTGGCTGGAACACGCAAACCGAAGTGGGCCAGCTGGGCGACCTGAACGGCCGCGTGAAGGAAGAGGGCGTGACGCAAGGCATGCCCCGCATCGTGAGCGACATCGACGCCACCGAGGTGGTGATGATGCTCGCGCCTGAAACCAACGGACACGTGGCCTGCAAGGCCTGGGAGGCCCTGGGCAAGCAAACGGGCCGCGACCACGTGCACCTGGCACTGCACCGCGAGGACGAGAAGATCCGCTTCCGCGACATCCAGGCGCAGCCGCGCAAGATCATTAGCTCGCCCACATGGTCGGGCCTGGAGAGCGAAAAGGTCAGCTACAACGCGGGCTACACCAACGTGCACGAGCTGATCCCATGGCGCACCCTCACGGGCCGCCAGCAGTTCTACCAGGACCACCCCTGGATGCGCGACTTCGGCGAAGGCTTTGTGAGCTACCGCCCGCCCGTGCACCTCAAGACGCTGGAAGAAGTCGAAGGCAAGAAGCCCAACGGCCACCGCGAGATCGCGCTGAACTTCATCACGCCGCACCAGAAGTGGGGCATCCACAGCACGTACAGCGACAACCTGATGATGCTCACGCTGAACCGGGGCGGCTCGGTGGTGTGGCTGAGCGAAGACGACGCCAGGAGCGCCGGCATTGTGGACAACGACTGGGTGGAGCTGTTCAACGCCAACGGCGCCATTGCGGCCCGTGCGGTGGTGAGCCAGCGCGTGAACCCCGGCATGGTGATGATGTACCACTCGCAAGAGAAGATCATCAACACCCCCGGCTCCGAGATCACCGGCACACGCGGTGGCATCCACAACTCGGTCACCCGCATCGTGCTCAAGCCCACCCACATGATTGGTGGCTACGCGCAGTACAGCTACGGCTTCAACTACTACGGAACCATCGGCACCAACCGCGACGAGTTCGTGCTGGTGCGCAAGATGGACCGCGTGGATTGGCTTGATGACGAGCCTGCTTCCAGCACCGCAGCCCACGCCTGAAGCCAAGGAGAAACACGATGAAAATTCGCGCACAAATCGGCATGGTGCTGAACCTGGACAAGTGCATCGGTTGCCACACCTGTTCCGTCACCTGCAAGAACGTCTGGACCAGCCGCCCCGGCGTGGAATACGCCTGGTTCAACAATGTCGAAACCAAGCCCGGCATCGGCTACCCCAAGGAATGGGAAAACCAGGACCGCTGGAATGGCGGCTGGGTGCGCAACCCCGACGGCTCCATCGCGCCCCGCCAGGGCGGCAAGTGGAAGCTGCTCATGCGCATCTTCGCCAACCCCAACCTGCCGCAGATCGACGACTACTACGAGCCCTTCACGTTCGACTACGACCACCTGCAGTCGGCGCCTGAAAGCAAGGCAGCCCCCACGGCCCGGCCGCGCAGCCTGATCACGGGCAAGCGCATGGAGAAGATCGAGTGGGGCCCGAACTGGGAAGAAATCCTGGGCGGCGAGTTCAGCAAGCGCAGCCAGGACAAGAACTTCGACGAGGTGCAAAAGGACATCTACGGCCAGTTCGAAAACACCTTCATGATGTACCTGCCGCGCCTGTGTGAGCACTGCCTGAACCCGGCGTGCGTGGCATCGTGCCCCAGTGGCTCGATCTACAAGCGCGAGGAAGACGGCATCGTGCTGATCGACCAGGACAAGTGCCGTGGCTGGCGCATGTGCGTGAGCGGTTGCCCCTACAAGAAGATCTACTACAACTGGCAGTCGGGCAAGGCCGAGAAGTGCATCTTCTGCTACCCCCGCATCGAAGCGGGCCAGCCGACCGTGTGCTCGGAAACCTGTGTGGGCCGCATCCGGTATCTCGGGGTGCTGCTGTACGACGCGGACCGCATCCAGGAAGCCGCCAGCGTGGAGCGCGACCGCGACCTGTACCAGGCGCAGCTCGACATCTTCTTGAACCCGAACGACCCGGATGTCATCAAGCAGGCGCGCATCGACGGCATTCCCGACAGCTGGATGGAAGCCGCCCGCAGCAGCCCCGTCTACAAGATGGCCGTGGACTGGAAGGTGGCCCTGCCGTTGCATCCTGAGTACCGCACGCTGCCCATGGTCTGGTACGTACCGCCCCTGTCGCCCATCACGGCTGCCGCCAACGCGGGCCATGTGGGCGTGAATGGCGAGATTCCGGATGTGTCGCAGCTGCGCATCCCCGTGCAGTACCTGGCCAACCTGCTCACCGCCGGTGACACCGGCCCCGTGGTGCGGGCGCTGGAGCGCATGCTGGCCATGCGCACCTACCAGCGCGACAAGCATGTGGAACAGCGCCAGAACCTGTCGGTGCTCAAGCAGGCGGGCCTGTCGATGGCCGAGGTCGAAGAGATGTACCAGGTGATGGCAATTGCCAATTACGAAGACCGCTTCGTGATTCCATCGGCCCACCGCGAGTACGCCGAGAACGCATTCGACATCCGGGGCGGCTGCGGCTTCTCGTTTGGCAATGGGTGCTCGGACGGCGCGACGGAAGTCAGCATGTTCGGCGGCAAGAAGCCCCGCACGATCCCGATCAAGGCCACGGTCTGATCGCACACAGGAAGGAACCACCATGTTCAAGAAGAACCCGACCTCTGTGCGCCTGACCCTGCGCGCCCTGGGCTACCTGCTGAGTTACCCCGATGCGCAGCTGCGCAGCGTGATGCCGCAGCTCATCGACGCACTCCAGGCCGAGCAGGCCCTCAGCGCCGAGCGTATGGACGAGCTGAAGGCCGTGTGCCAGCACCTCGCCGCGCTGGACCCGCTGGAAGCCGAGGCCCGCTACGTGGACAACTTCGATCGCGGCCGCCAGACCTCGCTGCACCTGTTCGAGCATGTGCACGGCGACTCGCGCGACCGGGGCCCGGCGCTTATCGACCTGCTGCAGACCTACGAAAAGGCCGGCCTGCAGTTTGAGGCCGACGAGCTGCCCGACCACCTGCCGGTGGTGCTGGAGTTTGCCTCCACCCAGCCGCCCGCCGTGGCCAAGGAGTTCCTGGGCGAAATGGCCCACATCCTCAACGCCTTGTTCAGCGCCTTGGTGGCACGCAATAGCCCCTACGCCAGCGTGATCGCTGCGGTGCTCGAAGTCTCAGGCCAGCGCGTGCAGTCGGTGGCGCTCACACCCGAGCCGCCCATGGACGAGGTCTGGGCCGAGCCCGAAGCGTTTGGTGGTTGCAGCACCCAGGGCCAATCCAAGCCTGACCAGCCGCAACCCCTGCATTTTGTCCGTACCCCCCGCGCCGAGCGGGCCCCCGAAGGAGTCTCAGCATGACTACCCCCTGGCTCGATACCCTGATGTTTGGCATCTATCCCTACATCTGCCTGGCCGTATTCTTCATCGGCAGCTGGGCGCGGTTTGACCGTGACCAGTACACTTGGAAGAGCGACTCGTCGCAGCTGTTGCGCACCGGCAGCTTGCGCTGGGGCAGCAACCTGTTCCACGTGGGCGTGCTGTTCCTGTTCTTCGGGCACACCTTTGGCATGCTGACGCCGCACTTTGTGTATGAGCATTTCATCAGCGCGGGCAACAAGCAGCTGATGGCCATGGTGACCGGGGGCATTGCGGGCCTGCTGGCCTTCGTGGGCATCTCCATCCTGCTGCACCGCCGCCTGTCGGACGCGCGCATCCGCGCCACGTCTAAGACCAGCGACATCGTGCTGCTGATCCTGCTCTGGCTGCAGCTGGCACTGGGCCTGGCCACCATTCCGCTGTCGGCGCAGCATCTGGATGGCTCCATGATGATGAAGCTGGCCGAGTGGGGCCAGCGCGTGGTCACCTTCCGCAGCGGTGGTGTGGAGCTGCTGGCTGAGGCGGGCTGGATCTTCAAGGCCCACATGTTCCTGGGCATGAGCATCTTCCTGATCTTCCCGTTCACCCGCCTGGTGCATGTGTGGAGCGGCTTTGGCACGCTGGCCTATGTGCTGCGCCCCTACCAGGTGGTGCGTGCGCGCCGCCTGAACCTGCCCGCTGGCCATCTGCAGTCGCAAGACCGCCGCGCCTGAAATCCACCGACCATCCAGGAGCACACCATGAGCGGATGTGGAACCGGGAGCTGCGGATGCGGCTCCACCGACAGCAGCTTTGCAGCAACCCCTGCCAGCACGCTGACCCCTACGCAGACTGCGGCCTACGAGGCCCTGGTGGCAACGATGTCCGATGCGCCCGTGCAGGCGATGCCCGCGCCTGCAGCAAGCGGGCCAGGGGCCGTGGCTGACATCGCACGCATCAACGGCGTGGCCCTCAACGCCCCGCACGAGTTGCTGGACGAAGAGGCCCTGCGTCAACGCGCCTGCACCGAGCTGCTGCGCCAGGCGGCCCAGCAGGCGGGGTTGCTGTCGGCCGACGATGTGCCGGGCGCCTTGGGTGCTATCAGCACCGAGGCCTCTGACGCCATCGAGCAGTTGCTGGACCGGGAGCTACCGATCCCCGATCCGTCGGAAGAAGCCTGCCGCCGCTACCACGAGGCCCATCCTGCGGCGCACGCCCAGGGCGAGCGCGCGCAATTGCGCCACGTACTCTTTGCCGTGACGCCGGGCGTGGATGTGAAAAAGCTGCGCCTGCGCGCCGAGGCGCTGTTGATCGACTTGCGCTGCGCCGATGATGGGGGTGCGAAGTTTGCCGAAGCCGCTGCCCAGTGGTCCAACTGCCCCAGCGGCCAGCAAGGCGGCGACCTGGGCTGGTTGACCCGCGCCGACTGCGCGCCAGAGTTCGCCCGCGAGGTATTTGGCAGCGCCGAGATCGGTGTGCTGGCACGCTTGGTGCACAGCCGCTTTGGCCTGCATGTGGTGGAAGTGGTAGCGCGTGGAGCGGGGCAACAGCCCGCGTTCGAGGACGCGCGCCAGGCCATTGCGCTCACCCTGCGCCAGCAGGCCTGGGTGAATGCGCTGCGCCAGTACCTGCAACTGCTGGCAGGTGCTGCGGTGGTCGAAGGGGTGGCGCTGGACGCAGCCGAATCGCCGCTGGTGCAGTAATCGCGCCGCACACCCAGTTAGCCCTATTGCTTCATCCCTTCATCGCCTCATTGCCCGCCCATGCCCGACGAGTTGCTGGACCGTTTGCGCCGCTTTCATGACGACGCCTTTCCCCAGTACCGCCAGCAGTTTCAGGCGCTGGTGGACGAGGGGCAGCACCCAACCACCTTGTTCATTGGTTGCTCTGACTCCCGCCTGGTGCCCTACCTGCTGACCGGCGCGGGGCCGGGCGAGCTGTTTCTGGTGCGCAATGTGGGGGCCTTCATCCCGCCCTACGATGGATCGCACGGCCACCATGGCACCACGGCGGCCATCGAATTTGCAGTGCTCAACCTGAAGGTGCGCCGCATCGTGGTGTGCGGCCACAGTCACTGTGGGGCTATCAAGGCGATGTATGGTGAGGTCTCGCCCGAGGCCCCCAACCTCAACCACTGGCTGGACCTGGGGCGCGAGGCCCTGCTGCCCATGCAGCCGGGCCCCGAGGTGTTGCGCCGTACCGAGCAGCGTGCGGTGGTGCTGCAGCTGGAGCGCCTTATGGAGTACCCCATGGTGCGCAGCCGGGTGCAGTCGGGCCAGATCAGCCTGCACGGATGGCACTATGTGATCGAGGATGGCGAGGTGCATGTGTTTGATGTGCAGACCGGCGGGTTCGTGCCCGCCTCGCAGTCGGACCACAGCGGTACCGGCCCCTACCAGCCCTATGTGGAGCATGACGGCCAAGTGCTGGTGGACGAGTGATCGGTCCCTGCTTGCCAGGAGCCGGCATTCGGAGTGGAATGAGCGCTCCTTGACCGAACGCAACCCCGTTTCAGCCCGCAACCCAAATCATCGGCCCCCATGAAACGCGAACCCCAGCCCCCTCTCAACCCCACCGCTTCCCTGCAGCCCATCAGCCTGGATGTGCTGAGCGAGAAATACCTCAAACCCGGCGAAACCACGGCCGACGAGCTGTACCAGCGCGTGGCGCGGGCCTTGGCCTCGATCGAAAAGCCGGAGTTGCGCGTCAAGTACGAAGCCCTATTCCTCGCCAATCTGAAGGCGGGCGCCATCGGCGCGGGCCGCATCATGAGCGCGGCGGGCACCGACATCCAGGCCACCCTCATCAACTGCTTTGTGCAGCCCGTGGGCGACTGCATCCAGGGCGTGGACGACGAAGGCTTTCCGGGCATCTACGAAGCCCTGCGCGAGGCGGCCGAGACCATGCGGCGCGGCGGTGGCGTGGGCTACGACTTCTCGCGCATCCGCCCCAAGGGCGCGCAGGTCAAGGCCACGGCCTCCATGGCGTCGGGGCCCTGCAGCTACATGAACGTGTTCGACCAGTCCTGCTCCACGGTGGAGAGCGCGGGCGCACGCCGGGGCGCGCAGATGGGCGTGCTGCGCATCGACCACCCGGATGTGCACGAGTTCATCACCGCCAAGCGCACGCCGGGCCGCTGGAACAACTTCAATGTGTCGGTCGGCGTGTCGGACCCGTTCATCCAGGCCGTGCAGAACAACGCACCGTGGGAGCTGGTGCACAAGGCCCGCCCCGGCGCCGCCCTGCTGGCCCAGGGCGCCCACCAGCGCGCCGACGGCCTGTGGGTCTATGCCACCGTGCCCGCGCGCGAGTTGTGGGACACGATCATGAAGTCGGCCTACGACTTTGCCGAGCCGGGCATCCTGTTCCTGGGCCGCATCAACGAAGACAACAACCTGCACTACTGCGAAGACATTGCGGCGACCAACCCGTGCGGCGAACAGCCGCTGCCGTCGTATGGTTGCTGTGACCTGGGGCCCATCATCCTCACCCGCTTTGTGCGCCACCCCTTTGGCTTTGGGGGCGTGGCCGCGTTTGACTTTGACGCCTTCACCCAGGCCGTGGCGCTGCAGGTGCGGGCACTCGACAACGTGCTGGATGTGACCTACTGGCCGCTGCCGCAGCAGCGTGACGAGGCCATGGCCAAACGCCGCATTGGCGTGGGCTTTACCGGCATGGGCAACACGCTGGCCATGCTGTGCCTGCGCTACGACCTGCCCGAGGGCCGCACCATGGCCGCGCGCATTGCCGAGTGCATGCGCGATGCGGCCTACGCTGCGTCGGTGGACCTGGCGCGCGAGAAGGGCGTGTTCCCCAAGTTCGACGCCACCGGCTATCTGGCCGCAGGCACCTTCGCCAGCCGCTTGCCCGAGTCACTGCAGGCGGCCATCCGCGCGCACGGTATCCGCAACAGCCACCTGCTGTCGATTGCCCCCACGGGCACGGTGAGCCTGGCCTTTGCCGACAACGCCTCCAACGGCATCGAGCCGCCGTTCTCGTGGATGTACAAGCGCAAGAAGCGCGAGTCGGACGGCAGCACCACCGAATACGCAGTGGAAGACCACGCCTGGCGCCTGTACCGCGAGCTGGGCGGCGATGTGAACGCGCTGCCCGACTACTTTGTCTCGGCCCTGGCCATGTCCGCGCAGGACCACATCGCGATGATGGAAGCCGTGCAGCCCTTTGTGGACACGGCCATCTCCAAGACCGTGAACATCCCGGCGGACTACCCCTACGAGGACTTCAAGGACCTGTACCTGCAGGCCTGGCGTGCGCGGCTCAAAGGCCTGGCCACCTACCGGCCCAACAGCATCCTGGGCTCGGTGCTCGAAACGCATGCAGAACCTGCACCAGCGCCTGCCGCCGTGGCAGCGCCTGCGCCCGCTGCGCCGCCCGTGGACCCGATGCGCACCGTGATCGAGAGCCGCCCGCAAGGCGGCCTATCCGCCGTGGCCGAAAAGCTCGAATACTGGACGCAGGAAGGCCACAAGACGCTGTACCTCATCGTGTCCTTCCTGCCCGTGCCTACGGGGGTGGGCAACCGTACTGTGGACCGTGCCATTGAGTTCTTCATGCCTGTGGGCCAGAGCGGCGAGTCGCAGCAGTGGATCACCTCCAGCATGCGCCTGCTGTCGCTGGCCGCGCGGGGCGGTTTTCTGGAGCGGGCGCTGTCGGACATGCGCAAGGTCGCCTGGGACCGGGGCCCCGTGCGCCTGGGCACCCACCGTAAGGACGACGGCACGCTGGTGCCCATGTGGCATGACTCTGAAGTGGCGGCCATGGCCTACGCCATCCAGAACATCCTGGCGCGCCGCGTGGCCGACCCGGTGCAGCAGCAACTGCCGCTGGACGAGCCCACGCCACCGCCCGTGGCCGTGCCCCAGGCCATGGCGGGCAAGAAGTGCAGTGAGTGCGGAGCCCATGCGGTCATCCGCAAGGACGGCTGCGACTACTGCACGCAGTGCGGGCACCTGGGGAGCTGTGGATGAATGGTCGGGTCCCGCATCGGCCTTCCCGGGACACACGGTAAGCATTGGAAGGATTCCCCATGTCTGTCATTCCCTGGCCGTTGAACCCTTCGTCTCGCGCGCAGCCTGCTGCGGCGCGGGCCAGTGCGCCTGACGATGTGGCCGGGCTGGCGGCGGCGTTGATCCAGTCACGCCAGACCATTCTGCCCAAGCGCCTGGGCGGGCCAGGCCCCGATGCGGCCGAGCTGGCGCAGATCCTCCAGGCCGCAGCCCACGCGCCAGACCATGGCCAGCTGCTGCCCTGGCGCTTCATCCTGGTGCCGCAGGCCGCGCGTCCGCCGCTGGCCGATGTGTTTGCGCAGGCCCTGCTGGAGCGCGACTCTGCCGCCACCCCCGAGCAGGCCGAGCAGGCACGCGAGAAGGCGTACCGCTCCCCGGTGTTGCTGTTGGCGGTGGTGGATGCCGAGCGGGGCGACGCCGAGATTGATCTGGTCGAGCGCACCGTCTCTGCCGGCTGTGCCGTGCAGAACATGCTGCTGATGGCCACCGCGCAGGGCTACGGCTCCGCGCTGACCAGCGGCAAGGCGCTGAAGGCGCCCAGCCTGCGGGCCTTGTTCCAGCTGGCGGCCTCCGAGCAGGCCCTGTGCTTCATCAGCATTGGCACCGTGCTGTCGCGCAAGGCGGTGCGTGCACGCCCGGCGGCCGGTGCCTATGTGAGCACGCTGGACGCCGAGCGGGGCGTGGTGCCCGGTTTTTGAGGCGCGCTGGTGGGCCCCAACCTTTCATTGATTGCGAGACCTTTGCATGGATATTTCCAGTTTTGACGACCTGCTGCAGGCTGCACGCATGCAGCCCGAGCCACAGCGCCTGCTGTTCGTCTTCGCGGCGGTGGAACTGCCCGACGACGCCACCCCGGCGCAGCGCGCGCGCTTCGAGGCCGGGCAGGGCGGTGCCCTGGTACCGCTGATGTGCGTGGACAAGACACCGCAGGAGCTGGCATCGTTTGACGCGCTGGTGGCCGAGGCCCGCCAGTTCACCGCCCCGGGCCACGACTGGGCCATCGTGTTTGCGGCGGCGATGTCCGGCACGCTGAACAAGCCGCCCACCAGTGCCGACGCCGAGGCGCCCTTGCAGCGCATGGTGGATGCCATCAAGGGCGGTGCGCATGGGGCGTTCATTCCGTTCGACCGCCAGGGCCACCCTGTGCGGTTTGGCTGAATCGGGCCATGACACAGACTTCCGTACCTGCGTCCGCACCCGCATCTGCTGCTGCGCCACGGCATCTGCCCGGCTTCAGCGCGCCCGCCGTGGGCTTTGAGCAGCCCTTTGCCATGCTGGAGGCCTGCCATGAGCGCGTGCAGCGCACGCTGGGGTTGCTGGGCCGCTTGCGGGAGCATGTGCGGCGGCAGGGCGTGGACCACGACGCCCGCCAGGCCGCGCGCGATGTGCTCCGCTACTTCGATATCGCGGCGCCGCTGCACCACCAGGACGAAGAGCTGCATGTGTTCCCCCTGTTGTTGGCCCAGGCCACGCCCGAGGTCCGGGCGCTGGTCACGCGCCTGCAGCACGACCACGTGGCCATGACCACCGACTGGGCAGCGGCCCGGGCCGGGCTGCAAGCGTTGCTGGATGAAAGCGCCACCGGCTTCACGCCCCAGGACGAGGCCGCGCTGGACCGTTTTGCCATGCGGTATGACGCCCACATCGCCGCCGAAGAAGGCGTGGCCTACCCTGCTGCTGCCACTTTGCTGCCGCCCGCGTCCCTTGCGGCGATGGGGCAGGAGATGGCTGCGCGGCGGGGTGCTATCTGATTGCTATCAAAATATAGCTTCAAGCACATATTCGACTGGCGCAAGAGGCCGCTAGGGCTGAAATTTGGGCGCCAGCTGCCCCAGGGGCTGCTTGGCGCCCGGTGCCACGCGGCCGTTGCCCGGTGGCGATGCCAGCCGTTCCGTCTGGGCAGCGCCTTGGCGGCTGCAGGGCCAGCGGCTCGCGCGATACTGCGGGGTTGCGCGCGCGCCCCGCCGCGCCTGTTTGCCTGCCTGCCTGCCGTTTCCCGTATGCGCCCCCTCTTTATTGTTCGCACCCTGGCCACCCTGGCATTGGCGTGGGCCGCTGCCGCCGCCTGTGTGGCCCTGCAGACCCCGCTGCCCTGGATGATCGGCCCACTGCTGGCCACTTCTGTCGTGTCGATGGCCGGCGGCCCCACCGAAAGCTGGGGCCCGCTGCGCAACGCCGGGCAATGGACCATTGGCGCCGCGCTGGGCCTGTATTTCACGCCCCAGGTGGTCGCGCTGATCGGCGGCCTGTGGTGGGCCATCGTGCTGGGCATTGCGTGGGCGCTGTTCCTGGGCTGGCTGTTTGGTGCGTGGCTTTACCACGTGCATGCGCCCCGCATGCACGGTGTTCCAGCACCGATGCTGCGCGCCACCAGCTACTTTGCCGGCGCGATTGGGGCGGCGTCCGAGATGACCTTGTTGTCCGAGCGCGAAAACGCACGCACCGACCTGGTGGCCGCCAGCCACAGCCTGCGGCTGCTGATCGTTACGGTGACCATTCCGTTCGCACTGCAGTTCAGCGGCCTGCACGGCCTCGATATCCTGCCGCCCACGCTGCGGGTGGTGAACTGGCCGGGGCTGGCGCTGATGGCGCTGCTGACCGGGGCCGGGGCGCTGCTGATGGACCGGCTGGGCCGCGCCAACCCGTGGTTCATGGGGGCGATGCTCGTGTCCATGGGCTTGACCATGGCCGGCCAGAGCCTGTCGGCCGTGCCCCAGGGCATGGTCAACGCCGCGCAGCTCGTGATCGGGGTGAGCCTGGGTGTGCGGTTTCGCGCGGAGTTCTTGCACACTGCGCCGCGTTGGCTGGCGTCGGTGGCGCTGGGCACCGTGGGGCTGATGGGCGTGTGCGCCCTGTTCGCCGGTGCCCTGGCCTGGGCCACGGGGCTGCCCTGGGTCACCTTGCTGCTGGGCACCTCGCCCGGCGGCATCACGGAAATGGCCATCACGGCCAAGGTGCTGCAACTGGGCGTACCGGTGGTGACTGCGTTCCAGGTGTGCCGGCTGATTGCTGTGCTGATGCTGGTGGACCCGCTGTACCGGCGGATTTATCCGCGCGGAGCATCCGAGGGTGCGGCGGGCTGACCTGAGGCACGGGCCTTGGTCGTGGCGTCAGTGCACCACCACCGGGTGTTGTGCCAGGCCCGCATAGCGGTCCAGCGCGTCTTCCACTTCTTCCTGGGTCGGCGTGTCGCGCTGCCAGGCCAGGATCTGTTCCTGGAACATCTCGGCCCAGGAGCCGTCCAGGTACACCTCCTTGCCGGAGCGCTTGTCCACGATTTCGAAGCCGTGGCGTGCAAGCTGGGGAACGGCAGGGGCAGTGTCGTTGAGCACCTGGGTGCTCTTTTTCTCCACGGCGTCGGGCAGCATATGGACCACCACGAAGGATTCTGAGTCGTAGAGCATGTGCATCGTGTTCCCCTTGTCGATATAGATGTCAGATGACAGCGGGTGCGCAGAGTTCAAGGCCCCGGGATAAGCCACGGTTTTTGTTCCCTGCTGCGTTGCAGTATTTCATGAAAAACGGAGCACGCCGGGTTCGTGGGGCTTTTTTGCCCGGATGGCGTGTGGGCGCAACACTCCGTGCAGCGCAAGCGATCGCAGGCAATGCTCAGGGCGGGCCGCTGGCACGCAGCAGCAGGTCGGCGAAATCGCCATTGGCCTGGGTGAGCTTGATGCGCACGGGCAGGTAGCCCAGCCCCGGGGCCACCCAGAGTTCGGCCTTCTGGTCGTAGTCCTTGCGGGGCAGGCGCAGCAGCTTGAGGGCGGGCGTGGGCCCGGCGGGCAGGTCCAGGGTTTCGGGGCCTTCCACGGTGAAGGTCCAGCGGTCGGCACTGCGGGCGCTCACCGTGGTCAGCGTGATCTGGGTGCCGGGCACAAATCGGCTCGGGTCTGCGGCCAGCATCGCGCCCAACTGGATGAACAGGCTCAGCCGGTCCTGCACGCCGGGGCCTGCCGCCGCGTCGGGCGTGTTGGCGCTGAAGGTGACGCGGCCCTTGGCGTAGTCAAAATGCGCGGCCTGCTCGCTGCGGGATTTGTCGGAGAAC
Source organism: Acidovorax sp. DMC1 (assembly GCF_056314325.1). Classification (NCBI taxonomy): domain Bacteria; kingdom Pseudomonadati; phylum Pseudomonadota; class Betaproteobacteria; order Burkholderiales; family Comamonadaceae; genus Acidovorax; species Acidovorax sp. DMC1. The sequence goes on along the minus strand of NZ_JBQUYO010000001.1, from coordinate 405,181 downwards.
TTCTCGGGCAGCAGTCCTTGCTCCGTGACCGTGCCAACGCTGCGCTGCGTGCGTGTGCCGACCAGGAAGGCGCTGATCTCCTGGCGCGCCTCGTAGCGGTTGCCGTCGTGCTGCCACAGCAGCTCGGCCCGGGCGCTGTAGGCGAATTTTTTGGCCTGGCCGCTCACATCAAACGCGAGGCGCGTGGGGGCAGGCATGCGCACGGGGGGCGGTGGGGCGCTGGCACTGCGGCCGGTGCCTCCGGGCGGGCGGATGTCCACGCCCGTGCCGGTTTGTGTGTCCTCGGTGGCCGGCTCTGCAGGGGCGGCTGGAGCCGAAGCTGCAGGTGCGGGCGCCGGAGCGGTATCGGTGGCAGGCGTCTCAGGGGGGGCACTGGCCACGGTGGTTGCGGCACCAGTGTCTGCAGGCGCCTCGGCCTCTGCGACGGGAGCCGCTGTCGGTGCGGGTTCGGGACGGTCCAGGGCCGCAGGGGCTGGGGGGCGCTTGGGGGAAGGCGCCTTTTTTCGGGGCGCAGGTTGCGGTGCGGCAACCGGCACGGCGGTCACGCCGGGAGGCGCCACGGTTGGTGGGGGCGGCGCGGGTGCGATGCTGCGTGTGCTGAACACCTGGCTGGACGGCTGCGCGGGGCTGTCCCAGGCCAGGGGCACGCCGCTGAGCACCAGCCAGTGCAGGGCCAGCACCAGGGCCGTGATGAAAACCAGCGCGCGCCGTGGCATTTTGTCCGTGCGTGGCGGGGCCGTCAGGCGCTGCCCGCGCCCAGGTCGCTGGACAGCTGGGCCGCCGCCGCGCGCAGCGGCGCATCAATGGCGCCGCCCCATTCAGGGTCGAAGGTTGCGATGGAGCCCAGCGTGGTGATGCCCAGCTCCAGGTGGCCGTCGGCGTCGAACACCGGGGCGCAGAAGGCGACGATGCCGGGCAGCAGCGTGTCCACCACGCGGGCGGCGCCGCGCTCGCGCACCTCGGCCAGCAGGGTATTCACTTCGGCCATGGTGGCTGGCAGGTCGGTGCGGCGCATCTTGACGGCGCGGGCCAGTTCTTCTTTCAGCAGCGGCGCCACCACCTCGGGCGACATGAAGGCTGCAAAACACCGGCCCGTGGCCGACGACAGCAGCGGCATCACGTCGCCCAGGCGCAGGTTGGCGGTGACGGCCTGGGGTGATTCCTCCCAGTGCACGATGGTGGGGCCGTGGTTACCCCACACGGCCAGTGCCAGGGTGTGGCCGATGGTTTCCATCAGCGCGGGCATGCGCTCGCGGGCCAGGCGCACGCCATCGAGCCGCGTCAGCGACGCCAGCCCCAGCTTGAGCGCGGCGGGGCCCAGGTCATAGCGCGCGGTGCGCGGGTCTTGCGTGACCAGGCCCAGACGCTGAAAGCTCACCAGATACCGGTGCGCCTTGGCCGCGCTCATGCCCGCCGAGGCGGCCACATCCTTGAGCATCAGCGGCCCGCGCGAGCGGGTCAGCCCCTCCAGCAGGGCAAAACCCACCTCGACCGATTGAATTCCTGCACGTTCTTTGTCCATGTGCACTAAAATTTGCGAGTTTTGTTTAGTTAAATCAATTTACCCAAGCGTAATTCGTGTTGGGTGAAACCTTCAACCCCTTGAGACAAAGGTCCTGCCACCATGAAACTCGCTACCTACAAAGACGGCTCGCGCGACGGCCAACTGGTTGTCGTCTCCCGCGACCTGGGAACGGCCCATTATGCGACCGGCATTGCCAGCAAGATGCAGCAGGTGCTGGACGACTGGGGCTTCATCTCGCCCCAGCTGCAGGACCTGTACGACCAGCTCAACAGCGGCCGCGCGCGCCATGCCTTCCCGTTTGACCCCGCCCAGTGCATGGCCCCGCTGCCCCGCGCCTACCAGTGGGCCGACGGCTCGGCTTACATCAACCACGTTGAACTGGTGCGAAAAGCGCGCAACTCCGAAGTGCCCGAGAGCTTCTACACCGACCCCCTGATGTACCAGGGCGGCAGCGACGACTTCATCGGCCCCTGCGACGATGTCGTGGTGCCCAGCGAAGCCATGGGCATCGACTTCGAGGCCGAGATCGCCGTCATCACTGGCGACGTGAAGATGGGCACCAACGCCGACCAGGCGCTGGACGGCATCCGCCTGGTGATGATTGCCAACGACGTGAGCCTGCGCAACCTGATCCCGGCCGAGCTGGCCAAGGGTTTTGGTTTCTTCCAGAGCAAGCCCGCCACCGCCTTCGGCCCCGTGGCCGTCACACTGGACGAGCTGGGCGACGCCTGGGACCACGGCCGCGTCAACCTCACCGTGCAGTCCACCTGGAACGGCCGCAAGGTCGGCATGTGCGACGCGGGCCCCGAAATGACCTTCCACTTCGGCCAGCTCGTTGCCCACATCGCCAAGACGCGCAACGTGCGCGCCGGCTCCATCGTGGGCAGCGGCACCGTCAGCAACAAGGGCGTGGAGCAGAACGGCCGCATGGAGTGGCCCAAGGGCTACAGCTGCATCGCCGAAAAGCGCTGCATCGAAACCATCCAGGACGGCAAGCCCAGCACCGACTTCATGAAGTTTGGCGACACCATCCGCATCGAGGTGAAAGGCAAGGACGGCACCAGCATTTTTGGCGCCATCGACCAGACCATTGCCGCACCGGCCGCCTGAGGCCCCGCAGAGCAAATTTTGAATAAAAACGGCTGCATGCGCTAGAGGAATATGCGCTTGCAGCTATCAAATTCATAGTATCAAGGAGACAACCCCATGCAACGCCGTACCCTCTTGTCCGCCCTGGCCGCCGCAGGCGCCACCACCGCCGCGCCCTGGGCCGCCGCCCAGTCCGCCTGGCCCGACCAGCCCCTGCGCTGGGTGGTGCCGTACCCCGCCGGTGGCGGCACCGACGTGCTGGCCCGCACCGTGGCTGAGGCCATGCGCCAGACGCTGGGCCAGCAGATCGTGGTGGACAACCGCCCTGGCGCATCCACCAACATCGGCGGCCAGATGGTGGCCACGGCCAAGCCCGATGGCAACACCTTCATGTCGGCCGACAACGCCATCCTGGCCTACAACGAACACCTGTTCACCAAGCTGCCGTTCAACCCTGAAAAGGACTTCACCTACGTGGGCGGCATCAGCCGCTTTCCGCTGGCGCTGGTGGTGCACCCGGCGTTTGAAGCCAAGACGGTGAAGGAATTCCTCGCCTACGCGCGCGCCAACCCTGGCAAGCTCAACTACGCATCGCCCGGCAATGGTTCGCCACACCACCTGGCGATGGAGATGTTCAAGAACCGCACCAAGACCTTCCTCACCCACATCCCCTACCGCGGCGCCGCGCCTGCGCTGCAGGATGTGATGGGCGGCCAGGTGCCCTGCATGTTCCTGGACCTGGCCGCCGGCCTGCCCGTGATCACCTCGGGCAAGGTGCGCGCGCTGGCCATCGGCTCGGCCAAGCGCGTGGCCGCGTTGCCCGACGTGCCCACGCTGGCCGAAGCCGGTGTGCCCAACACCGAGGTGTTCGCGTTCCAGGGCATCCTGGCGCCCGCCGGGCTGCCCGCCGCCATCACCACACGTTTGAACACCGACCTCAACAAGGCCTTGCTCAACCCCGCCGTGGTCAAGCGCATGAACGACTTTGGCATGGAAGCCCTGCCCGGCACGCCCGAGCAGTTCCGCGCCATGGCGCGCGCCGAGTCCAAGCGCTGGGGCGAGATCATCAAGGCGGCAGGCGTCAAACTCGACTGACCCCCTGGGCGGCTGCGCCGCTTCCCCCCACGGGGACGCACCCGGTGGCCTGGCAAAGTCAGTTCCACGGGTGCACTCGCCTGGCGACGCGCCCTCTGCGGAGGGTACAGCGGTGTTTCTTACTCCGGCAGGTGGCACACCGCTTCGATGTTGTTGCCCTCGGGGTCGATGACAAACGCGCCGTAGTAGTTCTCGTGGTAATCGGGCCGCAGGCCCGGGGCTCCGTTGTCTTTGCCCCCGGCTTCCATGGCGGCGCGGTAGAAGGCATCGACCTGGGCCCGCGTGGTGGCCCGCCACGCCAGGTGGCAGCCCGTGGTGGCGGGCGGGCCACCGTAGGGCGAGGGGCCGTCAATGAACCATACATCGGCCTTCTTGCCGTCGGGCTCGGACGGCGCCGGGTAGGCAAAGCCCAGCATGTTCGAGCCGTAGTTGCCCTCAAAACACAGGCTGTAGCCCAAAGGCGCAAGGGCGGCGGTGTAGAACGCCTTGGTGCGGGCGATGTCGGTGACGCGGAAGGTCATGTGGTCCAGCATGGGAGGTCTCCTCGGGTTGTGAGCCCCGTTTTATACCCAAATACTGTTTATAAATACAGTATTTTTGCAACCTGACACACCATCCACCGCGTTGATGGCGCTGCACCCCTTGCGTGGCCCGCAGTTCGTCAGTTCCACCCTTCCTGCACCAGCTTGCCCCGCGCCTTGCCGCTCTCGATGAGCGCATGTGCGCGCTTGAGATTCTCGGCATTGATGGTGCCAAAGCGTTGGTCCAGCGTGGTGCGGATCAGCCCGGCGTCCACCAGCTGCGCTACCTCGGTCAGCAGGCGGTGCTGGCCGATCATGTCGGCGGTGCCGAACAACGCACGCGTGAACATCAGCTCCCAGTGCACCGACACCGACTTGCGCTTGAACTTCGTCACGTCGAGCGACACCGGGTCGTCGATCAGTGCGAACTGGCCCTGGGGCGCGATGGCCTCCACGATCTGGTCGAAGTGTGCTTCGGTCTGCGTGAGGCTCACGATGATGTCCACCGTAGGGTGGCCGATGCGGGCCAGCTCCTCGGTCAGTGGCTTGCTGTGGTCGATGACGTGGTGGGCGCCCAGGTCGCGCACCCACTGCTGCGTTTCGGGGCGCGATGCGGTGCCGATGATCGTGAGGCTGGTCAGCCGCGCTGCCAGCTGCGTGAGGATGGAGCCCACGCCGCCGCTCGCGCCGATGATGAGCAGGGTCTTGTTCGTGGGCTGCTTGCCGGGGGCCACGCCCAGGCGGTCGAACAGCAGCTCCCATGCGGTGATGGTGGTCAGCGGCAACGCGGCGGCCTCGGCAAAGTCCAGAGACTTCGGCGCGTGGCCCACGATGCGCTCGTCCACCAGGTGCAGTTCGCTGTTGGTGCCGGGGCGGGCGATGGAGCCTGCGTACCAGACGCGGTCGCCGGGCTGGAACAGCGTCACCTCGGGCCCCACGGCGCGCACGATGCCGCTGGCGTCCCAGCCCAGCACCTTGTAGTCGGGGCCGTCACCGCTGCGTGAGCTGCTTTTGCGCACCTTGGTGTCTACGGGGTTCACTGAGACGGCATGCACTTCCACCAACAGATCGTGGCTCGTGGCCACCGGGTCGGGCAGGGTGATGTCGAGCAGCGACTCGGGGTGGTCGATGGGGTGAGCGGTTTGGTAGCCAACGGCTTTCATGGGGAGGTCCTGATTGTCAAAGAAGGGTGCCCCGATGATGGGTTTTGCGAAATTGTTTTTAAATGGGGTGCTGATTGAATCCATCTTCAATCATTGTTTGTAAATAAACCCATCCGCACTCAAGGCACGCCATGAAAAGCCTGCAAGACCTCGACATCTTTGTGCGCACCGTGGACAGCGGCAGCCTCTCGGCCACGGCGCGTGCGCTGGACCTCACGCCCGCCGCTGCGAGCGCCGCGCTCAAGCGGCTGGAGGCCGAGCTGGGCGTGGCGTTGTTCGTGCGCTCTACGCGCAGCCTGCGGCTCACGCAGGAGGGCGCTCTGTTCCTGGAGCATTGCCGCCCCGCGCTGGCCGCGCTGCAGCAGGTGCAAGGCCAGCTAGCAGGCGGGCGCGCCGGTGGCTTGCGCGGCACGCTGCAGCTGGCGGCGCCGTCTGACCTGGGGCGCAATGTGCTGCTGCCCTGGCTCGATGCCTTCCAGGCCGAGCACCCCGGCATTGACCTCCGCCTGCAGCTGGCCGACCGCGTGGCCAACGTGTACAGCGAGCCGGTGGACGCAGCCTTTCGCTACGGCAAGCCGCAGGATTCGAGCCTGGTCGCACTGCCGCTGGCCGCCGACCACCGGCGTGTGCTCTGCGCGGCGCCCGCCTACCTGGCAGCGCACGGCATGCCCGACACGCCCCACGCACTGGCCGCACACGAGGGCCTGTGCTTCATGCTGGGCGAGGACGTGCACGACCGCTGGCGCTTCTGGGACGCCGCTGGTCAGGAGGTCGTGGTGCGCGTGCGCAGCCGCAACGTGGCCAACGATGGCGATGTGGTGCGCCGCTGGGCCGTGCTGGGCCGGGGCATTGCGTACAAGTCGTACTTTGATGTGGCTGATGATCTGGCCGCCGGGCGGCTGGTGCCGCTGTGCCCTGGCTGGACCACCGAGGCCGTGCCGCTCTTTCTGGTTGCCCCCAGCCGCCGCCAGTTCACGCCGCTGGTGCGGGCACTGCGCGACTTCGTGGCCGGGCGCCTGCAGGCGCTCATGGAGCGGGCGCCACGCTGAGCGCTAGCAGCAACCGCATGCGCTGCGCCGACCTGCTGCACGAGGCTCTGCCAGCAGCAGGGCTATCGCACACGCGACCGGCGCCGCCCACCCGTGCGCCGCACAATCGCGCCTTTGCTGCCGCCACCGAGAGCGGCGCACCCGCTGCGCAGCCAAATGCCCGGTGCTGCGGCAACGCCATTGACGGAGAAAGACGATCATGCTGAATTTCGACTTCCACAACCCCACCCACATCGCCTTCGGCCAGGGGCGCATTGCCGACTTGGCCAAGCTCGTGCCCGCTGCCGCCAAGGTGCTGATCCTGGTGGGCGGCGCCAGCGCCGAAAAGACCGGTACGCTGGCCGAAGTGCGCGCCGCGCTGGGCGAGCGCCAGCACGCCACCTTCAGTGGCATCGAGCCCAACCCGAGCTACGAAACCTCCATGAAGGCCGTGGCGCAGATCCGCGAAGGCGGTTTTGACTTCTTGCTGGCCGTGGGCGGAGGCTCGGTGATCGACGCCACCAAGTTCATCGCCGCCGCCGTGCGTTTTGAGGGCGCCGACCCCTGGGCCATCCTCGAAAAACACGGCCGCAATATCCAGGGGGCGATGCCATTCGGCTCGGTGCTCACGCTGCCCGCCACGGGCTCGGAGATGAACAACGGCGGCGTCATCACCCACCGTGCCAAAGGCGCCAAGCTGTCGTTTGGCAGCGTGCACACCTACCCGGTGTTCTCGGTGCTCGACCCCACTAAGACCTACACCCTGCCGCCGCAGCAACTGGCCAATGGCGTGGTGGATGCGTTTGTGCACACGGTGGAGCAGTACCTGACCTACCCGGTCAACGCGCCCGTGCAGGACCGATTTGCCGAGGGCATCCTGCAGACGCTGATCGAGGTGGGCCCGCGCCTGCTGACAGCGCAAGAGCCCGTGTATGACGACCGTGCCAACCTCATGTGGGCCGCCACCATGGCGCTCAACGGCCTGATTGGCGCGGGCGTGCCGCAGGACTGGGCCACGCACATGATCGGCCACGAGCTGACGGCCCTGCACGGCATCGACCACGCGCGCACCCTGGCCATCGTGCTGCCCGCGCTGCTGAACGAGCGCCGGGTGGCCAAGCGCGCCAAGCTGTTGCAGTACGGCGAGCGCGTGTGGGGCATCACCACCGGCACGGATGACGAGCGCATCACCGCCGCCATCGAGCGCACGCGCGACTTCTTTGAAAGCATGGGCATCGCCACGCGCCTGTCGGGCTACGGCCTGGGCGGCGACACGGTGACCGCCGTGGTGGCGCAGCTCGAAGCGCATGGCATGGTGACCCTGGGCGAGCAGCGCGAGATCACGCCCGCCGTCAGCCGCCGCATCCTGGAAGCCGCGCTGTAATCGGCTGCGGGCTGTGGTGGGGAGGGGGGGCGCACATGCGCTCGCCCTCTCCACAACGCATTTCACGCCGCACAGCCGCGTTTCGTCGCAGGGCGCTGGAGCCCGCCGGTTGCGCCACCTACAGTGCCGTCAAGCCGCCCCTTAGGGTGGCATTTGACGAAAGGCGCACCGTGACCCTCATCCTCCTCCTGGCACTCCGCTCTGCATGGCGCAACGCCCGTGCCCCGCTGTTGGCGGCTTTCATGACGCTGCTGGCCTGGGCCACGCCGGCATCGGCCCAGTACGCCGGGCTGCGCACCCTGGTGGTCCCGGGCGCCGAGCCGGTGACCGTGGCCCTGTTCTACCCCACGCCTGCCGTGGCGCGCACCCAGCCCATGGGCCCATGGCGGCCCGTGGTTACGCCGGGGGCGCCGGTGGCAACCACGTCCCTCAAGGGCCTGATCCTCATCTCGCACGGCACCGGCGGCCATGAGCTGGGCCACCACAACCTGGCCACGCGCCTAGCGGCCGACGGCTATCTGGTGGCGGCGCTGCGCCACCCGGGCGACAACTGGGAAGACCGGTCGATGATCACCTCGGGCCGCTACTTCAGCGAACGCCCCCGCCAGGCGAGCCGCGTGTTGGATGCCCTGCTGGCCAGCCCTGAATGGGGCCCCCGTATACCGGCCGGGCGCATTGGCGCCGTGGGCCACTCGGCGGGTGGCTATACCGTGCTGGCACTGGCCGGTGCCCAGGCCGAGCCCGCCCGTGCGGCGCAGCACTGCCGCAGCGTGTCGGACGACCCCGGCTTTTGCAGCCTGGGCAAGCTCCCGAGCCGTGCCCAGTCTGTTCAGGCCGCACCGGCTGCTGCAGCGTCCGCGCAGGTCCCCGCCGCCGCGCAGGATGGTCCGCTGGTCTCCGTGGCAGACCCCCGCATCCGTGCCGTGGTGGCCATGGCACCCATGGCCGTGGTGTTCACGCCGGGCAGCCTGAAGGCCATCAGCGTGCCCGTGCGGCTCATGGTGGCCGAGCGCGATGCCGTGCTCACCGGCAAGTACCACGGCGGCTACGTGGCGGCGAATTTGCCTGCTGCACAGGCCAGCACGGTGCCGGGCGCGGGCCACTTTGCCTTCATGGCCCAGTCCGTCTGGCCGCTGGCATCTGAGGCGGGAGACGCTGCCGCCAACCCCGAGGGCTTTGATCGCGTGGCCTACCACGCCACGCTGGAGAACGAGGTAGCGGAGTTTCTGGACCGGCAGCTGCGTTGAAGGGCGAAGGCGTGGCACGCACGGCCGCGCCGCGTTGTAAGCCAATGCCGCAAACCTGCCCGCATAGCGGGACAAGATGCGCGACGGCTGCTACGGTGGTGGTTTGGTTTTCCGATTCACCCCCTACAGAAAGCGACCTCCATGGCACACATCCTCATGGTTCTCACATCTCACGACCAACTGGGCGATACCGGCAAAAAGACGGGCTTCTGGCTGGAAGAGTTTGCCGCCCCGTACTACGTGTTCAAAGACGCAGGCGCGCAGATCACCCTGGCATCGCCCCACGGCGGCCAGCCGCCGCTGGACCCCAAGAGCGACGACGAAAACGCCCAGACCGACGCCACGCGCCGCTTCAAGGCCGATGCCGAAGCGCAAAAGCAACTGGCCAGCACCGTGCCTTTGTCCAGCGTGAAGGCCGGGGACTTTGATGCCGTGTTCTATCCCGGCGGCCACGGCCCGCTGTGGGACCTGGCGGAAGATGCGCAGTCCATCGCCCTCATCGAAAAGACCTTTGCCGCAGGCAAGCCGCTGGCGCTGGTGTGCCACGCACCGGGCGTGCTGCGCCACACCAAGGCGCCCGACGGCTCGCCGCTGGTCAAGGGCAAGAAGGTCACGGGGTTTACCAACAGCGAAGAGGACGCGGTGCAGTTGACCCAGATCGTGCCCTTCCTGGTGGAAGACATGCTCAAGGCCAATGGCGGCGTGTATTCCAAAGGGCCTGACTGGGCGCCCTATGTGCTGACCGATGACACACTGATCACGGGGCAGAACCCGGCATCGTCCGAGCAGGGCGCACACGCGTTGCTGAAGCTGTTGGGGTAAGGGGCCGCGAAGGAGCCCTGCATGGCCGCAGATCCTGCGCAGAACGGGTGTTTGCGCAGGTTAAGGACCAAAATGGCTGCAAGCGCTAGTAGATATTGTGCTGGCAGCTATTAAATGGATAGCAAGCCGAGCATCTCAAGCCACCCTCAGGCCGTGGTGCTGGCGCGGGCCCCGGCATCCATGCCGGCATCGGCGGCGCTTGCTGCCTCCACCTCCACCAGGCAGTCATAAAACGTCGGCGCACGGCCCAGGTCGGTCAGCGCCTGGCTGGTCACCTCGTTCACGTTGGTGCCGTTCAGCCCCAGTTTCCGCCACCAGATCCCCAGGCCGTTGACCACGCCCGGCCGCGCGCGGCGGGACACGTTGGCGTGGCACAGGTAGCTGCCCCGGTCGTTGAACACGCGCACCACGGCGTCGTTGGCAATGCCGCGCGCTTCGGCGTCGTCGGGGTGGATTTCCAGGAGGGGCCGGCCCTCAATATTGCGCAAGCTTGTCACGTTGACGAACGTGGAGTTCAAGAAGTTGCGCGCGGGCGGCGAGATCATCGCCAGCGGGTAGCGGGTGTTGGTGCCCTGCAGTTCGTAGTTGGGCAGGTGGTCGGGCAGGCCGTCCAGTCCCTGCGCGGCCAGGCGGGCGCTGTAGAGCTCGCACTTGCCCGAAGGCGATGGGAAGTTGCCCTCGGCAAACGGCGCATCGGGCAGCGCCAGCGTGGCAAAGCCCTGGCTTTCGAGCAGTGCGTAGTCCACGGCGTCGCCAAAGGCCTGGCGGCACAGCGCCTCATCAGTGTCGGCAAAACACGGCTCGGTGAAGCCCATGCGCGCGGCCAGGTCGCGGAAGATCTGCGCATTGCTGCGCGCCTGGCCCTGCGGCGCAATGGCGGGGCGGTTGAGCAGCACGTCGGTGTGGCCGTAGCTCAGGTGGATGTCCCAGTGCTCCAGCTGCGTGGTGGCGGGCAGGATGTAGTCGGCGTAGTCGGCCGTGTCGGTTTTGAAATGCTCCAGCACCACGGTGAACAGGTCCTCGCGCGCAAAGCCTTGCACCACCTTGCTGGAGTCGGGCGCCACGGCCACGGGGTTGCTGTTGTAGACCACGATGGCCTCGACCTTGGGGCCGAACGCGGGCGATGCCTCGCGCAGCAGGTCGTCGCCAATGGTGGACATGTTGATGGTGCGCGGTGTCTTGGCGGGCATCAGGTCGGGCCGCTGCAGCACGCCGCGCTGCGCCGGGAACTGGCCCGAGCTGGACAGCAGGACGCCGCCCGCGCGGTGGCGCCACGCGCCGGTGAGCGCAGGCAGGCAGGCCACGGCGCGCACCGCATTGCCGCCGCCGCGCACACGCTGCATGCCGTAGTTCAGGCGGATGGCGGCGGGCTTCGTCGTGCCGTAGTCCTGGGCGAGCTGGCGGATCTGCTCCTGCGGAATGCCGCACACCTCTGCCGCGCGCTCGGGCGGCCACTGCAGCGCGCGTTCGCGCAGCTGGTCCCAGCCCAGCGTGTGGCGGGCGATGTAGTCGTGGTCCAGCCAGTCGTTCTGGATCAGCTCGTGCATCAGCGCCAGGGCCAGCGCGGCGTCGGTGCCGGGGCGTAGCTGAATGTGCTCGTGGCATTTGTCAGCCGTCTCGCTCTTGCGCGGGTCGATGCACACCAGCTTGGCGCCACTGCGCTTGGCCTGCTGCGCATAGCGCCAGAAGTGCAGGTTGCTGCCGATGGAGTTGCTGCCCCAGATCAGGATGAGCTGCGACTCGGCAAAAAACTCCACCTTCATGCCCACCTTGCCGCCGAGGGTCTGCGTGAGCGCCTCGGCACCGGCCGATGCGCAGATGGTGCGGTCGAGCTGCGAGGCGCCCAGCTTGTGAAAGAAGCGGCGGTCCATGCTCTCGCCCTGCACCATGCCCATGGTGCCCGCGTAGCTGTAGGGCAGGACGGCCTCGGGCGCACGCGCGGCGATGGACTGCAGGCGCTGGGCAATGTCAGCCAGGGCTTCGTCCCAGGTCACGGTGGCGAACTGGCCGCTGCCTTTGGGGCCGATGCGCTTGAGCGGCGTGAGCACGCGCTCGGGGTGGTAGCTGCGCTCGGTGTATTTGCTCACCTTGGCGCACAGCGCGCCGTCGGTGTGGCGGTGGTCGGGGTTGCCTTGCACGCGGGTGGCCACGCCGTGTTCGTCCACGGTGGTGAGCAGGGCGCAGGTGTCGGGGCAGTCGTGGGGGCAAGCGCCGCGCACCTGAATCAGTGCCGATGGAGGGGAATTAGCGTCAGAAGGCGTGGGCATTCGGGGGCTGGATCGTTAAACTGGCTGTCAGGGTTGGAACGGGCGTGCATATGGGTCCCCCGTTTCCAAGGGGCTGCCTACCGGCAGTGCAGAGGGGCATGCCCCTTCTTTCTTCTTACAAGAGCAGAGATTTCACCATGAACCAGACAGTATTGGGGCGCAGGCAGTTTTCGGTGGGCATGGGCGCCGTGGCGCTGGGCGGGTTCGGCCTGGCGCGTGCGCAGGGCGAGGGGCGCATCGTGCTGGGGCAGTCGGCGGCCTTCACCGGGCCGGCGGCCCAGCTGGGCGTGCAGTTCAACCAGGGCGCCAAACTCTTTTTTGACCAGCTCAACGCCCAGGGCGGCGTGGGCAAGCGCATGGTGGAGATCCGCACCATGGACGACGGCTATGAGCCCGACCGATGTGCCGAGAACACCCGCAAGCTGATTGCCGACGAGGTGTTTGCCCTGTTTGGCTACATCGGCACCCCCACCAGCCTGGCCGCGCTGCCGCTGTTCACCAAGGAGAAGGTGCCGTTTTTTGGCCCCTTCACCGGCGCCGAGGCGCTGCGCCAGCCGTTCAACCGGCTGATCTTCCACGTGCGTGCGTCCTACTACGACGAAACCGCGCTCATCGTGCGCCAGCTCACCAACCTGGGGCTCAAGAAGATTGCGGTGTTCTACCAGAACGACGCCTACGGCAAGGCCGGCCTTGACGGCGTGACCCGTGCGCTGGCCGAGCTGAAGCTGGCCCCCGTGGCGACCGCCACCGTGGAGCGCAATTCCACCGACGTGAAAGCGGCCGTGGACAAGCTGGTGCCCGCCACGCCCGATGCGGTGGTGCAGATTGCCGCATACGCTGGCAGCGCTGCCTTTGTGCGTACGGCGCGCAAGGCGGGTTTTGGCGGCACGTTCTACAACGTGTCATTTGTGGGCACGCAGGCGCTGGCCGACGAGCTGGGCAAGGACGGTGCGGGCGTGGTGGTGTCGCAGGTGGTGCCATCGCCCTACCAGCCTTCGCGCCAGATCACGCGCGAGTTTCTGGAGGCCATCAAGAAGGGCGGCGACAAGGTGCAGCCCAACTACTCCAGCATGGAAGGCTACCTGGCCGCCCGCGTCTTCACCGAGGGCCTGCGCCAGGCCCAGGCCGGCGGAAAGATCACGCGCGAGAGCTTCATCACCGGCACCGAGTCCATCGGCAACCAGGTGATCTCGGGCTTTCCGGTGTCGTTCAGCGCCACCAGCCACGCGGCGTCGAAGTTTGTCGAGATGTCGATGCTGACCGGGGACGGCCGGGTGAGAACCTGATTTCCCCCTGAGCCGCTTCGCGTCTTCCCCCAGAGGGGGACGCCACTGGTGGCCTGGCAAAGCCAGTTCCACGGTGGCGCTGGTCTGGGCCGCGCCCAGAGCAATCCTCGCGCGCCTTGCGTTGCCCTGACCCGCTCGCCGCTTGCCGCGTGTCAGCCGAACGACTTGGTGCGCGCCAGCCCCTGCATGAACGCTTCGCAGCGGCCCAGCTGTTCCAGGCTCACGTACTCATCCGGCTGGTGCGCCTGCTGAATGCTGCCGGGGCCGCACACCACGGTGGAGATGCCTGCGTTCTTGAACAGGCCCGCCTCGGTGCCAAAGGCCACCAGCGTGGTGCCTTTTTCGCCCGACAGCTCCTGCGCCAGAAGCGTCACGGGGTCGTCCTTACTGCCCAGAAAACTCGGAATCTCGCAGATGGTTTCGAACTCAAAGCCCGCGGCAGGCGCCACCTTCTTCATGGCAGGCTCCAGCGATTTGGCGTAGGCCACCACTTCAGACTGCATCTGCGCGGCGTTTGCCGTGGGCAGGTCGCGGAACTCGTAGCGGAACTCGGCGTCGCGCGGCACCACGTTGTCGGCGATGCCGCCGTGGAACTGGCCCACGCTGCTGGTGGAGAAGGGCACGTCGAAGCCCTCGAAGCGGGGCTCGTTCTTTTCAAAGTCTTCCGCCATGTCGCGCACCCGGCCCACCACACGGGCGGCCATCTCGATGGCGTTGACCGAATGCGGCGTGAGGGAGGAATGCGCCTCCTTGCCGCGCACGCAGCACTTGTAGCGGTACACACCCTTGTGCGCGATGGCGGGGATCATGCTGGTGGGCTCGCCCACGATGCAGGCCAGGGGCTTGATGTTCGCGTCGCGCAGGTCGGCGATGAGTTCCTTCACGCCAAAGCAGCCGATCTCTTCTTCGTAGCTGAACGCCAGATGGACCGCAAAAGGCGCGTCGCTGTTCAGGAACTGCTCTGCGTGCGACACGGCAATGCCAATGAAGGCCTTCATGTCGGCACTGCCGCGCCCGTACAGGTTGCCGTCCTTGACCAGGGCACTCAGCGGGTCCATGGTCCAGTCCTGCCCGTCCCACGGCACCGTGTCGGTGTGACCCGAGAGGATGATGCCCGCCGGCTTGCCCTCGCCCAGCGTGGCGAACAGGTTGGCCTTGGTCTTGTCCTCGTTGAAGGTCAGGCGGCTTTTCACGCCCAGCCGGGCCAGGTGGTCGCGGATGAAGTGGATCAGCTCCAGGTTGGAGTTGTGGCTGACGGTGTTCATGCGCACCAGGGTTTGCGCAAGTTCGAGGGCGTGGGCAGAAATCATGGGTGGCTAGCGAATAACCCGGGTTGGCACGTGTGTTGCTCCCGGGCTAGACTGTGAGATCGTAAGGACACATATCATGAACGTTATTGACTCCATCGTCACCCAGGCGGCCAGTATTGCAGCGGTGCGCCGGGACATTCACGCCCACCCCGAGCTGTGCTTCGAAGAGGTGCGCACCGCCGACGTGGTGGCGCAAAAGCTCACCGAGTGGGGCATTCCCATCCACCGGGGCCTGGGCAAGACGGGCGTGGTGGGCATCGTCAAGGGGCGCGATGGCGGCGCCAACGGCCGCGCCATCGGCCTGCGCGCCGACATGGACGCCCTGCCCATGCAGGAGTTCAACACCTTTGCCCACGCCAGCAAACACCAGGGCAAGATGCACGCCTGCGGCCACGACGGCCACGTGGCCATGCTGCTGGCGGCCGCGCAGCACTTTGCCAAGCACCGCAACTTTGACGGCACCGTGTACCTGATCTTCCAGCCGGCCGAAGAAGGCGGCGGCGGTGCCCGCGTGATGATCGAGGACGGCCTGTTCGAGCAGTTCCCTATGGAGGCCGTGTACGGCATGCACAACTGGCCTGGCATGCCCGTGGGCACCTTTGCGGTGAGCCCCGGCCCGGTGATGGCATCGACCAGCGAGTTCAAGATCACCATCCGTGGCAAGGGCGGCCATGCGGCGCTGCCGCACACCGGCATCGACCCGGTACCGATTGCCTGCGGCATGGTGCAGACCTTCCAGACCATCATCAGCCGCAACAAGAAGCCGGTGGATGCGGGCGTGATCTCGGTCACCATGATCCACGCGGGCGAGGCCACCAACGTGGTGCCTGACAGCGTGGAGCTGCAGGGCACGGTACGCACCTTCACCACCGAGGTGACGGACCTCATCGAAAAGCGCATGCGCCAGATCGCCGAGAACCATTGCGCTGCGCACGACGCCACCTGCGAATTCGAGTTCGTGCGCAACTACCCGCCCACCGTCAACTCCCCCGCCGAGGCCGAATTTGCCCGCAAGGTCATGACCGGCATCGTGGGTGAAGAGCGTGTGGTAGTCCAGGAGCCCACCATGGGCGCCGAAGATTTTGCCTACATGCTGCAGGCCAAGCCCGGTGCGTACTGCTTCATCGCCAACGGCGACGGTGCCCACCGCGAGATGGGCCACGGCGGAGGTCCCTGCATGCTGCACAACCCCAGCTATGAC
Organism: Acidovorax sp. DMC1; assembly: GCF_056314325.1. Lineage (NCBI taxonomy): Bacteria > Pseudomonadati > Pseudomonadota > Betaproteobacteria > Burkholderiales > Comamonadaceae > Acidovorax > Acidovorax sp. DMC1. The sequence goes on along the minus strand of NZ_JBQUYO010000001.1, from coordinate 389,243 downwards.
TTCAACGACGACCTGATCCCGCTGGGCGCGACCTACTGGGTCAAGCTGGCCGAGGAATGGCTGGCCCAGCCTGCCAAAGCAGCCTGAAGCAGCTTGCAGCGGCGTTGACCCTCCTCCACCCGGGCGCGCGCAGCGCGCGTGCCCGGGTTTTCTTTTTGTCTTCCCACTGACTCCTGAAAGCCCTGCCCATGACCGGAATCGTTGAAGCCTTCTCGCCCAGCTATGCCCAGGCGCGCACCAAGTTTCTGGAGGCCGCCGCAGCCGCCGGCCTGCCCATCGAATCGCATGCCCACCCGCTCAAGGGCCGCGATGGTGAAGACCTGGCGATGGACGTGGTGCGCGACGGCCCGGCGGATGCGAAGAAGCTGCTCATCGTGAGCAGTGCCTGCCATGGCGTCGAGGGCTACTGTGGCAGCGGCGTGCAGGTGTTTGCGCTGCACGATGCCGAGTGGCGCGCCAAGGCGCGCGATGCGGGAGTGGCCACGCTCTACATCCACGCGCTCAACCCCTATGGTTTCTCGCATGTGCGCCGCTTCACACACGAGAACGTGGACCTGAACCGCAACTTCCAGGACTTCAGCAAGCCCCTGCCGGTGAATACGGCCTACCGCGAGGTGCAGCCCCTGCTGCTGCCCGAGCAGTGGCCGCCCGGCCCCGAGAACCAGGCGGCGGTGGCGGAGTACATCGCCACCAAGGGCGAGGCCGCGTGGCAGGCCGCCATCTCGCAGGGCCAGCACGAGTTTCCGCAGGGTGTGTTCTTTGGTGGCACCGAGCCCACCTGGAGCAACCGCACGCTGCGCCAGGTGCTGCGCCAGCACGGTGCCGCAGCTTCCAAGATTGCCTGGATTGACCTGCACACCGGCCTGGGCCCCAGCGGCCATGGCGAGCGCATTTATGCCGGCAATGACGACGCCGTGGCCGTGGCCCGCGCACGCGCCTGGTGGGACGGCGGCGGCGCCACGCCGGTCACGTCGATCTACGACGGCTCGTCCACCTCGGCCTTCCTCACCGGCCTGATGTGGACCTCGATCTACGACGAGTGCCCCCATGCCGAGTACACCGGCATTGCCATGGAGTACGGCACGGTGCCCGTGCTCGACGTGATGAACGCCATCCGTGCCGAGCAATGGCTCAATCTGCACCCCGAAACTCCGGCTGACAAGGCGGCCCAGATCAAGGCGCAAATGCTGGCGGCCTTCTACACCGACACCGACGTGTGGAAGGGCCAGATCATCAGCCAGGCACGGCAGTCGATGTTCCAGGCGGTGGACGGGTTGATGGCCTGATTTTGTGCCAAAGTAGCCCCAAGTGCTAGTTTCATATGCCTGTGTTGCTATCAATATAGTAGTGATTGCGCAGGGGTTTGGCGGGTAGTACGGGTTCAGGAGGGTTGGGGCTGCCACCGCAGGGCGGCTACCATCGCCCCAAAAACCAGGAGACACCATGGCCTCTGACCCTGTGCACGATGCGGGGCAACGCGCATGCCGATGAGCCCGCCTTCTGCCCGGCAGGCAGGGCCGGCACGGCAGCCTTTCGTTTCCCCGCCCGATCCGCTGCGCGCGTTGAGCCGCAGCCTGCTCCAGCTGTCCGAGCAAACCCAGCAGGTGGCCCCACAGGACTTGTTGCACCAGGCCATGCAGACCTTGCAAGGCCTGGTGCCTTTTGATTCCGCCTGGTGGGGCGAAGTCTCGGCAGGCGATGTGCAGGTGGCGCCCCGCAACTGGCTGCACGGCAGCATGGGCCTGAGCCGCAGCTTTGCCGAGGAGTGGAATGCGCTGGCGGCCGTCGATGAGTTTGGGTTGCAGTCCATGCAGCAGCTGGGGGTGGTGATCCGCGAGCGTGACGTGGTGGGCACTGTGCCCGAGCACCCAGACGTTGCGGCTTTCAGCCAGCGCCACGGCCTGCACCACTGCATGGCCCTCACGGCCGAGCTGCCGCACAGTGGGCTGATGTTTTTTGTCTCTATCTACCGCCCGCCGACGCGGCCGGAGTTTTCGGACGGCGAGACCGTGCTGTTCGGCGAATTCGTCCTGCACCTGTTGCAGCAGTGGTACCACCGGCTGCAGCGCCTGCAGAGCGACACCCCCGGCCGCCCATGGGACCGCTTCGCCCTGGCCCGGCCGTCGGGCGAGCTGCTGTTTGCCGGGCTGCGCATCAGCAGGGCGCTGGGCGAGGCCTGCCCCGGCTGGAACGGCACCCACCTGCCATCGGCGGTGGCGCAGGCTCTGGCGGGCGCGCCCTGCACCCTGTCGGTGGGCAAGGCTTGCCGCCTGCGGCTAGAGCCCTGCGGGCCTCTGGTGGCGGTGAGCCTGGCCTCGCGCCAGCACAAGCAGGCGCTGGCCCCGCGCGAGCTGAGCGCCGCCATGCTCTACGCCCAGGGCCGCTCGCACAAAGACATTGCGGCCACGCTGGGCCTCACCCCCGCCACGGTGCGCACCTATCTGCGCACGGCCTATGCCGCGCTGGGCGTGAGCAACAAGCTGGAGTTGGTGGCCGCGCTTCGCCACCAGTAGGGGGTGGTTACGGGGTACCGCAGGTGGACCCTGCGGTGCTCGGTAGTTTCCCGCTCCCTCTGCATTTGCAGAGGCTGCAACCGCGCCGCCTTTTCCTATCGTCCGCACCGGAGTCCAGACACCGGTGCGGGCCACACCGTCGCCCGGCCTGGACTCCTGAAGAACCGTCATAACAGGAGACCCTCGCATGTTCCCCCATCCTCACTCCCTCACTGCGGCGCCCCGGCGCCACGCCCTGGCACGCGCAGGGCGATGGACTGCCGCCTGCACCCTGGGTGCCGTGGCCACGTTGGCCCTGACCGCCTGCGGCGGCGGCAGCGACGCCAATCCCCCACTGGCCAGCAAACCCCTGGCCGAAGCCTGCGCCGCGTACACCTCTGCCGCGCTCCCCCATGGCGCCAAAGTCACCCGCACCGAGCTGCGCAAGGCCGACGCCACCTTGCCCGATGCCTGCATCGTGCGCGGGCAGATCGTTTCCTCGCCCGATTCCACCATCAACTGGGCGGTAGAGCTGCCCACGCTCGCGCAGTGGAACGGCAAGACGCTGACCATTGGCGGTGGCGGCTTTGACGGTTTCATCCCCACCGACGACCCGTGGTACCAGCAGCTGGTGGGCCCCTCGGCCAACCCGTACGTGAAGATCAGCTCCGACTCCGGCCACCAAGTGCGCGGCTTTGCCTGGGGCCGCAGCGACGTGGCGCTGCGCAACCATGCGTTCGACGCCAACCACTTCGTGCTGGAGGTGGGCGCCGCCATCGCTACCGAGTTCTACGGCAAGGGTCCCACCCGGCGCTACCACATGGGCCATTCCAACGGTGGGCGCTCGGGGCTCATCTCCACGCAGAAGTACCCCAAGGACTACGACGGCGTAGTCGCCATGGAGCCCGCCATCGCCCAGCAGGCGCACCAGGTCAACCTGGGCCCCACGGTGCTGCGCCACATCTTCAAGAGCCGCGACAACTGGATGAGCCCCGCCAAGATCGCGCTGTATGCCAAGGCCGAGGTGGCGGCGTGCGACGGCCTCGATGGCCTGAAGGACGGCATCATCAGCAACATCGAGGCCTGCAACTATGTGCCCACCGACCTGCTGTGCAAGGGCGCGGACAACGACAGCTGCCTCACGGCTGGCCAGATCGAGTCCATCCGCCTCATCTACAGCGACCACAAGACGCCCGTGACCCTGTCGCGCGGCGCCGTGGGCTACCCGCGCTATGGCCGGGGCGGCGCGTCCACATCGGACTGGCAGTCGTACATGTTCGGCACCAGCTTTGACACGCCCGACTCGTTCAACCACATGGCCGTGACCGAAGCTGCGCGACTGGTGGAAGGCAACCCCAACGCCAACATCCTGACCCACGACCCCACGCAGTACCAGGCGCAGTACAGCCGGCTGGCCGAGATGATCGACGGCACGGACCCAGACATTGCGGCCTTTGCCGACAACGGCGGCAAGCTGCTGATCTGGTATGGCCTGGGCGACACCTGCGTGTCGCTGTACCGCACGGCGGAATACTTCGACACGGTGAAACAGCGCCTGGGCGCCAGCAAGGTACAGACCTTTGCACGCATGGTCACCTCGCCTTCCAACGGGCATGACCTGGACGGCGTGGGCACCGAGCCGCGCTCCATCGACCTGCTCGCCGCCATGGACGCGTGGGTGGAAAAGGGCGTGGTCCCGGACAAGCTGGTCGCCACCAAGTTCGCGCCCGGCACCACCACGCCCGTGGCCCAGCGCCCGGTGTGCGAGTACCCCAAGTTCCCGCGCTACAACGGCACGGGTGACCCGAGCAAGGCAGAGAGCTTTACCTGCTCAGCCACCTGAGCAACACATTGGATGTGGATGCAAAAAGGCACGCCCCTGGGCGTGCCTTTTTTCGTCCCGTCGTCCATCAGGATGCCAGCGCGCGCATCTCCGCAATCAGGTCCGACTTGCCTTCAAAGCCGATGCCCGGCAGCGGCGGCAGCGTGACATAGCCGTTGTCCACCTTCACGCCATCGGGGAAGCCGCCGTAAGGCTGGAACAGGTCGGGGTAGCTCTCGTTGCCGCCCAGACCCAGGCCGGCGGCAATTGCCAGCGACATCTGGTGGCCGCCGTGCGGGATGCAGCGGCTGGGGGACCAGCCGTATTCCTTGAGCATGTCGAGCGTGCGCAGGTACTCCACCAGGCCGTAGCTCAGCGCGCAGTCAAACTGCAGCCAGTCGCGGTCCTTGTGCATGCCGCCGTGGCGGATGAGGTTGCGCGCGTCTTGCATCGAGAACAGGTTCTCGCCCGTGGCCATGGGGCCTTGGTAGACCTCGCCCAGCTTTGCCTGCAGCTCGTAGTCCAGCGGGTCGCCGGCTTCTTCGTACCAGAACAGCGGGTACTGCGACAGGGCCTTGCCGTACTCGATGGCGGTCTTCAGATCGAAGCGGCCATTGGCGTCCACCGCCAGTTGCTGGCCCGGGCCCAGAATCTTGAGCACGGACTCGATGCGCTCGCAGTCTTCTACCAGCGTGGCGCCGCCGATTTTCATCTTGACCACCGAATAGCCGCGCGCCAGGTAGCTTTCCATTTCCTTCTTGAGGCCATCGAGCCCCTTGCCGGGGTAGTAGTAGCCGCCGGCCGCGTAGACGAACACGCGCGGGTTGGGTGTGCCGTTGCCGTAGCGTTCGGCCAGCAGCTGAAACAGCGGCTTGCCCGCAATCTTGGCTGTGGCGTCCCACACGGCCATGTCGATGGTGCCCACGGCCACCGAGCGCTCGCCGTGGCCGCCGGGCTTCTCGTTGATCATCATGCGGGCCCAGACCTTGTGCGGGTCGAGGTTCTCACCGTTCTCATCCAGCAGGCTGGCAGGTTCGGCCTCCAGCACGCGCGGGATGAAACGGTCGCGCATCAGCGCGCCCTGGCCGTAGCGGCCGTTGGAATTGAAGCCGTAGCCGATCACCGGCTTGCCATCGCGGATCACGTCAGTGACTACGGCCACGAGGCTCAGCGTCATCTTCGAGAAGTCGATGTAGGCGTTGCGGATGTCCGACTTGATGGGGCGAGTCGATTCGAGGATGTTGACGATCTTCATGGTGGTCGCGTTCGTTGGCAAAGAGGAAAGAGGGCGGAATAAAGAGGCCGGATCAGCGGGCGAGCGAAGAGCCTCCGCAGATCGCGATGTCCTGCCCCGTGATGGCGGCAGCAGGAGCGGACAGAAGAAATGCCACCAGCGCGGCAATCTCGGCGGGTTCGATCAGGCGGCCGATGGGTGGCAGGCGCGGCGCGCTGCCCTGGCGCGCGGGGTCGATCAGCATGCCGGTGGCGGTGGCTGCGGGCGACACCACGTTCACCGTCACGCCCTGGGCAGCCACCTCGGCCGCCCAGCTGCGCGCCAGCGCGATCAGCGCGGCCTTAGTCGCGGCGTATTGACCGCGCCCGGCCATGCCCTGGGCCACGCGGCTGCCGATGAACACCACGCGCCCCTGGCCACGCTGGGCCATGCCGGGCACGATGGCGTCGGCCAGGCGGGCGGCGGCGTCCACGTGCAGGCGCCACATCAGTTCGCCGCCCGCATGGTCGAGCTGGCCCAGCGGCCCGACGCGCAGCACACCCGCCGCGTGGACCAGCGCATCCACGTTGGGCAGCGCTGTGGATACGCGGGCAATGTCAGCGCCGTCGGCAAGATTGACCGGCACGTGGATGAACGATGGATGGACGATGGATGGCTGGGCAACGTCCAGGCCGCTCACGCGCCAGCCGCCCGCCAGCAGTGACTCGGCAATGCTGCGGCCGATGCCGCTGCTGGCACCGGTGACGACCGCGTGGCGGGCACTACTCGACACGGATGTTCCCCTCGGTCACGATCTTCTGGGACCGCTCCATGTCGCTGCGCTGGAACTTGGCGAAGTCCTCCACGCTGCCCGGCGTGGTCAGCAGCCCTTGCTCTTTGAGCTTGGGCGTCATTTCGGCCAGGGCCTTGTTCACCTCGGTGTTCAGCCGCTGCGTGATGTCTGCGGGCAGCTTGGCCGGGCCCCACAGCCCATACCAGCTGTAGAACTCATAGCCCGGAATCGTCTCGCCCACCGTGGGCACGTCCGGCAGGCTGGCCGCGCGCTGGGCGGAGGTGACAGCCACTACGCGCAGCATGCCGCTCTTGTGGTACTGCAGCGAGCCGAGGATGGGGTCGATGAAGCCGTCGATCTGCCCGCCGATCAGGTCCTGGAAAGCCGGCGCCGTGCCCTTGTACGGCACGATCAGGTAGTCGAGGTTGCCCGCGCGCTTGAGCAGCTCGGTGGACAGGTGCCCAGCCGAGCCGATGGAGCCCACGGCAAAGGTCATCTTGCCGGGGTTGGCCTTGGCGTAAGCCATCAGTGACTTGATGTCGGTGACCGGCAGGTTCTTGTTGATGGCCACCGACAGCGGTGCCTTGGCCACCAGCGCCACGGGCGTGAAGTCCTTGACCACGCCATAGGGCACGGACTTCATGGTCATGGGCGCGGTGGTGAAGGTGGATGCGTTGAACAGCAGCGTGTAGCCGTCGGCCGGGGCCTTGGCCACCACATCGCCGCCGATCACCCCATTGCCGCCAGGCTTGTTCTCGACGATGAAGTTCTGGCCCATCTGCTCGCCCAGCTTTAGCGCGAGCTGGCGTCCCACGGTGTCGAGCGTGCCGCCCGGCGGGAAGGGGATGATCATCCGGATGGGCTTGGTGGGGTAGGCCTGCGCAAAGCTGCCGGCCGCCATCGCGAGGGTGAACGCACCCACGGCGGCGCGGAGGAAATGTTGGCGTTGCATGGTGTCTTGTCTCCTTGTCGGTTTTCTTGTGTGCAGTCAGGCGCGGGGGACTCCAAATCTCCCGGCCTCGCCGGGGGCGCTCAGCGCTTGAGCAAGCCGGCCTGCTTCACCGCAGCGCGCAGGGCTTCGACTTCCTTGGCATTCGGCGCCTCGGTCGGCGGGCGCACGGTGGCGTCGTCAATCACACCCGCCAGGTACATGCCGCCCTTCATGCGGGCGTGGGCCTCGCCCGTGGGCTCGCCGCCGCCATACACAGCGTCTTTCAGCGGTGTGATGACGGCCTGCACTTCCATGGCCTTTTTCAGGTCGCCGGCCTTCACCGCATTCCACAAATCGATGATGAGCTGCGGGATGAAGGTGGCAAAGCCCACCAGCGCGCCGTCCACGCCCTGCACCATCGAGGCCAGCAGGTATTCGTCGTGACAGGTCAGGATGGCCTTGGAGGCATCGGCCTCGCGGATCGCCTGGATGTCGCGGGCGTACTTGTTCATGTCGCGCTGGCCCACCTTGAAGGCCTGCAGGTAGGGCAGCTTCGCCAGGTCGGCCAGCAGCTGCGAGGAGTACGAAGCGCGCGTCCAGGCGGGGTAGACATGGCAGACCAGGTCGGCGTTGGGCGCGGCCTGGTGGATGGCCTCGAAGTACTGCAGTGCATGGCCCGGCGTGAAGCCAAAGCGCAGCCAGTGGTGCGGGGGCATCACGTCGAGCGCCACGGCGCCGGCTTCGACCGCTGCACGGGCGTGGTCGGCCGCGTCCTTCAGGCCTTCGCAGACGATGGACGAGATGACGGGCATGCGGCCCTTGAGCTCGTCGGCCACGATGCGGGTGACCTCGGCGCGCTCGACCGGCGTGAGTGAGAAAACCTCGCCGGTGTGGCCATTGGTCATGATGGCCACCACACCGTCATGGCCCGCCAGCCAGGACGCGAGCTTGCGCAGCGCGGGCTCGTCGATGTGGTGGTTGGGGGTGAAGGGGCACGAGATGGCGGGGATGATCCCGCGATAATTCGAGATGGCAGGCATGCTTTCTTGTCTCCGTTGGGAAAAGCTGGTGAACAACGGGGTGGATCATTTCCCACCCGGTGCCAGCGGTCCAATACTCGAATCGCATACAACTATCTATCGATCCATCGCGGAGACACATGGGACCCGGCAACCGACCCCTGGACCTGGAATGGCTGGAGGATTTCCTCGCCCTGGCCGAGACGGGCAACTTCTCGCGCGCGGCGGAGGCCCGCGCCATTGCCCAGCCCGCCTTCAGCCGCCATATCCGTGCCCTGGAAGACTGGGTGGGCGTGGAGCTGTTCGACCGCAGTGCCCACCCCGCCGCGCTCACGGCGGCGGGCCAGCGCTTTCTGCCGCTGCTGGAGACCATCCTCGCCAACCTGGAGGCCGCACGCATCAAGGCCCGCGCTGCGCATGACCTGGCCGCTGCCAGTCTGCGCTTTGCGGCCACGCATGTACTCTCGCTCACGTTCTTTCCGCGCTGGCTGGTGGGCATGGAGGCACGACTGCGGCTGGGGCCCATCCAGACCATGTCGGACAGCTCCCAGGCCTGCGAAGACCTGATGCTGCAGCGCCGTGTGCAGTTTGTGCTGTGCCATGGCCATGAGGGGGTGCCGGGACGCCTGGACGAGGCGCAGTACCCCATGTGCCGCCTGGCGGACGACCGGTTGCTGCCCGTCAGTGCGCCGCAGCCGGGGGGCGCTGCCGGCCAGCCGCTGCACGCGCTGGGCCAGTCGGCCACGGTGCCCGTGCTGGCCTACAGCGAGGCGTCGGGGCTCGGCCGCATCATGCGGGCCCGCATGCGCGGGGTGTTTGCTGAAGGCACTGACGGCCCGGTGGCGGTGGTGTTCACCGCGCACCACGCGGTGTTGCTCAAGACCCTGGCCCAGGAAGGGCGGGGTGTGGCCTGGCTGCCCGAAAGCCTGATTGCCGACGAGCTGCGCACCGGCACGCTGGTGGCCGCCGGGGGCGCCGACTGGAACGTGCCGGTGCAGATCCGCCTGTACCGCCAGCGCGCCGAGATGTCGCCGGTGGCGGAGTCGTTGTGGGAACTGGCATTGGCGCAGGTGGCGTCGCAGCCCTGAGCGCTTGCCGATCCCCTGGCGGGCCGCCGATCCTCAAAGGCCCAGGTCGCTCAGCCCCGGATGGTCGTCCGGCCGGCGCCCCAGGGGCCAGAAGAACAGCCGGTCTGCGGCCTGGATGGGGCGGTCGTTGATGCTGGCGTGGCGCACGGCCATCAGACCATCGTCGTTGAACTCCCAGTTCTCATTGCCGTAGCTGCGGTACCACTGGCCTGAGTCATCATGCCATTCGTAGGCAAACCGCACGGCGATGCGGTGGCCGCTGAACGCCCACAGCTCCTTGATGAGGCGGTAGTCCAGTTCGCGCGCCCACTTGCGCTCCAGCAGCTGCCGGGCGGCGTCGCGGCCCACGGGGAACTCGGCGCGGTTGCGCCAGCGTGTGTCCTCGGTGTAGGCCAGGGCCACGCGGGCCGGGTCGCGCGAGTTCCAGCCGTCTTCGGCCAGGCGCACCTTCTGGATGGCGGTGTGTTGTGTAAAGGGGGGCAAGGGCGGGCGTGTTTCCATGGGGACCTCGAAGGTGAAGGGTTGATGTAGACAGGTCTGTATACTCTCCATCATAAGGCCATGTAGACAGGTTTGTCTACAATGAGCGAATGACCTTTGATCCCCTCCCTCCTGGCTGGCAAGACCTGCCCGCCCGAGACCGCCTGCTGCACACGGCCCATGCGCTGTTCTACCGGGACGGCATCCGTGCCACGGGCATCGACCGCGTGATCGCGGAGTCCGGCGTGACGAAGGTGACCTTCTACCGGCATTTCCCGAGCAAGAACGACCTGATCTGCGCGTACCTGGAGTACCGGCACACCGGCTGGATGGCCTGGTTTGGCGATGCGCTGCAACGGCATGCGCACGCGTTGCCCGCAGGCACCGACCCCACGCGGGCCTTGGCGCCTGCCCTGGCGGAATGGTTGGGCAGCGAGCACTTTCGGGGCTGCGCCTTCATCAACAGCGTGAGCGAGCTGGGAGACACCGTGCCCGAGGTGCTGGCGATTGCACAGCGCCACAAGCGCGACATGACGGCGTTGCTGGCGGGCTTGCTGCCTGCGTCGGCCCAACGTGCGCAGATTGCACAGGCGCTCACTCTGATGGTGGAGGGCGCCATCGTGCGCGTGCAGATGGGCGAGCCCGTGGCCGAGGTGGTGGCCGCGGTGTCCCGCCTGACGGATGGGCTGGTGGCAGCGCCTCCACAACGCAAGCGCTAAGACCGCTGCTGGCCTGAGCCTGTGTGATCAGTCCAGCCGCGCGCCTTGTGTGGCACCGTGGCGGGTCCGCTGGTCGTATTGTTTTTCGCGTGCCACATGGTCCTGCAGCAGCCGGTGGCCCAGGGCATTGGCTTCGCGCTCCAGCGTGGCGCAATCGGGCGCTGCAGGCATCTGCCGGATGCCCTGGTCGATGGCTTGCGCGGCATCGCGGCCGATCTGCACATGGCCCTGCTCGTGGTCGGAAAGGGCCCGCAGGTACCGGTCAAAAGCCGCTTGTTGCTCGGGGCTTGCGGCTTGCAGCTCGGGCAGTTGTACCTCGGTGTGCAACCGGGTGGTGACCTCGGTGATCGCGCAGCGGCCCGAGGCTTCGCGCCACCAACGGAAGGTCCAGCGCACGTCCCAGCGGGTATAGCCATGAAAGCGCTGCCCACCTACCGTAATGGGGGTGGCGGCATGCAGGGCTGCGCGCAGGCTCTCACCTGGCTGGGCGCGCACCACGTAGGGCCTCTGGGTGTTTTCTTCCTGCACCTCCGCGTGTACGCCGCAGGCGCCCAGCAGCCAAGCGATTGCACACGCCCGGCGTGCCCAGGCGCGGAGCGGCAGAGGGGCCGAGCCGGTCATTCGCCCCACGGCAGCATCAGCGTGAGCAGCGACAGCTGGTCAAATTCGGGCGCGAAGGCGTCGATGATCTGCTGCGGCTCGGGGCACAAGGTGGTGTCGGTGATCACGCCAAACTGCACGCCACCGCCGTAGCTGAGGATGGAGACCCCCAGGCCAATGTCGCCCGACTGCGGCACCCAGAACATGCACTGCGTGACGCGCGATCCGCACAGCGTGAGCTGCTCCTTGGGGCCGGGCACGTTGGTCATCACCGCCGTGGTCTTGCGACCGAACAGATTGAGCAGTGCGTCCTGTGCGGGCTTGATCATCAGCCCCGCCACAGCCAGCATCGCAAACGCCAGGATGGGTTGGGTGCTGCCCTTGAGCGCATTCATGCGCTTGCGCACTTCGTACACGCGCTCGATGGGGTTGGCCACGCCAATCGGTAGCACCAGAGGCACCAGGCCAAAGCGGTTGCCCAGCTTCCAGGCCTCCTCCATGGGGCGCAGGTTCACCGGGATCATGGCGCGGATCTCCTGGCCCGTCGGGTCATCGCCCTGGCTGCGCAAGTAGCCGCCGATGGCGCCCGCCACGCACGACAACAGCACATCGTTGATGGAGCAGTTGAGCGCCTTGCCGATGGCCTTGACCTCTTCGAGCGGGATCGGCGGGCACCAGGCCACGCGTTTAGCGCTACCGGGTTGGCCCTTGAGGCGGGTGGGGGAGTCGTCGGGCATCAACGCCAGCGCGGCCGCATCACTCACCAGCTGGTAGGCCACGCGGGCCATGTCGGCCGTGCCTGAGAGCCCATGCTGCATGGCCTTCTCCGGATCGCCCAGCATTTGCAACGACTTGGCCGCGCTGTCGCCTGCCAAGTCCAGCGCCTTCACGGTGAGGCCAGTGAAGGGCTTGATCAGGGCATCCGCAATCCAGTCCTCGGCGGTGGCGGCTTCCTTGCCTGTTCGCGCCTTGCGCTTGGGGGGCTCCGAGCCGCCATCCACCAGCGACATGGTTACCGAAATGAGGGCAATGCCGTCGGCAATGCAGTGGTGGATGCGCACGATGAGCGCGCTGCCTTGGGTGCCGTCGTCGCCCACAAAGTCTTCGATCAGATGCATCTGCCACAGCGGGCGGCGGGTATCGAGCGGCTGCATGGCGAGTTCACCCACGCGGTCTTGCAGCGCGCGCTGCATGCTGTGGCCTTTGCGGTGGGGCAGCTTTTCGCGCAGCACATGGGCGGCAATGTCGAAGTTGCGGTCCTCCACCCAGGTGGCGCCCGCCGCGTCTTCCACCACCCGCTGGCGAAAGCGCGGGTACTGCAGCAGGCGCTGCTGCACGCGTTCGCACAGCGCCTCCCAGGTGATACCGGGCGACAGGGTCCACACGCCGTTGATCATCATCAGGTTGCTGTGGGAGTCCATGCGCAGCCAGGCGGTATCGACCTTGCTCATGCGCTCGCCCGACAGGCCCAGCATGCCAGTGGCCGCGCGGCGCACGTTCTTCTGCACCACGGTGGCGGCTTTGCGAGCGGCGGGGGGCAGGGCCTGGGCCGCCTTGCGCGCCACCTCAGGCCCTTGGTCGCGCAGGGTGCGCAGGGGGCTTGTGCTGTGGCCGGGTGCGGCTTTGCGGGGGGCAGGAATGCGGGTCACCATCAGATGTACACCTATTGTTTGATTTTTGGGGGCTTGCCTCTATGGATTGAGCGGCCCCAGGCCATGCTCAGCCCGTAAGATACAACGCAGCAATCCCTTGCCGACACCGTTCTTTCCCTCCCCCATACAAACCCAAGGAGCACCGACATGGCCGACCTGAACGCCACCTTCGAAGCCGCTGTGGCCAATTCCAAGAACCTGAGCGAGCGCCCCGACAACGCCACGCTGCTCAAGATCTACGCGCTGTACAAGCAGGCAACCGCTGGCGACAACACCGAGAAGAAGCCCAGCTTCTCCGACATGGTGGGCCGTGCCAAGTGGGACGCCTGGGAAAAGCTCAAGGGCACCAGCGCCGACGAGGCCAAACAGCAATATGTGGACCTGATCACCTCGCTGAGCTGATACGGCGTACTCCCAAAGAAAAAGGCGACCAAGGTCGCCTTTTTCTTTGGGTGCAACGGCGGTCTAACGCTGAACCCACCCCTTGGGCAATCCCGCCTCCGGCGTCATCCCATAGACCGGCTCGCCCGGCAGCCCCGCCTGCAGCGGCGCGCGCGCGGCCATCAGGCGCTCCAGGTCCACCCCCGTGGTGATGCCCATGGCCTCAAACATGAACACCAGGTCTTCGGTCACCACATTGCCCGACGCGCCCGGCGCATAGGGGCAACCGCCCAGCCCGCCCAGCGACGCATCAAAGGTGCGCACCCCCACGTCGTAGGCCGCCAGGCAGTTGGCCAGGCCCAGGCCTCGGGTGTTGTGCATGTGGGCCGCCCCGGCCTTTGCACCCAGCTCGGCGCGCAAACGCGTGAACAGGCGGCGCACCTGGGCCGGGTTGGCCATGCCGGTGGTGTCCGACAAGCCCACCTCATCGGCGCCCGCCTCCGCACACAGGCCGGCGAGCCAGATCACATCGTCCTCGGGCACCGCGCCTTGCAGCGTGCAGCCAAAGGCGGTGGACAGCCCCACCTCCACCAGCACGCCAGGCGCCTGCGCGTCGCGCAGCTGTGCCACGGCGCGCACCTCTTCGACCATGGCCTCGCGCGTCTTGCGCACGTTGGCCAGCGAATGCGCGGCGCTGGCCGACACCGGCAGCGTGACCTTGTGCACGCCCGCCGCCAGCGCGGCTTCGGCCCCACGCAGGTTGGGCGCCAGCGCCATCACGGTGATGCCGGGGTGGGTGAGCGCGTGGCGCACCACCTCGGCCACATCGGCCATCTGGGGTAGCAGGCGGGCGGGCACGAACGAGCCGACCTCGATCTCCCGCAGGCCCGCCGCCACCAGCGCGTCGATCCAGCGCAGCTTGTGGGTGGTGGGCATGGTGGCCTGGACGGACTGCAGGCCGTCGCGCGGGCCGACTTCGCTGATGAGGATTTCTGGGGACGTCATGGTGCGGGGCAAATCAAGCGGCAGAGGATAGCGCGTGGGCTGCGCCAAACGCAGCCCTGGGCTTTTGAGCAAAGTGGCAATTTTGGCTGGCATACCGGCAAACCGCCCTGCAATAGGCGGCAGTTTGGGCGATTCCCATTGTTTTTGCGCTTCGGGACACTGGCTGCAGACGCATACATCGGCACCCGGAGACCCACACCATGGCTACCCCCCAGCACTTTTCCACCCTGTACCTCAGCGCCCCTGATGTGATCGCGCTGGTGCAGCGCAAGGGCATCGAGGCCTGTCTGCGCGGCATCTCCGACTACATCCATGATGACTTCTTGCGCTGGGGCGCCTTCGACAAATCCGCACGGGTAGCCAGCCACTCGCGCGACGGCGTGATCGAACTCATGCCCATTGCAGATGGGCAGACCTATGCATTCAAGTACGTCAACGGCCACCCCAAGAACACGCGCTGGGGCCTGCCTACGGTGATGGCGTTTGGCGTGCTGGCCGATGTGTCCACGGGCGCGCCGCTGCTGTTGAGCGAACTCACCCTCACCACCGCGCTGCGCACCGCCGCCATGTCGGCCGTGGCCGCACGGGCCTTGGCCCGCCCCGGTGCCCGCACCATGGCGCTGATTGGCAACGGTGCACAGAGCGAGTTCCAGGCGCTGGCCTTTCACCACCTGCTGGGCATTGACACCCTGCGTTTATTCGACACCGATCCGGCTGCAACGGCCAAGCTGCAGGCCAACCTGCAAGGCACGGTGGGCCTGCGCCCCGTGGCCTGCACCAGCACGGCCGAGGCCGTGCGCGGCGCCGACATCGTGACCACGGTGACGGCCGACAAAACCAACGCCACCATCCTCACGCCCGACCTGCTGGCGCCCGGCATGCACATCAACGCGGTGGGCGGCGACTGCCCCGGCAAGACCGAGATGCATGCAGACGTGCTGCGCCAGGCCCAGGTGTTTGTGGAATACGCGCCGCAAACGCGCATTGAAGGCGACATCCAGCAACTGCCGCCTGATTTTGCAGTGACCGAGCTGTGGCAAGTGTTGGCGGGCCAGCATGGCGGGCGCGCCAGCGATGCGGCGGTGACGGTGTTCGACTCGGTAGGCTTTGCGCTGGAGGACTTTTCTGCGCTGCGCTTCTTGCGCGACGCGGCGGCCGAGCTGGGCATGGGCCAGCCCATCGAACTCATCCCTCAGCTGTCAGACCCCAAGAACCTGTTTGGGTTGCTGCATACACGCAGTCCCCTGCTGCGCGTTGTGGCCTGACGCCCGTCAGGTCCCGCCTCTCAGCGCCTCAGTCCTTCCACACCACGCTGCTGGCCGGGTCGGCGCGGGTGGTGCGGAAATGGTTGGCCGGGTGGGCGGGGTCTGCCATGCCGAACGAAATGCCACAGACGATGCTGCGGTCCTCGCCAATGCCCAGCACGTCACGCAGCACGCCGGGGTAGGAGGCCAGCGCGGCCTGCGCGATGGAGCCCACGCCCAGGCTGTGCGCTGCCAGCATGAAGTTGCTCACATACGCGCCGCAGTCCACTGCGCCGTACACGCCCAGGGCCTCGTCGCTGGTGACGATGGCCACATGCGGCGCACCAAACATGGTGAAGTTCTGCGCCGCCTGGCGCGCCGAAGCTTCGCGGTCGCCCTTGGCAATGCCCAGGGTTTCGTACAGGCCCCAGCCACATTCGCGCCGCCGCTCCTGGTACACCCCCCGGTATTCGCGGGGCCAGGGCAGGTCGGGCTGGGGTGCCGCGGCGAGCATGTGGGATTGCAGGGCGCTGCGCAGACGCGCCAGCGCAGCGCCGCTGGCAATGGTGAGCTGCCAGGGCTGCGCGTTGCACCACGAGGCCGTGCGCTGCGCGGCGGCCAGGATGGCCTCAATGGTGCTGCGCGGCAGCGGCTCGGGCAGAAAGGCGCGGCAGCTGTAGCGGGTGTGCAGCAGCGTGGAGAGGGTGTCAAACGCCGGGCTGTGGGCGTTGTTGGCCTCGTTCGCGGTGAATGTCATGGCGGGGCCTGTGCGGCTAGGCCTTCTTGGCCTTGGCGGCAGGCTTGGCTGCTGCCTTGGGGGCTGGCTTGCCGGCATCCGTGTCTGTCGCCGCTTTCTTCTTGTCGGCCGCTGGCTTCTTGGCACTGGGGTGCGGTGCATTGAGCAGGGCATCCAGCTGCTCGCCAATCTCGGCCTCGATGCGGTCCTTGAAGGCGCCTAGCAAGAAGCCCAGCTGCGCTTTCATTTCGAACTGGTGGGCATCCACCAGCAGCGTGCCTTTGACGCCGGTGCGGGTGAAGGTGAGCAGGTCTTCCTTCTCGCCCTCTTCGTAGGTGCATTCCATGTCGAACTTTTCTTCGGCCTTCTCGGCCCAGGAGAAGGCGACCTTGCGGGCTTCCTTGAAACCCAGGTGGTGTTCGCGGTGGATATGAATGTCAGGCACCGGCTGTCTCCTTGAGGTGTTGCGGGTCAGGTAAAAGGGCGCGCAGGGCCTCGTGCCGCTCGGGCTGGGGCTGCTGCGTCAGTTGTCGTACGGCATCATAAAACCGGGGCCAGTTGCGGCCCTCGCGTTCAAACAAGGCCTCGAATGCAGGCACCAGTTCGTCGTAGGCGGCCTGGGCCGCAAAGCTGGCGTTGTTGGCCTGGGCCACCCAGAGGTCGTAGCCGGCCACCTGGGCGGTTGTGGCCCGGGGCGGCGTGCCGCCGGGCGCGTCCAGCCAGCTTGCGCGCAGCGCGGCATAGTCGTCTCGGAAAGCCTTCATTGCTTCTGTTTTCATAGCATTCAGCGCATGATCCTCTAGCGCTTGAAGCTCTTTTTGCTCATAAATGGCCGCCAGGCGGGTGCGTGTGGCCCGGGTGAGCGCGCGGAAGGCGCTGCGCCGCGCCTCGCTGGTGGCATAGGCCTCGCGCGCGGCGGGGGTGGATTGCGTAGCCAGCCACTGCGCCACGCCGATGCGCTCCACCGCTGTGGCAAAGGACTCGTTGAACAGGGTGTCGTTTTGGGCATAGACCACCTGGTGCGCCAGCTCGTGGAACAGCAGGCGCACAAAGTCGCCCTCGGGCCAGGCGATGAAGGTGGACAGCAGCGGGTCGCCCCCCGCCCAGTTCATGTAGCCCAGCGTGGAGTACGCGGGCACGCCGTACACCTCCACCTCCAGGCCCTGTGCGGCCAGCTCGGCGGCCTCGGCCTGCGCTGCGGCCTCGGTGAAATAGCCCCGGTAGCCGATGCAGCCCGTGACCGGAAAGCACCAGGTGTGCAGCGTCAGCGAATAGGGCGGAGCGGCGACTACGTTCCACACGGCGGCGGAGCGCTTCAGGTCAGCATAGCGGCGGTAGCTGGCGTTGTCGGGCAGGCCGAGTTCGGTGACCGCAAAGGCCCGCGCACGTTGCGCCAGCTGCAGCCGCTCGCGCAGGGCGGGCGAGATGTCCTTGCGCACTACCCAGTCGTCAATGGGTTCTGCGGCATGCATGATCTGCATGTGCCCGCGCAGCGATTGCCAGTAGTAGCCCCAAGCGTTGGAGGGGCCGGTGGTGCTGGCGCAGCCGCCCAGCACCAGGCAAAACATCAGGCTGACAGTGGCCCGCAGGCGGTTAAGTGGCTCGCGCATGCAGTGCAGTTTATGGGCAGATCGAGTCCTGTGTGCTTGCCCTGTCAGCAGCCTGGCTGCGGTGGTTTCTAGAATGCCGCGCATGACCCCCCCGACTGCTCAAGATCCTGCTCGCCCACCCGCACTGGCCGACGGCCTGTTTGCCGACGAATCCGGTTGCCCGCGTTGCACCTGGTGCCAGGCCACGCCGCTGTACCGCCACTACCACGATACCGAGTGGGGCTTCCCGGTGGCGGACGACCGCCGGCTGTTCGAGAAGATCTGCCTAGAGGGTTTTCAGTCGGGCCTGAGCTGGCTCACCATCCTGAACAAGCGCGAGGGCTTTCGCGCAGCGTTCGCGAACTTCGACCCCGAGCAGGTCGCGGCCTTCGGACCGGCCGAGGTTGAGCGCCTGGTGCAGGACGCGGCCATCGTGCGCCACCGGGGCAAGATCGAGTCCACCATCAACAACGCGCGTCGCGTGCTGGAGCTGCGGCGCGAGTTCGGCTCGCTGGCGCACTACGCCTGGCGCTACGAGCCCGCCGACACCGACCGGCCCGAGCGCCTCACGCGCGAAGTGGCGCGCACCCTGTCCACTTCGGCCGCATCCATCGCCATGTCCAAGGACCTGAAAAAGCGCGGCTGGAGTTTTGTGGGTCCGACCACGGTCTACGCCTTCATGCAGGCCATGGGGCTGGTGAATGACCACCTGGAGGGCTGCCATTCGCGCGCCGCAGCACTTGCGGCGCGGAAGGCGTTTGTGGTGCCGCGCGGTTGATCGATTGATTGATGGATCGTTCAGGCCCGCGCCACAGGCCGCAGCAGCCACAGCGCTCCCAACGCAGCCAGGCCCAGCAGTGTGGTGAGCCAGAGAGCGGCGGCGCCAGTGCGGTCCAGGGCCATGCCGAACAGAATGGGGGCAAACGCCTGCGCCACACGGGCGGGCACCATCATCAGGCCCTGGCGCGTGCCGTAGCCCGCAGGGCCAAACAGCACCAGCGGCAGCGTGCCCTTGGCAATGGTCAGGATGCCGTTGCCCGCGCCATGCAGCAGGGTGAACACCGCCGCCGCAGGCCCGCCCAGCACCATCAGCAGGCCCGCGCCCACGGGGTGTGCAGCGGCGGCCAGCTGGGCCGACAGCAGCGGGTGCAGGCGGCGCAGCAAGCCAAACTCCAGCAGGCGCGCTGCCACCTGGGCCGGGCCCACCAGCGCGGCCAGGGCCACAGCCGCCTCCAGCGATGTGCCGCTGGCCTGCAACAGGCGCGGCAGGTGGGCCGCCATGGCGGTGCTGGTGAACCAGGTGACGGCAAACACAAACGACAGCAGCACGGTGGTGCGCAGCGGGTGGGCGGCTGCGGACGTGGCGGGTGCCGCCGGTGCCGAGGTGCCCGCCACAGGCACATCCGCCGAAGGTGGGGGCGGCTTCTTTGTGGTGTCGGCACGGGGCAGCCAGCCATTGAGCGGCACGCCCACCAGCAAGTGCAGCGCCGCCCAGCCCGCACACGCTCCGCGCCAGCCCCACTGCGTCTCCATCCAGGCCGACAGCGGCCAGCCCACGGTGCTGGCAAACCCCGCAATTAGCGTGATGCCGGTGATGGCGCCGCGAGCGCCCTGGCCGTACAGACGTACCAGCGTGGCAAACGCAGCCTCGTACAGGCCCGAACCCATGGCCACGCCCATCAACACCCAGGCGGCAAACAGACCCACGGGGCCTTGCGCCAAGGCCATGCCCGCCAGAGCAGCTGCAAACAACAGGTTGGTGCCCACCAGCACCGGGCGGCCGCCGTGGCGGTCGATGGTCCGGCCCGCGAAAGGCCCGAGCAGCGCCGACACGATGAGCGCCACCGAAAACGCCGCGAACACCGTGGGCGTGGCCACGCCCAGGTCGCGCGCCATGGGCGCGGCCAGCATGGCGGGCAGGTAGTAGGACGAGGCCCAGGCCAGCGTCTGGGCTGTGCCTAGGCGCGCCACGGTCCAGCGTTGCGAGGCGGCGCTCATGCCGCGCGGTGCGCTACGGCATCGGGGTGTGCGGTGGCCTCAGGCACGCTGGCCCTGCGCGTTGATGACGACTTCGCCATCCTCCTTGGTGAAGGCACCTTGCTGCGGTGCAGGCAGGATGTCCAGCACCTTCTCAGACGGGCGGCACAGCCGTGTGCCCAGGGGCGTGACCACGATGGGGCGGTTGATGAGGATGGGGTGCTGCAGCATCGCGTCGATGAGCTGGGCGTCGGTGACGCCCGGTGCGTCCAGCTGCAGCTCGGTGAAGACCGCTTCCTTGGTGCGCACGGCGTTGATCACCGGCTCGCCGGTCGCCGCAATCAGCGCCACCAGTGTGGCGCGGTCGGGCGGGGTTTTCAGGTATTCAATGACCTCGGGCTCCACGCCACTGTTGCGGATCATGGCGAGGGTGTTGCGGGACGTGCCGCACTTTGGGTTGTGATAAATCGTGATGGCGGTCATGGCGTGCTGGAAAGGATGGGAGCGATGGGCGAAAGTTTGCCACTGCGCCGGGGCCAGCCCGGCAAATTTTCCAGCGCGTTCAGCAGCCGCTGGCCCGCATCACTCAGCGCGCCGTCGTTGTGCACCTCCAGGCTGGCGGCTCCCGGGGGTGGGGTGTAGGCCAGCGCGCGCTGCACCCGGGCCTCCACCTCTTCGCGCGTCTCGCGGCCGCGCGACAACAGGCGCTCGCGCAGCACCTGCGGGCTGGCGGTGATGTGTACGGCCACCAAGTCCGGGAACCGTGCCAGGGCCTCGGGCAGGTAGGCGCGTGAGCCATTGAGCAGCACCCAGTGGCCCCGCGCCAGCGGCGCCAGTTGCGCATGCCGCACGCCGTAGCCCAAGCCGTTGGCCTGCCAGTGCAGGGCAAAGGCATGTTCGCTGCACAGCGCTGCAAACGCTTCGGGCGAAACGCCCTCATGCGCTTCGCCACCGGATGTGGCGGCACGGCTGATGGTGCGCTGCGCCCAGTGCACGGGGCAGGGCTGGGGCAGGTGCGTGCGCAGCCAGTCCAGCAGGCTGTCCTTGCCCGCTCCCGAGGGGCCCATGCAGTAGACCAACCGACCGGTGGTCATGCGCCCATCTCCAGGTGGTCCAGCAGCACAAAGTCCGCACCGGGCGTGGGCTCTGCGAACAAGGCGAGGCTGTTGAACTTGAGGATGGGCAGGTCCGAGAAAAATTCCTGCGCGGCCTCGAACACCAGCGACTGCGTGGGTGCGTCTACCTGCGCCAGGCTGCCGGTGAGCGACATGTGAAAGCGGAATTCGTCCAGCACAAACGGGTAGCCCCATTGCTGCAGCAGCGCGTCCTGCCGGGCGGTGAGCACCGCTGCACGGCGCCGGGCCAGGTCGGCTTCGGACAGGGGCGCGGCCAGGGGCTGCAGCGCCGTCACGCAGGTGGCGGCGGTCTCCTGGATCTGTGCATTGGCGGGGTGCAGCGCCGGGGGCACCAGCGCCAGAAAGTCGTCGATGCGTTGTACCTGCAGTGGCGGCAGCACAAAGGGTTGCAGCCCGCGTGCAACCTCCTGCACGGCCTGGTGCAGCGTGATCCAGTCGGTGCCGGGCGCCAGCGCAAACGGCGCCTTGAGCGTGGCGTGCCAGCCGTAGCGGCGGGGTGCTGCGGTCAGGCGGTGCAGCGTGTCGGCCGCCACGCCGTCGATGGCCAGCTGTTGCAGCGGCTGCAGCAACGCAGCGCAGCGCCCCAGCCAGTGGCTGCCGGCCAGCCAGCCCAGGCTGCCCGGGTTGGGTGCGAAATAGACCGCATAGCGGTGGTGGGTGTGTGGCATGTCAGGCGTGTTCATCGTGGTCAATGGTCAGTTTCACGCGGTCGCCGGCAAACCAAGCGCGCGCCCATTCGATGGGCGTGCCTGCCAGGTCCACGTTCAGGCTTTCTACCTGCAGCACGGGGCGTGACGTGGGCTGGCGCAGCTGGGCGGCCACTTCGGCGCTGGGCAGCTCGGCGGTGATGCGGCTTTCGCGGCGTGTGTAGTCGGCCACGCCGTGGGCGGTAAAGCCTGCGGTGATGGAGCCGGTCTCGCGCACCACGGCCGCCAGGTTCTCGAAGCGCGGCAGGGGAAAGTAGCGATCGCTGATGTGCAGGGGCTGGCCTTCGGCGTCGCCCCGCACGCGCAGCGCCAGCAGCGGGCTGCGCGCGGGCACCTGCAGCGCCTTGGCCAGCGCCGCCGTGGCGCGCGTGGTCTGGGCCTGCAGCACCACCAGGCTGCCACGAAGCCCCGCCTGCGCCAGCCCCTGCTGGTGGCGCGTGCGCTTGCCCAGCACCAGGTCCACCGCAAAGTCTTCCACATAGGTGCCGCTGCCCTGCGTGATGCGCACCAGCCCTTGGCTGCACAGGCTGGCGAGCGAGCGGCGGATGGTGTGCCGGTTCACGCCGAACTGCTCGGCCAGCGCGTGCTCCGAGGGCAGGCGCTGGCCCGGCGGGTAGACGCCGCTGCCAATGGCCTCGGCCAGCTCAGCGGCAATCCGCGTCCAGAAACTGTCGCGCGCAGGGCGCAGTGGGGGTGCATTTGGGGCCTGCAAAGGAGGCGGGAGAGAAGTGGTGCTGGCTGTCATGAAACCTACATGCGCGCTCTTTAAGCTGGCGCCAGTTGTTCAATTTGTCTATACAACTTTCAGGGTACCACTTCCATGTTTCAAGCCTTTGACAACCCGGGGCCGGGCCGCCCCCTGGGCCGCGCGCAGTGGATGGCCCTGCTGGCCCGGGCGCCGCTGGGGCTGCTCGAATCTGCCTTGCATGAGCATGCCACGCGCCCCGCGCGCTGGCTGCGTGCGCCCGAGACAGGGCTGATGATGGTGCAGGGCCGCGCCGGGGGCACGGGTGAGCGCTTCAACCTCGGCGAGGTCACCGTCACGCGCTGCGCTCTGCGCGTGGCTGATGCATCGGACGCGGCAGAGGCCACCGTCGGCGTAGCGTACGTGCTGGGCCGCTCGCACCGCCAGGTGCAACTCGCGGCCCTGGCCGATGCGCTGCTGCAAGACCCTGCCCAGCAACCGGTGCTGGACGCCCAGCTGCTGGAACCGATCCGCGCCCACCTGCGCGCCACCCAGGCCGAGCGCCAGGCGCGTGCCGCCAGCACCAAGGTGGACTTCTTCACCGTGGCGCGCGAGAGCGGTACCGACAACGACGAGGACACCGAATGAGCGCGACCCCGATGATCCCAGTGACCCCTTTGGCATCCCTGGGTGCCGGATTCTCGAACGAAGCCTTTGGCAGCCAGGCGGTGTTCCGCGCGGTGCTGCAGGCGCTGTCGCACCCTGGTCGGACGGTGGCGGTAGAGCATGACGCACAGACTCCTGCTGTGGGCCATGCCACATCCGCCGCCGTGCTGCTGGCGTTGCTCGACAGCGACTGCACGCTGTGGCTTTCGCCGCGCCTGGCGGCCAGTGATGCGGGTGCCTGGCTGCGCTTTCACACCGGCTGCACTCTGGTGAGTGAGGCCGCGCAGGCCCGCTTTGTGTGGGTGGCGCAGGGCGATGCCTTGCCCGCGCTGGGCAGCTTGGCCTCAGGCACCGACATCTATCCGGACCAGTCGGCCACTTGTGTGGTCGATGTATCGCATGCAGAAGCCGCCACGGCGGATGCCATTGACGCGTGGCAATTGCGCGGACCGGGTATTCAGGAGGTGAAGGCCTTGCACGTGGATGGCCTGCCCGACGACTTCGAGGTCCAGTGGGCTGCCAACCAGGCAGTGTTTCCGCGCGGTGTGGACCTGCTGCTGGCCACTGCGGACCACATCGTGGGTCTGCCCCGCACCACGCAGGCGACGCGCAGCGTCACTGCCCTTCTGGAGACCTAAGCATGTACGTAGCCGTCAAGGGCGGGGAAGCCGCCATTCTCAACAGCTACCAGCTGCTGGCGCGCCAGCGCCGGGGCGATACCGCGCAGCCCGAACTCTCGGTGGCGCAGATCCGCCAGCAGCTCAAGCTGGCCGTGGATCGGGTCATGACCGAGGGCTCGGTGTACGACCCCGAGCTCGCGGCCCTGGCCATCAAGCAGGCTGCGGGTGACCTGGTGGAAGCCATCTTCTTGCTGCGCGCCTACCGCGCCACGCTGCCGCGCCTGGGCACCACCTGCGCGCTGGACACCAGCCGCATGGCGCTGGACCGGCGCATCTCCGCTACGTTCAAGGATCTGCCCGGTGGCCAGGTGCTAGGCCCCACCTACGACTACACGCAGCGCCTGCTGGACTTCAAGCTGCTGGCCGAAGGCACGGTGACGCCGCCTGCCGCTGCAGTAGCCGTGGTGCCGCCCAGCCCCACGCCGCGTGTGGTGGATCTGCTCAACCAGGAAGGCTTGATCGAAACCCGCCCCGTCCCCCCAGGCGACCCCGCGCCCACGGACCTGACCCGCGAGCCGCTGCGCTTCCCCGCCAACCGGGCCACGCGCCTGCAAAACCTGGCGCGCGGCGACGAGGGCTTTTTGCTCGCCATGGCGTATTCCACACAGCGCGGCTACTCGCACTCGCACCCCTTTGTGGGCGAGGTGCGCCTGGGCACGGTGGCGGTGGAGATCGAACCCGAAGAGCTGGGCTTTGTCATCGACATCGGCGACATCGAGATCACCGAGTGCGAGATGGTGAACCAGTTTGCCGGCAGCAAGAGCCAGCCGCCGCAGTTCACCCGTGGCTACGGCCTGGCGTTCGGCCACAGCGAGCGCAAGGCCATGGCCATGAGCCTGGTGGACCGCGCCCTGCGTGCCGACGAGCTGGGCGAGCCCGTCGAGTCGCCCGCCCAGATGCAGGAGTTCGTGCTGGGCCACAGCGACAGCCTGGAGGCCTCAGGCTTCGTGCAGCACTTGAAGCTGCCGCACTACGTGGACTTTCAGTCCGAACTGGAGCTGGTGCGCAAGATGCGCGCCGCTGCCGCCCAACCCACCACCCCCGCCGAGGAGGACGCCGCATGAACGCGCCCATGGAACCCGCCGTGATGGGCCTGCCCGCCGACGCCGCGCCGGTGGACGGCCACTTCAACTTTGCCTACCTGGACGAGCGCACCAAGCGCATGATCCGCCGCGCCATCCTCAAGGCCGTGGCCATCCCCGGCTACCAGGTGCCGTTTGGCTCGCGCGAAATGCCCCTGCCCTACGGCTGGGGCACGGGCGGCATCCAGGTCACCGCGTCCATCATCGGCCCAGAGGACTGCCTCAAGGTCATCGACCAGGGTTCGGACGACACGGTCAATGCGGTCAACATTCGCCGCTTTTTTGAGCGCACCACGGCCGTGGCCACCACCACCCGCACGCGGGAGGCCACGCTGATCCAGACGCGCCACCGCATCCCCGAGACGCCGCTGGCCGAAGGCCAGGTCATCGTCTACCAGGTGCCCGTGCCCGAGCCCATGCAGCGCCTGGAGCCGCGCGAGACCGAAACGCGCACCCTGCACGGCCTGGCCGAGTACGGGCTCATGCACGTCAAACTCTACGAAGACATTGCGCGCTACGGCCACATCGCCACCACGTACGACTACCCCGTGCTGGTCAATGGCCGGTACGTGATGGCGCCGTCGCCCATTCCGAAGTTCGACAACCCCAAGATGCACATGAACCCCGCGCTGCAGCTGTTTGGCGCGGGCCGCGAAAAACGCATCTATGCCGTGCCGCCCTACACACCCGTGGAGAGCCTGGGTTTTGAGGACCACCCGTTCGAGGTGCAGCGCTGGGATGCTGCCTGCGCGCTGTGTGGCGCCACCGACAGCTTTCTGGACGAGGTCATCACCGACGACCAGGGCGGCCGCATGCATGTCTGTTCGGACTCGGATTACTGCCAGGAACGCCAGGCGCAGCAGCTTGAACCGGCGATGACCAAGGGTGATGCCGAATGAGCGCCGTGCACATCCGCGAAGCCCGGCAGGGCGACCTGGAGAGCGTGCTGGCGCTGTACGCCGCCATTGAAGACAGCTCCGCCGACGTGCTGACGCTGGAAGAAGCCCAGGCCGTGTGGGCCCAGTTTGCGCGCTACCCCAGCTACCGTCTATGGGTCGCTTGCGACCCCGCGCAGCACGGCGCGGTAGTGGGCACCTATGCGCTGCTCGTCATGCACAACCTGGCGCACCGGGGCGCGCCCTCGGCCATCGTCGAAGACGTGGTGGTGGCGCAGGACCAGCAGGGCCGTGGCATTGGCCGCCAGATGATGGCCCACGCCATGCAGCAGGCGCGCGATGCGGGCTGCTACAAGCTCGCGCTCTCGTCCAACGCTCGCCGCAAGGGCGCGCATGCCTTTTATGAATCCCTGGGCTTTGCACAGCACGGCCTGAGCTTTGTCGTCGAGAACCTCCCATGAACCACCTCGAACTTGCTGCGCCGCTGCTGAGCGTGCGCAACGTCAGCAAGCGCTATGGCGACCGCGTGGCGCTGCAAGGCGCGTCCTTTGACCTGTGGCCCGGCGAGGTGCTGGCCGTGGTGGGCGAGTCGGGCTCCGGCAAGTCCACGCTGCTGAATGCCATTGCGGCGCGCAGCGCGCCGGACGAAGGCACGGTGCAGTTCCGCCAGCGCAGCGGCGAGTTGCAGGACATCTATGCCATGACCGAAGCGCAGCAGCGCCTGCTGGCCCGCACCGACTGGGGCTTTGTGCACCAGCACGCGGCGGACGGCCTGCGCATGGATGTGTCCGCTGGCGCCAACGTGGGCGAGCGCCTGATGGGCCTGGGCGAGCGTCACTACGGCCGCCTGCGCGCCACGGCCACGGAATGGCTGCAGCGCGTGGAGATTGATGCCGCACGCATCGACGATGCACCGCGCACCTTTTCAGGCGGCATGCGCCAGCGCCTGCAGATTGCGCGCAACCTCGTCACGCAGCCTCGCCTGGTGTTCATGGACGAACCCACCTCGGGCCTCGATGTGTCGGTGCAGGCGCGCCTGCTGGACCTGCTGCGCCAGCTCACGCGGCAGATGCAGCTGGCGGCCATTGTGGTCACACACGACCTGGCCGTGGCGCGCCTGCTGGCCCACCGCATGGTGGTCATGCAACGCGGCCGCGTGGTCGAGGCGGGCCTGACCGACCAGGTGCTCGACGACCCGCAACACCCCTACACCCAGCTCCTCGTTTCTTCGGTACTGCAGCCATGAACCAGCCTCCTTCCATTGCGCCCATCCTCCAGATGCAAGGGGTGGCCAAGCGCTTCACCCTGCACCACCAGAACGGCATTGAACTGCCCGTGCTCGCCCAGGTGGACCTGGCCGTGCAGCCCGGCGAGTGCGTGGTGCTTGACGGCCCCTCGGGCATGGGCAAGAGCACACTGCTCAAGATGATCTACGCCAACTACCGGGTCAACGCGGGCTGCATCACCGTGCGCGCGGCCGATGGCACTTTGGTGGACGTGACGCAGGCCACGCCGCGCGCGCTGGTGCAGTTGCGGCGCGACACCGTGGGTTATGTAAGCCAGTTTCTGCGGGTCATCCCGCGCGTGTCGGCCCTGGATGTGGTGGCCGAGCCGCTGGCCGAAGACGCGGGCGACGACCCTGCGGGCATCGAGGCCGCCCGCGAGGCTGCCCGCCAGTGGTTGACCCGCTTGCGCATTCCCGAGCGGCTGTGGCACCTGCCGCCCGCCACGTTCTCGGGCGGGGAGCAGCAGCGCATCAATATCGCCCGCAACATGATCAAGCCCAAGCCGCTGTTGCTGCTGGACGAGCCCACCGCATCGCTCGACGCAGCCAACACCGAGACGGTGATCGCCATGATCCGCGAAGCCGTGGCGCGCGGCGCGGCCCTGGTGGGCATTTTTCATGACGCGCAGGTGGGCGCGGCCGTGGCAACGCGCCGCGTGAACGTAGGCGATTTCCGGGGAGCTTCGGTATGACCGCGACCCTGTTCAAGAACGCCCGCATGGTGCTGCCGGGCGAAGTGGTGCAGGGCAGCCTGCAGGTGGAGAGCGGGCGCATTGCGTCGCTGGACAGCGGCGCCACTGCGGCCCTGCAGGGCATCGACCTGGGGGGCGACTACCTGCTGCCGGGTCTGGTCGAAATCCACACCGACAACTTCGAGCGCCATCTCATGCCGCGCCCCAAGGTGCAATGGGCCGAGATGCCCGCACTGCTCGCGCACGACGCCGAGATTGCCGCCGCAGGCATCACCACGGTGCTGGACGCGCTGGGCGTGGGCGAGGCCGATGTGGACAGCCTGCGCGGCAGCGCCTGGAACCGCGTGCTCGACACCATCGACACCTGCACCGAGCGCAACCTGCTGAGGGCCGACCACCACCTGCATGTGCGCTGTGAGCTGCCCGCGCCCAACACCATCGACCTGTTCGAGCCCTTTCACGGGCACCCGCGCCTGTCACTGATCTCGCTGATGGACCACACCCCGGGCCAGCGCCAGTGGGAGAACATCGAGCAGGCACGCACCTACTACAGCGGCAAGAAGGGCTGGAGCGCCGAGAAGTTCGAGCGCCAGGTGGCGCACGCGGCCACGCTGCAGGCGCAGTACGCCGAGCCGCACCGTGCGTATTTTGTGGATTACTGCCGCACGCACGGCATCTCGCTGGCCAGCCACGACGACACCACGGTGGCCCATGTGGAGCAGGCCCATGCCGAAGGGGCCGCGATGTCGGAGTTCCCGACCACGCTGGCTGCGGCCCAGGCGGCGCACGAACGTGGATTGCTCACCGTGATGGGCGGGCCCAACGTGGTACGCGGTGGTTCGCACTCGGGCAATGTGGCAGCGGCCGACCTGGCGCGCAGGGGCTTGCTGGACATCCTTTCGTCGGACTACGTGCCCGGCAGCCTGCTGAGCGCCGTGATGCGGCTGGTACAGGACGACATCCTGCCCCTGCCACAGGCCGTGGCCACCGTCACCCGCAACCCCGCCAAGGCTGCGGGCATGGTGGACCGGGGGGCGCTGGCGCCCGGCCTGCGCGCCGACCTGGTGCAGGTGCACATGGCCGAGCTGCCCGATGGCGGCCGCCAGGCCGTGGTGCGTGGGGTGTGGCGCGAAGGGCTGCGGGTGCTGTAGAGCGCGTGCAGGTCTTTCCTGACATCCAAACTTCTCCCAACTGTCAAAGCACTGTCACGCCCAGCAACCACACTCCGGTTGTCTAGACGACTTCTTCCGTTTCCAAATCATCCGTGTCGTTGTTGCTTCGCCTTGCCGTGCTACAGCACTGTCTGCGGCTTTGCGCCTAGACACGAATGACTTGGAAACGGAATTAACCCCCCAAGGAGGCTGCCATGACCGCCGCACTGCACATCCACCAACTGAACAAGCATTTCGCCAACGGCAAACACGCCCTGCGCGACATCAACCTCACCGTGCAGCGCGGCGAGATGGTGGCGCTGATTGGTGCCTCGGGCTCGGGAAAGTCCACCCTGCTGCGCCACGTGGCGGGCCTGGTGGTGGCCGATGCGTCCAGCGATTCGCTGATCGAGGTGGATGGCCGCTGCGTGCAGCAGGCGGGGCGCATTCACAGCGACATCCGCAAGGTGCGTTCGCAGGTGGGCTTTGTGTTTCAGCAGTTCAACCTGGTGGACCGACTGCCCGTGCTGATGAACGTGCTGGTGGGCCTGCTGCACCGCACCCCCTGGTGGCGCGGCTGGCTGCGCATGTTCAAGCCGCAGGAGCGCGCGCTGGCGCTGGAAGCGCTCCACCGCGTGGGCATTGCCGAATGCCACGCGCAGCGAGCGTCCACGTTGTCGGGTGGGCAACAGCAGCGCGCGGCCATTGCCCGCACGCTGGTGCAGGGCTCCAAGGTGGTGCTGGCCGATGAGCCCATTGCCTCGCTGGACCCCGAGTCCTCCCGCAAGGTCATGGACATCCTGGCGCGCATCAACCGCGAAGACCGTTGCACCGTCATCGTCTCGCTGCACCAGGTGGATGTGGCCATCAAGTATTGCCCGCGCGTGGTGGCTCTGCACCACGGGCAGGTGGTGTACGACGGCCCCTCGGCGGCCCTCACGCCCGCATTGCTGCGGGGCCTGTACGGCGTGCAGGCCGATGAAATCCTGTCGGATGCATCCAGCGCCCACCCTGCACCTGCGCATGCCCCCATGCCTGCGCCGCAGTGGTCACCCGCCATGGTGCAGGCCGCCTGAGCGGTGATTCGGTTCTCTTCATTTCCTTTCTCTGGAGCTTTCAACATGTTCAAGAAACTGTGTGCTGCCCTGACACTCGGGCTGGGATTGACCACGGGCGCGCTGGCCCAGGACATCAACTTCGGCATGATCTCGACCGAGGCCACGCAAAACCTCAAGGCCGACTGGCAGCCGCTGCTGGACCACATGGCCAAGCAGACGGGCCTGAAGATCAACGCCTTCTTTGCGTCCGACTACGCGGGCCTGATCGAAGCCATGCGCTTCAACAAGATGCAGGTGGCCTGGCTGGGCAACAAGTCGGCCATGGAAGCCGTGGACCGCGCCAACGGCGAAGTCTTTGCACAGATGGTGAATGCCGACGGAACCCAGGGCTACTACTCGCACCTGATCGTGCACAAGGACAGCCCCCTGGCCAGCCTGGACGATGTGCTCAAGAACAGCAAGTCGCTGAGCTTTGGCAATGGCGACCCCAACTCCACCTCGGGCTTCCTGGTGCCCGGCTACTACGCCTTTGCGCAGAACAAGATCGACGCGAAGACGCACTTCAAGATCACGCGCAGCGCCAACCACGAGACCAACGCGCTGGCCGTGGCCAACAAGCAGGTGGATGTGGCCACCAACAACAGCGAGAACCTGGAAAAGTTCAAGGAACGCCAGCCCGAGAAGTTCAAGGACATCAAGATCGTCTGGACCTCGCCCCTGATTCCGCTGGACCCGCTGGTGATGCGCAAGGACCTGCCCGAGGCCACCAAGACCAAGATCCGCAACTTCTTCTACAACTACGCCAAGACCGATGCGCGTGAGAAGGAGATCGTGATGAAGATCTCCAAGCTGTCGGGCTTCAAGCCCTCGACCAACGCCCAGCTCACGCCCATCCGTCAGCTCGACCTGTTCGGCAAGCGCAACAAGATCGAGGCCGACGCCACCTTGGCCGATGCCGACAAGAAGACCCGCCTGGCCGAGATCGACCAGCAGCTGGCGTCGCTCAAGTAATCCGCCGCTTGGTGGTTCTGGCCCGGGTGTCCCCATGTCCTCAACATTGAATCCATCTCTGGCCACGCTGGCCAGCACCACGTCGCCCAAGCGCAGCCTGGCCTGGTATCTGTCGTGGGGCATCCTGCTGGTGTTGCTGGCCGCGTCCTGGCAAGGTGCCGACATGCGCCCGCTGGCCCTGTGGAACGACTCGGGCAACATGGTCAGCTACGCAGCGGAGTTCTTTCCGCCCAATTTTGCGCAGTGGCAGATCTATGTGCAGGAGATGCTGGTCACGCTGCAGATCGCGCTGTGGGGCACGGCACTCGCCGTGATCACCGCCGTGCCGCTGGCGCTGCTGGCCTCGTCCAACATCGTGCCCTGGTGGGTGTATCAGCCGGTGCGCCGCGTGCTGGACGCGTGCCGCGCCATCAACGAAATGGTGTTTGCCATGCTGTTCGTGGTGGCCGTGGGCCTGGGGCCGTTTGCGGGCGTGCTGGCGCTGTGGATTCACACCTCGGGCACGCTGGCCAAGCTGTTTTCTGAAGCCGTGGAGGCGATTGACCCGCAGCCCGTGGAGGGCATCCGCTCCACCGGCGCGAGCGCGCTGCACGAGATCATCTACGGCGTGATCCCGCAGGTGATGCCGCTGTGGATCTCTTACACGCTGTACCGCTTTGAAGCCAACGTGCGTTCGGCCTCGGTCGTGGGCATGGTCGGCGCAGGCGGCATTGGCGTGGTGCTGTGGGAAATCATTCGCGGCTTTCAGTACGCCGAGACCTGCGCGGTGATGCTCATCATCGTGGTGACGGTGAGCGTGATTGACCTGGTCTCTGCGCGTATTCGTAAAGCGTTGGTCTGACAAGGAAAGACGATGGCATTGAGCCTGGAAGACATTGCCCACCTGCTCGCCACCCGGGGCGTGAATCAATATGGCCGCGAGGCGGTCAGCCAGCTGGAGCATGCCTTGCAGTGCGCGCAGTGGGCCGAAAAGTCGGGCGAGACCCCCGCGACGGTCGCAGCGGCTTTGCTGCACGACCTGGGCCACCTGCTGGCACCCGGGGGCGACACGGCCGAGCAGGACGACCTGCACCAGTACATGGCCATCCCGTTCCTGCGGGGCCTGCTGCCCTACGCGGTGCTGGAGCCCATCCGCCTGCATGTGGATGCCAAGCGCTACCTGTGCACCATGGAGCCGGGGTATTGGGAGACGCTGTCACCCGCATCGCAGCACAGCCTGGTGCTGCAGGGCGGGCCCTTTACGCCCAAAGAGGCGATGCAGTTTGCGGCCCAGCCATTTGCGCAGGAGGCCATCCGCCTGCGCCGATATGACGACCATGCCAAGGTGCCGGGGTTGGTCACTCAGCCGCTTCGCTACTACATGGCCGGGTTGGAGCGACTGGCCCTCGTTACCGAGGCGGCCTTGGTGCATTGAACGCGCACCCTCAACGGGGGCTTGTCCGCTTCGGCTTCCGAGCGCGTGTGGCTACCGCTCAGGTCGCCCGGTTCGCAGGACGGCATTGCCCTGGCTCCAGTCCCAGGTGCTGCTGCATCGCACGGATCATGGTATCCACAGAGCCGAAACCGCTGCGCGCTGCGATCTTCTCCTGAGGCCAGTCGGTCTGGCGCAGCAGCGCCGCAGCGTGCTGCGCACGCACCTGGGCCACGAAGCGGGCAGGCGTGCAATGGGCCTGCGCCGCAAACGCACGAGCGAAGTTGCGGGGGCTCATGTGTGCACGCTGGGCCAAGGCATCTACCGACAGATCCTGGGTCAGATGCCCCTGAATCCAGGCCATCAGCTCGCGCATGCGGACCGATGCATCGGTCTGCGCCAGCAGCGCCGGGCTCAGCTGCGGTGTGGTGTCTGTGCGCAGCGTGAACACCGCCAGATCCCGGGCGATCTGCATGGCCACGGCGCGGCCCAGGTCTTCTTCGATCAGGGCCAGGGCCATGTCCAGCCCGGTGGTCACACCGGCCGATGTCCAGAGCGTGCCGTCGCGCACAAAAATTCGGTCACGCTGCACCTGTGTGCCAGGGCATAACTGGGCGAGCAGATCGCAGGCATTGATATGGGTCGTCACCTTGCACCCTTCCAGCAGCCCGGCAGCAGCCAGCGCAAAGGCGCCCGTGCAGACGCTGGCCACCCGCCGTGACCGCTGCGCAGCCTGGGCCAGCCACGCACCCGCGCCGTCCTCGTAGATCGCGCGGCGCAGGGCGTCCTCCTCGCCCCCCGCCACGATCAGTGTGTCGATCGAGCCGCCCATGGTCTGCATGGGGACGGTGTCGGCCACCGCAAATCCTGCACTGGTGCGCACAGCGCCCCCACGTGGCGAAGCCATGTGAACCCGGTAGGCCCCCGGCACAGCGAGGGTGGCCTTGCTGAATGCGCTGGCGGGTGCCGCAATGTCGATGGCTTCCACCCCTTCAAAGGCCAGCAGGACCACTTCGCGGCAAGGGGCGTGGGCAGCGGCCTTGGCAGGAACTGCGGCGGATTTGGCATGGCGGGGCATCGTGATGCAACCTAAGCTGGGGCCGGTGAACGTGGTGAATAGTGGATGTCAACAGGAGGCGGGGTGTGGCGATATTGTGGCGTTGGATGGAGGTGGTGAGCATGGGGCTGATCGCCATGGCGGCGTGGACCGCAGGTGCCACCTCGGGGTTCGCGCAGCCTATGGATCCGCACCAGGGTGCCCAGACCTCTGCGCCTTTCGCGCTGGCCCTGCGCCCACCGCTGGCCGGGGCCACCGCGCCCGTGATTGCCGTGCTGGCATTGAACGAGGGGACGGAAACCACAGACTTCCTGGTTCCCCATGCCGTGCTGCAGCTGGCCCAGGTGGGCGTGGTGGAGGCCGTGGCCCCACGCGCAGGCGCAGTCACCTTGATGCCTGCGCTGCAAGTGGAGGTGCCACGCAGCTTCGCGGCCTTTGATTCCGTGTATCCGCAGGGGGCAGACATCGTGGTCGTGCCTGCTCTGCACACCGAAGACGACCCGGCGGTACTGGCGTGGCTACAGGCCCAGGCGGCCAAAGGGGCTGTGGTGGTCGGTATCTGCAGCGGGGCCAGGGTGTTGGGCCGGGCGGGCTTGCTGGAGGGACGCCGCTTTGCGGGGCACTGGTATGACCGCAGCACTTTGCTGCGGCGCCACCCGGGCGCAGTGCATGTACCCGGGCAGCGCTATGTGGCCGATGGGCCGGTGGTGACCACCACGGGGGTGTCCGCGTCTTTGCCCTTGTCGCTGGCTTTGGTCGAGACGCTGGCGGGTGCCGAGCGGGCGCGCGCCGTGGCGACCGCGCTGGGCATGCCATCCTGGGGTCCTGCACACCGCAGCGAACGGTTCGGCCTGTCGCTTGCGCATGTGGGGACCCTCTCGATCAACACCGTGCTGTTCTGGCGGCATGAGCGCATCGACATCCCCGTGATGGATGGGGTGGACGATGTGGCGCTGGCCCTGGCGGCAGATGCGTGGTCGCGCACCTACCGCTCTCGCGCTGAGGCGGTGACCGCCCTCGCCAGCCCCGTGCACCTGCGCAGCGGCTTGTTGCTGCGGGCTGCGCCGCCTGATGCGTCGGCGACCACGGTCTTGCTGGACAGTGGCATGCACCCTGCCTGTGCGCTGGACCACAGCCTGCAGATGATCGGTCAGCGTTACGGGGCGGCTACGCGCCAGTGGGTCGCCACACAACTGGAATACGAATACCCCGAGGTGCGCTGTGGGGCAGCGGGTCCGTCTCCGTGATTGACTACTCTCTACGCGCCTGGGGCTGGTGTACCCAGGCTACTGCGGTCGTCATCCGCCTTTGTCGGCGTTGACCCACCCCAGGTCCAGCGGCCGGTCCTCGAATTCGGTGTTCAGGACCACGGTGCTGGTGGTGCGCGCGACGCCGGGAATCGCCTTGATCTGGTAGAGCACGTCCTCCAGCCCGCGCGCGTGCGTGGTGCGGATCTTGGCCAGGAAGTCGTGCTCGCCAGCCACGCTGTGCAA
Organism: Acidovorax sp. DMC1; assembly: GCF_056314325.1. Taxonomy (NCBI): domain Bacteria; kingdom Pseudomonadati; phylum Pseudomonadota; class Betaproteobacteria; order Burkholderiales; family Comamonadaceae; genus Acidovorax; species Acidovorax sp. DMC1. Next base: position 354,492 of record NZ_JBQUYO010000001.1, on the reverse strand, counting down.
TTCTTCCACCTGGGGGATAGCGCGCAGGCGCGGCGCAATGTCACGGCAGTGCGCGCCGCCATCGTTGCGGATCGCCACAAACGCGGTGAAGTTCAGTCCCACACGCTCCGGGTCCACGCTGATCGAAAACCGGCGGATAACGCCCTTGTCCAGCAGCTTCTTCACGCGCTCGTGCACGGCGGCGGTGGACAGTCCCACCTCGGCCCCTACATCGGCGTACGAACGTCGGCCATCTGCGCCTAGTGCCGAAATAATTCTTGCGTCCATGTCATCTGTCTGAATATTTGCTTGCATAGCCGCTCTATTTTGGTAAAAATTACGAAAACCTTGCGGTTTCCATAAATTATTCGGTCAGGTGAAGAATATGCCGGCAATTTTCAATGTGCAAGCCCGAGCACAACGCAACGGGGCGGTGGCCATGGCACTGCTGCTGGTCTACATCGTCTGGGGCACTACCTATTTCGCCATTGGTATTGCGCTGCAGAGCATGCCGCCACTGCTGATGAATGCCATCCGTTTTTTGTGCGCCGGTAGCGTGATGCTGGTGATTGCGTTGTGGCAAGGCCATGCATTGCCCACGTGGGTGCAATGGCGCAACTCGGCGGTGGTGGGCGGCTGCATGGTGTTTCTGGCCATGAACCTGATGGGTTTTGCGCAAAAGCTGGGCATTGGCTCGGGCCTGATGGCCACGGTGGTCACCACCATGCCGATGTGGCTGGCACTTTGGTCGCGCTGGGGCGGCGAGCGCGTGCCGTTCACCAGCTGGATCGGCCTGGCCCTGGGCGTGGTGGGTGCGCTGCTGCTGGCGCTGGAGGGCGACTTTTCAGCTACCTGGCTCGGTGCGCTGCTGGCCTTTGGTGCTCCGCTGTGCTGGAGCGTGGGCTCGTATGCATCGCGCAAGCTGTCGCTACCTGCGCCCGCCATGGCATCGGCCGCGCAGTGGTTTGCGGGGGGCGCCATGGGGCTGGTGGTGGCGTTGTGGTTTGAGCCGTTGAGCGCCCTGGGCCAGGTCACTGCCAAGTCGTGGGCGGCGTGGGTCTATCTGCTGGTGTTTGGTACCTTGGTGGCGCTCAATGCATATCTATGGCTGCTGCAGAACACGTCGGCCGCGCTGGCGGGCAGCTATTCGTTTGTGAACCCTGCGGTGGCTTTGCTGGTGGGCGTGGCGCTGGGGGGCGAGCTGCTCACGGGCTGGGTGTTTGCCGCGCTGCCGTTGATTGGGGCGGCGCTGGCGTTCATTCTGTACGGGCAAGCGCTGCAGCGGTGGCTGGAAAAGCTCAGTCCGGGATTACAGCGGTTGCTTCAATCTCGATCTTCGCGCGCTCTTCCATGAGCCCCGCCACCTGCACGCAGGCCATGGCCGGAAAGTTCTTGCCCAGCACCTCGCGGTAGACCGCGCCCAGCTCCTTCAAGCGGCTGTTGTATTCGTTGCGGTCGGTCACGTACCAGGTCAGGCGCACCAGGTGCTCGGGGCCCGCGCCGCCAGCCTCCAGCACCGCCCGCACATTCAACAGCGTCTGCCTCGTCTGGTCGATGAAATCGTCGCTCTCAAACTGCTGCTGCGCATTCCAGCCGATCTGGCCGCCGGTAAAGACCATGGTGCCGCGTGCGGCCACGCCGTTGGCGTAGCCCTTAGGGGTGACCCAGCCCTCGGGCTGCAAAAGGGTGTTTTTCATCGTCATGTTATTTTTGTTGAAGTGGGCGATCCGGCGGAGGGTGATGCGGCCGCACCCTGGCGCAGCTTGAAGCGCTGCAGCTTGCCGGTTTCGGTGCGCGGAAGGGCGGTCACAAACTCCACCACGCGTGGGTATTTGAACGGGGCGATGGTGGCCTTCACATGGTCCTGCAAGGTCTTGACCATGGCGGCATCGCCCGTGTGGCCGGGCTTCAAGACGCAGATGGCCTTGACCACCATGCCGCGCTCCTCGTCGGGCACGCCGATCACGCCGCACTCGGCCACGGCAGGGTGGCGCAGCAGGGCGTCTTCCACCTCGGGGCCGCCCACGTTGTAGCCGGCGGTGATGATCATGTCATCGTCGCGCGCCTGGTAGAAGAAGTAGCCGTCCGCGTCTTGCGTGAACGCATCGCCGGGGTAGTTCCAGCCATCCTTCACGTACTTGGCCTGGCGCGGGTCGTCGAGGTACTTGCAGCCCGTGGGGCCGATCACCGCGAGCTTGCCCACGGTGCCGCGTGGCAGCTCATTGCCATCGTCGTCCACCACCTTGGCGGTGTAGCCGGGCACCACCTTGCCGATGGCGCCGCGCCGGCTCTCACCGCCGGGCGAAGAGATGAAGATGTGGAACATTTCGGTGGCGCCAATGCCGTCCGTCATGTCCAGGCCGGTCGCCTCCTTCCACAGCTGGCGTGTGGCGTCGGGCAGGCCCTCGCCCGCGCTCACGCTGGTGCGCAGCTGGGGCAGGCCGATCTGCTTGGCAAAGGGTGCCATCTGCCGGTAGAAGGTGGGGGCGGTGTAGCAGATGGTCACGCCCGCATCGCGCATCAGCCGCACCATGGTTTCGGGCGTGTAGGGCTGGTCGGGGAAGTACACGCTGGCCCCGGCCCACATCGGAAACACCAGCAAGCCGCCCAGGCCAAAGGTGAACGCCAGCGGCGGCGAGCCCGCCACGATGTCATCGGGTGTGGCCTTGAGTACATGGCGCGGCCAGGCCTCGCAGCCTGCCAGCACATCGCGGTGCGTGTGCACGGCCGCCTTGGGGGAACCTGTGGTGCCCGAGGTGAACGCCATCAGCGCGATGTCGTCCGCCGACGTGGGGCAGGGCGGCGTGGTGCCGGGCTTGCCCTGCGCGCGCTGCAGCAGGTCGGCGGCATCCGGCGCTGTGTGGAAGGGCACGATGGTGACGAGCACGGGGTGCTGCGTCTGCGCGGCCTGCAGCTCGGCCAGCAGGCGGCCGTCGCACAGTGCCAGCGTGGGCTGGGCGCGGTCGATGATGCTGCCCAGCTCCACCGCGCGCAGCAGCGGCATGGTGGCCACCGCCACCAGCCCCGCATAGACGGTACCCAGCCAGGCCAGCGCCATCTCCACCGTGTTGCCGCCGCGCAGCAGCACGCGGTTGCCGGGCACGAGGCCGTGGTCCTGCGTCAGTACCTCGGCAATGCGCGCGGCCTCGGTGCGGGCGTCGCGGTAGGTATACGTGCGGTGCGGGCCGCGCAACAGGGGGCGGTCGATGTGACCCGCACGTTCGGCCTGGTCGAACAGCGTCTGCACCAGGTTGGCCTGGTTGGCGATCTGCAGCTCCGGCAGGTCGTAGCGCAGTGTGGGCCAGGCCTCGGGTGCAGGCATGCGGTCGTGCACGAAATGGTCGGGCTGGGCGGAGGGGGCTTTCATGCGATTACTCCTGCAAAACGGCCTTACCGATGATGAGCTGCTGCACTTCGGTGGCGCCTTCGTAAATGCGCAGCGAGCGGATGTCGCGGTACAGCGATTCGACCTTGCTGCCCACTTCCACGCCGCGCCCGCCGTGCAGCTGCAGCGCCATGTCGATGACGCGCTGGGCGTTTTCAGTGGCGGTCATCTTGGCCATCGCCGCTTCGGCAGTCACGCGCGCCTGGCCCGTGTCGCGCAGCCAGGCCGCGCGGTAGGTGAGCAGCGCGGCGCTGTCCACCAGCGCGGCCATCTCGCCGATCTTGGCCTGCGTGAGCTGAAAGTCCGCCAGCGTCTGGCCGAACATGCGGCGCTGGCGGGCGTGGTGCACCGCCTCGGCCAGTGCGCGGCGCGCCATGCCCAGTGCGGCGGCGGCCACCGATGCGCGGAAGATGTCGAGCGTGCGCATGGCCAGCTTGAAGCCGCCGCTCTCGTCGCCCAGCAGCGCGGTGGCGGGCACGTTGCAGTTGGTGAACTGCAGCGTGGCCAGTGGGTGGGGCGCCATCACATGGATATGGCGCGAGGCGTCCAGGCCCGGCGTGTTCGCATCGACGATGAAGGCGCTGATGCCTCGCGTGCCGCCGCTCGGGTTGGTCTTGGCGAACACGCAGTAGAAGTCGGCGATGCCGCCGTTGCTGATCCAGGTTTTGGTGCCGTTCAAGCAAAAAGTGCCTGTAGCGCTAGTCGAATCTGTGCTGGCAGCTATGGTTTGCATAGCGCCCACATCTGACCCCGCCTCGGGCTCGCTCAGCGCAAACGCAGCAATCAGTTCGCCACGCGCCACGCCTTGCAGGTAGTGCGCCTGCTGCGCGGGGCTACCCGCCAGCGTGATCGCACCGCTGCCCAGTCCTTGCATCGCAAACGCGAAGTCCGCCAGCGGCGAGTGGTAGGCCAGGGTCTCGCGCAGCAGCACCAGCGCGCGCGAGTCGAGCGCAGGCAGCGCGCCGCCGTGCGCGGCGGGCACGCAGTAGCGCAGCCAGCCGCCCGTGCCCAGGCGCTGCACCCAGTCGCGGCAGGCGGCGCGGTCGTCGGTTTCATCCACCTCTTGCGCGGCAGCCCAGGGCACCAGGCCCTCGGCCAGCGCGCGGTGGGCATCGTCAAAAAAGGGCAGCGCCAGGTGCGCCGTGGAGGGCGGGCGAGGTGCGGGGGGCGTTGCGACGTGCATGGGTTCAATCTCCCTGGAACACGGGCTTTTGCTTGGCGGCGAACGCTTCGTAGGCGCGGCGGAAGTCTTCGGTCTGCATGCAGATGGCCTGGGCCTGCGCTTCGGCTTCGATGGCCTGCTCGATGGTCATGCTCCACTCCTGGCTCAGCATGGTCTTGGTCATGCCGTGGGCGAAGGTGGGGCCGTCGGCCAGCGCGCGCGCGGTGGCCTGCACGTTCGCCAGCAGGTCAGCGCTCTCATACAAATCGTTGAAGAAGCCCCAGGCGAGACCCTCGTGCGCTGTCATCGCGCGGCCGGTGAACAGCAGCTCGCTGGCGCGGCCCTGGCCGATCATGCGCGGCAGCAGTGCGCAGGCGCCCATGTCGGCGCCGGCCAGGCCCACGCGGGTGAACAAGAACGCGGTCTTGGTGGCCTCGGTGCCGTAGCGCATGTCGCAGGCCAGCGCCATCATCGCGCCCGCTCCGGCGCAGATGCCGTCGATGGCGCCCAGCACGGGCTGCGGGCAGGCGCGCATGGCTTTGACCAGGTCGCCCGTCATGCGCGTGAACTCCAGCAGCTCGGGCATGGTCATGGTGGTCAGCGGGCCGATGATCTCGTGCACGTCGCCGCCCGAGCAAAAGTTGCCGCCCGCACCCGTGACCACGATGGCTTTCACATCGGTGGCGAAGCGCAGCGCGTAAAAGAAGTCGCGCAGCTCGGCATAGCTCTGGAAGGTGAGCGGGTTCTTGCGGTCGGGCCGGTTGAGCGTGACGGTGCCCACGCCAGCATCAAAGCTCCATGCGAAATGCTCGGCCACGTAGCGGGCCTCTGGGTTGAACTGCTCGCGCATGGGGTTGCTCGCCCCGATGAAGTGTTTCATTCGGCTGTCTCCAAAGAATTGTTTTGTGTGTGTTCTTTCACCTTGCCCAGCAGGCGGTACAAGGTGGCGATGTCGCGCTCGCCCAGCGTGGCGAAGGCCTCGACGATCCATTGCTCGTGCTGGCGCGCCATGGTGTTGAACTGCTCGCGGCCCTGCGGCGTGAGGCGCACCAGGTACGCGCGGCGGTCGCCTTCCACGTCCAGGCGCTCCACCAGGCCTTCGACTACGAGCTGGTCGGTGATGCCGGTGATGTTGCCGCTCGTCACCATCATGCGGCGCGAGAGTTCCTTCATCTTCATGCCGTCCGGCGCGCGCTCCAGCTGCGCCATCAGGTCGAAGCGAGGCAAGGTGGTGTCGAATTGCGCGCGCAGATGGCTGCGCACCTGCTTTTCGATGAGCTGGGTGCAAGTGAGCAGGCGCAGCCACAGGCGCAGGGCTTCGGGATGTTCGCTGGGGGCGGCGCCGTGCAGGCGGGCTTCGAGGTCCATGGTGGTTTACTCGATTGCTTCTATTTTTGTAGCTGCTGGCGCTTGATTCACTAGCGCTTGTGCCTGCTTTTGCTTGGAAATTTCGCGCAGCATCTGGTCGCGGCCGCTGTGATACTGCACCGGCCAGTCGGTGTGCGCTGCGGCCACGGGGCTCAGCTGCGCGGCGGCGTGCAGCGTCCACGCCGGGTCGGCCAGGTGGGGGCGGGCAATGGCACACAGGTCGGCGCGGCCGGCCGCGATGATGCTGTTGGCGTGGTCGGCCTCGGTGATCGCGCCCACCGCCATGGTGGCAATACCCACCTCGTTGCGGATGCGGTCGGCAAACGGCGTCTGGTACATGCGGCCATACACCGGGCGCGAGTCGCGTGTGGTCTGGCCGGAGGACACGTCGATCAGGTCCGCGCCTGCCGCCTTGAACAAGCGCGCAATGGCGATGGCGTCGTCGGCAGTATTTCCGTCAGGGAGCCAGTCGTGGGCCGAGATACGCACGGAGAGCGGCTTGTCGGCCGGCCACACGGCGCGCAGCGCGGTCAGCACCTCCAACGGGTAGCGGCAGCGGTTCTCCAGGCTGCCGCCGTATGCATCGGTACGCTGGTTGGTGGCGGGACTCAAGAAGCTGGCCAGCAGGTAGCCGTGTGCGCAGTGCAGCTCCAGCCAGTCAAAGCCGCAGGCCACGGCGCGGCGGGCGCTGTCCACAAAAGCGGCGGTCACGCGGTCCATGTCGGCGCGGGTCATGGCGGCAGGTGTCTGGTTCTGCGCGCCGTAGGCGACGGGGCTGGCGGCCAGCAGGGGCCAGTTGCCGGCCTCCAGGGGCTCGTCGGTACCTTCCCAGCCGACACGCGTGGAGCCTTTGGGACCGCTGTGGCCCAGCTGCAGGCCGATCTTGGCCGTGCTGCTGCCGTGCACAAAGTTCACGATGCGCGCAAAGGCGGCTTGCTGTGCGTCGTTCCACAGGCCGGGGCAGGCGGGGGTGATGCGGCCCTCGGGCGTGGGGCTGGTCATCTCCACCATCACCAGCGCGGCGCCGCCCAGGGCCCTAGCGCCCAGGTGCACCAGGTGGAAGTCCTGCGGCACGCCCTCGACCGCGCTGTAGGTGGCCATGGGCGAGACAACGATGCGGTTCTTGAGCGTGAGGCCCTTCAAAGTGAACGGCGTGAGCATGGGCGGAATCGCGGCCTTGCCACCCGCGAGCCAGGCCTCATAGCCCTCCAGCCACGCGGCATCGCGCAGCCGCAGGTTCTCGTGGCTGATGCGCTGGCTGCGCGTGAGCAGCGAGTACGTGAACTGCTCCACGGGCATGCCGGCGTAGCGCGCCACGTTCTCAAACCACTCGGTGCTGTTGCGCGCGGCGTTCTGGATCTTCAGCACCTCCACGCTGCGGCGCGCTTCATAGTGCTGCAGCACCTCGTCAATCGGCAAACCCGTGGCGAATTCGTTGGCGAGGTCGATGGCGTCTTCCAGTGCGAGCTTGGTGCCGCTGCCAATCGAGAAATGTGCGGTGTGCGCCGCGTCACCCATCAGCACGATGGGCACCTGCTTCCCGCCGATGGCTTCGCGGTGCACCCAGGTGTTGCAGATCACGCGCGGAAAGCGGATCCAGTTGGCCGAGCCGCGCAGGTGTGTGGCGTTGCTGATGAGCGCGTTGCCGTCCAGGTATTTGGCGAACAGCTTTTCGCAGAATGCAATGGCCTCGGGCTGCTCCATCTGGTCGAGGCCGTGCGCCTTCCACACCGCTTCGGGTGTCTCGATGATGAAGGTGGAGGTGTCGGCATCGAACTGGTAGGCATGCGCCTGGAACCAGCCATGCTCGGTCTGTTCGAAAGCAAACGTAAAAGCGTCGAACTTTTTCTTGGTGCCCAGCCATACGAAGCGGCACTGGCGCAGATCGATGTCTGGCTGGTAGGTGGCTGCGTAGCGGGTGCGGATGCGGCTGTTGAGGCCGTCGCTGGCAATGACCAGGTCGGCGTTGTACTGCGCAGCCAGCGCCTGGTCGTCGGCCACGTCGGTTTCGAACACCAGCTCCACGCCCACCGCCAGGCACCGGTCCTGCAGGATGTTGAGCAGGCGCTTGCGGCCAATGCCGCAGAAGCCGTGGCCGGTGGAGCGCACGCTGCGCCCCTTGAAGAACACCTCGATATCGTCCCAGTGGTTGAACGCGTCGCCGATCAGGGCTGCCGTGGGCGCATCTGCCGCCTGCAGGTTGGCCAGCGTTTGGTCCGACAGCACCACCCCCCATCCGAAGGTGTCGAACGGCCGGTTGCGTTCGACCACCGTGACGCGGTGCGCGGGGTTTTGCTGCTTCATGAGCAGTGCGAAGTAGAGACCGGCGGGCCCACCGCCAATGCAGAGGATGTTCATGCCAAAATAGTTTAGGCTTAAACAAAATACTGTCAATGGGGCCTTCCCGGCGAAACCCCTGATGCCATTGCGGGGTGTTGACGCAGTGCAGCAAATTTTTCAAGATGCGCCGTATGAAGCACTTGCTGCACACCTTGGAGGGGCGGCTGGCGGCCTTGCCGGTGCCGATGGCGGTCCAGTTGCCTGCGGGCCAGCAACTGGGCGCGCCCGAGCCCGCCGTCACCTTGCGCTTTCGCGACCGCATGGCCCTGGTGGCGCTGGCCACGGGCGAGATCGGCAATGTAGGGGCTGCCATCGTCGAGGGGCGTGTGGCGCTGGAAGGCGGCATGCGCGACCTGATGGCCGCCGCTGCGGGCCTGTTGACCCGCGACCCGGCCCGCGACCAACACCACGGCTGGTGGCGGCGGGTGCTGGCACGCGCGCGGTCCATGGCGTCGCATACGCTGGCGCACGACGCGCGCCATGTGCAGTTTCACTACGACCTGTCGGACGACTTCTACGCGCTGTGGCTGGATCCGCGCCGCGTGTATTCGTGTGCCTACTACCGATCGCCCGACTTGACACTGGCCCAGGCACAAGAGGCCAAGATCGACCACATCTGTCGCAAGCTGCAGCTGCAGCCCGGCGACCGGTTCCTGGACATTGGCGCGGGCTGGGGTGGCCTGCTGCTGTGGGCGGCTGAGCACTACGGCGTGGATGCCACAGGCATCACGCTGTCGCGCAACCAGCATGCGCATGTGCAGCGGCGCATTGAAGAGCGTGGGCTGCAGGGGCGCGTGCGCATGCAATTGGTGGATTACCGCGAGCTGCAGGTGGAGCAGCCCTTCGACAAGATCGCCTCGGTAGGCATGTTCGAGCATGTGGGCCGCGCACAGATGCTGCGTTACTTTGAAACCGTGGCCCGCCTGCTGCGCCCGGGCGGGCTGGTGCTGAACCACGGCATCACGGCCGGAGGCGCAGACAACGCGCAGCTGGGCGCAGGCATGGGTGACTTTATCGAGCAATACATCTTCCCCGGCGGCGAGCTTTTGCATGTGAGCGCGGTGTTGCACGACATGGCGCGCGCGGGCCTGGAGATGGTGGACACCGAGAACCTGCGCCCGCACTATGCGCGCACGCTGTGGGCGTGGTCCGACGGGCTCGAAGCCCGATTGCCTGCAGCCCGTGAGGTGCTGGTCGCACAAGGAGGGGAGGAGCAGGGTGATAAGGTCTTGCGTGCGTACCGCCTGTACCTTGCGGGCAGCGCCCTGGGTTTTGAACGTGGGTGGATGGCGCTGCACCAGATACTGGCCGTCAAGCCGGATGGCGACACGGCCAGAGGCCTTTTGCCCGGCGCACAATCGAGCTATCCGTTCACCCGCGACTACATGTATGCGGACCCCGGCAACCTCTTCCGATAGGCCTTGACCATGCTCTACAAGTTCAAATCCCGCGCCACCGCCGACCTGATCATGCTCGAACCCCAGGGGCGCCAGATCGTGACCATCATCGGCAAGACACCTGGCGCCAGCGGCATCGTGACCGCTGCCCAGATCCCCGGCGCCATTGCCGCGCTGGAGGCGGCCGTGATCGCCGACGAAGCCCAGCCCGAAGCCCAGGAAAACGATGAGGCTGCGGCTGAAGAAATCAACGAGGCCGTGCGCCTGCGCCAGCGTGCTGCGCCGTTCATCGAGATGCTCAAGCGCAGTGCTGCGGCGGACGTGGATGTGGTGTGGGGTGTGTGACCTGATCGCAGGTGCGTCTGCCGCTCACCAGCCTTGTCAGGCCTGGCTGCGTGCGGTCCGCAGGCGTCGCAGCCCATGCTCGCGCCACGGCTGATGCGGTGGCGCCAACCATCAATCCACCTTGGCCCCCGACGTCTTCACCACCTGCGCCCACTTCTTGTGTTCGTTGTCGATGTGCTTGGCAAATTCGGCCGGGGTGTTGCCGCCGGGGATGGCGCCTTGTGCCAGCAGCCGCTCCTTCATGGCGGGCGTGGCCAGTGACTTGGCGACTTCCTGCTGGATGCGGTTGACGATGTCGGCGGGTGTGCCCGCCGGGGCCAGCAGGCCGAACCAGGAACTGGCTTCGTAGCCCTTGAGTGTGGGGCCGCCCGCTTGCTCCACGGTGGGTACATCGGGCAGGGCGCCCGAGCGCTCGGAGCTGGTCACGGCCAGCGCGGTGAGCTTGCCGGCCTTGATCTGCGCCATGGACGAGGGCAGGTTGTCGAACATCACGTCCGCATTGCCCGCCACCATGTCCATGAGCGCCGGGCCCGAGCCACGGTAGGGCAGGTGCAGCATGAAGGTGCCGGTCATGCTTTTGAACAGCTCGCCAGCCAGATGGATCGACGTGCCGTTGCCGCTGGAGGCCATGTTCATCTTGCCGGGGTTGGCCTTGGCCACCCGGATGAAATCCTGCACGTTGTGAATGCCCTGGGCCTTGGCCTTGTCGGCATTCATCACCATCACATTGGGAACAGCCGCCACCATGGTGATGGGCACAAAGTCCTTGATGGGGTCGTACGGCAGCTTCGCGTACAGCGCACGGTTGATGCCGTGGGTGCCCACGGTGCCCATCAACAGCGTGTAGCCGTCGCCGGGCGACTTGGCGACGATCTCCGCGCCCACATTGCCGCCGGCGCCGGCACGGTTGTCCACGATGAACTGCTGGCCGAAGGCCTTGGACAGCTCGGGCGCCATGGCGCGGGCCAGGATGTCGGTGGTGCCACCGGGCGCAAAGGGCACCACGATGCGTACCGGCTTGGTGGGCCATGCGCCCTGGGCGCGCGCCATGGTGGGCAGCAGCGCCGCCGCGCAGGCCAGCGCAACGGCGCTGGCGGCCAGGGCCATCACCTGGCGACGACGCGCGCGGAGTGGATGCGAAGCGGTTGCGGCATCCGATGAGTCGGATGAGCGCGTGGGTGCGCGGAGGGGAGTGCGTGCCATGGAGATCAATCCTTGATGTCGGGGAGAAGAGAAAGGTCTGCTGGGGTTCTACGCGCGTTGGCGCAGTGGGGGCAGATGGATAACCCCAATCCTGGTGGCGCAGGGCATCTGCAGCCCGCAATATCGCGCGCACGGTCCGTTCAACAGCCCACCCGCGCCCATGAAAAAAGCCGCAACACGTCGTGCGACGTGGCGGCTTTGGGGAGGTGCTGGCAGGGCTGCGTTCAGAGCCCTACCGGGTGCGAGAGGATCAGTCCGCGTAGGTGCCTGCGGCCTTGATGACGGCGCCCCACTTGTCGATCTCGGCGGCCACGAACTTCTTGTGCTCAGGGCCTTCAATGCGCTTGTCGGTGATGACCACAGCGCCCAGGGCTTCCTGCTTCTTGATGAACTCTGGGTCCTTCAGAGCGGCCTTGAGCGCTTCGTTGATCTTCTTTTGCACATCGGCTGGCGTGCCCTTGGGGGCGTACAGGCCGTGCCAGATGCTCACGTTGAAGTCCTTCAGACCCGATTCCGCCAGGGTGGGCAGGTCTTTGAGCGCAGGGGTGGTCAGGCGCTTGGAGGTGGTCACGGCATAGGCCTTGACCTTCTTGCCTTCGATCTGGCTGGTGGTGTTGGTGGTCTGGTCGCACAGCAGGTCGATCTGGCCGCCGATCAGGTCGGTGATGGCAGGGGCCGTGCCTTTGTAGGGCACATCGGTCATATCGGTCTGCAGCGCTGCCTTGAACATCAGGCCGCACAGGTGCGAGGCAGCGCCCAGGCCGGCGTTGCCCAGGTTGATCTTGCCCTTGTTCTGCTGAATCCAGGCCGTCAACTCCTTGAAGTTGTTGGCTGGCATCGTGGGGCGAGCAATCAGCGTCATGGGCACTTCGTTAACCATGCCCAGGTATTCAAAGTCGTTGGGCACGCTGAACGACAGCTTGCGGTACAGCGCGGGCATGGTGGACATGCCGATGTGGTTGAGCAGCAGGGTGTAGCCATCGGGCGTTGCACGGGCCACGCGGGCGGCGCCAATGGAGCTGCCTGCACCGGCGGTGTTGTCCACCACCACGGTGGCGCCCAAAGGCTTGCGCAGCGCTTCGGCCAGGTCGCGGGCCACGCGGTCGGTGGGGCCACCGGCGGCGAAGGGCACCACGATGGTGACCGTCTTGTCCTTGGCGGGGAAGTCCTGCGCGTGGGCGCCAAAGGCAAGCACTGCAGCGGCAGCGACGAGGGCGAGTTTCAGCGTTGTTTTCATGGGTGCTCCTGTAAATGACGGGCCATGATAGCGAGGGGCATTTCCGCCAACATTGCGGATAGTACGTAGCACACAGGCCGCATGGTTTTTAAGCCAAATGGCCCGGTAGCGCCGGTATTTATTGCCCTGAATGCTACTCAATAGATAGCAAATGTTAGGGTAAACACTGCGGTGCCCCCGTGTGCGAAATGGCCTTGTTTTGCGCTGTCGCAAGGCCGGATGCCCTGTCTGATCGATTGATGTGCACACACATCTTTTGCATGCCATACGCACATCGCCCGTGCGGTCAGGCACTGCGCCCTGGCCTGCGCAGCGAGATCGTCAACAGGCGCCCAAGTCGCCTGCCAGTGCGCGCATGCGCACATTCAGGCGGGCGTAACTGCTGAAAGAGCTATTTGTAGCTGCGCGCGTCTTCGATCACCTTGCCATCGTTGGGCAGTGTGCCAGGGGGCACCATCTGCACCTCGCCGCGCAGCTTGGTCACTTCGCGGATCGCGTCGCTGAGCTGGTGGGCCAGGCCCTCGGCGGTCTCGGTGGTTTCGACCTGCAACACCATCTGGTCGTTGGCCATTTCGCCGCTGACCACAAGCCGGGCGCGCTGAACCTGCGGAAAGCGGCGCGCAATGGTGGCGATCTGCCCAGGGTGCACAAACATGCCGCGCACCTTGGTCGTCTGGTCGGCCCGGCCCATCCAGCCCTTGATGCGCGTATTGGTGCGACCGGTGGGGCACTGGCCGGGCAGCACGGCGGACAGGTCGCCGGTGCCAAAGCGGACCAGCGGGTAGTCGGGGTTGAGCGTGGTGATGACCAGCTCGCCAACTTCGCCCTCGGGCACCGGGTCACCGGTGCCGGGGCGCACGATCTCGACAATCACGCCTTCATCCAGCACAAGGCCTTCGCGTGCCGAGGATTCATACGCAATCAGGCCCAGGTCGGCCGTGGCATAGCACTGGTAGCCCGCGATGCCACGCTCGGCAAACCAGTCGCGCAGCGAGGGCGGAAACGCCTCGCCCGACACCAGCGCTTTGGTGACAGTGGGCAGGGCCACGCCCATCTCGGCGGCCTTCTCGACAATGATTTTCAGAAAGCTGGGCGTGCCGATGTAGCCCGCCGGTTTCAGCTCGGCCATGGCCTGCACCTGCTGCTCGGTCTGGCCGGTGCCGCCGGGGAACACGGTGCAGCCCAGAGCGTGAGCGCCGGTCTCCATCATCGAACCTGCAGGCACAAAGTGGTAGCTGAAGCTGTTGTGGATCAGCTCTCCGCTGCGAAAGCCCGCCGCGTGGATCGCGCGCGCCATGCGCCAGTAGTCGCGCCGTGTGCCCTCGGGCTCGTAGATGGTGCCGGGGCTGGCGAACACGCGGGTCATGCCGGCTCCGAAGTTCAGCGCGCTGAAGCCGCCAAACACATTGGCCGCGCGGCTCGCCTGCTGCCGCTCCAGCAGCTCGTACTTGCGCGTGACGGGCAGTTGCGCCAGCGCCGCGCGGCTGGTGACGGCCGATGCATCCACGCCCGCCAGGATGCTGGCAAAGGCGGGCGACGCCTTCTGGGCATGGGCGATCTGCTGCGGCAGCGCCGCCATCAAGGCCGCTTCGCGCTCGGCGGGGCTGCGCGTTTCCAGGGCGTCATAGAACGTGCTCATGCCTGGGTTCCTTGTGAGAAGGTGGTTTTGAATGAAATCAGCCTCTAGCGCTTATCCATAAAGCGCAAGCAGCTATGAAATTAAGAGTGAATTCGTTCAGCGTCTGAAAAGGATTACTGCCCTGGTCGCCCGCGCTGCCGAAGGCCAGCGCACCCGTGGAACTGGCTCTGCCAGGCCACCGGGTGCCTCCCCCTGAGGGGGAAGGCGCGCAGCGCCACAGGGGACATGTCAGGCCAACCAGCGCTTGCGCCGCTTGTAGCTCTTTACGTCCTTGAAACTCTTGCGCTCGCCGCCGCCCACGCCCAGGTAGAACTCCTTGACGTCCTCGTTGTTGGCCAGGTCGCTGGCAGCGCCGTCCATCACCACGCGGCCACTTTCCATGATGTAGCCGTAGTCCGAATACTTCAGCGCCATGTTGGTGTTCTGCTCGGCCAGCAGGAAGGTGACCTTCTCCTTGGTGTTCAGGTCCTTCACGATGTTGAACACCTCCTCCACGATCTGCGGCGCGAGGCCCATGGAGGGTTCATCGAGCAGCACCATGCTGGGGTTGGCCATGAGCGCGCGGCCGATGGCGCACATCTGCTGCTCGCCGCCCGATGTGTAGGCGGCCTGCGAGGTGCGGCGCGTCTTGAGGCGTGGAAAGTAGTTGTAGACCTTCTCGAGGTTGGCCGCGATCTCGGCCTTGCTGGTGCGGGTGTAGCTGCCCGTCATCAGGTTCTCTTCAATGGTCAGGTGGGCAAAGCAGTGCCGTCCCTCCATCACCTGCACCACACCGCGCTGCACCAGGTCGGCGGGCGAGAGGTTCTCGATGCGCTCGCCACGCAGCTCGATGCTGCCCTTGGTCACCTCGCCCCGCTCTCCCTGCAGCAGGTTGGAGATGGCGCGCAAGGTCGTCGTCTTGCCCGCCCCGTTCCCCCCCAGGATGGCCACGATGCTGCCCTCGCGCACCTGCAGCGAGACGCCCTTGAGCACGAGGATCACGTGGTTATAGATGACTTCGATGCCGTTGACGTTGAGAACGATGTTGCTGTTGGAGTCCATGGTCTTGCCTTCCTGTACCAATCCAAAAGGCTGTGGGTCAACCCTTTGGATTGGCGGCTGCCAAAAAAAGCAACCGCTGTTCACTGGCCGTAAAAACTGTCGCGGCCTTAGCGAGGAACGCCGCGCAAGGGCCGCCCCGCCGCGCTGGCGTTGTCCCCCTTCCCGCAGCGCGAAGCACTAAGAGAGAAGGGGGAAGCGGCAAAGCCGCTCAGGGGGATGTACTTAGCTCTGGCAGTCCGCTGCGTCGCGGCGCGTCATCTTCTTGTCGGCCAGGTACTTGTCCGCACCGGCCTTGACCATGGGCTTCAGGATCTGCTCATCGGCCTGGTACCAGTCGGACGAGAAGTTCCACTTGCTGCCATCCCAGGTGTGCACGCGCGCCCAGGTGGAGCCCATGTGGTCGGCGCAGCTGGTGGACAGCGGACGCATCACGCCGCCAAAGCCCAGCGCGTCCAGCTTCTTCTGGTCCAGGGCCAGGTTTTCCATGCCCCAGCGCACTTGCTCGCCGGTCATGACCTTGCCCTTGCCAAAACGCTCCTGGGCGCGGCGCACCGACTCGACGGCCAGCATCTGGATGATCACGCCGCGCGTGTACAGCACCGAGCCCACTTCGTCCTTGGGACCCGTGCCCTGGCCCTTGTCGTGCACGTGCTTCAGGATGTCCTGGATCACCTTGGGCTGCTGGCCCGAGGTGTTCAGCGCCAGTGCGTTGTAGCCCTTGGCACCTTCGCCCACGTCACGCACATCGGGCTCGGCACCGGCCCACCACACGCCGTACATCTTGTCGCGGGGGTAGCCCGTGGCTTGGGCTTCCTTCAGGGCGGTGGAGTTCATCACGCCCCAGCCCCACAGCAGCACGTAGTCGGGACGGCTCTGGCGTACTTGCAGCCAGGTGGCTTTTTGTTCCACGCCGGGGGCGGTCACGGGCAGCATCTGCAGCTCAAAGCCGTGCATCTTGGCGCGCTCCTGCAGCAGCGGGATGGGCTCCTTGCCGAAGGGGCTGTCGTGGTACACCAGCGCGATCTTTTTGCCCTTGAGCTTGTCCAGGCCGCCATTGGCCTTGCCGATGTGCTGGATCAGGATGTCAGCGCCGGTCCAGTAGCTGCCCATGAAGGGGAAGTTCCACTTGAACGCCTGGCCGTCCTGCGCCACCGACAGGCCGTAGCCCAGCGTCATCAGCGGGATCTTGTCCACGGGGGCTTTTTCGGTCAGCGCAAACGTGATGCCGGTGGCCTGGGGGTCGAACAGCGAGACGCCGGGACGGCTCTTCAGGCGCTCGTAGCATTCCACGCCACGGTCGGTGGCGTAGCCCGTTTCGCATTCTTCAAAAGTGAGCTTCACACCGTTGATGCCGCCGTCGCGGGCGTTGATCATCTTGATGTAGTCCTGCTTGCCGTTGGCCCATGGCACACCGTTGGGTGCGTAGGGGCCCGTGCGGTACGACAGCAGCGGGAAGAACTGCTCCTTGGCTTGTGCGAAGGCGTTCGTCGCGATGGACGAGGCACCGGCAGCAACCACCGCAGCGGCGATCACGATTTTCGAAAGCTTCATGGATGTCTCCTTTGGATGAATGTGTTGAAGCACGGGAAAAAACACGACAGACAGACAGTTAACGCGGCAATGCAACAGGCTCGTATCGGGACTTGCGAGTAAGGGGTTTCCTGCAGCGCGGTCTGATCAGTGCGGGAAGGGCCACAGGCGCAGCTTCTGCTTGGCGGTGGACCAGAGCTTGGCCAGGCCATGGGGCTCCACGATCAGGAACCACACGATCAGCGCACCGAAGATCATCAGCTCGGCATGCGACACGCCCGCCGTGGACACCTCGATGCCAAACAGCCCCATGAAGGCGGGCAGGAACTGGTTGAGCACGATGGGCAGCACCACGATGAAGGCCGCGCCAAAGAAGCCGCCCATGATCGAACCCAGCCCGCCGATGATCACCATGAACAGCAGGCGGAAGGACACTTCCACCGAGAACGCCGCAGGTTCCCAGGCGCCCAGGTGCACAAAGGCCCACAGCGCACCGGCCATGCCCACGATGAAGGAGCTGACGGCAAACGCGCTGAGCTTGGCGTACATGGGGCGGATGCCGATCACGGCGGCGGCCACGTCCATGTCGCGGATGGCCATCCACTCGCGGCCAATTGCGCCGCGCACCAGGTTCTTGGCCAGCAGGGCCACCACCACCAGGATGGCCAGGCAGAAGAGGTATTTGCTGGTGGCGCTTTCGATGGGCATGCCCAGCACCTGCAGGTTGGTGACCGACACCGAGCCCGAGTCGGAGTTGTTGGTGAACCACTTGATGCGCAGGAACATCCAGTCGCTGAAGAACTGCGCGGCCAGCGTCGCCACCGCCAGGTACAGGCCCTTGACGCGCAGACTGGGCAGCCCGAACAGGATGCCGAAGAACGTGGCGCACAACCCGCCCAGGATGAGCGCCGGAATCAGCGGCATGCCCGGAAAGCGCACAAAGAAGTTGTAGGCTCCATAGGCCCCCACGGCCATGAAGGCGCCCGAGCCCAGCGAGATCTGCCCGCAGTAGCCCACGAGGATGTTCACCCCCAGGGCTGCCAGCGCCATGATGACGAAGGGGATCAGGATGGCGCGGAAGATGTAGTCGCTGGCCAGCATGGGCACGGCGATGAAGGCGATGGCCAGGATGATGCCGATGGCAAGGCGGTCCTGCGCGATCGGGAAGATCTGCTGGTCGGCGCGGTAGCTGGTCTTGAACTGGCCGTTTTCGCGGTAGAGCATGGTGTGTCTCCTGTGTTCTTGTTGTTATGGGTTAAGTGCGATCAAGGATCTTTTGCACGGGGGCGCACCTGCGGTGCCACGCGGAGCTTGCGGCACCGCTGACAACGCGCTGCGCGCGTTGTGCCTCCTTCGAAAAATTATTGGTCTCGTATTTCATACGCGATCAATAATTTTTTCCCCAAACAAGCCCTGAGGCCTGAAGAGAAGGAACACCAGCGCCAGCACATACGCAAACCAGATTTCGATGCCCCCGCCCACATACGGGCCCAGGTACACCTCCGACAGCTTCTCGCCCACACCGATGATCAGCCCGCCGATGATGGCGCCGGGCACCGATGTCAGGCCGCCCAGGATCACCACGGGCAGGGCTCGCAGCGCCACGGTGGTCAGCGAGAACTGCACACCCAGCTTGCTGCCCCAGATCATCCCGGCCACCAGGGCCACGACGCCCGCCACGCACCACACGATCACCCAGATGCGGTTGAGCGGGATGCCGATGGACTGGGCTGCCTGGTGGTCGTCGGCCACGGCACGCAGGGCGCGGCCGGTGGAGGTCTTCTGGAAGAACACCGACAGCAGGGCCACCAGCGCGGCGGCGATGGCGGCGGCAATCACGTCTTCCTTGTTGATCAGGATGCCGCCCTGGAACATGGACTCCAGCGCAAAGATCGGGTCCTTGGGCATGCCCACGTCGATCTTGTAGATGTTGCTGCCGAACAGCGTCTGGCCCAGGCCTTCCATGAAGTAGGTGATGCCCAGCGTGGCCATGAGCAGCGTGGCGCCCTCCTGGTTCACCAGATGGCGCAGCACCAGCTTCTCAATCAGCCAGGCCACCACAAACATGATGGCGCCGGCAATCACAAAGGCCGCCAGGTTGGCCACGATGGGGTTCGTGATGCCGGTCCACTGCGGAATCCACTCGGCAAAGCGGGCCATGGCCAGGGCTGCGAACAGCACCATGGCGCCCTGCGCAAAGTTGAAAACGCCCGAGGCCTTGTAGATCAGCACAAAGCCCAGCGCCACCAGCGAATACAGCATGCCGGCCATGAGGCCGCCGATCAGTGTTTCGAGAAAGAATGCCATGAGTTGTTCTCCTGATCAGTGCGAGGTGCCGAGGTAGGCACTGATCACGTCTTCGTTGCTGCGCACTTCGTCGGGCGTGCCGTCGCCGATCTTCTTGCCGTAGTCCAGCACCACCACGCGGTCGCTGATGTCCATCACCACGCCCATGTCGTGCTCGATGAGCACGATGGTGGTGCCGAACTCGTCGTTCACGTCCAGGATGAAGCGGCACATGTCCTGCTTCTCTTCCACGTTCATGCCGGCCATGGGTTCATCGAGCAGCAGCACCTGCGGCTCCATGGCGAGGGCCCGGCCCAGGTCCACGCGCTTTTGCAGGCCGTAGGGCAGCTGGCCCACGGGGGTCTTGCGGTAGGCCTGGATTTCGAGGAAGTCGATGATGTGTTCGACGTACTCGCGGTGGCGGATTTCCTCGCGCTCTGCCGGGCCGATGCGCAGCGCCTGCATCAGCAGGTTGCTTTTGATCTTGAGGTTGCGGCCGGTCATGATGTTGTCGATCACGCTCATGCCCTTGAACAGCGCCAGGTTCTGGAACGTGCGCGCCACGCCCATCTCGGCTACCTGGCGCGAGTTCATGTGGTCAAAGGTCTTGCCCCGGAAGGTGATGGAGCCTTCGGACGGTGTGTACACGCCGTTGATGCAGTTAAGCATGGAGCTTTTGCCCGCACCATTGGGGCCGATGATCGCGCGGATCTCGTGCTCTTTCACGTTGAACGAGATGTCGGTGAGTGCCTTCACCCCGCCAAACCGGAGGCTGATGTTCTTGACGTCGAGGATGACGTCGCCGATCTTTTTGGTGGTCATGGTGGGGGGCTTCTCCAGCGGGTAGAGCGCGGGTTTCATGCGGCGGTCTTGACGGGTGTGAAGGTCTTGGCGTCCGAGATCTTGAGCGTGGCGCTCACGCTGCCGGTGCGGCCGTCCTCGAACTTGACCTGGGTCTCGATGTACTGCTCGGTGCGGCCTGCGTACAGCGCATCGACGAGCACGCCGTACTTGTCGGCAATGAAGCCCCGACGGACCTTGTTGGTGCGGGTGAGTTCGCCGTCGTCGGCGTCCAGCTCCTTGTGCAGCACCAGGAAGCGGCTCACTTGGCTACCAGCCAGCATGCTGTCGCCCGCCAGGTCGGCGTTCACCTTCTCGATGCATTCGCGGATCAGCTCGTAGACCTCGGGCTTTTGCGCCAGGTCGGTGTAGCCGGCGTAGGGCAAGTTGCGGCGCTCGGCCCAGTTGCCCACGGCGTCGAAGTCGATGTTGACCATCACGCACACCTTCTCGCGCTTGTCGCCCAGGGCCACCACTTCCTTGATGTGTGGGAAGAACTTGAGCTTGTTCTCCACGTACTTGGGCGCAAACATGGCACCGTCGTTGGCACCACCCATGATGCGGCCCACGTCCTTCACGCGGTCGATGATCTTGAGGTGGCCGTGCGCGTCCAGAAAGCCTGCGTCGCTGGTGTGGTACCAGCCGTCCGCCGTCAGCACCTCGGCCGTGGCTGTGGGGTTCTTGTAGTACTCCTTGAGCAACCCGGCCGACTTGACCATGATCTCGCCGTTGTCGGCCACCTTGATCTGCACGCCACGAATCGGCACGCCCACCGTGTCGGCGCGGGCCTGGTTGTCGGGCTGCAGGCACACGAACACGGCGGTCTCGGTGGAGCCGTACAGCTGCTTGAGGTTGATACCGATGGAGCGGTAGAAGGTGAACAGGTCCGGGCCAATGGCCTCGCCCGCCGTGTAGGCCACGCGCACGCGGCTGAAACCCAGGTTGTTGCGCAGCGGGCCGTACACCAGCACGTTGCCCAGCGCGTACTTGATGCGGTCCAGCGTCCCCACGGGTTCGCCGTCCATGAGGGCCGGGCCCACGCGCTTGGCTACGCGCATGCAGGCCTCGAACATCTTGCGCTTCAAGGCGCCCGCGTCTTCCATGCGGATCATCACGCTGGTCAGCAGGCCTTCAAAAATGCGCGGCGGTGCAAAGTAGTAGGTGGGGCCCACTTCCTTGAGGTCGATGGTCACGGTGCTGGCCGACTCGGGGCAGTTGACCACGTAGCCGCAGGCCAGCCACTGCGCATAGCTGAAGATGTTCTGGCCGATCCAGGCGGGCGGCAGGTAGGCCAGCACCTCTTCGCTGCTGGTGAGCTTGTCAAATTCGGCGCCAGCGCTGGCGCGGTCCAGCAGCGTGCTGTGGGTGTGCACCACGCCCTTGGGATTGCCCGTGGTGCCCGAGGTGAAGAACATCGCGGCCACGTCGCCGGGCTGGGCCTTGGCCACCTCGGCCTTGAACCAGCCGGGGTTCTTTGCCGCAAAGGCCTTGCCAGATTCGATCAGGGCGTCCAGCGAGGCCAGGCCGGGCTCCGAATAGTTGCGCAGGCCGCGCGGGTCGTCAAAGTAGATGTTGGAAATCTGCGGGCACTGCTCGCGGATTTCGAGCAGCTTGTCCACCTGCTCCTGGTCTTCCACCAGGCAGAAGCGCACCTCGGCGTTGTTCAGCGGGAAGATGCATTCGGCTGCCACCGCATCCTGGTACAGCGGCACGGGGATGGCGCCCAGCGACTGCGCGGCCAGCATGGTGGCGTACAGGCGGGGGCGGTTGGCTCCCACCACCACCATGTGCTCGTGGCGCTTCAGGCCCGCCAGGTGCAGGCCGGCGGCCACCTGTTCCACCAGGCGCACCAGGTCTGCCCAGCTGTGGGTTTGCCAGATGCCATATTCTTTTTCGCGCAGGGCCGGGGCCTCGGGGCGCTCGGCGGCGTGCTTGAGCAGCAGTTGCGGGAACGTGGTCAACATTGCAGGTTCCTGAAAGTGAGAAGGTGTCAGCCCGGTGACTGCCGGGCGCGCAAGCTTGTGATTGCGCGATGGGGGAATGCTAGGACCCACTTTGACGCCATCTTGTCTTGCCGACGACAATTTAGGGGTAACTCCTGGGTGGGTAAAACCCTGCCCACGGGCGGGCGGTATCCTCCGGGGCATGTACGCCCCGTTCTTCGGCCTTCAGCACCCGCCGTTCTCCATCGCCCCCGACCCCCGCTACCTGTTCATGAGCGAGCGGCACCGCGAGGCGCTGGCGCACCTGCTGTACGGCCTGGATGCGGGCGGCGGTTTTGTGCTGCTGACGGGCGAGGTGGGTGCGGGCAAGACCACGGTGTGCCGCTGCTTTCTGGAGCAGATCCCGTCGCACTGCAACGTGGCCTACATCTTCAACCCCAAGCTCACGGTGGGCGAGCTGCTGCGCTCCATCTGCGATGAGTTTGGTGTGCCGCACCAGCCCTCGGTGGCCGGGGTGGAAACGGTCAAGGATTACATCGACCCGCTCAATGCATCGCTGCTCGCGGCGCATGGCGCCGGGCGCAACACCGTGCTCATCATTGACGAGGCGCAGAACCTGTCGGCCGATGTGCTGGAGCAGCTGCGCCTCTTGACCAACCTGGAAACCAGCGAGCGCAAGCTGCTGCAGATCATCCTCATCGGCCAGCCCGAGCTGCGCACCATGGTCGCCAGCCCTGCGCTGGAGCAACTGGCCCAGCGCGTGATTGCGCGCTTTCACCTCGATGCGCTGAGCGCGCAGGAAACCCAGCAATACATCGCCCACCGCCTGGCCGTGGCGGGCCTGCAAGGGCCGCTGCCCTTCAGTCGCAGCGCCCTGCGGCGGGTGCATGCGCTGTCGCGCGGCATTCCCCGGCGCATCAACCTGCTGTGCGACCGGGCGCTGCTGGGCGCCTACGCGGCCGGGGTGCGCGAGGTCAGTGCCCGCATCGTCCAGCGTGCGGCGGCTGAGGTGTTTGATGCACCCGCGTCGGCCGCTGCAGCGCGCAGCGCCCGGGGCCAGTGGCCCCGCTGGGCGGTGGCCGGCCTGGGTGTGGCGGCGGGTGCCGCGCTGGTGGCGGGCGGCTGGGCACTGGGGACCTGGCCGCAATGGTCTCGGCAGGGCGTCGTGTCATCCACCGCGCCTGCGGGCGCCACGGCCAGCCAAACATCTGCCAGCGCGCCATCCAGCGCCCCGCCCAGTACCCCGCCCAGTACCCCGCCCAGCAGTGCTGCCAGCACTGCAGCGGTTACAACACCCACGGCGCCCGCGGCAGGGGCTTCGGCCCCGCGCGTCGCGGCGCCGGTGGCCATGTCGGACCTGCAGCAGTTTGTGGCCGCACTGCCCGCCAGCGACAACGCGGCCTGGCAGGCGCTGGCCTCGGCCTGGGGGGCCAGCGTGGCCGACGGGGCCGATGCCTGCGCCACCTTGCCGCGCGACGGCCTGCGTTGCTACCGCAACCGCCGCGCGGGCCTGAACCTGGTGCGGCAGATCGATCGCCCGGTGCTGCTCACGCTGTTTCCGTCCGAAGAGGGCGATGTGGCCGTCTCGGCCGTGCTGCGCCGTCTGGACGGCGACATGGCCACGCTCGAAGGCGCGGGCCGTGCGGTGCGCGTGCCGGTGGCCGAGCTGGCGCAGGTGTGGCGTGGCGACATGGCCACGCTGTGGCGCACGCCGCCCGACATGCCCGACAAGGGCGACCTGGCGGAGACCGCTGCCGGCGCCGCCTGGCTGGACCAGCAGCTGGCGACGACTGCGGCCGGTGGCTCGCGCGTTGGCGCACCGGCTGCGGGCCGTACGACCACGCCGGCCCAGCGCCAGGCACGCATCCAGCGCTTCCAGCTGGCCCAGGGGGTGACCCCGGACGGCCGGGCGGGGCCCTTGACCCTCATGCTGCTCAACCGTGTCAACGGCGTGAGCGAACCGCGCTTGCGCACCGGAGGCTGAACCCAGTGTCTTACATCCTTGACGCGCTGCGGCGCGCAGAAGCCGAACGGGGCCGTGGCGCCGTGCCCGGCATCCATACCCCGGCGGTGCCTGTGCCGGGTGCCGTGCCGGTGGCCGGGCGGTCATTCATCAGCCCGGTGCTGGTGGCTGTGGCGGTGGTTGCTGTGGCCGCCGTAGCGGCTGGCGGCACCTGGTGGGTCTTGCAGCGGCCGGTGCCTGCGGGTGCCGTCGTGGTGGCTGCAGCGCCTGCTACTCCTGCGGCCGTGGCTCCGTCCATGCCGGCGGTAGCGTCCACGGCGCCACCCGCTGCCGTGGCCTCCCCGGAACCGGCCCCTGCCGTGGCGCCAGCGGTAACGCCCCCTCCGGCACCCGCGCCGCGCGCGGCGGCACCGCAGCGGGAGCGGCCCGCGCCCAGCCCCTCCGTAGCGCCGCGTTCCCCTGCCGCCGACCCCGAGCGGCCGCGCCCTGCTGCGCCCGCCCCGCGCGAGCGCACGTCCGCAGCCCCCGCGCCGCGTGCTGCAGACGTAGCCTTGGCCAACCCCGCTCCTGCTGCATCCCCGGCCGCGACCGGCACCGTGTTTGCGCAAGCCGATCTGCCCGAGGCCGTGCGGGCGCAGCTGCCGTCACTCAAGATTTCTGGGGTCACCTATTCCAGCAACCCGGTGTACCGCATGGCCATCGTCAACGGCCAGGTGCTGCACGAAGGAGACCCGGCCGGGCCGGGCCTGTTGCTGGAGAAGATCGAGCCCGGCCGCACCATCTGGTCGTTCAAGGGCTACCGGTACGGGCTGGCGTCGCAATAGCAGTATTTGGGCGAAATCGGCCGGTAGCGCTAGTGCAATATGCGCTGATAGCTATCTGATTTATAGCAATTGCATGGGCGGCCCCGCCGCAGCGCGCCCCTGTCATCAGCGTGCCACCGGCGGGCCCTTCGGGCTATCGCAAGAACCGCCCATCGCGTCCCACCAGCGTGAGTTCGACAAAGCGCGAGGCGTTGCGGTCCGGGGTGCTGGCGCTGATCTCGAACCCGCCCAGGTCCCACTTTTTCAGGTTCCAGGTGGCGTCGATGAAGGCTGCGCGGGTGGGGTTGCGGCCTGCGCGCTGCAAGGCCTCGGCAAACACGCGGGCGTTGATGTAGCCCTCCAGCGCCAGATGCGAAGGCTCGGCCGTGGCGCCCGAGGCCTTCCAGGCGGCCTGGAACTCGCGCACCACGGGCATCACCACGTTGGAGGGCAGGGGCACCACCTGCGAAATCGCCATGCCCGTGGCGTCCGCACCCAGGGCCTTGACGGTGGCCGGGGTGCCCATGACCGACAGCGCATACAGCGTCACGCCCCGCTTGAGCGCGCGGAACGCCTTCACAAACTCCAGCGTGGGCTTGCCTGCGAGGCCAATCACGATGGCCTCCAGGTTGCCGCCCGCCAGCTTGGCGGCGGCGCTGCCCGCGTCCGAGGCATTGTTCTCGACTGTCACCGTGACGGCCTCGGGCAGCTTGAGCCGGTCCATCGACTGCTTGGCGGCGTTGAACACCTCTTTGCCGAACGAGTTGTTCTGGTAGACGATGCCAATGCGCTGGATGCCTATGGTGGACAGGTGCTGCACCAGCTTCTCGGCCTCGTCGGCATAGCTGGCGCGGATGTTGAACACGTTGCGGGCGTTCTTGGTGCGGCTGAGCTGCGCGCCGGTGAAGGGCGCAAAAAACGGGATGCCGCTCTCGATCACCTTGGGCAGCATGGCGTCGATCATGGGCGTGCCCATGCAGTTGAACAGCGCAAAGTACCCAGGGTCGGCCAGAAACTGCTCCACATTGGCCAGCGCCTTGGGCACGTCGTAGGTGTCGTCCTGGGTGACAAGTTCAATGGCCTTGCCGTGCACGCCGCCGCGCGCGTTGATGCCCGCAAACGCGGCCTTGGCGCCCTGGTGCATGGCCGAGCCCAGATCGCCCAGCGGGCCAGTGAGGGCGGTGGACTGCGCGATCTTGATCGCGCCTTCCTGCGCGCGGGCTGCGCCGCTCCAGCCCAGCCCGGGCAGGCCCACGGCCGCTGCGGTGGCGGCTGCGGCGGCCAGCACCTGGCGGCGGGCCAGGGGGCGCGGCGCGGCGGGCGCGGGGTGGAGGGGGCGTGCGGTGGTGGAAGATGGTTGGGTCATGGTGCTTGTCTCCTCGGGGCGCCCTCCGTAGGTGGCAGGGGCGCGAGGCGACATCATCCCGTCACGATTGGCATTTTTTTGTCGGTCTGACGACAATTGGGGTCGTGGTATTCCCGCATGCCCAGGCGGCTGCGGGGCGCCCTTTTTCGTGAGAACCTTTGCGCCATGGACCCACGCACCCACCAGGACTTGTCGCTGCACCAGCGGCGCCGTTCGCCCACGCCGCAGGAGCTGGAAGGCATTCCCTGGCTCCCCCTGCTGCTGCCCGCCGAGCGGGAGCGCGCGGTGGCATCGCTGCTGGTGGGGGATGCCAAACCGGGCGACTATGTGTGCCGCGTCGGGCGCCCGGTGACCTACTGGTTTGGGGTGGTGGAGGGCCTGCTCAAGATGAGCACCGACAACGCCCAGGGGCAGACCATGACCTATGCGGGCCTGCCGCCCGGCGGCTGGTTTGGCGAGGGCACCACCATCAAGCGCGAACCCTACCGCTACAACATCCAGGCCCTGCGCAAGAGCGTGGTGGCGGGGCTGCCCATCGACAGCTTTCACTGGCTGCTGGACCACTCCATCGGCTTCAACCGCTTCGTGATGAACCAGCTCAACGAGCGCCTGGGCCAGTTCATCGCAGCCCGCGAAATCGACCGCCTGAACAATCCCGATGTGCGCGTGGCCCGTAGCCTCGCCTCGCTGTTCAACCCGGTGCTGTACCCGGGCGTGGGCGAGGTGCTGCGCATCACGCAACAAGAGCTGGCCTACCTGGTGGGGCTGTCACGCCAGCGGGTGAACGAGGCGCTGTCTGCGCTGGAGGCGCAAGGCGCGATCCGTGTGGAGTACGGCGGCCTGCGCGTGCTGGACCTGGCGGCGCTTCGGTCCAGCGTGACCGCCCCCTGAGGCGCTGTGCGCATTCCCTCCGGGAGCGTACGCCCGTGGGAAAGTCCCGTCAGCTGCGCGGCAGTGCAGGAGCGCGCGATGGGGCCGAGGCCAGTGGGCGCGGGGCTGCAGTGCGTGTGGGCGCCGGCACCGCCGCCGGTGCTGCGGCGGGGCTGGCGGTACCCCAGCTGTCCTCGTCGCCGCCGTCGTTGCGCGAGAGGCGGAAGGTGCCCACCATCTGCGTCAGGCGCCCGGCCTGGTCCTTCAGGCTGTCGGCGGCAGCCGCGCCTTCTTCCACCAGCGCGGCGTTCTGCTGCGTCATTTCCTCCAGCGCGCCCACCGAATGGCTCACATGGCCGATGCGCTGGCTTTGCTCCTGCGTGGCGGCCGTGATCTCGCCCATGATGTCGGACACGCGGCGCACCGACTGCACCAGTTCTTCAATGGTCTTGCCGGCGTGGTTGACGAGCGTGCTGCCTTCCTGCACCTGGTCCACGCTGGTGCCGATCAGGGCCTTGATCTCGCGCGCCGCCTGGGCCGAGCGGCCCGCGAGGTTGCGCACCTCGCCCGCCACCACCGCGAAGCCGCGGCCCTGTTCGCCGGCGCGGGCGGCCTCCACGGCGGCGTTCAGCGCCAGGATGTTGGTCTGGAACGCGATGCCATCGATCACGCTGATGATGTCGGCGATCTTGCGCGAGCTGGCGCTGATGGTGTCCATGGTGCGCACCACCTGGCCCACCACTTCGCCGCCGCGTGTGGCCGCATCGGACGCGGTGGACGCGAGCTGGTTGGCCTGACGGGCCGAGTCGGCGCTTTGCGACACCGTGCCGGTCAGGTCCACCAGCGAGCTGGCCGCGCTTTGCAGGTTGTGCGAGGTCTGCTCGGTGCGCTGGCTCAGGTCCAGGTTGCCCGAGGCCACCTCGGAGCTGGCCACCAGGATGGAGTCGGCGGTCTGCCCGATTTCGCCCACCAGGGTGCGCAGGCGCTCCTGCATGGCGGCAATGGCTTCGAGCAGTCGGCCGGTTTCGTCGTGGATACGCACCTCGACCTGCGAGGTGAGGTCGCCGCGCGCAATGCGCTCGGCCACCACCACCGCGCGGCCAATGGGGGCGGTGATGCTGGCCGTGATGCGCCAGGCGATCAGCGCGCCCAGGCCAATGGCCAGCAGCACCAGCAGCCCGCCCACCACGCGGGCGCTGCTCTGGGTTTGTTCTGCCGAGCTTGTGGCTTCAGCATTCAGGGTGTTTTGCAGCTCGATCAGCTCGCGCAGCTTGGCGCGCCAGGCGGTTTCTGCGGGGGCCACGCGGGTCATCAGCGCCAGCGTGGCGCTCACGGTGTCGCCGTCGTCAGCGGCCTTGATGGCGCTGTCGAGTTCGGGGCGGGTCTTGCCGCCCAGGGCCTGCACCTCGCCCAGCAGCTTGAGCTCTGCAGGGGTGGCCTTGGCGGGGGTGAGCAGCTCGGTTAATGCAGCTTCTTGCGCGGCGTATTCCTTGAGCGTCTTGCCCACGGCCACGATCTGCTCGCGCGCCTGCTTGGGGTCGATGTCGTTGAGCATGGCGGCGGAGCGGCTCTGGATGCCGATGGCGCTCACGCTCTCCAGCATGCCGTTGACCAGCTTGGCCTTGTTGGCGCCCACGCCGGTGATCTGGGTCATCTGATCGTGCACCTTGCCCACGGACAGCTGCCCCACCGCTGCCACGGCCACCAGCAGCACCAGCATGCAGCCAAACCCCAGGCTCAGCCGGCTGGAGATCGACAGGGATTTGAGGGTGGAAGCAGCCGACATGGGGGTCCTTGGGTATCGAAAAAGATCAAAGCGTGATCAAGCGGGGGCTTTGGTGCAAAAGCAATAACGGTGCCCACCGGCCCCGGGGCGCCCGATGGGTGGGGCAGAGGTCGGTGCAGTGTAGGCAATAACAACAAAATGTGTCATGAGTGTTGAGGATGCTCCCATGCCCGATCTGCATAGCCGTCTTGTTACAAATGCAGCCGTGCACAGCCTTGGTGCACTGGCGTCAAAGTGCAACAGAAGATGCCGGTGAAATCATTGGTAAAAACGCTATGGGCGCAAATAAATCATGCCTTCGGTGCTATTAAAAACATAGTTGGTGGAGGCTCGGGGTTTGCCCTTGTCCCCGCCGCGGGTGCAGCCGATCAGGTATAAACCTGTAACACTTGCGAGGCGTCCCATGCATCCGTTTTTTCCCTCCTCCACGCTGCGTGCAGCGGTGGCTGCAGTGGCCTTGGCCGTGCTGGCTGGCTGTGCGGCGCCCCGGCCCGATACCGGCTTGCGCGAAACGCTGGTGGCCGTGACGGCCTCGCACGAACTCATCACCTTCCACGCAGCACAGCCTGACCGCATCCTGGAGCGGCGCCCGGTGACGGGCCTGGCGCCCGGCGAGCGGCTGGTCGGCATCGACTTCCGCGTGGCCAAGGGCGTGCTCTATGCGCTGTCGCAAGCGGGCCGCCTGTACACGCTCGACATTCCCACGGGTGCGCTGCGCCCGGTCGGCCCCGCGCCTGCTGCGCTGGCACTGCAGGGCACGGTGTTCGGCTTTGATTTCAACCCGGCGGCCGACCGCATCCGGGTGGTGTCCAACACGAGCCAGAACCTGCGCCTGCACCCCGACACGGGGGCGGTGGTGGATGGCGACGCTACTGTGGAAGGTGTGCAGCCCGACCCCAGCCTGCGCTACGCCTGGGGCGATGTAAACGCCCGCCGCCGGCCCGACATTGCCGGTGCCGCCTATACCTACAACCCCAACGACAGCAAGATCACCACCAACTACGCGATCGACCGCGCGCTGGGTGTGCTGGTGATGCAGGGCTCGCGCGAGGGGACTCAGCCGATGGTGTCGCCCAACGCCGGGCAGCTGCGCACCGTGGGTCCGCTGGGGCTGGGACCGCTCACGGATGTGAGCTTTGACATTGCCGACGTGGGCAACACCGCCCTGATTGCCGTGCGCACAGCCGCCGACACCCAGACCCGCCTGCACCAGGTGGACCTGGCCACTGGCGCCACCCGCCCCCTGGGTGTGGTGGGCGATGGCGCGCCCCTGGTGGGCCTGGCGATCGAACCATGAGGCTGGCCGGCCCGCCGACGCTGCAGCCCGCCAGGTTGGCCCGGTTGGCAGCGCTTGCTGCGCTGGTACTGCTGGCTGGCGGCGCGCAGGCGGGCACGGTGCAGGTCGATGTGTCCGACGCTGCGGGCAAGCCGCTGGCCGATGCCGTGGTCTTTCTGGACTCGGCCGAGGCCCGCAAGCAGGTCAAGCCGCTCGTTGGCGTGGAGATGGCGCAGGAGAAGCGGCAGTTCGTGCCCGGTGTGCTGGTGGTGCCGGTGGGCACCGAGGTGCGGTTTCCCAACCACGATACCGTGCGGCACCACGTGTACTCGTTCTCGCCCGCCAAGAAGTTCGAGCTCAAGCTCTACAGCGGCACGCCGTCCAACCCTGTGCTGTTTGACAAGTCTGGCGTGGTCACGCTGGGCTGCAACATCCACGACCAGATGGTGGGGTGGGTGCTGGTGGTGGACACACCGTACTACGCCCGCACCCCTGCGGCCACGGGCAAGGCACAACTCGACAACGTGCCGCCTGGCACCTATACGCTGCGCACCTGGCACGCCCGCCTGCCGGTGGGCGCCCCGGCCCTGGAGCAGGCACTGACCGTGCCGGCCACAGGAGCGGCCACGGCGGCGGTGCGCATGACGGGGTTGCAACCTTGATGCGGCTGCGCCTGGCCCGGCGCAGCCTGATCCTGCGGTTGGTGGGGTTGTCGTTGCTGCTGCTGCTCATCGTGCAGGCGGCGGGGTTTGCCGTGGTGCGGGCCTCCATCGACCGCAATGCGCGCGCCCAGATCGCGCGCGCCCTGGACCTGGATGAAAACATCTGGCGCCGCCTGCTGGACCAGAACGCGGAGCAACTGCGCCAGGGCTCGGCCCTGCTGGCGGCGGACTACGGGTTTCGTTCGGCGGTCAACTCGGGCGACGAGGAAACCATCCAGTCGGTGCTCGAAAACCACGGCAGCCGCATCGGCGCGGCCGTGACGGCGCTGCTGAGCACCGACCTCACGCTGCGTGCGGTCAGCCTCACGGGAAGCATGGACCAGTTTCCGGCCACGCTGCAGCAGGTGGTGCCGCGCCTCGCGCAGCAGCCCCAGGGCAGCCAGATCGCGGTGATGGAAGGCATTCCCTACCAGTTCGTGATGGTGCCCATGCGGGCGCCGGTGGTCATTGGTTGGGTGTTGATGGGCTTTCGCATCGACCAGTCGCGTGCCGACGAAATGCGCCAGCTCCTGTCGGTGCATGTGGCCCTGATGGTCAAGGCCCCCGGGGGCGCAATGACCCTGCCGGTCAGCACCCTGCCCAAGGACGCACAGGCCTTGCTGCTGGCCAGCGGTGGTGCGGCGGGCGAGCTGCAGACGGCCGAGGGCACCTTGCTGGCGCGCTCCAGCCCGCTCGATAGCGTGGGGGGCGAGGTGCACTCGCTGCTGCTGCGGTCGGTGGACGAGGTGGTAGCCCCCTACCGGCAGCTGCAGGTGTTGCTGGCCATCATCACCGTGGCGGGTGTGCTGCTGTTTGCCGTGGGTACGGGCCTGGTGGCGCAACGGCTCGCCACGCCGCTGCGCTCCTTGCTGGCGGCCACGCAGCGGCTGTCGCGTGGTGAATACGACGTACCGCTGGAGCACACCGACCGCACGGACGAGATCGGCAACCTGGCGCGCTCGTTCGACCACATGCGCGTGGACATTGGCGCCCAGCAGACCGAGATCCGCCGCCTGGCCTACTGGGACCGCCTGACGGGCCTGCCCAACCGGGAGCGGTTTCGCGACGCCGTGGTGCAGGCCATTGCCGCCAGTGCCAGCACGCCGCAGCCCCTGGCCGTGCTCACGCTGGACCTGGACCGCTTCAAGCATGTGAACGATGTGCTGGGCTATGCCTTTGGCGATCGCCTGCTGCAGGCCGTGGCCGAGCGCCTGAGCCAGCAGGTGCGCTCGCCCGACGATATGGTGGCGCGCCTGGGCGGCAATGAGTTCGCCATCCTGCTGCAGCGCGCCGATGCGGCGGACGCGCACGACGTGGCCCAGCGCATCAACCAGTCGTTCGAGTTACCGCTGGCCTTCGAGGACCAGACGGTGGACCTGAGCGCTGGCATCGGCTTTGCCTGCTGGCCGGGTGATGCGGGCGACGCCGACACGCTGCTCAGCCGTTCTGAAATTGCCATGTACGCCGCCAAGCGCCAACTCAGCGGGGCCCTGCAGTACGACGCGGCGTTTGACTCGTCCAGCGCGCAGACCCTGTCGCTGCTGACCGAGCTGCGCCACGCCGTGGAACACCATGAGCTGCGTCTGTACCTGCAGCCCAAGGTGCCCCTGCACGGGCAGCCGGGCCTGGCGGCCGAGGCGCTGGTGCGCTGGCAGCACCCGCAGCGCGGTCTGGTGCCGCCCATGCAGTTCATTCCGTTTGCCGAGCAGACCGGGTTTGTGCGCCACCTCACGCTGTGGATGTTTGAAGAAGTAGCGCGCCTGCTGGCCGACCCACGCACCCAGGGCCTGCCGCTCAGGGTGTCGGTCAACCTCTCCACGCGCGACCTGCTCGACCCCGAACTGAGCCACCGGCTGGCCGACATCCTGGCGCGCCATGGGGTGCCAGCCAGTGCCTTCTGCCTGGAGATCACCGAAAGCGCGATCATGGACGACCCCCAGCGCGCCGAGGCCATGCTCAACCGCCTGTCGGAGCAGGGCTTCAAGCTGTCCATCGACGATTTCGGCACCGGCTATTCGTCGCTGGCCTACCTCAAGCGCCTGCCGGTCGATGAACTCAAGATCGACAAATCGTTTGTGATGGGCATGGAAACGGGTGAGGACGACGCGATGATCGTGCGCTCCACCATCGACCTCGCGCACAACCTGGGACTCACGGTGGTGGCCGAAGGCGTGGAGACTGCCGCCATCCAGGATCGCCTGCGTGCGCTGGCCTGCGACGAGGCGCAGGGGTACCACATCGCGCGGCCCCTGCCGGTGGATGATTTCCTCGCCTGGCAGGCGCGCCAGGGGTAGCTGGCAGCAGGCCGCCGCCTCTCTGTTTGGGGGCTAAGCAGTCCACAGGCGAAAATACCCGCAATGTCTTCCTCCTCCTCTCGCCCGCCTGCGGGCCCTGCCGCCGCTCCCGCCTCCGACGTTGGCGGCCCATCGTCTTCTGCACCAGCCGCCGGTCGGCCCGTGCTGCGCCGCCCGACCCTGACGGCCAAGCCCGCCCCTGCTCGGCCTGCTTCTGCACGGCCCGCTCCGCCGCCCCGGGCCCCACGGCCGTCCCGCGCCCCTGCACCCTCCAACTACCGCGTGGCGTCGGGCGCTTTTGTGGCGCCGGTGCGCCAGGTGCCTGCGCCAGCGACGGGCACCGTGGGCGGCTTGCCCACCTCGCGCCTGAACAAGCGCATGGCCGAGCTGGGCCTGTGCTCGCGCCGCGAGGCCGACGACTGGGTGGAGCAGGGCTGGGTCAAGGTCAATGGCGTGGTGGCCACCATGGGCCAGCAGGTCACGGCGGCCGACCGCATCGAGGTGGACAAGATTGCCCAGGGCTTCCAGGAGCAGCGCGTCACCATCCTGCTGAACAAGCCCATTGGCTACGTGAGCGGCCAGGCCGAAGACGGCCACACGCCCGCCGTGGCGCTGATCAACCCCCGCACCCACTGGCGCGAGGACCCCAGCCGCAACCGCTTCTCGCCGCCCCAGCTGCGGGGCCTGGCGCCCTGCGGGCGGCTCGATATCGACTCGGTGGGCCTTTTGGTGCTGACGCAGGACGGCCGCGTGGCCCGGCAGATCATTGGCGAGGACTCCGTGATGGAAAAGGAGTACCTGGTGCGCGTGGTCTACCAGGCCCCGGGCCAGGCGGCGCCCCATCACCCCGGGGAGCGCTCCGCGCCACTGCAGGAAATCAACGAGCGTGACCCCGTCAGCACCAATGTGCAGGCGGTGTTTCCCAAAGAGCTGCTGGAGCGCCTGCGCCACGGCCTGAGCCTGGACGGCGAGCCGCTCAAGCCCGCCAAGGTCGATTGGCAGAACCCCGAGCAACTGCGTTTTGTGCTCACCGAGGGCAAAAAGCGCCAGATCCGCCGCATGTGCGAGCTGGTGGGGCTCAAGGTGGTGGGCCTCAAGCGTATCCGCATCGGCCGCGTGACCCTGGGCAACCTGCCCGTGGGTCAGTGGCGTTACCTGTCCCCCAACGAGCGGTTCTGAGAGTCCCGGGCTCCTTGCAAGCACTTTTAAACGGAGCCCCTCTCATGCCCCTTCCTTCCGCACCTCGGCCACGCAAGCCTGCTCCCTCTACCCCTGCGGGCGACGGCACTAAAGCGGCGACGGCCAGCCCGCTGCGCCAGTTGCGCGCCTCCGACCTGCGCGCTGTAGCGCGCCTGGCCACGCAGGCCACCACCGGCATCAGCCGGGTGGCCGAGGGGGTGCACCAGTCGGTGCTGGACACGCTGGGGCTGCCAGGTGGTGCCGAGCCGGGTCGCACGCGGGGACTGACGGGGCTGGTGTACCAAAGCATCCGGGGGGTGACGCAGCTGGTGGATACGGGCCTGCAGGCGGGTCTGGCGCGGCTGGAGCCGTTTTTTGCCCCGGCCACGTCGGCCGGTAAGGTGCACTGGGAGCGCGAGGCGGTCATTGCCGCGCTCAATGGCGTGATGGGCGACCGCTTGCAGCGCGACGGCAACCCGCTGTGTACGCCAATGGGCTGGTACCAGCACGGTCTGCCCCTGGACTTGCACGCGCTTGCCGCCCCGGGCGCCGCCACCGGCAAGCTGCTGGTGCTGGTGCATGGCCTGTGCATGAACGACCTGCAGTGGCTGCGCCGCGGCCATGACCATGGCGCCCATCTGGCCGAGGCCCTGGGCTACACCCCCGTGTACCTGCGCTACAACACGGGCCAGCACACCTCCACCAACGGGGCCGAGCTGTCGGCCCTGCTCACATCCCTGGTGGCTTCATGGCCTGTGCCGGTGACGGAGCTGTCCATCCTGGCCCACAGCATGGGCGGACTGGTGGCGCGCAGCGCCTGCCACCAGGCGGCCCAGGCACCAGCGGGTGCCAGCGGGTGGCTGCCCCTGCTGCGCCACCTGGTCTTTCTGGGCACCCCGCACCACGGGGCGCCGCTAGAGCGCGCGGGTCACTGGGTGGATGTGCTGCTGGGCAGCAATGCCTATTCGCGCCCGTTTGCGCGCCTGGCCCAGCTGCGCAGCGCGGGCATCACCGACCTGCGCTACGGCCATGTGCTGGAGTCCGACTGGCAGGGGCGGGACCGTTTTCGCAAAAGCCCCGACCAGCGCACCCCGGTGCCGCTGCCCGCCGGGGTGGCGTGCCATGCGGTGGCGGCCACCCTGGCTGCGCAGCGCAGCCCGGTGGGAGAGCGGCTGGTGGGGGACGGGTTGGTGCCCTTGCACAGTGCGCTGGGCATCCACGATGATCCTTCCAGGACGCTGGGGTTTGCCAAGGCCCGCCAGGCGGTGTTCTACCGCCTGGGCCACCTGGATCTGCTGGCAGACGCGGGCGTGGCCCGGCAATTGCAGGACTGGATGCAGGACCATTGATCCAAGAGTACCCGGACGGCCAGCTTTTTGACGCAAGCGGTGCTTGCCAGGGGCCCGGGCGCGGCTACCATGTCGCCGTGCGCTACATAACAAGGAGAATTGAGTGAGTGATGCGAAATACCGCCTGGTGACCCGCAGTGACTTTGACGGCCTGGTCTGCGCGGTGCTGCTCAATGAGCTGAATCTGATCGACGAGATCACCTTCGTCCACCCCAAGGACATGCAGGACGGCAAGGTGCCCATCACCAGCCGCGATATCACCACTAACCTGCCCTATGTGCCGGGTGCGCACCTGGTGTTCGACCACCACGAGTCCGAAACCATCCGCAACTCGGGCCGCCGCGACGAGAACCACATCATCGAAGCCCATGCCCCCTCAGCCGCGCGGGTGGTTTACAACTATTACGGTGGCAAGGCGGCCTTCCCCCGCATCACGGACGAGATGATGGCCGCCGTGGACCAGGCCGACTCGGCCCAGTACTCGCGCGAGGACATCCTCAACCCCCAGGGCTGGGTGCTGCTGAACTACCTCATGGACTCGCGCACGGGCCTGGGGCGTTTTCGGGAGTTCCGCATCAGCAACTATGCGCTGATGATGGACCTGATCCAGTACTGCCGCGACCACACCATCGACGAGATCCTGGCCCTGCCCGACGTGCAGGAGCGCGTGCAGCTCTACCGCGAGCACGCCCCCAAGGCCCAGGCCCAGCTGCAAAGCTGCGCCATCCGCATTGCCAACCTGGTGGTGCTGGACCTGCGCGACGAGGAAACGATCTGGGCCACCAACCGGTTCATGATCTACGCGCTGTTCCCCCAGTGCAACATCTCCATCCATGTGATGTGGGGGCTGCAAAAGCAGAACACGGTGTTTGCCACCGGCAAGTCCATCCTGGACCGCAGCAGCAAGACCCATGTGGGCAACCTGATGCTGGAGTTTGGCGGCGGCGGCCATGCGGCGGCAGGCACCTGCCAGGTCGCCAACGACAAGGCCGACGCCATGCTCAAGACGCTGATCGAGCGCATCACCACCGACGGTTGAAGCCGTCGCTCCCGGCGGGGTGGCGGTCCGCCGCTCACGCCGGGCCCTTGAAAACCGGGCACATGCCCCTACATCACGCCTGCTGGTTCGGCAGGCGTGATTTTTTGTGCCGATTCCATTCGCATTCGTTCAGACCGATTTCCATAGAGAGAACCCCTCCATGAGCAAGCAAACCCTGTCCTTCCAGGCGGAAGTAGCCCAGCTGCTGCACCTGGTCACCCATTCGCTGTACTCCAACCAGGAAATCTTCCTGCGCGAGCTGATCTCCAACGCGTCGGACGCCTGCGACAAGCTGCGTTTTGAGGGCCTGAACAACGCTGCCCTGTTTGAAGACGCCCCCAACCTCGAAGTGCGCGTGACCTTCGACAAGGCCGCCAAGACGCTGACCATCACCGACAACGGCATCGGCATGAGCCAGCAAGAGGCGATCGACCACCTGGGCACCATCGCCAAGAGCGGCACCAAGGATTTCATGGGCAAGCTCTCGGGCGACCAGAAACAGGACGCCCAGCTCATCGGCCAGTTCGGCGTGGGCTTCTACTCGGGCTTCATTGTGGCCGACAAGATCACCGTGGAATCGCGCCGCGCGGGCCTCAAGCCCGAAGAAGGCGTGCGCTGGATCAGCGGTGGCACGGGCGACTTCGAGGTCGAAACCATCACCCGCGCCCAGCGCGGCACCAGCATCATCCTGCACCTGCGCGACGATGCCGAGGAATACCTCAACGCCTGGAAGCTCAAGCAGGTCATCGCCAAATACTCCGACCACATCAGCCTGCCCATCCTGATGGAAAAGGAAGAGTGGAAAGACGGCGAGCTGATCAACCCCAATGACGAAAACGGCGGCCGCCAGCCCGGCGGCATGGTCAAGACCGGTGAGTGGGAAACCATCAACAAGGCCAGCGCCCTGTGGACGCGCCCCAAGAAGGACATCACCGAGGAACAATACGCCGAGTTCTACAAGACCATCAGCCACGACCACGAGGCCCCGCTGACCTGGGCGCACAACCGCGTCGAGGGCAATACCGAGTACACGCAGCTGCTGTACATCCCCGCCAAGGCCCCGTTCGACCTGTGGAACCGCGACAAGAAGGCGGGCGTTAAGCTGTACGTCAAGCGCGTCTTCATCATGGACGACGCCGAAGCGCTGATGCCCACCTACCTGCGCTTCGTCAAGGGCGTGATCGACTCCGCCGACCTGCCGCTGAACGTGAGCCGCGAGTTGCTGCAGGAAAGCCGCGACGTGCGCTCCATCCGCGAAGGCTCGACCAAGCGCGTGCTGAGCATGCTGGAAGACCTGGCCAAACACGACAAGCACGAAGCCGCAGCGGCTGAGGGCGCCGACGGCGTTACCGACGTGGTGAGCGAGGAAGACAAGGCCAAGGAAGGCAAGTACACCGCGTTCTACGCCGAGTTTGGCGCCGTGCTGAAGGAAGGCCTGGGCGAGGACTTTGCCAACCGCGAGCGCCTGGCCAAGCTGCTGCGCTTTGCCTCCACGCAGAGCGATGCCGTGACAGTCTCCTTTGCCGACTACAAGGCCCGCATGAAGGAAGGCCAGGAGGCCATCTACTACATCACGGCCGAAACGCTCGCCGCCGCCAAGAACAGCCCGCAGCTCGAAGTCTTCAAGAAGAAGGGCATCGAAGTGCTCCTGATGACCGACCGCGTGGATGAATGGGCGCTGAACTACCTACACGAGTTTGATGGCACCCCGCTGCAAAGCGTGGCCAAGGGTGCGGTGGACCTGGGCAAGCTGCAGGACGAAGCCGAGAAGAAGGCTGCCGAAGAGGCCGCCGAAGCC
This sequence comes from Acidovorax sp. DMC1, assembly GCF_056314325.1. Classification (NCBI taxonomy): domain Bacteria; kingdom Pseudomonadati; phylum Pseudomonadota; class Betaproteobacteria; order Burkholderiales; family Comamonadaceae; genus Acidovorax; species Acidovorax sp. DMC1. Next base: position 316,373 of record NZ_JBQUYO010000001.1, on the reverse strand, counting down.
TTCAAGCCCGTGCTCGCCAAGCTCAAGGAAGCCCTCAAGGACAAGGCCGAAGACGTGCGCGTGACCACCCGCCTGGTCGATTCGCCCGCGTGCCTGGTGGTGCAGGACGACGGCATGAGCACGCAGCTGGCCCGCCTGCTCAAGCAGGCCGGCCAGCAGGCCCCCACCACCAAGCCTGTGCTGGAGGTGAACGCCGAACACGCACTGGTCAAAAAGCTGGACGGCAGCGTGCACTTTCACGACCTGGCGCACATCCTGTTCGACCAGGCCCTGCTGGCCGAAGGCGGCCTGCCGGAAGACCCGGCAGCCTACGTCAAGCGGGTGAATGCCTTGCTGGCCTGAGTTGGGTGCTTTTTGAGTAAAAACGACCGCAAGCGCTAGTGCCATAAGCGCTGGCTGCTATCAAAATAAGAAACCCCGGTGGTGCCTGGCGCCATCGGGGTTTCTTTATTGGGAGTGGAGGCTGGCGTGTGCTGTTATCCGGTCTTCCCGTCCTGCAGGGGCGTTCGGAGGTCCGTGACGACTCCTCACACCTCGGGCTCTGCCAGCTCCAGGATGCGTGCGTGGACCTGGTTGCGCTCAGCCGGGTCGGCATCGATCAGGGCCTTCAGCGCGCCTTCGGGCAGTTGCATGCCCTTGCGCCGATCGTCCTTGACCGGCATGTTTCGCCAGCCCGACAGCACCAGCCAGTCCCACAGCTCAGCGGGCAACGGGTGTGTGACCAGCATCTTGACTGGCCCCCGCATGATGAGTGCCCCCACCGGAGGCAGCGAGCCCACCGGGGCGGGCCGGCGAGGCTGGCGGATGGACAGGGCGTTGCGAATCCAGTCTTTCATGGGGGCAGTGCAAAGGGGGGATGGCGGCAGCATAGCCCAGCGCCGCCCGCAACGCCATCAGCTTGTTTCCATTTGAGGCAGGAGGTCGCTTCGCTCTGCGACGCGCTCGGTACCGTGCGCCCCAGCCCCCTGCGGCGGCTGCCGCGGCACCGCATCCAGCCGGTACCCCACCCCATACACCGCCGTGATCGTGTAGCCGTTGGCCTCCGTCAACTCCAGCTTGCTGCGCAGCCGGGACATGTGGGTGTCCAGGGAGCGCGAGGGGGTGTCGGTGGCATCGCCCCACACTGCCTCGCGCAGGTGGGTGCGGGACAGCAGGCGGCCTGCGTTGCGGAACAGGAACAGTGCGAGTTCGTATTCGCGGTGCTTGAGCCCGATGGCTTCGCCGTGGAGTTGCAGGGTGCGTTGTTCCGCGTCAAAACGGTACGCACCAAAGTCCAGCCGCGCGCCCATGGACTGGGGGAAAGCCCGGCGCAGCAGGGCGGTGGTGCGGGCCACCAGCTCGCCCATGCGCAGGGGCTTGCTCATGAAGTCGTCGGCGCCGCGCGACAGGGCCTCGACCACATCGCGTTCATCGCTGCGGCGGGTGATGAACAGGATGGGCGGCAGCATGCCGTGGGTGTTGCGCACGGTCTGCACCACGTCTGTCCCTTCCATGTCGGGCAGGTGCCAGTCCACCAGCAGGAGGTCGAAGGTTTCTTGGCGCAGCGCCTGCAGCAGGCTGGTGCCGTCGGCGAAGGTGTGGCACACGTGCTGGTGGCATTCCAGGGTGCCCTTGATCTGCTCCAGCAGGAGAAGGTCGTCGTCAAGGACTGCGATGCGCATGGGAATGGGCTCTGGGGGCTGACACCCCGGTGGATCAACAAAACGCTCCCGTCACAAGGGAGCGCTTTGATGTTGCCCCACATCGGCCCGCTGTGCGCGCGGTTTGACAATCGTTTGCAATGCTCCGGTGCCCGCGCGGGCCCGGCTGGACAAGGCCTGCTCAGGCCACCAGCGGCTCTTCCTGCATGGCCTCGATCTGCTCGATCAGCATGTCCACCTGCCCGCGCCAGTAGTCGCTGCTGCCAAACCACGGGAAGTTGGCCGGGAAGATCGGGTCCTGCCAGCGGCGCGCGAGCCAGGCGCTGTAGTGGATGAGGCGCAAGGTGCGCAGCGGCTCGATGAGCGCCAGCTCGCGGCGGTCGAAGCTGCGGAACTGTTCGTAGCCGTCGATCAACGCACCGAGCTGGTGGGTGCGCTGGCGCCGGTCGCCCGACAGCAGCATCCACAAATCCTGCACGGCCGGGCCCATGCGCGCGTCGTCCAGGTCCACAAAGTGCGGGCCGCCCCGGCCCCATTCATCCAGCGGGGTCCAGAGGATGTTGCCGGGGTGGCAGTCGCCGTGCAGGCGGATCTGGGTGGCATCGTTCAGGCCAAATGTGCCTGTAGCGCTAGTGGAATATGCGCTGGTAGCTATCAAATCAAGAGCTTTTTCGCACTGTGTCTTCCAGGCGGCTTGCATGTCGAGCGGGATGATCTCGTTCATCAACAGCCAGTCGCGCGACGCCGTGCCAAAGGTGGCCAGGTCCAGCGTGGGCCGGTGTGCAAAGGGCTGGGCGGCGCCCACGGTGTGGATGCGGGCCAGAAAGCGGCCGATCCATTCCAGCACCTCGAAGTCGTCCAGCTCGGGCTGGCGTCCGCCGCGCCAGGGGCTGACGGAAAAGGCAAAGCCATCGTGCTGGTGCAGGGTGGCGCCGTTCAGCACCAGCGGGCCCACGGCGGGCACCTCGGCGGCCATCAGCTCGGCGGCAAAGGCGTGTTCTTCGAGGATCTGCGCTTCGCTCCAGCGGCCCGGGCGGTAGAACTTGGCCACCACGCGCTGGCCGTCTTCCAGTGTGGCCTGGTACACCCGGTTTTCGTAGGACGACAGGGCCATGAGGCGGCCGTCGCCATACAGGCCCACGCTGGCCAGCGCGTCCAGCACCTGGTCGGGGGTGAGGCGGGCGTAGGGGTGTTGGTCGTTCGAGGCGTTGGCAGCGGTATTGGGGGGCAATGGGGTCATGCCCCATTGTCGCCGCCGCGCCCTTGACGGCCGCGCATAGCGTTTCAGCCGGGCAGCATCGTCGCGATATGCCCCGCTCGTGGGTCGCCGCTGCCTGCCAGCACGCTGGCAAACAGGGCCTGCGTGGCCTGGGGCCCCGCATGGCGCTGCACCACCAGCCAGGGCTGCGGCCCGGCCGACACGGCGGTGCTGAACTGGTTCCAGGTTGCCACCAGCCGGTCGTTCAGGCCCTGCGCGCCCCAGTCGGTATGGCGCTTCTTGACCTGGGCGGGGGCAAAGAACATCACTGGGCGCGGGCCGGGCAGCTGGCCGGCGCCGCCCAGATCGCCCACATGGCTCGCACCCACCGAGCAGCTGTAGGCCAGGCCGGTGAAGTGGGCGTGGATGCGCTGGCGCAGGCCCACGCTACCTGCAAAGTCGATGTACACGCTGGGTGTGGCACCGTCGAGGGTGTCCAGTGCGTCGTAGGTGACCACGCGGTGGTAGCAGCCCAGACTCTCGCAAAACGCCACGTTGCCGGGCGAGGTGAGGCCGATGACCTCGATGCCCTCCCGCTGCGCAAGCTGGAAGGCCGTACCGTAGGCGGTCTTGCTCGACGCGCTGGACAGCAGCATGCGCTTGGCGCCATAGAACTGCTGGTCGGCCAGAAAGTCGTCGATGAGCCACGAAGTGATGAACAGCGGCCGCAGCAGCGCCTGCACGTCTTCGTTGTCGGCGCGGTATAGCCCGTCAGTGCTGGTGCGCAGGTAGTGGTTGTAGACCGCATGCAGGCCGGCGCGGTGCGGGGCGCCGTCGCTGAAGCCCGTGGGGTTGACGCGGTCTGGCGACAGCACGGCCTGGCTGGCCATGGGCCAGTAGCCATACAGCCGCTCGCCCACGGCCACGGCCGGGTGCAGCGACTGCACCACGGTGCCAAAGCCCCACACGGGCACGATGCCCCAGCCGGCCTCGCCGGTGGGGAAAAACTGCCAGTAGTTCAGCATGTCGCCCAGCGCGGCGTAGGTGATGTTGTTGGCCGTGAGGGCAAACGACTCGACCCGCACGCGGACCTGGCCTTCGGCCAGCGGGGTGTCGTCGGTGGTGATCAGGCTGGTGGTGGCCAGCTGGTCCTGGCGCACGAGGAGGGTGGTGGTGCTCATGCTGCCACGCTAAACCAAAGCGTGCGCGCGCTCAAGCGATGCGCGCCGCCTGGGCGACAGGTGCGCGGCGTGTCGGTGCGCCAGATTGCTAACGGGCTCAGTCCGCCGTGGGCTGCGCCAGTTGCTCGAAAGGCAGCGCCTGCTTGACCAGGATGACGGTGCAAGGCGCGTCGCGTGCCACGCGCATGGGCACGGTGGCAAAAAAGCGCTGGGTCTGCAGCCCGTGCGTGGCGGCGCCCAGGATCATCATGCTCACGTGGTTGCTGGCCGCGTAGCGCACCAGCGCCTGGGCCACGTCGCTGGCTTCGAGCACGTGGTAGCTCACGGCATGGCCGGTCAGGTCCAGCCCCTGGGCCCACTGGCGCAGGCGGGCCATGTGCTGGCGGTGCAGCGTGGTCTCGCTGCGCTCGCTGTCACTGGTGCTGCTGGCGCCGGGCGACACCACCGTCACGCAGGCCAGCCGTGCGCCGGGGCGAATGCCCAGCGACCGGGCCACGGCCTGGCGCAGCGAATACAGCGTGGCGTCCGTCACGTCGGCATGGGGCACGGCCACCATGAGGATGGGCGTGTCCTCGATCTGCTGTGAGGGCAGGGGGCTGGGCGTGTAGTGCATGCCCGCCGCGCGCAGCCAGCGGCGCAGGTGGGTGCCCAGCGGCGTGCGCTCGGTGCGCTCGCCGCGTTCGGTGATGAGCACCTGCTCGGGGTGGGACAGGTCGAAGGCCAGGTGCGCTGCCGAGGGGTAGCGGCTTGCGGCCTCGGGCTCCAGGCAGCGCAGGATGACCTCTTGCAGCCAGGGCGGAATGTCGGCGCGGTGCTTGCGCGGCGGCGCGGGCGTCATCCACAGGCGCTGGCGCATGCCGCCGCTGGTGGTGGGGGCGCCAAAGGGCAGCTCGCCCGTGGCCAGTTCGTACAGCATCACGCCGATGGCAAAGATATCGCTGCGCGGGTCGCCGCGCACGCCCACCACCTGTTCGGGCGCGATCCAGGCGGGCGAGCCCACGGCCTGGCGCATCTCCTCGGCCAGCAGGTCGGGGTAGTGGGCGTGGCACGAGAGGCCAAAGTCCAGCAGCACGGCCGTGCCGTCGTCCTTGATGAGCACGTTGGCGGGCTTGAGGTCCAGGTGGCACACGTTCTGCTGGTGCAGGCTGTGCGCCGCGTGGGCCGTGGCGGCGCCCAGGCGGGCTATGGTTGCGATATCGCAGCGCCCGGGCGCTTCGTCCAGCCAGTGCTGCAGTGTCTGGCCGGGGATGTACTCCATCACCAGGTAAGGCAGCCGCACCAGGTCGCCCGCCGCCACAAAACGCGGCACATGCGGGCCGCTGAGCACGGGCAGGATCTGCAGCTCGACCTCGAAGCTCACGATGTTCTCGGCCCCGTCGCCCGCCGTCATGCGCGGGATCTTCATCGCCATCGGAAAGCCCGGGCTGCGGTCGGTCTGGGCGTATTCCACCGCGTAGATGTGGGCCATGCCACCCGCGTGGATGCAGTCCACCACGCGGAAGCCGTCGATCTCGGTGCCAGGCTCCAGCAGCTTCATCTCACTGGCCCTTTTCCAAGCGATCGGCATAGAAGCCGGGCAGGCCCGCCGCGCGGATGGCGGCGGCGGCGGCCAGGTGGTCGTAGGGCACGCGGTAGAAGGTGATCTGCCTGGCGGTGTCGTCAAACAGCGCGTACATGGCCCGCGCATCGCCATCGCGCGGCTGGCCCACCGAGCCCACGATGCCCAGCCACTGGCGGTGCGTCGGCACGGGCACGGGCACGCCGGGCTCGGGCGCAAAACGCATCAGCTTGGCCGTGGGCGTGAGGAAGTACAGCACCTGCTCGTGCACATGGCCGCAGAACACATAGCGGATGGCGGGGTCGATGCCTTGCGCTGCGGTCATGCTGCGCTCGGCGGCGTTGGAGTCCTCCACATACCGCCACTGCGCGGGCATGTCGGCGCTGGCGTGCACCAGCAAGGCGCTGCTGCCCAGCCGCGCCGTGAGCGGCAGCGACTGCAAAAAGGCGATGTGGCTGTTGCCGAGCTGGTCGTGTGTCCACTGCGCGCCCAGCTCGCTGCGGTTGCGCGGGTTGGCGGGAGGCGCCAGGGCCATGGCGTCGTGGTTGCCCAGCACGCACAGGGCACCTTGCTGGGCCAGGTCGCGCACTTGCTCCACCACCGCCACGGGCTCGCCGCCGTAGCCCACCAGGTCGCCCAGCAGCGCAAATTGTTCGGCGCCTTGGGCGCGGGCATGTTGCAGGCAGGCGTCGAGGGCCTGGCGGTTGGCGTGGATGTCGGACAGCAGGGCGATTTTCATGGGGTTGTCTCCAACCCCATCATCGCGGGTGTCGCTGAACGCCAGCTTGCAGGCGGCAATCCCTGTGTGGCTTCAAAGCAAAAATAGCTGCCAGCGCTTGTTGATCAAGCGCTGGCAGCTATGGTTTTGGTAGCTCAGAGGCTGCGCTGTGCGGCGGCTTTTTTGTCCAGCGCCAGCACCAGGCCCAGCGCAATGATCGCGGGCAGCGCCTGGCTGAAGAAGATCTTGGGCGCTGCGGTGGCGGCTCCGAACACCCCGGCCACGATCACGCAGGCCAGGAAGAAGATCTTGAACAGCCGGTTGCCGGTGAACAGCCCCCAGAACAGCCCGGCTGCCAGAAAACCGTTGTACAGCCCCTGGTTGGCCGCCAGCGTGGTGGTGGCGTCGGCGAACTCCTGGGTCAGGTTGAAGGTCTTCATGCCCTGCGGTTTGTTCCAGAAGAACATTTCGAGCACGAGGATGTACACATGCTCGATGGCCACCAGGGCCACCGCGATGCGGGGAAGCAGCTGGCGGCCCATCGTCTTAGACGATCGTGATGGTCACGTCGATGTTGCCGCGCGTGGCGTTGGAGTAGGGGCAGACCTGGTGGGCTGCGTCCACCAGCTTCTGGGCGGTTTCCTTGTCCAGGCCGGGCAGGCTGATGGCCAGGCGGGCGGCGATGCCGTAGGCGTTCGGGATGGGGCCCAGGTCCACTTCGGCGTCGATGGACACGTCCTGCGGCACGGGGATGCCGATCTTGCCGCCCACAGCCTTCATCGCGCCGATGAAGCAGGCTGCGTAGCCGGAGGCAAACAGCTGCTCGGGGTTGGTGCCGGTGCCGGAGGTGCCGGGCGAGGACAGCTTGACGTCCAGGCGGCCGTCATCGGTCTTGGCGGCGCCATCGCGGCCACCGGTCACATGCGACTTGGCGGTGTACAGGACTTTTTCGAGCTTGGTCATGGTGTCTTCCTTGCGGTTGTTGCCCACGGTGGGCGGTGGAGGGAATCGGTTCTGGCGGTGTCGTTGCGTATTTCTGCGGGCCGTCAGCGTTGCTCGCTGAGCCGGTCTCGCAACTGCTTGAGTTCGGTGGTCAGGGCGGTCAGCTCAGCAATCGAGCATTGGCTGCTTTGCAGCACACACTGCGGAATGGCCTCGGCCTGGTCGCGCAGCGCGCGGCCCTCGGCGGTGAGGGTGATGCGCACGCGGCGCTCGTCCTGCACATCGCGCAGCCGGGCAATCTGGCCCTGGGCCTCCAGGCGCTTGAGCAGCGGCGTGAGCGTGCCGGAGTCGAGAAACAGGCGCTCGCCCAGCTCGGACACGGTCACGCCGTCCTGTTCCCACAGCACCAGCATCACGAGGTACTGCGGGTAGGTCAGGCCGATGCGGTCGAGCAGGGGCTTGTACAGCTTGGTCATTGCCAGCGAGGCGGAATACAGCGCAAAGCAGACCTGGTTGTCCAGCCGCAGGATGGCGGGGCTGGGAATGTGGGGTGTGCTGTGGCTGGGCATGGGGTGAATTGTGGGTGCAAATTAAATTGTGTGCAATTGAATTGTGAAAAACTTTGTTAATGGGCGGGATTGTGCGGGTCGGGGAGCAGAGCCGCGCCATCGGTGCTATTCGCGCGTCCCGCTGGCGCAGGCGGGAGCGTCGTGCCCCCGTTACTCTTCGGAAATTGCTATCAATAGCAGAGCTACTGGCGCATGATTCATCTGCGCTAGAGATCGATTTGGCTTGAAATTTGACGCATGGCGGTTCGGGCGACAACGAACCACCAGGAATCAGCGCCCGCTGAACTGCGCCGGTCGCCGCTCGACAAACGCGCGCACGCCTTCGGCTGCGTCTTCGCTGTTGGCCAGCTGCTTCTGCACGGGGATGAAGTCCGCCACCGCCGCCGCCTGCCCCTGCTCGATAGCCTTGAGCACGTTGAGCCGCGTGGCCACCACGGCCAGCGGGGCCTGGGCCTCGATGCGCTGGGCAATCTGCAGCGCTTCTTGCAGCTCCTGGCCTGCGGGCACCACCTTTTGCACAAAGTTCAGCCGGTAAGCCTCGCTGCTTCCGAACTCGTCGGCCGTCAGCAGGTGCAGCAGCGCATTGCCCGTGCCCGCGCGCTCGGCCATGCGCAGCGTGGCGCCGCCCGTGGCCATGATGCCGCGCTGCACCTCCATCTGCGAGAAGCGGCAGTTGTCGGCCGCCACCACGATGTCGGCGCCCAGCATCAGCTCGATGCCCACCGTGAAGCAGATGCCCTTGACCGCCACCACCATGGGCTTGGTGCGGCGCCGGTAGCCAGGCAGGCCGTAGTCGTGGGGCTCCACCAGGCCTTCAGGGATGGCTTTCTCGCCGCGCTGCATGTAGGCGCTCACGGCCGGCAGGTCCAGCCCGGCGGTGAAGTGGTCGCCAAACGCATGCAGCACGCCCACGCGCAGGGCGGGGTCGTCATCGAGGCGGGTGTAAGCCTCGGCAAGCTGGCGGAACATGGGGGGCGTCCAGCCATTGCGCTTGGCGGGCCGGTTGATACCGATCAGCAGCACATGGCCGATGACCTGGGTGTCGATACAGCCCTCGGGCGGGGGTGTGGTGGGGGTGATGTGTTTCATGGGCGCGGTCTCCTGGCCCATGATTGAAAACGCAATGGAAACTGCGCGCCGTCCCCCGAGGGACAGCGCGCTGAAGGCCGTCAGTAGGTGTAGACGCCTTGCCCGGTCTTGCGGCCCAGGCGGCCGGCGGCCACCATTTCCTTGAGCAGCGGGCAGGGGCGGTACTTGCTGTCGCCAAACTCGGTCAGGTACACGTCCATCACGGCCAGGCACACATCCAGGCCGATCATGTCCGCCAGCGCCAGCGGGCCGATGGGCTGGTTGCAGCCCAGCTTCATGCCGGCGTCGATGTCCTCGGGCGTGGCCAGGCCCTCGGCCAGCACAAAGAAGGCCTCGTTGATCATGGGCACCAGGATGCGGTTCACCACAAAGCCGGGCGCGTTCTTCACGGTGATGGGGCTCTTGCCCAGCGCCTCGGCCAAGGCCTTCACGGCGTCGTGGGTCGCGTCGCTGGTCTGCAGGCCGCGAATGATTTCCACCAGCGCCATCATGGGCACGGGGTTGAAGAAGTGCATGCCGATGAAGCGGTCGGCGCGGCTGGTGGCGGCGGCCAGCTTGGTGATGGAGATCGAAGAGGTGTTCGAGGCAATGATCACCTCGGGCGCCACGATGGCGTCCACCTGCTTGAGGATCTTGAGCTTGAGCTCGTAGTTTTCGGTGGCGGCCTCGATCACGAGCTGCGCGGCCTTCAGGTCGTCGTAGCTGGTGGAAGTCTTGATGCGCGCCAGGGCGGCCGCCTTGTCGGCTTCGCTGATCTTTTCCTTCTTGATCAGGCGGTCCAGGCTGCCGGCCACGGTGGCCAGGCCTTTTTGCACTGCAGCATCCGAAATATCAACCATCACCACGTTGATGCCCGACACCGCACAGGCCTGTGCAATGCCGTTGCCCATGGTGCCTGCGCCGATGATGCCTACGGTCTGAATCGTCATATAGAGAGCCCTCTTCAAAGTGAAACGGATAGACGGAATGGTAAGGGGAATCGCACGGCCGTTCGGTTATCGTGCGTCAAACCTGAACCCACAAGCCGCTGCGCAGCATGGCGGAGGAGACACCACAACATGTTCGACTACATCGTGATCGGCGGCGGCTCGGCAGGCTCCGTGCTGGCCGGCCGCCTGACTGAGAACCCCGCAGTGCGCGTGTGCCTGCTGGAGGCGGGGCCTGCCGACAACAGCGTGCTCATCCACTGCCCGGCCGGGCTGGCCGTGATGGCCAAGTTCGAGCTGAATGGCTGGGGCTTCAACACCACACCACAGGCGGCGCTGAACAACCGGCGCGGCTACCAGCCCCGTGGCAAGGTGCTGGGAGGCTCCAGCTCGATCAACGCCATGGTCTACATCCGGGGTCAGCACGCCGACTACGACCACTGGGCCGCGCAGGGCAACCCGGGCTGGGGCTGGGAAGATGTGAAGCCGTACTTTCTGCGCGCCGAGAACAACGAACGCGGCGCCAACGCTTGGCATGGCCGGGGCGGCCCCTTCAACGTGGCAGACCTGCATGCACCCAACCGGTTCAGCCAGTATTTCACCGACGCAGGTGTGCAGGCTGGGCACCCGCACAACACCGACTTCAACGGCGCCACGCAGGAAGGCGTGGGCCTGTACCAGGTCACGCACAAGAACGGCGAGCGCCACAGCGCAGCCAAGGGCTACCTCACGCCGCACCTGGCGCGGCCCAACCTGCAGGTCATCACCGGTGCGCATGCCACGCGCATCCTGTTCGACGGCACACGCGCCGTGGGTGTGGAATATCGCCAGGGTGGCGCGATCAAGCAGGTCCGCGCCGGGCGCGAAGTGCTGCTGAGTGCGGGCGCGCTGCTGTCGCCGCAACTGCTGATGCTGTCGGGCGTGGGGCCTGCCGCGCATTTGCAGCAACACGGCATCCCGGTGCTGCACGATCTGCCCGGCGTGGGCCAGCATCTTCACGACCACCCCGATGTGGTGCAGGTGCTGGACGCCCCTGAGTTCAAGGACCTGTTCGGCCTCTCGTTTTCGGGCATGGCGCAGACGCTGCGCGGCATCGTCGAATGGCGCAAGCACCGCACCGGCATGCTGACCACCAACTTTGCCGAGGCGGGCGGCTTTATCAAGAGCGACCCGTCAGAGGCTGCGCCCGATCTGCAACTGCACTTTGTGATCGGCAAGCTGGTGGACCACGGGCGCAAGACGGTGTTCGGCCACGGCTACTCGGCCCATGTGTGCCTGCTGCAGCCCAAGAGCCGGGGCTCGGTCACGCTGGCCAGCCGCGACCCCATGGCCTTGCCACTGGTGGACCCGAACTTCCTGGCGGACCCCGACGACATGGCGCGCATGGTGCGTGGCTTCAAGCGCACGCGCGAGATCCTGATGCAACCGGCGCTCGCGAAGTTCGGCGCCAAGGAGCTGGCGGCTTCGGCCAGTGCGCGCACCGACGCGGAGATCGAGCAGTTCATCCGCCAGTACGCCGACACCATCTATCACCCCGTGGGCACGTGCCGCATGGGGCCTGGGCCCATGGATGTGGTGGATGCCGAACTGCGCGTGCATGGCCTCGCAGGCCTGCGTGTGGTGGACGCGTCCATCATGCCGCGCATTGTGAGCGGCAACACCAATGCGCCCACGGTGATGATTGCGGAAAAGGCGGTGGACCTGCTGCGCGCCGCGCCGTGAACGATTTCACGTTTGGCGCCCGGAGCGCGATTTTTAAGGTTTTCAAAGGGTCTGTTTAAGGAGTTTTTAACAGGCAACAACGCGGCGAATTTCTAGACTTCTTGGCATGGAAGCGGGTGCATGGTGCACCCGGCCCGGCGCCCAAAAAAAGGCGCTGAAAGAGCCCAACGAGGCCATGAAAGAACGTGATGAAGATTGATGCCCGCGAAATTGCCGCACTGACCCAAGCCCAACCCGCCGCCCCCCGCATGGACATGTACGCCAGCATCCACAAGGCGCTGCGCGCCTTTATGGCCGACACGCTGCTGGGCCTGGGCCGCATGGATGTGGACGACGACCTGGAGTTTGCCCAGACCTGCGACCGCGTGATGCAGCTGCTGGACCTGTGCCGCGCGCACCTGCACCACGAGAACCAGTTTGTGCACGCTGCCATGGAGGCGCGCCAGCCCGGCTCCAGCCAGAACATTGCGGGCGAACATCTGGAGCACGAACAGGCCATCACGGCCCTGGCCGACGGGGTGAACCACCTGATGGCCTGCGCCAAGCCCGCACGTCCGGCGGCCACCCTGGCCCTGTACCGGCAGCTGGCACTGTTTGTGGCGCACAACTTCGAGCACATGCACGAAGAGGAGACAGCCCACAACCGCGTGCTCTGGCAGTGCTACACCGATGCCGAACTGGCGGGCGTGCACGATGCGCTGGTGGCCTCGATCCCTCCGCACGAAATGATGGTGGTGGCCCGTTGGATGGTGCCCTACATGTCGCCGGCCGAGCGCACGGCCATGCTGTCGGACATGCAGCAGCATGCGCCTGCTCCTGTGTTGGCTGCAGTGCTGGCACAAGTGCAGCCGCACCTCACGCAGCCCGAATGGACCAAGCTGATGCGCAGCCTGGGCCTGGCGGTGGTGCCCGGCCTAGTGCACTGAGGTTCAAGCGTCTTCCAGCACCACGGGGCGCAGCACGCACAGCCGAAAGCGCCCGCGCCCCGTTTTTTCGATGTGGATGTGTGGGCAGTTCTCTTGCAGGCGGCGCTGCAGCAACAGCAGGCGGGCCTCCAGGTTGTCGGCCACATCGGGCAGGCGCAGGGCGGGGTCCAGCCGCAGTTCGCGGTTGGTGAAGTCCACGCGCCCGGTGTGCTGGTGGTCGCGCAGCAGCTTCCAGACAATGGCGCCCGCCACCCCCTTGATCAAATAGTCGTCGTTGATGAACACGCTGTCGTTGGCCGCAAAGTGGCGCACCCGCAGCGCGCTGCCGCTCACTGGCGGTGCCGCTGTCGGAGTAGGCAGCGGCTCGGGCGCATCGGGCGCGGCCTGCAGCAGATCGATGGCGGCGGCCAGCTGGCCCGCAATGGCCACCAGCAGGTCTTCATCCTCGAAGCCAAAGCGCATGTCCTCGGGGCTCTCGGCGAACAGCACACCCAGCAGGCGCCCGGCCGACAGCAGCGGAACCGCCACCTGGCTGTGCGGCTCGGGCAGGCCGGGGTAGGGGATGTCCAGGCCGCGCAACGAGGGTGCATCGGGTGTGGCATGCGCGTCCATGCTTTCGCGGATGGCATGGCTGTACAGGGCGGCGTGCGTCATGTGGCTGATGCGCACCGGCGTGCGCTCGCGCGCAGCCATGCCGATCACTCCCTGGCCCAGCCGGATTTCGGAACCCACGCCCGATGTGGCATAGCCGCAGCTGGCCACCGTGTAGAGCTGCTGGGCGCTGGCGTCCAGCATCAGCACCATGGCGTGCTGGATGCCCAGCTTGTCCTGCAGGCCCTGCAGCGCGCCTTGCAGCAACTCGTCCAGCCCCGAGCAGCGCGCGATGCTCTCGCTGCACAGACGCAGCGTGTGCAGCAAACCGGAACGCGGCGCCGGTGCCGGCAGGCCTTCGCCCGCCACCGATTCGATGCGCTCCACAGCGTAGATGTCGGCCCCTTTGAGTTCAAACACCTCGGCCATGCCCGCATGCGACGCAATGCCCGCCAGCTGCGCGCGCATGCTCTCGAACACCGGGCCACTGTCCTCGGTGCGTTCGTACAGCAGGTGCAGGCGGTAGAAGTGGGCGGTGACTGGGTCCAGCACCAACACCGACGCGCGCGGGTTGCGCAGGATGTTCTGGCGGGTCTTGTTGAAGAACTGGAACGACAGTGCCACATGCGCCGCATCCACATAGACCACCTGCGAGATGTAGGCCACGTTGGGTGTGCCGTCAGGGTCGCAGGTCGCCATGATGGCGGGAATCGCCCCTTCCAGGCAGGGGCGGATGCTGTGCAGGGACGGCGCTGCGGTGCTCATGGCTGCGGTACGGGTGGTGTGGGTGGTGCGGGCGGCGCACACAGCTCCGCGCCTGCGCGTGGGCCTGGGGTCTGGTCGAACGCGCTGGTGGGGGTGAATGTCACTGCCACCACATCCTGCAGCGGTGCTGCCAGCATGGCGCCCACATACTGCGGCCCATAACCCACCCGGCCCACCTCCTGCACCATGGACTGCAGGTAGGCCTGCAACACGGGCAGATCGCCGTCATGGGCCGGGCGCTGCGTGGCCCGGCGGGCCTTGAGCTGCAGCGTCTGGTGGGTGGATGGCACGCTGAACACCACGGCAATCTCGCCGGTGTGCGCAATGTCCTGCAGCAACTGCTCGGACTGGCTGCGCCGCAGGTACACCGTGACCTCCTGCCCATCGCCGCTGATGTGGCTGCCCACGGCCCGCATGATGCTGGGGCGCAGGGCCGCATCGCGTGACGCCACGATGGCCGACACGCCCTTGGCCACCATGGCGATATGGCTGGTGCCGAGCAGCACGGTCATGCCTTGAAGCGCTTGCGGGTTAGGGCCAGCGCCACCCAGAAGGCGACCACCGTGGTCACCACCAGCACCAGGCCATGGCGCAGGGGGTGGGCGGGCCACTGGTCCATGAACAGCGGGCGCACCAGCTCGACCGCGTTGGTCAGCGGCAGCCAGTCGGAGATGGCGCGCACGATGGGCGGCAGCTGCTCGCGCGGGAAGAACACGCCCGAGAGAAACATCATGGGCGTGAGCACCAGCGTGAAGTAGTAAGTGAAGAAGTCATACCCCTTGGCCAGCGCATTGAAGATGAGCGCAATGCTGGAGAACATGATGCCCACGAACAGCAGCACCGGCCAGGCCACCAGCAGCTTGGGGCTGTGGCTGATACCCAGGGCCAGCATCACGCCCAGGATGGCCGTGACGGTGAACAGCGCCTTGAACGCCGCCCACAGCATTTCGGCCAGCACCACGTCGTCCAGGCTCACCGGCGCGTTCATGATGCCGTCCCAGGTCTTTTGCACATGCATGCGCGAGAAGGCCGAGTACAGCGCCTCAAAGCTGGCCGCGTTCATGGCGCTCATGCAGATCGAGCCGCTGGCCAGGAACAGGATGTAGGGCACCTTGGTGTCGCCCGCTGCGCCGCCCACATTCACCTGCCCCACCAGTGCCCCCATGCCGTAGCCAAAGGCCACCAGCCACATCAGCGGCTCGGCAATGTTGCCCACCAGGCTGGGGATGGCCAGCTTGCGCCAGACCAGCAGGTTGCGCATGAACACGGGCCACCAGCGCACGGACAGGCTGGGCGGGCGCCACACCGACGGCGGGGGCGGGGCCACAGAGGCCAGGGAGGACGGGGTAACGGTTTGCATCCGCTTATTGTGCGATGTTGGCGGGCGCGCGCACAGCCCCCGATCGGCAGTTGCCCCTCCAGCTGGGCACGCCCATTGCTTGGGTGCTGCCATGTCCACCCATGTCCTGAACCTGCCTGCCGGTGCCAGCGCCCTCTGGCAGAACCGCCTCGGGCTGCTGCTGGAATCCACGGGGGAAGGCGTGTTCGGCATCGATCTGGCCGGCAACTGCGTGTTCATCAACCGGGCGGGCGCACAGATGCTGGGCTTTGCCGCCGAAGAGGTGATGGGGCGCAACATGCACGCGCTCACCCACCACAGCCACCCTGACGGCAGCCCCTACGCCGACAGCGACTGCCCCATCTTCAACGCCTTCCGCCAGGGCCTGCCCTGCCGGGTGGACACCGAGGTGTTCTGGCGCCAGGACGGTTCGGCGTTTGCCGTGGAGTATTCGAGCCACCCCATCCTGGAGGGCGAGCAGGTGCACGGCGCCGTCATTGCTTTTGTGGACATCACCAGCCGCAAGCGCGCCGCCGACGAACTGCAGCGCGCGCACGACGACCTGGCCCGCGCCAATGACGAGCTGGAGCGCCGCGTGGCCGCGCGCACCCAGGAGCTGTCGCAGGCGCTGGCGCAGCTGCGCGAGCTGTCGGCCTACTCCGAGCAGGTGCGCGAGGACGAACGCACCCGCATCGCCCGCGAGGTGCACGATGAGCTGGGCAGCCTGCTGGTGGCGCTGAAGATGGATGTGAACTGGCTGCACAAGCGCCTGGGCGAGCAGGGCGAGCGCACGCCCGAGGCGGCGGGTGACATGCGCACCCAGATGCGCTGCAAGTGCCAGAACATGAGCCGCCTGATCGAAAACGCCGTGGACAACGTGGGCCGCATCATCACCGACCTGCGCCCCAGCATCCTGGACCACCAGGGCCTGTGGGCGGCGCTGGAGTGGCAGGCGCAGGAGTTTGTGCAGTCGGCCGAACTGGAGCTGGCGTGGCAGATGGAGGTGCCTGCCACCTTGCACTTGCCCGAGCCTGCAGCCATGGCTGTGTTCCGCATCTTCCAGGAGATGCTGAGCAATGTGGGCCGCCACGCGCAGGCCAGCGCCATCGACATTGCCATCGACGTGCAGGACGAGATGCTGCAACTGCGCGTGCGCGACAACGGCGTGGGCGCCACCCGCCAGGCCCTGGAGGCGCCCACCGCCTATGGCGTGATGGGCATGCGCGAGCGGGCACGGCAGCTTGGGGGCCGGTTGAGCATCACCAGCGAGCCGGGGCAGGGCTCGTGCCTGCAATTGCTGATTCCTCTGGAGCTGTCATGAATTCCGTGGTTCGCGTATTGATCGGGGATGACCACCGCATCGTGCGGGAGGGGCTCAAGCAGGTGCTGGGCGACCCGGCCAATGGCGCGCCCGAGATCACTGTGGTGGCTGAGGCCACCCAGGGCAGCGAAGTGCTGGAGCAGGTCACCGCACTGCAAGGGGCCACGGGTACGCTGGCCCTAGACGTGGTGCTGCTGGACATCGCCATGCCAGGCATGGACGGCCTCGAAGTGCTGCAGGCGCTGCGCAAGGCCTGGCCTGCATTGCCGGTGCTGATGCTGAGCACCTATCCCGAGCGGCAATACGCAGTGCGCTGCATCCAGATGGGCGCGGCGGGCTACCTGCACAAAAGCGCCGATCCCGACGACATGGTGGCCGCCGTGCGCAAGGTGGCCGCTGGCGGGCGCTACCTGACGGAGGCGACCGCGCAAGCCCTGGCAGGTGCACTAGAACGCACCGGGGTGGTGCGCACCGCCCAGCAGGGCACGCCCGCCGGGGTGGACGCGCTCTCCTATCGGGAGCACCAGGTGTTCCGCCTCCTCACTGCCGGGCAGAGCGTGAGCGAAATTGGTGCGCAGCTCAAGCTCGCGCCCAACACGGTGAGCACCTACCGCGCCCGCGTCCTCGAAAAGACCGGCGCGCGCAACGATGTGGAGCTTGCGCTGCTGGCGCGTGGCGCACCGGCAGAGTGAATTCGGTGCGTTGCATGCCCGGTTTGTAGTGCTGGCCCTACACGCTGTAGACACCACACCCACGAATTCATGACAGCGGGTCGACACCGGCAAAAACTGGCCCGCGCTTTGCGTAACGCCTGGCACCAACTTCTTCGAGGTGTGCCATGTCCGAATTCTTCTCGCCCTACGATGCCGACCGCCCGTTGATGCTGAAATGCAGCTGTGGCCGCGACCACACGGTGGCCGACCACCACGCCGAGGTGTCGGCCGATGCCGCCGCAGCCACCCTGCGCCAGCGCAGCGAGACCCGTGAGTTCGAGCTCTACAGCAACGAGTTCATCGAAGCCACGCTGGTCAAGGCGCTGTTTCCGCAAGACGCAGTGCGCCGCCGCTTCATCAAGGCGGTGGGCAGGGGCACGGCCATGGCGGCCATCGCGAGCGTGTTGCCTGTGGCCAGCATGCAGGCCATGGCGCAAGAGAAGCAGGGCGCACTGGAGAAGACCAACCTCAAGATCGGCTTCATCCCGATCACCTGCGCCACCCCGCTGATCATGGCCCACCCGCTGGGCTTCTACAGCAAGCAGGGCCTGAATGTCGAAGTCACCAAGACGGCCGGCTGGGCGCTGATCCGCGACAAGATGATCAACAAGGAGTACGACGCTACGCACTTTTTGAGCCCGATGCCGCTGGCGATCTCCATGGGCCTGGGCTCCAACGCCACGCCGATGAACGTGGCCACCATCCAGAACGTGAACGGCCAGGCCATCACGCTCAGCCTCAAGCACAAGGACAACCGCGATCCCAAGAACTGGAAGGGCTTCAAGTTCGCGATCCCCTTCGAGTACAGCATGCACAACTTCCTGTTGCGCTACTACCTGGCCGAGGCGGGCCTGAACCCCGACACTGACGTGCAGCTGCGCGTGGTGCCACCGGCCGAGATGGTGGCCAACCTGCGTGCGGGCAACATCGACGGCTTCCTCGGCCCCGATCCTTTCAACCAGCGTGCCGTGTTCGAGGAAGTCGGCTTCATCCACCTGCTCACCAAGGACCTGTGGAACGGCCACCCCTGTTGCGCCTTCGGCACCAGCACCGAGTTCATCCAGAAGAACCCCAACACCTTTGCTGCGCTGTACCGCGCGGTGCTTACCTCGGCCGCCATGGCGCGCGACCCCAAGAACCGCGAGCTGATCTCCAAGGTGATTGCCCCCCAGGCCTACTTGAACCAGCCCGAGGCCGTGATCAACCAGGTGCTCACCGGCAAGTTCGCCGATGGCCTGGGCAAGATCCAGAACGTGCCCGACCGCGCAGACTTCGACCCCATGCCCTGGCAAAGCATGGCCGTGTGGATGCTCACGCAGATGCAGCGCTGGGGCTATATCAAGGGCGATGTGGACTACAAGCAGATTGCCGAAAAGGTGTTCCTCATCACGGATGCGAAAAAGCAGATGAAGGCGTTGGACCAGAAGGTGCCCGACGGCGCGTACCCCAAGTTCAAGATCATGGGCAAGGAGTTCGATGCGGCGAAGGCTGCCGAATACGCGAAGAGCTTCCCCATCCGCAAGGCGGCATGACATGACTGCCACCAAAAACCTCAACCTGCGCGCGGGCCTGCTGTCCGTGCTCATCTTCCTCACGCTGCTGGGCATCTGGTACGTGGCCACGTCGTCCTCGGGCGCTGGCGGCGGCACGGCGGGCATGACGGCCGAGCAGATCGAGTACGCCAAGATGATGGGCAAGGACCCGGGCGCATCCAAGAGCGGTGGCTTTCCCACGCTGGGTGCGATGGGCAGCACGGTGTGGGGCCACCTGTCCAACCCGTTCTACGACAACGGTCCCAACGACAAAGGCATCGCCATCCAGCTGGCGCACTCGCTGGGCCGCGTGGCGCTGGGCTTTGGCCTGGCCTGCCTGGTGGCGATCCCGCTCGGCTTCATCATCGGCATGTCGCCGCTGCTGCGCCGCGCGTTCGACCCGTTCATCCAGGTGCTCAAGCCCATCAGCCCGCTGGCGTGGATGCCGCTCGCGCTCTACACCATCAAGGACTCATCCATCTCGGGCATCTTTGTGATCTTCATCTGCTCGGTGTGGCCCATGCTGGTGAACACGGCGTTTGGTGTGGCATCGGTCAAGCGCGACTGGCTCAACGTGTCGGCCACACTGGAAGTGAACCCGCTGCGCAAGGCCTTCCTGGTGATCCTGCCTGCCGCAGCGCCCACCATCCTCACGGGCATGCGCATCAGCATGGGCATCGCGTGGCTGGTGATTGTGGCCGCCGAGATGCTGGTGGGCGGCACGGGGATTGGCTACTTCGTGTGGAACGAGTGGAACAACCTGTCGCTCACCAACGTGATCTTTGCCATCCTGGTGATCGGCGTGGTGGGCATGTTGCTCGACCTGGCGTTTGGCCAGCTGCAGAAGGTGGTGACCTATGTGGAGTGATGTTGCCCAGCGCCCGGCTGTTCCAGCCCCTCTTGCCACTGACGCACCGCAACGAAAGGCCTCTGCCGTGACCCAAGGCTTCCTCCAGATCGACCGGCTGAGCAAAGCCTTTGTACCCGCCAAACCCGTGTTTGCCGACGTGTCGTTCACGCTCGACAAGGGCGAGTTCGTCTGCATCATCGGCCACTCGGGCTGCGGCAAGACCACCATCCTGAATGTGCTGGCGGGGCTGGACACCGCCACCTCGGGCACCGTCATCATGGACGGGCGCGAAGTGGCCGGCCCCAGCCTGGACCGGGGCGTGGTGTTCCAGAGCCATGCGCTCATGCCCTGGCTCACGGTGCGCCAGAACATTGCGTTCGCCGTGAAGTCGCGCTGGCCGGACTGGAAGAGGAGCCAGGTCGATGTGCATGTGGAGAAGTTCGTGGCGCTGGTAGGCCTGAGCCCTGCCATCGACAAGAAGCCTTCGCAACTCTCGGGCGGCATGAAGCAGCGCGTGGGCATTGCGCGCGCGTTCTCCATCCAGCCCAAGATGCTGCTGCTGGATGAGCCCTTTGGCGCACTCGATGCGCTCACACGCGGCACCATCCAAGACGAACTGATGACCATCGTGCGCCAGACGCAGCAGACGGTGTTCATGATCACGCACGATGTGGACGAAGCCATTTTGCTGGCTGACCGCATTCTGCTGATGAGCAACGGCAACGAGACGCCCGAGGGCTATCGCCCCGGTGGCATCGCCGAGGTGGTGGTGAACCCGCTACCGCGCGAGCGCACGCGCACCAGCCTGCACCACCTGGACGGCTACTACGCGCTGCGCAACCACATCGTGGACTTCCTGGTGACGCGCGCCAAAGCCCACTGAATTCCTGAGCAACCAAGCCCTGTCGTGTTGCCCCTTGTGGGTGGCAGGGAGGGCTGCACCCTGAAGTTTTTGTTCCCCGTTCCAAAACCCATCCAACCGAAGGAGCCATCACCATGAACCGCAACGACGTTACCGAAAAGATCATCAGCACCAAGGTCGCCAAGGGCCTGCAATGGGAGGCCATTGCCAAGAAGGTCGGCCAGTCCAAGGAATGGACCACGGCCCTGTGCCTGGGCCAGATGACCGCCACCCCCGAGCAGGCCAAGATCGTCGGCAAGATCTTCGGCCTCACGGCCGAGGAGCAGAAGTGGCTGCAAGTGGTGCCTTACAAGGGCTCGCTGCCCACGCCCGTGCCCACGGACCCGCTGATCTACCGCTGGTACGAGGTGGTGAGCGTGTACGGCACCACCATCAAGGAACTGATCCACGAAGAGTTTGGCGACGGCATCATGAGCGCCATCGACTTCAGCATGGACATCCAGCGCGAAGCCAACCCCAATGGCGACCGTGTCAACGTAGTGTTGTCCGGCAAGTTCCTGCCCTACAAGCAGTACTGAAATTGGGCCCAGGCTGTGTTCGTCACAGCACTTTGACGGCGCGGCCGATGAACTGGATGGGCCCCGTGGGTTTGCCAATCGGCGAGCCCGTCGGCGGCTCCAGCGTCAGCTCGAACAACTGGTTGGGCTGCAGCGGCGGCAGCTTGTCCAGCGGGATCTGCAGGGGCTGACCGGGCTGCACCAGGCCCAGCGACACGGGGCCGCTCCAGCCGTCGGCCTTGGTCCAGAACTCCAGGGCCTTGTCGGCGGGCACTTCGGCCACGCCCAGAGGAATCAGGCTGATCTGCCGCGGCGAGCTGGCCTGCACCACCCAGCCGGGCGCCTTGTCCTGCGGCGCGACCAGCACCACCATGAACTGCGGCGGCGCGGCCACGGGTGCGGTGCGCGTGACCAGCACCGCCGCGAGCACCGCCGCCATCGCAAAGCCTGACCCTGCAAGGGCCCGCCACAGGCCCAGGTGGTCCCACCAGCGGACAGAAGGCTTGCGCTCGGTGTTGGCGCGAGGTGGCGTGGTAACGGGGGGCGCGGCCTGCTGTGCGCTGGCTGCTTGCAGCGATTGATCGATGCGCGCCCACAAGGCGGCGGGCGCCGCGATGGGCTCGGCCAGCTGGGTCAGCGGCAGCAGGCGGGCTTCCCATTCGGCCACCGCCTGCTGCAGTGCTCGGTCACCGGGCAGGCGTTGCTGCACGGCACGGCGCTCTGCTACGGCCAGGGTGCCCAGCACGTACTCACCCGCCAGCACATGCAGGTCGTCCGGCGAGGGGGTAGGCGGTGTGTTGCGCACATCGGTCATGCCATGCACTCCCGCAGCGATACCAGGCTGCGCCGTATCCAGGCTTTCACGGTGCCCAGCGGGGCGCCCAGACGTTCGGCGATTTCGCTGTGCGAGCAGCCGTCCACATAGGCGTGCAGCACGCAGTTGCGGCGCGCCGGGTCCAAGGCCTCCAGGCAATGCTGCAGGCGGCCCAGGCTGGCGTTGAGTTCAAAGGTTTCCTCCACCTCGTGGTGGGCCTGCACAGACATGTCGGCCTCCAGGGCTTGGGTGGTGGTGTCGTCCACATCCACGTGGCGGCTTGCGTCGCGCACGGCGTTCAGGGCCAGGTTGCGCACCACGCTGTAGATCCAGCCGCGTGCGCTGCCACGGGACGTGTCGTAGCTGGCGGCGCGGGTCCAGATGTTCACGCAGGCATCGTGCACGATGTCCTCGGCGAGCGCGCGCTGGCGCACGATGCGCAGCGCCACACCCAGCAGCCGCGCGCCCTCCTGTTGGTACAGGCGGTGCATGGCCTGCCGGTCGCCCGCTGCGCAGGCGGCCAGAGCGGCTTCGTAGTCAAAATCGCCAGGGGTGTCGGGCACGGTGTGCGGGCAGCGGGGCGGTGGCTGATAGGTGCGCGCATCGTAGCCGCAAACCCGCCACCGCCTGGCGGTAGCCCCCGCTGGGCAAGGGATTGCGTGTGGGCGGTTTACGCGGCCTTCCAGAAGATGTAGTCGGCCTGGTACTTCACGATCTGGCGCTCGCCCTTGTTGGCGGTGGTGCAGGCAGCAGCGGGTGCCACGCCGCCCTTCAAGGCCACGCGCTGGATGAAGGTTACGCCCGTCATGGCGCCCGAACCCATGGCGGGGTTGGCCTTGACGAGCTGGAAGGGCAGGTTGCCCGTGCCCGAAGGCGCCACGGCCAGCTGGGTGGCTGTCAGCTTGGAACCGTCGTTCGACTCCCAGGTGGCGGGCGGACCATAGTAGGTGCCCACTTGCTTGCCGCTGCGGTCATTCAGCACAGCCTTGGGGCCCACGAACACCCATTCGGTCTGGCCCGGCATGTTGGCCTTGTCGCGGCATTCGTAGGTGATCTCGCCCACGCCCACGGTCTCCATCGCGACCTTGTTGCCAGCCGGTACCTTGATGCTGTCGGGCAGGCTGTCCTGCGAATACATGGGTTTGGAGGGCGACGACATCATCGAGCCGCAGGCGCTCAGCAGCACGGCGGCGGCAACGGCACCCGTCAGAGGGAGCAGGCGGGAGGTCTTGGACGTGTGGATGGTCATGGCGTTTCTCTCTTGTCTATGGGTTGATAGGACAGCAGCAAGATGAGCTGCTGTAGGTACTACCCACGAAAACGCCGTTTGGATGCAGTGGATGCAAAAAAATTTTCCGATGCCGGTCCGGGCAGGATATCCGTCCCGGACGGGACTGCCTCAATGCAGGGTCATCGGCCGGGTGGTGGTCTTGACTCGCACCACCGCCGCCCGGTGCTCGTAGGGAGCGGCGGGCTGGCCCAGGATGGCGGCAGCCAGGGTGCGCGCCTGCCGGGCAATCGGCTCGATATAGCGGCTGCACTGCCCGTCAATGCTGATGCAATCGCCCAGCGCATGGATGCCGCTTACGCTGGTTTGCAAGTTGGCGCTGTCCACCGCAATGCCGTTGGCCCAGGCCAGGGCCGCACTCTGCGCCAGCCGTGGGGGCGGCTGCAGGCCGGCGGCCACCACCACTTCATCGGCTGCAAACCGCCGCCCAGTGGTGGTGGTGACGCGGTAGCGCGAGCCCACGCGTTCCACTTCCCGCACCTGCAGGCCCCCCTCAAAGCGGATGGACAGGTCCTTCCATGCGTCCAGCAACTGGGGCCCCGCCTGCTGGTCGTGCCAGCGTGCCAGTGGTTCGTTGGCCGTGTCCAGCAGCGTGATGCGGTGTCCGCCCAGTGCCAGGTCGTTGGCCAGCTCGCTGCCGACCAGGCCTGAGCCAATGATGAGCACGTCCTTGGGCTGGTCGCCCAGGTGCTGGCGCAGGCGCTGGTAGGCGTCCAGGTGGTTGACGCGCCAGCACAGGCTGGCGGGCAACCCCGGCGGCAAGGTAGCCTGTGCGCCGTGGGCCAGCACCAGGTGGCCGTAGCGCAGCACGCCCCGTGTGGTGCGCAGTTGGCGGGTGTCGGCGCATATTCGCACGGCATGGGTGTGGGCCAGCAGAGTGACACCCAGGCGCAACGCTGCATCGCGGCCGGTTTCGGACACCAGGGCCAGCGGGTCCAGCTGGCGCGCCATGGCCACCGACAGCAAAGGCTTGTCGTACCGGTCGCCCGCGCAGGCCGTCACCAGGGTGATGGGCAGCGTGGCGCTGTGTTGGCGCAGGGTTTCGGCCAGTTGCCAGCCTGCACGGCCCGCGCCGACGATGACCACGCCCGGCTCGCCACGCACGCGCAGGGAGGCGGCTGGCGCTGCGCTGGCCTGCGCCCGCAGCGCCTCCAGCGTGGGGGCTTCGTACGGAGAAAAATCGGCCTTGGTCACGCCGCACAGGGGGCAGGCCCAGTCGTCGGGTATGTCTGCCAGCCGCGTGCCCGGCGGCAGGCCGCCATCGGGGTCGCCGTCGGCCTCGTGGTAGACGTAGCCGCAGGCGTTGCAGATGTAGCTTTGCCAGGGCGCTTGTGTTGCCGCGTCGGCCAACGCATTGTGTACGGCCTGCGAGGCGGCGCTCAATGCGAAGGCGGAGTCTGCCGACGGCGTGGTGGTGGTTGTGGCAGGCGTCATGCAGGCATCTCCTCGGCACTGAGCCGGGCAATCTCTTTGCGCAGGTGCTTGATGGCGGGCGTGACGATGGCCACAAAGTGCGACTCGCGCACGCGGCGCTGCACGTCCGAGCTCATGAGGTAGCCGCGTGCACCCTGGTGCATCAGGGCGGACTGGGCGGCGCGCAGGCACAGCTCCGCGCCGTGGGCGCGGGCGTCCAGCACGTCGATGAAGAAGTCGGTGCTTGTGTCGAACGGCGTCTGGGCCAGTTGCATGACGCGTGCGGTCAGTGCATCCAGCTCGGCCTGCAGCGCGTCGGGCCGGTCTTCCAGGAACTGGTTGACGTGGCCCAGTTGGGCCTCCACCGCCCACATCGAGTCGATGGCGCCCTGGGTGATGCCCACGGCCATGCCACATTGCAGCATCACAAACGCCGCTCGGATGCGGGCGATGAAAGGACGCGTAGGGTCGGCCATGATGTCGGCCGTGCCGATGAAATGGTCCTTGAGCCGCAGTGCATAGGTGCCCGTGCCCTCCATGGCCGAGAAGCTGGGGCATTCGCGCATCTCCACGCCCGGTGCGTTGCAGCGCAGCAGGAACATCACCTCGCGCTGGCTGGCCGTGCTGTCGGCCTCCACCACCGCCGCGATCGCGCCACAGTAGTGGTCAGGCCCCAGGTTGCTCACCCAGGGCAGGGTGCCGTTGATGAGATAGCCACCCTCCACTGGCGTGGCCTTGAGCAGCAGGTTTTCGATCTGGGCATAGCTCTTCATGGGGTTGGACAGCGCCGTGCCACCCATGCCCGCGCCGCTGGCGTGGCGCTGCAGCACATCGCCCATCAGCGCGGGGTTGCCCGACTGCTGCAGGTACAGCCCGCACACCGCCTGGCACCACATCATGAAGCCGGTGGCGCCGCACACGCGCGAGGCCTCGGCCATGGCGCGGATGGCCAAGCCGTAGTCGGCGGGGCCCGCCGTGCTGTCCAGGTGCGCGCTCATCGCCCCCACGGCGGCCAGTTGCTGCAGCTCGGCGCAGGGGTAGTAGCCGGTGCGGTCAATCGCCTCCACCTGCGCGGCCAGCGGGCCCTGGGCAATCTGGCGCACGGCGGCCAGCAGCGCATCGCCCCGCAGGGCGCCGTCCAGGTGGAGTTGGGGAGGGAGGTCGGCGGGGTTCATGGGGCTCCTTGGGTGCGCGGGGCGGGCTCGATGGTGGGGGGCTCTTTAGTCCGCCAGACTGATTTCGAAGGGAATGGGGTTGCGCATGCTGTTGGCCACGGGCGAGTAGAAGTTGGCGTGCTGCACGATCTCGTCGAGCACCTCGCGCGGCGCGTCGCCCTCCACCAGCACCTTCACGCGGATGGCCTGGAAGCCCATTTCGGGCGGCGTCTTTTGCAGCGCGCCGCCAGCGCCCCAGGCGGCGGGGTTGCCGATGTCGCCTTCCATGAACACCTCGATCTTGCTGAGCTTGACCTGCTTCCAGGTGGCCACCGCCGTGATCCCCACGGCCAGGCAGCCGCCCAGGCCTGACAGCACGATTTCGCCGGGCGCTGGCGCCGTGTCCTGGCCGAACAGGTGCAGCGGCTCGTCCACCACCACCGGCGCATGATTGCCCACATAGCTCAGCGAGCGGTACTGCCCTTCCATCACCGTGTGGACCTTGTTGGTGCCACGGCTGGCGGGGTTGTTGCGGCCCTTGTCGGCAAAGGCCATCAGGCCGTCGCGGTCGATGGGGCGCAGGTGCGTGTGCACGGTGGTCACGATGGTGGTGGGGGCAGAGGGTTCCAGCAGATCGGTGGACATGGTGTTCCTTGAAGAAAGAGAAGGGAATGCAAAAAAGAAGGACAGGGTTCGCAGCGGGCCACGCCCGCTGCAACAACGCGCGGGGCTCAGGCCGCCAGCGCCAGCGCAGGCTTTTTGGGGAACTTGACCAGCGGCAGACCGCTTTCGATCGGCAGCTTGTCGTCGCGCGACCATTCGTTCCACGAGCCGAAGTACATGCGCACATCGGCAAAGCCCGCCTGCTTGAGCGCGAGGAAGGTGTTGGACGCACGCGCGCCCTTGAAGCAATACAGGTACACCGTGTCCGCCGGGCTGATGCCCGCCGTGGCGCATTCGGCGCGCACTTCGTCGGGCGACTTGAAGACGGGGCCCTGGGGTGAGGGCTTCATGAAGCGGTACCACTCCAGCCACTTGGCGCCGGGCAGGCGGCCCTTGCGGGGCGCAAAGTCCTTGCCGTAGGGGCTGGAGCTGTCGCCAATCCATTCGTCCACATCGCGCACGTCCAGCAGCACGGTGTCGGTGCCCAGGGCCTCGATCACGTCTTCCTTGGTCAGCATCACGTCGGTGGTGGCCAGGTTGGTGGGGAAGATGGCAGGGGTGGGCACCACGGCCTCGGTGGAGACGGGTAGCTCTGCCGCCTTCCAGGCCGAGTAGCCGCCATTCAATACCTTGACCTTGGGGTAGCCCAGCCAGGTCAGCAGGTAGTAGCCCCGGCAGGACTGACCGTAGCCGCTGTTGAGCGCATCTTCATAGAACACCGCCGTCTCCGCACCCGACAGGCCGATGGCGCCCAGGTGCGCGGCGAAGGTGTCCTTCAGCTCCTGCAGCCCCTGGGGCGTGGAGGTGGCCAGGTACGTGAAGGTCTCGCGCAGGTTCACCGCGCCGGGGATGTGCCCCAGGGCGTAGGTGTCGGCGTCGCGGGTGTCGATCAGCACCACAGGCTCTGCGGCTTGCAGGGCCACCAACTGGGTGGGCGAGATGAGGACGGCGTCGGAGCCGGTAGCGGTCACTGTGCTCATGGAAAACCTTTCGGTGCGGTGGTGGGCGGGATGCCTGCCCTCCTTATCGCAACAGGTGTGCCAGAGCGGTTGTGGATGAGAGGATTTGAATGGAAATGGCTTTTTACGCTAGTGGAATATGCGCTGACAGCTATTGATTTGATAGTGAATGGAGTGTTGCCACATGCCGCTGGTCGGGGTGGACCAGACGGCCCTGGACACTGTGTTGACACATTGTCGACACAGTGTCCGTCGTCACTTCAGACCCGCCTTGCGCAGCCGGTAGCTGAACTGCCGCAGCGTCAGCCCCAGGCTCTGCGCGGCGCGCGACTGGTTGCCGTGGTGCTCGGCCAGTGCTGTCTGCAGCACCAACACGCTGTGCGACTGGGCGGGCGCGTAGTCACGCACCAGCGGCGCCGGGGCAATGGCCGGCTGTGCTGTTGCCCTGGTGGTGGCTGGGGGCGATGGTACGGACGGCGAAGGCAGGGGCGCGGACACGGCCGGCAGAAACCGGTCCAGCTCTGCACGGGTCACCAGCGTGTCATTGGTCAGCAGCACCAGGCGTTCGATCACATTGCCCAGCTCGCGGATGTTGCCGGGCCAGGGGTGTTCTTCCAGCCGCGCCAGCGCGTCGGGCGAGAGGTTCACGTTGCGCTGGTGCGCCTGGTTGGCGCGACTCACAAAGTGCAGCGCCAGCGCGCGGATGTCCTCGCGCCGCTCGGCCAGCGAGGGCAGGTGGATTGGAATCACGTGCAGGCGGTAATACAAGTCCTGCCGAAAGCGGCCGGCCTCTACATCGGCCGCCAGGTCGCGGTGGGTGGCCGCCACCAGGCGCACGTTGACCTTGACCTCGCGCTGCCCGCCCAGTCGCACCAGCGTACCCTCTTGCAGCGTGCGCAGCAGCTTGGACTGCATGGCCAGCGGCAACTCGCCAATCTCGTCCAGAAAGATGGTGCCACTGTCGGCCTGCTCGAACCAGCCCGCGCGGGCCGTGCTGGCGCCGGTGAACGCGCCTTTTTCATAGCCAAACAGTTCGGACTCGAACAGCGCGTCCGGAATGGCCGAGCAGTTGACCTTGATGAAGGGCCGGTCGCGCCGCCCGCTGGCCAGGTGCACGGCGCGCGCAAACAGCTCCTTGCCCGTGCCCGACTGGCCCAGCAGCAGCACGGTGGCCTGGGTTTGCGACACGCGTTCCAGCTCGCTCAGGGCCTGCAGCAGCGGCGGCGAGCTGCCAATGAGCCCGTAGCGCGCGCTTTTGGTGTTGAGCGCATTGGCCAGCACAGCGTTGCGCGCCTCCAGCTGCCGCGTCTGCTCGGCCACCAGGGCTTCCAGCTGCAGCAGCTGCCCCACCAGCGTGGCCAGCACGCGCAGCACCGCCAGGTCGTCGTTCAGGTGGCGTTGGCGGCTGCGGATGCGGTGGCAGGCCAGCACGCCGATGGGCGCGTTATTGACCTCGATGGGCAGGGCGATGAAGGCCACCGTCTCGGGAGGCAGCTGGCTGCGCGCCACCGCGCGGGCCAGGAACAGCGGTTCGGCATCGATGTCCTGCACGATGGCGGGCTGCCCCGAGGCCAGCACGCGGCCCGTGATGCCCTCACCCCAGGCATAACGGCCCCGCGCCACCTCGGCCTGGGTGAGGCCGTAGGCGTGCTGGATGGAGGCAGTGCGCGGCGCGCCGGCCGGGGCGGTGGGCGCTGCGTCCACCAGCACGATGCGCCCCCGGTTCAGGCCCAGCAGTTCGCTCATCAGGTGCAGCATCTCGCGCAGCACCAGCCCGGGCGCCAGGCTGCGGCCGATGAGGCGCATCACCTCGCGCATGAGCAGCAGCTCCTGCGCGTGCCAGTCGGTGGCGGGGCTGGGTGGGGAGTGCGGTGGCATGGGGGTACGCATGCCGGTGCTTCGCAAGTTTTGCGCCTGCTTCGCCCCGCCGGGCCGTCCTCTGCGTTTCCGAGCCTCGCTGGGGCGGCTCCCCGACTTCGTTGCGCGCTTGTGTCTGGCCCTGGGGCATCGCCAACGCACCTTGCAAAAATGGCGTGTGCGGGTGCTAGCGTTTGCTGCCGGTGGGTACGGGTGGCAGCGCCTTGAGGTACAGGTACAGGGCGTCGGCGTCGGTCTGGCTCATGGACTTGAGCGAGCCGAAAGGCATGACGGTGCTGACCGCTGAGCCGTCGGGGCGTGTGCCCGTGGTGAGCATCTGGCGGAATTGTTGTGCGCTGAGGTAGCGGTGCATGGCGCCTTCCGGGGCCGATGTGAGGTTGGAGGCGGCCGGCCAGTCTGGGGGCGCTCCGGGAATCTTGCCTCCAGCCAGCTTTTCACCGTGGCAGCCCATGCACATATTGGCCACATAGGCGCCATGCGCCACATTGACGCCCTCGGCCACCGGCGTCTGTACAGGCAGCGTGTGGTCGATCTTCTCGTAGGCATCTTTCACGACCCCGGCGGCGTAGAGCAGCTTCACAAGCACCGGCAGCCGGACGATGCCGGGTTCGCCATCCACAGCGGGCAATTGCTGCACATAGGCCGCGAGCGCTGCGAGGTCCTGGTCTGTGAAGCGGTTGTAGTCCTCGCTGGGCATGATGAGGGCCGGGCGACCGTCGCGCTTGATGCCATGGCGCACCACGCGATCCCAGTCGGCGCTGCGGTAGCCCACCACCACGCTGTTTGCGCCAGGTGTCAGGTTGGGGCCGCGTACCAGCAGGCCGTTGGCATCGTCTATGAAGGTGCGCCCCGCACCGTTCGCCCCGTGGCAGTCCACACATCCACGGGAGGCAAACAGGTACCGGCCGCGCTCGATGCTGGCGGCGTCCTGCACGATGGCGGGCGAGGCGACTTCGAGCGCGAGCGGGCGATTCATCTTGCGCTCAGCCATCTGTGTGCCGCCAGCGATGAGGGCTGTGGCCACCGCGGCCAGGGCCGCTCCCGCCCAGAGGGTTCGTCGCAACCAGCGCTTCATGATGTTGCTCCCGTAGCCGTGCCGGCGGCCTGGCTCGGGTGCCAGCGGCGCCCTCGGAAGCGCGACTTGATTAGCTCGCGTGCCATTTTGAGCTTCAGGCGCAGCCGCGGCTGGTGGCCCCATGTGCTGGTCTCGTGGGTGTGCATGGTCTGCCAGCCCGTTGGGTCGATGGCTTGGGTCTGCGCTCCGATTTCAAACGCAAAACCGGAGGGTGTCTCTGCGTAAAACGAAAAGGTGCCGTCCGGCTCTGGATGCTGTCCGAGGTCCAGGTCGATGGGCAGCCCCAGCGACTCGGCCCGCTCGAACGCCCGCCCCACATCGCGCAGGCTGCGCGCCTGCAACATGAAATGGTGAATGCGGAACGAGGACGGCAGGTCAAACAGCGCGAGCGAGTGGTGGCGCTGGTTGCAATGCATGAACGTGCCACGGATGTGGACCGGGCCCACTTGCGTCTGGAGTCGCTCTGTCACGCCGAACCCCAGCAGTCCGCCATAAAACGCCTCCATCGCGGCCAGGTCCTGCGCGACCAGAACGACATGCCCCAGACCCAGCGCGCCGGTTTCAAAGCCATCGGGAAAGGCGGTGCTGGCAAACGGCGTCGCCGCTTCGGCAAGGCCCACGCACAGCTCCACGCGACCCTGTTCGGGGTCGTTCACATGCCAGAGGTGCTGGACCTTGCGCTGGCTGCAAAGAGCGGCATCGCCTTGCTGGGCACGGTGCCCGGCTGCTTGCAAGCGTTGCACCAACTGGCGCAGTTCGTGTTCATCGGCGCATTCCAGGCCCACGGCCGCCAGGTCGTCACGGGGACCTGGCGTCACCACAAGGCGCTGGCTGGCACCATCCACACGCCAGCCTGTGCTGCCGTCGGCATGGACGGTGGGCGCGGGAAGCCCGAGCATGTCTTTCATGAACCGCTCCCAGCGGGCGGGTTTGCGGGCTTCAAACACCAGATAGGCAAGGCGGAGGGAATTCAGCATGGCGGTATGCTCCTGAAATTGATTAAACAATTGAAAATTGAATTGACTGTTCAAAAATGAATTCTGAATCAATTTATAGTGCTCCGTCAATGCCCCCGCTGCCGGAGCCTTTGGCGCGCTTCCTCCTGCCGGGCGAAGGCGAGCGGCCGTCCAAGCGCGAACGCACGCGGCGGCAACTGCTGCACGCCACGGTGGAGGTGATCGCATCGCGGGGCGTGGCCGGCACCACCATTCAGGAGATCGCGCGCGTGGCCGGCATGGCGCCCGGCACGGTCTACAACCACTTCAGCACGCGGGAAGAGATCTTTGAAGCGCTGGCTCTGGCGCTGTTCACCACGCTCAACGAGCGTGTGGTGCAGAGCTACCAGCACATTGAGGACGGGGCGCAGCGCATGAGCATCGGCATGCGGCGGTTCCTCTGGCTGGCGGAAGTGAGCGCACCCTGGGCCCTGCTGATGATTCAGCTGGCGATGGCCCACCCCCAGGCCATTGAACTGGTCAAGCCGTATTCCTTGGCCGATCTGCGGCGAGCGAAAGCGCAGGGGCGATTTGATGTGGTGGATGAAGAGGCCGCCATCGACATGGTGTTCGGTACCTGCATCCGCGCGCAGGTGCGCATTGCGCAAGGGGAGGTGGCTGACTCTCCCGCGTTTGTGAACGCACTGCTGCAGATGGTGCTGCGCGGGCTGGGAATGGCGGCGGCCGATGCGGCCGAGGTCATGGCGCGGCCGCTGCCAGCGTTCACCACGCAGGCTGCTGCAGGGGCCGTTACCGCGCGGCGAAAATCACCCCGCGCAAGCTCCTAGCAAAGCCATTGCAACGATGTGGGTGGGTGGTGCCAGCGGCGCGATGGGGCAACCGGGGGCTGCCTGATTGGTCAGCGCCCAGATGCCGTAAAGTTGTGCTCGCGCCGTGGATTGCCCGCCTCTCCCACGGTGCTCTGGCCCATCCCCCAACGAAAGCACTACCACCATGACCACCCTCGGAACCCCCCTGTCCCACCACGCCACCAAAGTCATGCTGCTGGGCTCGGGCGAGCTGGGCAAGGAAGTGCTGATTGCGCTGCAGCGTCTCGGGGTCGAGACCATCGCCGTCGACCGCTACGACAACGCGCCCGGCCAGCAGGTGGCCCACCACGCGCGCACCATCACCATGAGCGACCCGGCCCAGCTCAAGGCGCTGATCGAAGCCGAGCGCCCGCACCTGGTGGTGCCCGAGATCGAAGCCATTGCCACCCCCATGCTCGAAGAGCTGGAAGCCGCGGGCACCGTGCGGGTGATCCCCACCGCCCGCGCCGCGCGCTTGACCATGGACCGCGAAGGCATCCGTGTGCTGGCTGCCGAGACGCTGGGCCTGCCCACCAGCCCTTACAAGTTCTGCAACTCGCTCGAAGAGTTGCAGGCGGCGATTGATGCCGGTGTCGGCTACCCCTGCATCGTCAAGCCTGTGATGAGCAGCTCCGGCAAGGGCCAGAGCAAGATCGACGGTCCGGCCGACGTGCAAAAAGCCTGGGACTACGCCATGGCCGGTGGCCGCGTGAGCCACGGCCGCGTGATCGTCGAGGGCTTCATCGACTTTGACTACGAAATCACCCAGCTCACCGTGCGCTCTGTGGGTGCGGACGGCCAGATCGTCACCAGCTTTTGCGACCCCATCGGCCATGTGCAGGTGAGCGGCGACTATGTGGAAAGCTGGCAGCCCCACCCCATGCATCCGGCAGCACTCGAAAAATCGCGCCAGATCGCCAAGGCCGTGACTGACAACCTGGGGGGCCAGGGTTTGTTTGGTGTAGAGCTGTTCGTGAAGGGCGAGAACGTGTGGTTCAGCGAAGTGAGTCCGCGCCCGCACGACACCGGCCTCGTGACGCTGTGCACCCAGCACCAGAGCGAGTTCGAGCTGCACGCCCGCGCCATCCTGGGCCTGCCGGTGGATACCAGCCTGCGCAACCCGGGCGCCAGTGCCGTCATCTACGGCGGCGTTGAGGCCCAGGGCATCGTGTTTGACGGTGTGGACAACGCTCTGCGCGTGCCGGGCACCGACCTGCGCTTGTTTGGCAAGCCCGAGAGTTTTGTGAAGCGCCGCATGGGCGTGGCGCTGGCGCGTGCCGACAATGTGGACAGCGCGCGGGCCAACGCCAAGCTGGCTGCGGGCAAGGTGAGGCCCCGCGCGGCCTGATGACCCAGGCCTGCAGCAGGTGCAGGCCGGTGCCATGGCGCTTGTGAAGGAGCAACCCTGTGAGCCTGAGTGCACGCATTCTGTGGCTGGTGCTGGCGGCCTCTTTGCTGCCGGTGCCGGCCCTTGTGTGGCTCCTGCTGGAGTTCCGGTCGGCCACCACCACCCAGGCGCGTGACCGTTTGGTGGCCCGGGCCAGCATCATCGCGAGCGATCTGGACGACAAGATCGCGGGCACGGGGCAGCTCTTGTTTGGCCTGGGGCGCGTGCCCCTGCTGGCCGCGGGCGACAAGGCGGCCTGCTCGGACTTTCTGGCGGATGTCCTCAAGGAGCATCCGCAGTACACCGGCATCCTCACCATCCAGCCCGACGGCTCCCTGTTTTGCGATTCCTTGCGCAGCGGCCGGGCGCTGGATTTGCGCGACCGCAGCTACTTCCAGCGGGCGCAGACGGCCACAGGCCCGGTGCTGGAGGCCGCCATTGGCCGCCTGACGGGCAAAGGCGTGCTGCAGGTGGCCTACCCGGTGCGCGACCCTGCGGGGGCTTTGCGCTTCATCCTGCTGGCCTCGCTGGACATGCAGGACTACGGCCAGACCATGGTGCATGCGCAGCGCTACGAGCGCATGAATCTGCAGGTCTGGAATGCCGATGGATCCGTGGTCATGGACTTCCACCGGCCCGAGGTGCCGTCCTTGGCTGCGGGCGGGGCTGAACGTGCCTTCATGCTGCAGCCTGCCGACGGTCATGCCCTGATGGAGGGCAGCGATGGCGTGCGGCGTGTGTGGGTGCGCGCCCCGCTGCCGCGCTCGCAAGGCGCGGACTTGCGCCTGGCCTTGGCCGTGCCTGAAGACGACTTGCGAGGCCCCGTGGAGCGCCAGTTCCGCCGTGCACTGCTGGGGGTGCTGGCGCTGGCGGCGGTGGTCTTTGTGGCGGCCTGGCTGTTGGTGGAGTTTTCTGTCCGCCGCCACGCCATGCGTGCCATTCGCGCCATTGGCCGGTTGGACGCGGGCAACTACGCCGAACCCATCGGCGCACCTTATCCCCCCGGCGAGCTGGGGCAGGTGGCCCGCGCGCTGGATCGCATGGCGGAGTCGCTGCTGCGTCAGCAGCAGTCCATCGCGCAGCACACCGAAACGCTGGAGCGCCAGGCGCGGCGCGACCCGCTGACGCATCTGGCCAACCGCTACAGCCTGACCGAACGGCTGGACGCGGCGCTGGAGCGGGCCCGGGAGCAGGCGCACTGCGTGGCGGTGCTGGCCATGGACCTGGACCGGTTCAAAGGGGTGAACGACAGCCTGGGCCATGCACGGGGCGATGCCTTGCTCCGGGAGGTGGCGGCCCGGCTGCAGGGCTGCGTACGCCCTGGCGACGTGGTGGCGCGGCTGGGAGGGGATGAGTTTGTGGTGGTGCTGCCCGACCTGCCGGACGCGGCGGTGGTAGAGCCGATGGCGCGGCGCATCTTGCGGGCGCTGACGCTGCCCGTCGAGACCGGCGCATCCAGCTGGTTGCTGGGCACCAGCCTGGGCATCGCCGTGTTCCCGCAGGATGGAGACTCCGGCGACCTGTTGCTGCGCAATGCAGACGTGGCCATGTACGACGCCAAGGACCTCGGCGGCAACCGGCTGGCTTTCTTCAGCCAGCACATGACCGAGGTGCTGACCGAGCGCTTGCGGGTGGAAGCCGGCCTGCGCCACGCCATCGAACACGGCGGGCTGCGCTTGCACTACCAGCCCATCATGGATGCGCGGACAGGCCAGGTGTCTTCGGTCGAAGCGCTGGTGCGCTGGGCGGACCCGGAGCGGGGGCTCGTGTCGCCACTGCAGTTCATCGGCATTGCGGAAGACACGGGGCTGATTGTGCCCCTGGGCGAATGGGTGCTGAACGAGGCCTGCGCGCAGGCGCGCCGGTGGCTGGATGCCGGATGGGGCGAAATACCGGTGGCGGTGAACCTGTCGGCGCGCCAGTTCCAGGAGCCCGACCTGGACCGGGTGGTGGACCGCGCCTTGCAGCGCACGGGGTGCCCGTCCCATCTGCTGCAACTGGAGATCACCGAAAGCTCCATCATGGAGCCCGTGGAGCAGGCCCTGCAGACCATGCAACGCCTCACGTCGCTGGGCGTGCAGCTGGCCATTGACGACTTCGGCACCGGCTATTCGTCACTCAGCCAGCTCAAGCGGTTTCCGGTGCGCAAGCTCAAGATTGACCGCTCTTTCGTCAACGACCTGGGGAGCAACGACCGGGGCGAAGCGCTCGTGGACGCCATCGTGGCCCTGGCGCAAAAGCTGGGCCTGCGCACGGTGGCCGAGGGGGTGGAAACCGAGCACCAAGCCCAGTGGCTGGCACGGCTGGGCTGCGACGAACTGCAGGGCTACCTCTTTTCCCAGCCTTGTGCGCCACAAGATCTGGAAAACTGGTGGCAGGGCCGGGTGGCCGGCTCCCCGGTCGGTATCACTCGCGGATCTGCCGCCCGGTGAGCTTGAGGAACAGGTCTTCCAGGTTCGCGGGCCGGTGCAGCGTGCGCAGGTGGCCGTGCTGGCCCAGCGCCTGCAACAGCGGCTGCGCATTCTGCGTGTAGAAAAACACGGTCTCGCCACTGACCTCCACGCGGGCGGCCAGGGTGCGCAGCGCGGCGTCTTCCGCCATCTGCACGGCACCCACGCCAAACACTTCCACCACATCGGGCTCCAGGTGCTGGGCAATCAGCTCGCGCGGGCGGCCTTCGGCGATCTTGCGGCCATGGTCCAGCACCAGCAGGCGCGAGCACAGGCGTTCGGCCTCGTCCATGAAGTGGGTGGTCAGCAGGATGGACTTGCCTTGCTGCAGCAGCAATTGCAGCCGCTCCCACATCAGATGGCGGGCTTGCGGGTCCAGGCCGGTGGTGGGCTCGTCCAGCAGCAGCAGGCGCGGGTTGTTGACCAGCGCGCGCGCCAGCGACAGGCGCCGCTTCATGCCGCCGGACAACTCACCCGGCTTGGCATTGGCCTTGTGGGTGAGGGCGGCAAACTCCAGCAATTGGGGTACACGCTCGTCCATCACAGCGCCCTTCAGGCCGAAGTAGCGGCCGAAGACGCGCAGGTTTTCGGCGCAGGTGAAGTCTGGGTCCAGTGTGTCGAACTGGGTGACCACGCCCAACTGCGCTTTGATGGCCAGCGCATCGCGGGGCATCAGCAGCGGTGCGGTGCCCGGCTGCGGCGTGAAGTGCACTTCGCCACCGTCGGGCGACGCCAGGCCCAGGCACATGCGGATGGTGGTGGTCTTGCCCGCGCCGTTGGGGCCGATCACGCCCAGGCATTCGCCGGGAGCAATGGCGAAGGACACGTCGTCCACCACCGTGGTCTCGCCATAACGTTTGCGCAGGTGCAGGGCTTCAAAAAGTGCGGTCATGGAGGGATTGTGTGCGACGAGTACGCTCGTGGTGCCCGGGGCGAAATTTTTGCCAGAATATGCCACAGGCGCTAGTGGATATTGCGCCGGATGCTATCAAAAAAGGACTGATCGACTCATTCTGCTGCGACCAGCCGCCCCCGGCCCGCCGTCTTGGCTGCGTAGAGTGCGCCATCGGCTCGGGCCATCAGTTCTGCCAAGTCCGCCTCACCGGGCTGCAGCACGGCCATCCCGGCGCTGTAGTCCAGCGCAAAGCCCAGCTCTGCCACGCTGACGGCATGCAGATGCCTGCGCAGCCGCCGGTCCAGGGCCAGTCCAGCGGGTGCGCTGTTGTGCAACAGCAGCACGCCAAACTCCTCGCCACCCAGGCGCCCGACCAGGTCGCCGCTGCGGCAGGTGTCGCCCAGCAGGCGGGCAAACAGTTGCAGGGCGCGGTCTCCGGCCTCGTGGCCGTGGGTGTCGTTGACCTGCTTGAAGTGGTCCAGGTCCAGCATCATTGCCGTCATGGGCAACTGGTGGCGTGCGGCGTGTGCCAGCAGGCTGCTGCCTTGGGTGGTGAAGCCTCGCCGGTTGAGCACGCCGGTGAGGCCATCGGTCATCGCCAGCGTGCGCAGCTTGTGTTCGGCCTCCGACCGCCACGCCACCAGCAGGGCGACGGTGCCCAGCACCAGGCTCACATTGGTGGCCACAGCAGCTGCCAGGTTGACGGGATGGGGCGTGCGAAAGCTCGGGTACTGGTCGGTGAAGGCGCCCAGCATGCCCCGCGCCAGCGTGAAAGCGGCCGACGTCAGCAGGCAGCCCATCAGCAGGCTGCGCCAGCGCAGGTTGGCCTCCACCACGGGCGCCAGGGTGGCGCGCGCAACGATGCATAAAATGGTGGCCATCAAAAAGTTAGCCCAGCCCACGCGCCAGGCGTAGTGCCCAAAACCCAGGGTGTAGCCCAGCGGGGCGGCAATCACCAACACCAGCAGCACGCGGCGCAAGGGGCGGGGGCCCAGCCATTCCTCCAGCGCGCGGTACAGCATCCACTGCGCGGCCGCGTTGCAGGCAATCGACAGGGTGGAGAGGGCCTGGTCCCACAGGGTGGCCGAGGCGATGATGGTCGACCAGGCCACCGCCTGCAGCAGCATGCTGGCCTGCATGTTGCGGGCGGCGCGGCTCACGTCCCGGCCCATGATCAGCGGCAGCGCGGCCGAGATCATGAACAGGTTGGCCGCCATGACCGTCATGAGGGTGAGGAAATCCAGTGGCATGCGCAGCGGCCTCGGGCCAGTCGTTTACTGAAATGCGACCTCGGCAAAGCTGCGCAGCTTGCGGCTGTGCAGGCGGTCCACGCCGCCGTTGCGCAGGATCTCGATGGCGCGCATGCCGATGCGCAGGTGCTGGTCCACCCGCTCGCGGTAGAAGTGGTTGGCCATGCCGGGCAGCTTGATCTCGCCATGCAGAGGCTTGTCGCTCACACACAGCAAGGTGCCATAGGGCACGCGGAAGCGGAAGCCGTTGGCGGCGATGGTGGCGCTTTCCATGTCCAGCGCCACGGCGCGGCTCTGGCTGAAGCGGCGCTGCGGCGTGTTGTCCGGCAGCAGCTCCCAGTTGCGGTTGTCGGTGCTGGCCACGGTGCCGGTGCGCATCACGCGCTTCAGGTCTGCGCCGCTGATCTGCGTGACATCGGCCACCGCCTGCTGCAGCGCCAGCTGGATCTCGGCCAGCGCCGGGATGGGCACCCACAGCGGCAGGTCTTCGTCCAGCACATGGTCCTCGCGCACATAGGCGTGGGCCAGCACGTAGTCGCCCAACTGCTGGCTGTTGCGCAGGCCCGCGCAGTGGCCCAGCATCATCCAGGCGTGGGGGCGCAGCACGGCGATGTGGTCGGTGATGGTCTTGGCGTTGGCCGGGCCCACGCCGATGTTGACCATTGTGATGCCGCTCGCGTCCTTGCGCATCAGGTGGTAGGCGGGCATCTGCGGGAGACGGGGCGGGGCTGCGCCCAGCTCGTCGCCGGCTTCGGCGCTCAGACCCACGCGGCGCGTGACCACGTTGCCGGGTTCGATGAAGGCGATGTATTCGCTGTCGGGTTTGGCCATCTCGGCGTGGCCCAGGCGCACGAATTCGTCGATGTAGAACTGGTAATTGGTGAACAGCACGAAGTTCTGGAACCACTCGGGCGCTGTGCCTGTGTAGTGGCGCAGGCGGTGTAGCGAGTAGTCCACGCGCGGCGCGGTGAACAGCGAAAGCGGCTGCGCCTCGCCAGGCGCGGCCTGCCAGGTGCCGTTGGCGATGCCGTCGTCCATGGCGGCCAGGTCGGGCAGGTCGAACACGTCGCGCATCAGCATGCGGCGGGCCTGGGTCAGCGTGCCCTCGATGTGGTCGTGCTCGGCGAACGAGAAATGGATCGGGATGGGGTGGGTGCTGGTGCCCACTTCCAGTTCCACGTTGTGGGCCGCGCGCAGCAGGCGGAACTGTTCGGCGTAATAGTTGGCAAACAGGTCGGGCCGGGTCAACGTCGTTTCATACCGCCCGGGGCCTTCCACAAAACCATAGGCCAGCTTCGTGTCGGCCCGCGCCACGGTGGTGGTGTGTACCCGCACAAACGGGTAGAACGCGCGCACCGCGCCCTCGGGCGTCTCGCCCGCCACAAAACGCTGCATGGCGTCGCGCAGGTGACCGATTTGTTGTTGGTAAATACGCTGCACCTGGGCCAGGGCGTCGGCCGGGTCGGTGTGGCGGGTGGGGGCGATGAAGTCGGGGATGATGGGCATTCCCCTATTGTCCACAAGCCAGAAGGCCGGGAAGGCAAGGAATGTGTTACCCGCGCAACCAGCGCTCTGTTGCCTCTGCGTCCAAAGGGGCTGACACCGCAAACCCCTGGATCAAATCACACCCCAGTCCCGCCAGCAGGTCGATTTGCGCCTGCGTTTCCACCCCTTCGGCCACGGTTTGGAGCTGGAGGCTGCGGCCCATCTGGATGATGGCGGTGACGATGGCCACGTCGTCGGTGTTCTCTGGGGTGTCGGCCACAAAGGATCGGTCGATCTTGAGCTTGTCGATGGGGTAGCGCTTGAGGTAGGCCAGCGATGAATACCCCGTGCCGAAGTCGTCGATGGAGATGCCCACGCCCAGGGCCTTGATCGCGTTGAGGGTGTCCAGCACCTGGCCGGTCTGGTGCATGAGCACGGACTCCGTCAGTTCAATCTCCAGGTACTGCGGGGCGAGGCCGGTTTCGAGCAGCACGGCGGCGATCTCGGCGGCTACGTCCCGTTGGCGGAATTCGAGGGCCGAGAGGTTGACGGCCACGGGCACCGGGGCCAGGCCCTCGTCTTGCCAGGCCTTGAGCTGGCGACAGGCCTCGCGCATGACCCAGCGGCCGATGGGCGTGATGAGGCCGCGCGATTCAGAGAAGGTGATGAACTCATCCGGCCCGACCAGTCCCCGCTCGGGGTGGCGCCAGCGCACCAGCGCTTCCAGGCCTTGCAGCGTGCCGTCGGCCAGGCGTATTTGTGGTTGGTAGTGCAGCTCGAAGTCGTTGCGGACGATGGCGTCGCGCAGCAGGCGCTCCTGGTGCAGCACATCGAGGGCGCTGGCGTCCATGCTGGCGGCGTAGAACTGGCGGTTGCCGCGCCCACTTTCTTTGGCGTGCTGCATGGCCGCATCGGCACAGCGGAGCAACACGTCGGCACTGGCGCCGTGGTCCGGAAACAGGCTGATGCCTATGGAGGGGGAGATGGTGAGCGGCAGGTGATCGACCGTGAACACGCCATGCATCGAGTCCAGCAGTTTGTCGGCCACCATGGCTGCGTCATCGGGCGTCTGGATGTCGGTCAGCACCACCACAAACTCGTCGCCACCCAGCCGGGCCACGACATCGGCGTCGCGCACGCCGTTGCGCAGGCGCTCGGCCACGTTGCGAAGCAGCTGGTCGCCCGCGTGGTGGCCCAGTGAGTCGTTCACGGTCTTGAAATGGTCCAGGTTCATGAACAGCACGGCCACGCGGCCGTGGCGCCTGCGCGCCAGCGAAAGCACCTGCGACAGCTGCTCCATCAGGAAGTGCCGGTTGGGCAGCTGCGTGAGGGTGTCGTGCAGGGCGATGAAGGCCTCGCGTTCCTGCGCCTGCTTGCGGGCCGTGATGTCGCGCACCACCACGATGCGGTAGTCCGCGTGGTGCAGGGGCATGGTCTTGCCGACGACCTCGACGGGGATGGCATGGCCGTCCTTGTGGCAGATGGTGACCTCGTAAGGGTCCTCCCGTCCGCTGCGGGTGTACTCCAGCGCTGTGGCGCGCCATTCGGAGCTGATGAAGTTGAAGATCGACAGGCCGGTGACTTCGTGCAGGTTGTAGCCTGTGAGCCGGGTGAGCGCCTCGTTGCCGTCGGTGATGAGGCCGTCGCGGTGGAACACGATGGCCTCGTCCGTGGCCTCGGTGAACTTGCGCATGCGCTCTTCGCTCTGGCGCACCTCGCGCTCGGCGCGCCAGCGCTCGGTGATGTCGGTGATCAGCACAAAGGAGCCGAGTTGCTGCCCCGCGCCGTCAAAGTGTGGAATCAGGTTGACCTCGATCATCCGCACCTCGTCATTGGGCAGGATCTGCTCGCGGGTGTATTTCACGCGCTCACCGTGCGAGCAACGCTCCACGTGCGGCTGGATGGCCTGCCAGGCCTTGTCGCCAATCGCTTCCTGCACCGTCAGGCCCAGGATGGATTCGGTGCTGTGGCCGTTGTAGGCGGCATAGCCCTGGTTGGCAAACTGGCAGCGCAGGCCGGGCAGGTCGTAGTAGGCCATCAGCGCCGGCACCGAGTCGGCAATCAGGCGCAGCAATGCATCGCTGGAGCCGCTGGGGCCAGGGGCGGGGGCTGCGTGGGGGCGGTCTTGCATGGGCTGGCGCTGGTGGGATTCGTTATAGCCGATCCACCTGACTCCCAGCCTTGGGGCAATTCCGCATGTTCGCTGGCTGGAGGCGCTGTGCGGCCGGTCTTTCTGTCACCATGCTGCGTTGCCGCAATCACGATCAACAGGAAAGGTGTGGGCGTCCCATGCAGGAGTTTGGCGGGTTTTCCAGCGCGCTGGCCGTATTGGCGAGCGCGGCGGGCTGTGGTTTGCTCATGGGCATCGAGCGCGAGCGCCGCAAGGGCGCCGGGCCCGACCGTGCGTTGGCCGGGGTGCGGTCGTTCACGCTGGCCTCCCTGGCGGGCGCGGCGGCGGCGCTCACGGCCGTGCCTGCGCTGGTGGCGGTGGGGGCTGCCCTGGTGGCAGCACTGGCCGTGGTGGCCTATGCGCGCGACCGGTCCGGCGACCCGGGTGTGACCACCGAGATCGCCCTGCTGCTGGCCTATGTGATCGGGGTGACCTGCGCGCGCGACCAGTTGCTGGCCGCCGCCCTGGCGGTGGTGGTGACGGGGCTGCTGGCGCTGCGGGACGCGCTGCACCAGTTCTCCAACCAGTGGCTGCAGCCCGGCGAGGTGCGCAGCGGGCTCATTCTGGCCGCGCTGGCCTTGCTGGTGTACCCGCTGGCCCCCAACACGCCCCTGTGGCAAGGCGTGCTGAACCCACAGGTGGTCGTGCGCCTGGTCATCGTGCTGCTGGTGATCCAGTCGCTGGCGCACCTGGCCAAGCGGCTGATGCAGGCGCGCCACGCGGTGGCGTTGTCGGCGCTGGCGTCTGGCTTTGTGTCGAGCACCGCCACCATCGGCAGCCTGGGCATGGAGGTGCGCGCGGGCGGGGCCACGGCGCGCGCCAACGCGGGGGCTGCGGTGCTGTCGTGTGTGGCCACCATGGCACAGATATTGGTGGTGGCCGCCACGGTGCAGCCCCAGTGGCTGGCGCGGCTGTGGCTGCCCGCGCTGGCAGGCGGGTGCGTGGCGGCGGCTGTGGGCTGGTGGGGTGGGCGGGGCGCGGGGCGCCGTACGGCCACGGCGGCAGATGCCGGGGTGGATGGGGCTTGGGTCGTCCCACCAGATACCCCCATGTTCAAGCTGCGCGATGCCTTGCTGATCGCAGCCCTGCTCACGGGCATCCAGGTCGGCGTGCAGGTGCTCACCGCTTGGCAGGGCGATGCAGGCATGCTGGCTGGCGCGTTGCTGGCGGCGCTGGCCGACGTGCACGCCGCCACCGCCGCTGTGCTGGTGCGCGGCGGTCCGGACAGCGCGTTCGCCCCCGCCATCGCGCAAGCCCTGATGGCCGCGCTGCTGGTGCATGCGGGCAGCAAATGTGTGGTGGCCCTGGCGAGCGGGGGCTGGCGCTACGCCCTGGCGGTGGCGCCGGGCGTGTTGGCACACACCCTGGCCTTTGTGGGGGTGCTGGCCCTGCTGGCATAGCGGCCGATGGAGGGCGGGCCGGATAATCGGCCCATGACCTCCAAAGAAAACCAAGCCCGCACTGATTTCAGCGCGCTGGCCCTGAGCCCCGCCATGCTGGCCAACCTGCAGCAGCTGGGCTACACCACGATGACGCCCATTCAGGCGGCCAGCCTGCCGCCCGCCCTGCTGGGCAAGGATCTGATCGCCCAGGCCAGCACCGGCAGCGGCAAGACCGCCGCGTTTGCGCTGGCGCTGCTGGCCAACCTCAACCCCCGCCGCTTTGCGGTACAGGCCCTGGTGCTGTGCCCCACGCGCGAGCTGGCCGACCAGGTGACCACTGAAATCCGCCGCCTGGCGCGCGCCGAAGAAAACATCAAGGTCGTGACCCTGTGCGGCGGCGTGCCGCTGCGCGGCCAGATGCTGAGCCTGGAGCATGGCGCGCACATCGTGGTGGGCACGCCTGGCCGGGTGATGGACCACCTGGAGCGCCAGCACCTGACGCTGGAGGCGCTCAACACCCTGGTGCTCGACGAGGCTGACCGCATGCTCGACATGGGCTTCTTCGACGACATCGTCGTGGTGGCCAAGCAGTGTCCCAAAGAGCGCCAGACCCTGCTGTTCTCGGCCACCTACCCCGAGGGCATCGCCAAGCTGAGCGCCCAGTTCATGAAGTCGCCCGAGCAGATCACCGTGCAGGCGCAGCATGCCGAGGGCAAGATCGAGCAGCGCTGGTACGAGGTGAAGAACAGCGAGCGCCTGCATGCCGTGTCGCTGCTGCTCAACCACTTCCGGCCCGATTCGTCCATCGCGTTCTGCAACACCAAGCAGCAGTGCCGCGACCTGGTGGCCGTGCTGCAGGCCCAGGGCTTCAGCGCGCTGGCGCTGTTTGGCGAGCTGGAGCAGCGCGAGCGCGACCAGGTGCTGGTGCAGTTTGCCAACAAGAGCTGCTCGGTGCTGGTGGCCACCGATGTGGCCGCGCGCGGGCTGGACATTGCCAACCTGGCCGCCGTGATCAACGTGGACGTGACACCTGACCCCGAGGTGCACATCCACCGCATCGGCCGCACGGGCCGGGGCGATGCCGAAGGGCTGGCGCTGAACCTGGCCAGCCTGGACGAGATGGGCAGCGTGGGCAAGATCGAGCAACTGCAGGGCCGAGAGTCGCG
Organism: Acidovorax sp. DMC1; assembly: GCF_056314325.1. Taxonomy (NCBI): domain Bacteria; kingdom Pseudomonadati; phylum Pseudomonadota; class Betaproteobacteria; order Burkholderiales; family Comamonadaceae; genus Acidovorax; species Acidovorax sp. DMC1. The sequence goes on along the minus strand of NZ_JBQUYO010000001.1, from coordinate 272,141 downwards.
CTGGTTCCCTGTGGCCGACCTGACACCGACCGGCAACGGCCCGCTGGTGCCGCCCATGGTCACCATCCAGATCATCGGTGGCCGCAAGGAGAAGATCCGTGCGGGCGACGTGCTGGGCGCGCTGACCGGTGAGATGGGCTACACCCGAGAGCAGATCGGCAAGATCAACGTGAACGACTTCTCCACCTATGTGGCGGTGGACCGTGCCATCGGCGCCCAAGCTGCCCAGCGCCTGAACCAGGGCCGGGTGAAGGGCAAGACCGTGAAGGCCCGCCTGGTGACGGGAACCCAGGACTTTGAGTAAAAAGCGCCGGATGCGCTAGTCAATCATGCGCCAATAGCTATCAATTTGATAGTGGGTGCGCGTCCTGCACTGGCGGCATCAGCGCCGTGCTGCGGCAGCCTCCAGCATCCGCACCATCTCTCCAAAGCCCCGCTGGCGTGCCAGCGGCTGGGGCGTGTTGCCCTGCCGGTCGGTCAGTGCCTGGCTGGCCCCCGCCTGTAGCAAGGCTTGCAGTGTGGCCTGGTGGCGCGGACCGCCGTTGCCCAGCACGATGGACTCGATGAGCGCCGTCCAGTGCAGGTTGTTCACATGGTCCAGCGGCGCTCCGGCGGCGATCAACTGACGCACCACGCCGTCGTGCCCCAGGTGGGCGGCGGCGATCAGGGCCGTGCCGTCGTAGCGGCTGGTCACCTGTTTGGCGCTGGCGCCCAGCTGCAGCAGCACGCGCAGCGTGGCCTCGTCGTCGGCCACGGCGGCGATGGTCACGGCGTCGTAGCGGTCGTTCTCCAGCGCATTCAGGTCGGCCCCAGCCTGGGCCAGGGCGCGGATGGCATCGGCCTGCCGCGCATAGGTGGCCACATGCAGTGGCGTGCGCCCGTAGCCATCGCGGGCATTCACGTCGGCCCGCGCTGCGATCAGCTGGGTGAGCCTGGGCACATCGCCCCGCGCCGCAGCGGCATGCAGGCCCTGGTAGGCCGCTGTTTCGGCCGTCGTGGGTGGTACCTGGGCCTGGGCCGGGGTGGCACAGGCCAGTGCGGCGGCCAGGGCGAAAACAAGATTCCACGGCTTCATGGGGGCCTCCGTTGAATGCTCAGTTGCCTGTGGTGGGGCTAGCTTATTTCAGCAAGTCCTGCACCTTGGCGATGCCCGCCACCGCGCACTGCTCGTCCAGGTGGCCGCCGGGTGCACCGCCCACGCCCACAGCGCCGATCACCTCGTTGCCCACCTTCACCGGCACGCCGCCGCCCAGCAGCAGGTAGCCGGGGATGTTCACCAGGTTGGCCGCAGCGGGGTTCTTCTGCGCGCCTTCCATCATGGCCAGCGTGGTGTTCTTGGCCGATGCCGAGGTGTAGGCCTTGAGGCGGCTGGCTTCCAGCGTGTGGGGGCCGGCGTTGTCGGCGCGCTGCACAGCGCGCACGGTGCCTGCGCGGTCCACCACGGTGGCCGTGACGGCGTAGCCGTTGGCGGTGCAGGTGGCCACGGTTTGCGCGGCGATCTGCGTGGCCAGGTCCAGCGACATGTTCTTTTCGGTGCGCACGCCTTCGGCGCTGGCGGCGGTGGCGATCAGGGACAGGGTGAGGGCGGCGACGGTGGCGAGGCGGTTTTGCATGGTGTTCTCCGGTGTTTTTGCGTCGGTGCCACCCTTTGTGGCGCCGTGGGAGAACTGTAGAAATGGCCGCCGTTTTCAGCCATTCGGGCGGCTACGCGCGAGCCTCCGTAGAACTACGGAAGGCCTATGCCGACCGATTCAGGATGCGGCATCCACCAGCGCCGCATACCGCCGGATCAGCTGTGCCAGCGACTCGGCCCCCAGTTTGGCAAACAGGTTGGCGCGGTGCGTTTCCACCGTGCGCGGCGAGAGTTCCAGCGCCCGACCGATTTCCTTGTTGGTCAGCCCCTCGACGATCAATCCCAGCACCTCGCGCTCGCGGGCCGAGAGCTGCGCAAAACGATCGCGCGCCTGCTGGTCGGCCTGGTGGCGCTCGCGCGAGCGCACATGCTGGCGCACGGCGTTTTGCAGGGCTTCGATCAGCACCTCGTCGTCCACCGGCTTTTCCAGAAACTCGGCCGCGCCGGTCTTGAACGCGCGGCGGCACATCTCCACCGTGCCGTGGCCGGTGAGCAGGATCACGGGCTGGTCCACACCCTGGGCCAGCAGCTGCTCCAGCACCGTGAGGCCGCTGATGCCAGGCATGCGCACATCAAGCACGATGGCGCCGATGCTGGCACGGTCGAACCCCGCCATGAACGACTGCGGATCGGCCCAGGCCTGCACGCGCAGGCCTACGGTGCTGATGAGCAGGGCCAGGCCATCCCGCACAGCGGCATCGTCGTCCACCAGGTGGATCAGGGGCGAGAGGGAGGGGGCGCTATCGGTCATCGGTGGGTGGTGCGGCTTGCAGGGTCAGCACAAACTCGGCGCCCCGCTGGGTGGCGGACGGGGGCGTGGCCTCGGGCGCCAGGGCGAGCTGCGCGCCCATGGCCTGCGCCAGGCTCTCGCACAGCGTGAGGCCCAGGCCCAGCCCGCCGGTGCGCGTGGTGTAGAACGGCTCGAACAGGTGCTGGCGCGCCTCGGGTGGGATACCGGGGCCGTGGTCGTGCACCGACAGTGTTACCTGCCCGCTTGCCGCACACGCCATGCTCAGGCGCAGCAGGCGCTCTGCGGGCGGCACCTGCTCCAGCGCCTGCAGCGCGTTCATCAGCAGGTTGTGGATGATCTGCTGCAGGGCCACGGGGTCGGCCAGCACCGGGGGCAAGTCTGCGGCGGCCAACACCTCGGGCACCACGCCGCGCTGCGCCAGCTCGGGCTCCAGCAGGTCCAGCACGTCCTGCACGGCGGTGGGCAGTGCCAGGGGCTGGGCCTGGCCTGCCAGATCGGGTCGCTCCACCAGACGGCGCAGGCGGCCCACCACGGTGGATGCGCGGCGCGCCTGCTCCACGGCGCGAGCCATGGCGGTCTGTGCGGTGTCGAGGTCGGGCGGGTCATCGGCCAGCAGGCGCTGGGCGGCCTGCGTGCTGGAGAGCAGTGCCGTGAGCGGCTGGTTCAGCTCGTGCGCCATGCCCGCGGCCAGTTCGCCCAGCGTGTTCAGCCGCGCCACCTGGCCCAGGCGCAGCAGCTCTTCGGCCCGCTGGCGCGCCACGCGCTGGCGCCACAGGGCGCGGCCTGCGGCCCACAGCGCTGCGGTCAGCAGGCACCAGCCCAGCATGCGCCACCAGGGCAGTTCGTGCAGGCCCACGCTGCGGCGGGCCACCACGTCCAGCGGCTGGCTGGGTGCGGCCAGCAGTTTGTGAAAGTCGTAGGTGCGGATGCCGTTGCCCCGGCCGGCCGGGCCGGGTTGCACCACAAAGGCCGTGCCGCCACGCTCCAGCGTCACGCGCACCGGGCTGGTGGCCAGGTCCATGGGCCACTCGTCGGTGGGGATGGTGGCGCGCAGGTCGATGTGCAGTGCGTAGCTGGCGGGCGTACCGGCCAGCACCAGGTAGAAGCGGCCTGCGGGCAGGTCCAGCCCCGCCATCGCGGCGTGGCCCGTGCGCCGCGATGTGGTCTCGGCCGCTGCCAGCTCGGCCTGCAGCGCGGGCGGCCAGTCGCTGTGGGCCGAGCGCTGCAGCACGGCCAGGATTTGCGGGTACACCGACGGGAGGCGGGGCAGGGGCGATGCCGCGTTGTGCGGGCCATCCGCCGCAGCGGTAGCAGGCTGCAGCAGCGCCAGCGTGGCCATGATGGCGTCGTGCTGCACCACGCGCTGGCTCAGCAGCCGATGCACGATGCGTGCGTCGGTCTCAAACGCTGCGTGCAATTGCTGCAGGCGGTCCACCACCAGCCAGCCGCAACCGATGCAGGCCACCACCACCCACAGCAGCAGGCTGGGCAGGTGCAGGGCGTGTCGGGGCAAAAGGCGGCGCCAAGCGGGGAGCATGCGCGGATTCTGGCATGGGGCTGCGTTGTATCAACGCTGGGCGCACACTCTGGGCGCTCTGTTAAACGGAGCTTAAGGTGGCTCTGGTGTAATTTCAGACTGGCCCGTTTTCGCTCCTTCGCCTACTCACCATGTCCGCAACCTCTCCCGCATCCCACCCCTGGCTTTCACCCCGCAACCTGCTGTGGGCCTCGGTGGCCGTGGCGGTGGTCACCATCGCGCTCAAGACGCTGGCCTGGGTGGTCACGGGCTCGGTGGGTTTGCTGTCGGACGCGATGGAGTCGTTTGTGAACCTGGCCAGTGCCATGTTTGCGCTGGCCATGGTGACGGTGGCGCAGCGCCCGGCCGATGACGATCACCCCTACGGCCACCACAAGGCCGAATACTTTTCGTCGGGCTTCGAGGGCATCCTCATCATGGGCGTGTCGGCAGGCATCCTGTGGGCAGCCGGGCACCGCTTGTTCGACCCGCAGCCCATCGAGCAGGTGGGCTGGGGCCTGGGCCTGTCGGTGCTCAGCTCGGCCCTGAACGGACTGCTGGCCTGGGTGATGTTCCGCGCGGCGCGCGAGCACCGCTCCATCGCGCTGGAGGCCGATGCCCGCCACCTGGTCACCGATGTGTGGACTTCGGCCGGTGTGCTGGTGGGCATTGCGGGCGCGGCCCTGACCGGGTGGCTGTGGCTGGATGCGGTGGCGGCCATCGCCGTGGCGCTGAACATTCTGAAAGAGGGCGTGGAGCTGGTGTGGCGCTCGTCCCAGGGCCTCATGGATTCAGCCGTGGAGCCCGAGGTGCAGTCCACCATCGACGCCACGCTGCAGCAGTTTGTGGCGGCCCAGGCGCCGGGCGCTGTGCGCTTCGACCATGTCTCCACCCGCCGCGCAGGCCAGCGCCAGTTTGTGGACATGCACCTGCATATGCCCGCCGACTGGACTCTGCGCCATGCCGCCGAGCTGCGCGGCCAGGTCGAGCGTGCACTGATGACCGCCGTGCCCGGCCTGCGCGCCACCATTGAGCTGTTGCCCACCGATGTGGAGGCGCATTTTGACGACCCCCGTGACGATGTGAAGGATGCCGTGAAGTGATCAGCGTATTGCAACGTGTGCGCGAAGCGCGTGTGGATGTGGACGGGCAGACCGTGGGCGCCATTGGTGTGGGCCTGCTGGTGCTGGTGTGCGCCGAGCGCGGCGACACCGATGCCGAGGCCGACAGGCTGCTGGCCAAGATCCTCAAGCTGCGCATCTTTTCGGACGCGGCGGGCAAGATGAACCAGAGCGTGCAGGATATTGGTGGAGGCCTGCTGTTGGTCAGCCAGTTCACCCTAGCGGCCGACACCACCGGCGGCAACCGCCCGAGCTTTACCCAGGCGGCGGCGCCGGACGACGGGCGGCGGCTGTTTGACTACCTGGTGGCCCTGGCGCGCAAAGTCCACCCCGTGGTCGCCACCGGCCAGTTTGCGGCCGACATGCAGGTGCATCTGGTCAACGACGGGCCGGTGACGATCCCGCTGCGGATGCCGCCTGCCGTGGTGGCCGCCTGAATGCTGCACAGAGCTGCCTGGGGTGTGCCTGCGCACGGTGAGGCGCTACGATGGGTTTTTAAGGGGAACTCTCATGTACGAAAAGATCCTGGTGCCTGTGGACGGCAGCCCCACTTCGCTCGCGGGCCTGAATGAGGCCATTGCCCTGGCGCGTGTGATGGGCTCCACCATCAAGCTGCTGCATGTGGTGGATGAAATTTCGCTGATGACGAGCTTTGAGGCCGCCATGGCGTTACCGCCCAACGTGTTCGACCTCTTGAAGGAAGCGGGTCAGCAGGTGCTGTCGGATGCCGAGGCGCGGACGAAGGCTGCTGGCATTGCGGTGGAGGCCGAACTGTTCGAGAGTTATTCCGGGCGGGTCAGTGATCTGATCCTCACCAAAGCCAAGGAATGGGGCGCCCAGATCATCGTGCTGGGCACCCATGGCCGACGGGGTGTGGGGCGCATGCTGCTGGGCAGCGACGCCGAGCAGGTGTTGCGCCAGTCACCCGTGCCCGTGTTGCTGGTGCGCGGCGGCTGACCCTCTTACAGGCGGCGGTCCTGACAACGGGGTAGGTCAGCCCGTCAGTGCTGCCAGAAAAGCACGGCCGCAATCAGCAGCCCAGTGGCCACGCCGCCCCGGCGCAGCACCTTGGCAGGCCATTGGTGCGCCACGCGGGCACCGCCGTAGCCGTCGGTCTTGATAGGCACGCGCTACAGGCTATTTGGGTTCTGGTGTCTGCGAAGAAACCAGTGGCGATACAGGCAAAAACCGAAACGCCATCGACGCCAGCGCCAGCCAGGCCGCAATGGCCAGCATGACGGCCGTGTGGGCATCCCAGCCCAGCCACTGGGCGCCGGTGGCCACGATGCCGGTGAACCACTGCATCAGCGCCACGCCCAGGAACATCGCCATCGTGTAGGCCGACAAGGCCCGGCCCGTAAGCGAGGGCGGGTACGAGGCGCGCACATCGGCGTACTGCAGCACGCCGTAGCCCGACAGAAGCCCCATCAACAAAATCAGCACCACGCTGGCCGCAGGGTGCACCCGCAAAAAGGCCAGCAGCGCGAACAGCCCGGCCATCAGCAGCGAGGCATTGCCAATCCAGCGCCGGCGGCGGCCAATGCCCGGGTCCAGCCGACCCGCCAACCCGGGGGCGAACAGTGCAATCAGCGACAGCCCCAGCGCCACGTTGCCGCTGTCCACCAGGGTGAGGTGGTAGCGGTCCATCAGCAGCGGCGCCAGCCACAGGCCCCGCAGCGACAAAAAAGCGGCGTAGCCCGACATGCCCAGCAGCAGGATGCCCCAGGTGTGCGGCATCGTGAGCAGCTGGCCAAAGCCCAGCAGCGCCTGGCCCCAGGTTTCGCGCTGCGCCGGGGGCGGCACCAGCGGGGCGGGCTCGTGCACCCGCAGCCAGATCAGCAGCCACGACAGCGCGCTGAGCACCGCCAGCACGGCATAGCCCGTGCGCCAGCCGCCGCCGTGCTGCACCAGCCAGGCCAGCGGCGTGCCGGTAAACAGCAGGCCCAGCCCACCCACGCCCATGGCCACACCCGACAAGTAGGCAAACCGGTCGGCTGGAAAATGCCGCGCAATGAACAGCGTGCAGGCCAGAAACGCGGGCGAGCAGCCCACGCCGATCATCAGCTGGCCCACCATCAGCCACGCATAGCCGGGCGCTGCGGCCGAAAGTGCGGCCCCGCCAATCGCCAGCGGGAAGGCAGTGAGCACCGTGCGCCGCAGACCCCACAGGTCTAACCCCACGCCCATCAGCAACTGAGCCACGCCGAACGACAGGCCGAACAACCCGGCAAAGGCCCCCAGCGACCCCGGAGACAGTCCGAACTCGGCGGTCAGCCCCTGGGCCAGGATGGCGGTGGTTGTGCGAAACGCCTGGCTTAACGCAAAACCACTGAGCAGCGTGAGCAGCATGGCCCACAGCACGCGGTTGGGCGGACGGCCGCTGTCTGCCTTTGGCGCCGGCGCCGGCGAGGGTGCTGGTGCCGCCGCAGGCGTGGATCTGGGCGTTGGCGACGGGGCTGAGGAGCTGCTGTTCACTGCCGCCAGAAGAACACCGCTGCCATCACCAGCCCGGTGACCACGATGCCCCAGCGCAGCACGTTGGCAGGCAGCTTGCGCGCCACGCGGGCACCGCCGTAGCCGCCTGCGGTGGCCGCCACCATCATCATCAGCGCCTGGGGCCACAGCACGATGCCGCCCGCTGCGTAGATGGCTACCGCAATCGCGGTGAGCAGGGCCGAGACCAGATTTTTCATGCCGTTCATGGCGTTGAGCTGGGTTTGCCCCAGCAGGCCAAACAGCGCCAGCAGCAAGATGCCCAGCCCGCCGTTGAAGTAGCCACCATACCCCGCCACGGCCAGCATGCCCAGGGCCGCCTTCCACGGCGCAGCAGGGCCATGGGCCGACGCACCGGCCCACTGGCGCAGCCGGGGGCCCAGTGCAAACATCGCCGTGGCCGCCAGCAGCAGCCAGGGCACGACCTTGCGGAAGGTGGCGTCGGGCGTGATCAGCAGCAGCGCAGCCCCAGCCGATCCGCCAATGAGGGCCAGCACCACCACCGCCCGCATGGACAGGCCAGGCGGCGGCTGCATGTCTTCCCGAAACCCCCAGGCCCCTGCCATGTAGCCCGGAAGCAGCGCTACCGTGCCCGTTGCATTGGCCACCACGGGCGGCACGCCGGTGAAGACGAGGGCGGGCAGGGTCAGAAAGCTGCCGCCACCGGCGACGGCATTGAGGGCGCCGGCGACGAAGGCGGCAGCGACGAGAAGGGCGGTATCCAAAGTATCTCCTTGGCCACGGCGTAACGCGCGTGGCATTGCACCGATGTTAGGTGGAGATTCGGAGCTATTGAGTCCGGATTGCGACTGTAAAAGGTGCGACTGCTTTGCCTGCAGCTGTGTTTTAAAGCGACATTTAAAAGTGGGTTGTCCTCCGAGTCGCGGAGGAGCCTTGCGGCCGATCAGGTCGCGTAGGGGTCTTCAAAGCCCAGCTCTTGCAGGATGTCGGTCTCGTACGCCTCCATCTCCTCGGCATCGGCCTCGCTGGTTTCATGGTCCCAGCCCTGGGCGTGCAGCGTGCCATGCACCAGCATGTGGGCGTAGTGCTCTTCCAGGCTCTTGTTCTGCTCCTTCGCCTCCCGCTCAATCACGGGGGCGCAGAGCACCAGGTCGGCGGTCACCACGGGCTCCTGGGTGTAGTCGAACGTGAGCACGTTGGTGGCGTAGTCCTTCTTGCGGTATTCGCGGTTGAGCTGCTGGCCTTCTTCGGCACCCACGATGCGCACGGTGATCTCGGCGTCGGTGGCCAGCGCGTGGCGAATCCAGCGTGTGACCTTATGGCGGGGCAGTACGGCGCGGTGGGCGGCCACGCCGTCAAAGGTGCCGAACTGCAGCGACAGGGAGAGTTGGTTCAATGGCATTTGGATTGCTTTTGGCACTTGACGCTTGATGTATCAGCGCAAGCAGCTATCAAATTAGGAGTTCAGTCGCGTGCACGCGCAGTGGCTGCGCGGCGGGGGGCGTCGTAGGCGTCCACGATGCGTGCAACCAGCGGGTGGCGCACCACGTCGGCGCTGGTGAAGTGGGTGACCGAGATACCCTTCACGCGTTTCAACACCCGCTCGGCGTCGATCAGGCCGCTCAGCGTTCCTTTGGGCAGGTCGATCTGGCTCACGTCGCCCGTCACCACCGCCTTGGCACCAAAGCCGATGCGGGTGAGGAACATCTTCATCTGCTCGGGCGTGGTGTTTTGCGCCTCGTCCAGGATGACGAACGCATTGTTCAACGTGCGACCGCGCATGAAGGCCAGCGGCGCGATCTCGATGGCGTTGCGCTCGAACGCCTTTTGCACCTTGTCATGCCCCATCAGCTCGTACAGCGCGTCGTACAGCGGACGCAGGTAGGGGTCTACCTTCTGCGCCAGGTCGCCAGGCAGAAAACCCAGGCGCTCGCCCGCCTCCACCGCCGGGCGGGTCAGCACGATGCGCTGTACGCTGCTGCGCTCCAGGGCATCCACGGCGCTGGCTACAGCGAGATACGTCTTGCCGGTGCCGGCAGGGCCGATGCCGAAGGTGATGTCGTGCGTGGCGATGTTCTGCAGGTACAGGTTCTGCGTCGGGGTGCGCCCGCGCAGGTCGGCGCGGCGGGTGTTGAGGATGATGGCGTCGTCCGGGGCCTCCAGCAGTTCGCTGTCGCCCGCCAGCATCAGCTGGATGTAGTCTTCGCCGATGGGCCGCTCGGCCATTTCATACAGGGCCTGCAACAGCTCCATCGCCTGCGTGGCCTTGGCCTTGGGGCCGTCGACCTTGAACTGCTCGTGCCGGTGCGCAATGCTCACCTGCAAGGCCACCTCAATGGTGCGCAGGTGCGCATCGGCCGGGCCACACAGGTTCGTAAGCCGGGTGTTGTTGTGGGGGGTGAAGGTGTGGCGCAGGATCACGCGGATAATTCCAGTCAGGCAACGGAAAACGGCAAGAACGACGGCGCGGCATGTCACGCCCGCGTCGCCAAAGGACATCAATGATAGGCAAATTGACCGGCACCCTGCTGGAGAAGAATCCCCCCGAGGTGCTGCTGGACTGCCACGGTGTGGGATACGAGGTGAATGTGCCCATGAGCACGTTCTACAACCTGCCCGCCGTGGGCGAGCGCGTGAGCCTGCTGACCCAGTTCATAGTGCGCGAGGATGCGCAGCTGCTGTACGGCTTTGCGACCGCCCCCGAGCGGCAGGCGTTTCGCGAGCTGATCAAGATTTCTGGCGTGGGGCCGCGCACGGCGTTGTCCATCCTGAGCGGCATGGGCGTGAGCGATCTGGCGCAGGCGATTTCGCTGCAGGAGGCGGGGCGGCTGGTCAAGGTGCCCGGCATCGGAAAGAAGACGGCCGAGCGCTTGCTGCTGGAACTCAAGGGCAAGCTGGGCGCTGACATCGGTGCTGTGCGCGGCGCCGCCAACAGCGATGCGCAGGCCGACATTTTGCAGGCGCTGTTGGCTTTGGGCTACAACGACAAGGAGGCAGCGGCGGCGCTCAAGGCGCTGCCCGCAGAGGTGGGGGTGAGTGAGGGGATCAAGATGGCGCTGAAAGCGCTGGCGAAATAGCGTCGAGGGGCCTTTGAACAGTCTTATGGTCTTTTGTGTTGGAGCGATTTCAGCTTGTTGGAGCATTCCATGGCAAACAGTTTGAGAAATTTGGTGGTGGTCGTACTGGGCGGTGCGGTACTGTCGTCGCTGCTTACGAGCTGTGGGGGTGGTTCGGGTCCGGTCGAGTCGACTTTTCCAGTTACTCGCGTGGAAGGGCGGGTGCAGCCCTCCAGTGCCGATCAGGGTGTTCCCTACGTCAAATCGCGCCAGGCAATAGATTTGCCAGCGCCTACGCGAATCCAACTGGGCGCTCCTACGGAAGAGAAGGCTGTCGCTTTCAAATCGAAGACTGGCGTAGCGCCCCGTTTGATAGGCATGGCCCGCACCGTGAACACCACGGAGGCATCACCACAGACGCTGCAGCAGTTTCAATGGAAGTTGACAGATTCTGGTGGGATGGTCGCTGCCATCAACTTTTCTTCAGACGGGGCGCATGGGTTGCGCCTCGGCGTTGTGCCAAAGCAGTTGCCCGGCGGGACAGTACTTCGCGTCTACAGTCAGGCAAATGCGAGCAAGGTGTTCCAGATTCCTGGCCAGGAGGTGCTACAGCGCATTCAACGACAGAAGCAGTCGGGGGATACCAGCCTGGACGGACAAACTTGGTGGACACCAGACATGGGTTCTGACGAAGTCACCCTGGAGGTCGAACTGCCTCAGGGGACACCTGTGGGATCGCTGGATATTGCGATTCCTCGCGTATCCCATATTTTTGAGAATCTTTCGCTTCCCACGGAGGAAGATTTCTCCACGAAGATCAATGAGTCGGCAGTTTGCCAGCTGGATGCCTCCTGCTACGACTCTTATGCCAACCAGCGCAATGCAGTTGCACGGATGATCTTTACCTCCGGAGGTAATACCTACCTTTGCACCGGTACCTTGCTCACCGACAGCGTTTCTTCCGGCACTCCTTATTTCCTGACGGCCAATCACTGCATTTCTTCCGCTGCAGAGGCCGAATCGCTGCAAACCGATTGGTTCTATAGGACGCCGGTTTGCAATAGCCGTACCTTGTCTTCATCGGCAGAGAGGCGGTTGGGTGGTGCGACGTTGCTTCATGCCTCCGACAGTTATGACATGACGTTGCTCAAGCTAAATGACGCACCTCCTGCGGGAGCCTTCTTTGCTGGCTGGGACGCAAGCGCCCAAGTGGTGGGGTCTGCTGTGACGGGGCTGCATCACCCGCGTGGAGATTTGCTCAAGATCAGCTTTGGCACGATTGGGGGGCAAACGTTTTGCACTCCCCCAGGCGCGGGCACCGAGTTCCAGTGCATAGGCAATTCTGGTAATTACTACCAAATCAATTGGAGTCGTGGAACCACAGAAGGCGGCAGTAGCGGCTCCGCAATATTCAACAGCGCTAACCAAGTGATTGGCACCTTGTATGGTGGAAGTTCAACGTGTAGGGCTACCACATCCCCTGAGTTCTATGGGCGATTTGATATTGCGTTCAACACGGCTTTGAAGAACTGGCTAGCCCCTGCGTCGTCCACACCTTCTAGCAACGGCCGCGTTGCTGTCTATCGGTTCTTCAATGGCACAACCGGGGCTCATTTTTTCACCACCAGCGTGGCCGAGCGCGACAATACACTGCAGACGGCCCCCAGCTTTTCTTACGAAGGCGTTGCCTTTTTTGCCCAGGCAGCACCGGCAACAGGTAATTCAGCGGTGTATCGCTTTTATGGGCTTGTGGGTGGGGCTCATTTCTACACCAACAGTACACAAGAAAGAGACGCTGTGCTGACCAGCGCGCCTTCATTCCGCTATGAGGGAATCGCATGGTATGCGGCACCCAGTCCTATTGCAGGGACTTCTCCTGTATATCGTTTTTACCGACCCTCAAAGCAGGTCCATTTCTACACTATCAGTCTGGCAGAGCGTGACTTCATCGTCGCCAACAACCCAGAGTACGTGTACGAAGGCGTCGGCTACTACGCATGGACCAGCCAGTAAGCTTTGACATGACCATCCAGACCGACGACTTTTCCCCCGCCCCCGCCAAACGCGTTATCTCTGCCGCCCCCGCCTCTCCCCAAGAGGAGGCCATCGAACGCGCCCTGCGCCCCAAGCTCCTGCAGGAATACGTGGGCCAGGCCAAGGCGCGGGAGCAGCTGGAGATATTCATCGGCGCCGCGAGGAAGCGTGAGGAGGCGCTGGATCACGTGTTGTTGTTCGGCCCGCCTGGGCTGGGCAAGACCACGCTCTCGCACATCATCGCGGCCGAGCTGGGGGTGAACCTGCGCCAGACCAGTGGACCCGTGCTGGAAAAACCCAAGGACCTGGCGGCGCTGCTGACCAATCTGGAAAAGAACGACGTTCTCTTCATCGATGAGATCCACCGCCTGTCACCCGTGGTGGAGGAAATCCTTTACCCCGCGCTGGAGGACTACCAGATCGACATCATGATTGGCGAAGGCCCTGCGGCGCGCAGCATCAAGCTGGACCTGCAGCCCTTCACCTTGGTGGGTGCGACCACACGGGCGGGCATGCTGACCAACCCGCTGCGCGACCGGTTTGGCATCGTGGCGCGGCTGGAGTTCTATGCGGCCGAAGAGCTGGCGCGCATCGTCCAGCGCAGTGCCGGGTTGCTCAACGCGCCCATGGACGAGGATGGTGGCTTCGAGATCGCTCGCCGCTCGCGTGGCACGCCGCGCATTGCCAACCGGCTACTGCGCCGGGTGCGCGACTATGCCGAGGTCAAGGGCAATGGCCGCATCACCAAGTCCATTGCTGACAAGGCGCTGGCCATGCTGGATGTGGACCCGCAGGGCTTTGACGTGATGGACCGCAAGCTGCTCGAAGCTGTGATCCACCGCTTTGACGGCGGGCCCGTGGGGCTCGACAACATCGCTGCCAGCATTGGGGAAGAGGCCGGCACCATCGAGGATGTGATCGAGCCCTATCTGATCCAGCAGGGCTTCCTGCAGCGCACGCCGCGAGGGCGCATTGCCACGCTGGCGGCGTTCCGCCACCTGGGGGTTACGCCGCCGAAGGCGAGCGGGCAAGATCTGTTTGGGGTGTGAGGGCCGTGGCAGAGCTGGGCCCTGCGCGGGCTGCGCCCTGCACCATGCCCGCCACGATCAGCGCCTGCGCCGCGTAGTACGTCGCCAGCACCCACACTTGGGCCATGGGCAGGGGCGTCACAAACCGGTTAGTGGCCAGCAGCGAGTCGCTGAGCATGAAGAACCCGGCGCCAATGGCGACCCACAGCGAGGGGGCGTCGCGCAACACGGTGGCGCGGCCAATGGCCTGGGCCGCCATCAGCGCAATCACCAGCACATAGGCTGCGACCGGTGCTCGCAGTGCAGGCGGCAAGCCGCCGGCCCATAGAAAGGCATACATCGCCACGCCTATGCCCAGCGTGGCCGCCAGTGCACCCCGGTGCGGAAACCACGTCTGCCCGCTTTTGAACAGCGCCACATAGAACAGGTGCGCCACCAGAAAGCTCACCAGACCGGGAATGAAGAAACCCGGGAACATGAGGAACACATCCCCCGCCAAGGACCCGCCCAGGGCTGCCATCAGCAAGACCCAGGGCGTTCTGGAGCCCGACGTGCCCCTTGCGATAGTCGAATGTGCGCTGGTAGCTATCAAAATAATAGCGATTGCCATGGTCAGTGGCTTGAACAGCCAATGCCACTCCGTGAGCCCCAGCGCACTGGTGGCCGTGGCCAGCGCCGCGCTTTGCAGCATCAGCGCCATCAGCATGCCGATACGCCCCTGCATCACCGCGCCCAGCGACCATTGCACCGTCAGCAGCACGGCAAACCAGAGGGCGTTGTGCGCCAGCGGCGCCGCATCGGCCTGCCACAAAAAGGCCGCCACGCCGCCGAGCAGCAGCACAAACTGCACCAGTGCAAACCATTGCACGGCGCGCGACATCGGTGGGTGGTAGCGCGCCATCTGCGCCATGTTGAAGGCCGGCTTGGGAAAGCGCTCCGCCACGTCCGCAGGCCGCCAGCCCGGCGGCTTGATCCAGACCTTGAGCTTGTCGAGCCAGCTGCGTGCGTGCCAGCTGTCGTGCGCCAGCCCCGCGTACACCTGGGCGTTGGCCCACAGTGGGTCCCAGCTATTGAGCAGGCCGCGGGTGCCATACACACATTTTTCCTGGTCGTCTTCGTCCTTGAAGGTGCCAAACAGTCGGTCCCACAGGATCAGGATGCCGCCGTAGTTTTTGTCCAGGTAGGCGTCGTTGACGGCATGGTGCACGCGGTGGTTGCTCGGGCTGCAGAACCAGCGGTCGAACCAGCCCAGGCGCCCCACCTGCTCGGTGTGCACCCAGAACTGGTAGAGCAGGTCAATCAGCGCCACGACGCCGAACACCAGCGGCGGAACGCCCGCCAGTGCCATGGGCACATAAAAGATCCAGCCCAGCAGCGCGCCCGAGCTCGTCTGGCGCAGGGCGGTGCTGAGGTTGTAGTCCTGGCTCTGGTGGTGCACCGCGTGCGCGGCCCACAGCACCGCCGATTCATGCCCCATGCGGTGGAGCCAGTAGTAGCACAAGTCGTAGAACACCAGCGCCAGCAGCCAGCCGGGCAGGCTGGTCCAGAACGCATCGTTGCGCCACAGCGCCACGTGCTCGAACAGGGCGGTGTAGATGCCGATGCGCAGCAGCCGCGTGAACACTGCGCTGGTCTGGCTGAGCATGCCCAGGCTGATGCTGCTGACGGCATCGGCTAGGCGGTAGGTGTTGCGCTGGCGCTTGAAGCCAATGGCCAGCTCAAGGGCGATCAGCAGGAAGAAGACGGGTGTGGCAAGGACGATGATCTGGCTGGGGCTCATGTTGCCGGATTGTGGTCCAGCAGCCAGCTCACACCGGGGCAGGTGAACCCCTATAGCCCCGGTGTTTAGAGGGCTGCGCCTATGTCAGCGCTCCCCGTGCATCCACCCGGATGATGCGCTCCACCGTACCGGCCGCCAAACCGCCGCGCACGCCGATCAAAAAGTCATGCAGATTGACCGTGGGGTCGCAATGGCCAGGGATGAGCCAGAGCATGTGTCCCAGGCTGGGCAGGCGGGCATCGGGAGCGTCCGCGTAGAGCAAGCCATGCTCGTCGCCCCCGTTGGCATAGCGCAGGGTGCGGTCGGCGGGCAGCAGGGCCACCGTGGGCAGGCCGGAGTCAATGGCGTGGCTCTTGTGACCGGCGTCGCACACGGCGTGGGTGTCGCGCACCGACACCACCTGGGTCTTGACGTACAGCGCATGTTCAAACGCGGGCTGCGCAGGATCGCGTTCGTTGCGAGCGTAATCTGCGTCCATGAACAAAAACGAGCCCGCCTGCAACTCGCCAAACACGCCGCTGGCGGCCTCGTGAACCAGGGTGCCTGTGCCTGATCCGGTGATCAGCGGCACGGGCAGCCCGGCGGCTTCGATGAGCTGGCGCGTGTGATCCGCCGCGCGAACGACAGCGGCGATGGTCTCGCGCCGACCCACGCTGCTGGCCAGGTGCTGGGCGCGCCCGTGGTAGGCCTGCAGCCCCGCAAACCGCAGGCGGGGGCTGCGCGACACGGCCAGCGCGAGAGGCACGGCGGCCTCGCCCGGCGGCACGCCACAGCGGCCCTGGCCCACGTCGATCTCGACCAGCACATCGATGCCCGCGTCGCTGCCGTACTGCGCCATGGCTTCGGCCAGGCGTTCGATGCCGTCGATGTGGTCCACGGCCACGCCCAGGCGACCGCCGCGTGCCGCCAGCAGCGCCGCCAGCCGCGCCACGCGGTGCAGCTTGGGCATGGCAATGACCTGGTTGGTGATGGTGATGTCATCGACCCCGCCAGCGGCCAGCGCCTCGGCCTCAGCCACCTTCTGCACGCACACGCCCTGGGCGCCAGCGCGTTGCTGCAGCAACGCGAGTTCGGCGCTCTTGTGCAGCTTGGCATGGGGGCGCCAGCGCACGTGGTGCTTGCGCGCGAAGTCGGCCATGCGCTGGATGTTGCGGTCCATGGCATCCAGGTCCACCACCAGAGCGGGGGTGTCGATAGCGTCCACCCGCTGGCCGATGGTGGATTGCAATTCAGGCGTGGTTTTCATCGCGCAGGACAATCTGGTCAAGGTGTTGGGTGTCCGCCCAGCCGACGAGGGTGAGGCCGTCAGGCGTCCACAGCAGGCGGTTGATGGCGGCGTTGGAGAGTTGCCAGGTGCGCGGCGCCTGGATGTCCTGGCGCGTGGCCAGGCGGTACAGCACATCGAGCACGCCGCCGTGCGCCACCATCACCACCTGCTCGCCCACATGCTGCTGCGCCAGCGCGGTCACGGTGCGTTCGATGCGGTCACGCAAGGTGACGAGGGATTCGCCGCCCTCGGGCGTGTAGTGGGGGTCGCGCTTGCGCCAGCGCAATGCGTCCTCGGGCAGTTCGGCCTCGATCTCGGCAAACGTGCGGCCCTGAAAGTGCCCGAAGCTGCGTTCGCGCAATCCCGGCTCGGTCTTCAACGGAGCGCCTGTGGTGCGGGCCACGGCCTGGGCGGTGGCGTGCGCGCGTTGCAGGTCGCTGGAGTAGATGGCGGCAATCGGCTCGCCCACGAGCGCCTGCGCGACCTGGGCGGCCTGCCACAGGCCGGTGTCGTTGAGCGGGATGTCCAGGTGGCCCTGGATGCGGGTGTCCACGTTCCAGGCGGTTTCGCCGTGGCGGATGGCAACGATGCGGGTGGCGTGCATGCAATAGACGGGCGTGGAGGGAATCAGTGTGAGGGCGGAACCAATGGCAGGCGTACTTGCCGTGGCCCCCCGGGCGGCTTCGGAAAGCCGTTGAGTGCGGCGTCGAACAGCACGCCATAGACGGCCGGATCGCTCACCCACACATCTTCGTGCACGGCGGAGGTTTCGTACACGACGGCCTGGGTGCTGGCGTCGCGCATCACGATGCTGACCGCGCGGCGGTGCAGGGGCGTGGGCTCGCCAAAACGCCACATGCCATGCACCCCCCAGCCCCGTCCATACCAGCCGCCCATGCCCCAGGGGCCGGGGCCGTAAGGGCCGTACGGGCGGAACGGGTCATAGCGCGGCACGGCGTCGGCCTGCACGCCCAGCTGCACCAGCAGGCGGGGCGCAGCATCGTCGCGCTGCAGGCCCGCGCGCGCCAGGGCCTGTTCGGCCAGTGTGGTGATGGTGTCGAACGAAGGGGCCTGCTGCGAAGGCAGGCGCTCAATGCGGTACGTGGCAGGTGCGGGCATGGCCGCCAGCGTTGAGAAGCTCTGCACCTGGCCCTCCACCACGCGGGTGGTGCTGCAGCCTGCGAGCAGGGTGACGGTGAGGCCCAGGAGCAGGGCGGGAATCCATCGGCGTTGTGACATGGTCAGAGTGTCCTGAAACAAGGATCTCTGTGAGAGTGCCGCAGCCCGCCAGGGTTCACGACAGTTGCACCACCTGTACGCCGGGCAGCGATGGCGATGGCGCCGCAAACTCTTCCTTGTCAAAGGCCTTGTCGCCGTCTTCGCTGGCGATGCCGGTGGCCTTGGCGTTCTTGAAGTCGTACAGGCTGCCGTCCAGCAGGTGCGAGGGCACCACGTTCTGCAGGGCGTTGAACATGTTCTCCACGCGGCCGGGGAAGCGCTTTTCCCATTCGCGCAGCATCTCGCCCACCTGCTTGCGCTGCAGGTTTTCTTGGCTGCCGCACAGGTTGCAGGGGATGATGGGGAAGTTGCGGTGCGCAGCCCAGCGGGCGGTGTCCTTCTCGGCCACGTAGGCGAGCGGGCGGATCACCACATGCTTGCCGTCGTCGCTGACCAGCTTGGGGGGCATGCTCTTCATCTTGCCGCCAAAGAACATGTTGAGCAGCAGCGTCTGCAGGATGTCGTCGCGGTGGTGGCCCAGCGCGATCTTGGTGCAGCCCAGCTCATCGGCCACGCGGTACAGAATGCCCCGGCGCAGGCGGCTGCACAGGCTGCAGGTGGTCTTGCCCTCGGGGATCAGCTTCTTGACGATGCTGTAGGTGTCCTCGTTCTCGATGTGGAAGGGCACGCCGGTGCTGGCCAGGTACTCGGGCAGCACATGCTCAGGAAACCCCGGCTGCTTCTGGTCCAGGTTCACGGCCACCAGGTCAAAGTGAATGGGCGCGCGGGCCTTGAGCTTGAGCAGGATGTCCAGCAGCGCATAGCTGTCCTTGCCACCCGACATGCACACCATGACCTTGTCGCCTTCTTCAATCATGTTGAAGTCGACGATGGCCTTGCCGACTTCGCGGCACAGGCGCTTTTCCAGCTTGTGGGTTTCACGCTCGATCTTCATGCGGGCGGCGCCGCTGGCGGCTGCCTCTGCAGGCTCGTCGGCCCAGCCGACGGGGGCGGAGAGGGCGGGGGTGGTGGTCGGGGCTTCGTTCACTACGGTGCTCATGGGGTCACCACTGTCCTGTCTCGACGCGAATGGCCACTTCGCAGTCGTCAAAAATTTCGAGTTTGGCAATCTTCACGCGCACGCCCAGCACGCCGGGCAGTTGCATCAGGCGGCTGGCCAGCTTGCCGATCAGGCTCTCCAGCAGGTTCACATGCTCGGCCGTGCACTCGTCGATGATGATCTGGCGCACACGCCGGTAGTCCAGCACATGGCCAATGTCGTCGTCGCGCGGGGCCAGCGGCTGCACGCCCAGGCTCAGTTCGGCATCGACCTGAATGGGTTGCGGGTCGGTCTTTTCGTGGTCGAGGATGCCCAGGTTGGCATCGAAGCGCAAACCGGTGAGCGTCAGGATCTGCGTGCCAGTCATCTGGGAAGGGGTCTGTGTCATGGTGGGGGCTCGTTGTGTGCTCAAGCGCTGGGCTCACATCAACGAGAAATCGCGGTCAAACTTCATCAGGTGCTGGCCGCCATCGACCAGCAGCGTGGTGCCGGTAATGGAACGGTTCTCCAGCGCAAACTTCACCGTGGCGGCCACGTCCTCGGCGGTGGAAGAGCGGCCCAGGGGGCTGAGGGAATGCAGCTGGGCGAACTTTTCGTCGCTCAGCATATGGCTGGTCAATGTGAGGCCGGGCGCCACGCCCACCACACGCACGCGCGGCGCCAGGGCCAGCGCCAGCATGGTGCCGGCGGCTTCCAGCGCGGCCTTGGAGAGCGTGTAGCTCATGAAGTCGGGGTTCTGGTTCCAGAGCTTCTGGTCCAGCAGGTTGACCACGGCGCCCTGCGCGTCGGCCTCACCCGCCGCCACCCGGTCGGCCACATGCTGGTGCAGGGCCTGGGCCAGCAGCACGGGGGCCGCGGTGTTGCTGCGCAGATGCTTTTCGAGCGCGGCAAAGCCAAAGGTCCCTACGTTGTCGTGCTCGAACAGGGAGGCGCTGTTGACCACCGCGTCCACGCTGCCAAAGTGCGCCACCACGCGGGGCAGCAGGCCGCGCACGGCGGCTTCGTCATCAAAATCGGCCTCAAAATGGGCGCTTGCGCTAGTCAATCTTGCACATTCAGCTACTGTATTGATAGCATCTTGCGCTGACGAGCGGTAGTGCACCGCCACCTGCCAGCCGCCGGCGGCCAGGGCCAGCGCAACGCTGCGGCCCAGGCGCTTGGCGGCACCGGTCACCAGCACGGTGCGGGGGCGATGGGGGAGGGAAGGGGTGGACATGTGGGGGACAATGCGGGCCGTGACCCAAAGACCCGACAGTTTAACGACCGCCCTGCACCAGCACATCACCCAGGCCATTGCCGCCGAGGGCGGATGGCTGGGTTTTGACCGCTTCATGGCCCTGGCGTTGTATACGCCCGGCCTGGGCTACTACGCCAACGACTCCACCAAATTCGGTGCCATGCCCGAGTCGGGCAGCGACTTTGTGACCGCCCCTGAACTCACGCCCCTGTTCGGCCAGACGCTGGCCGTGCAGGTGGGCGAGGCGCTTGCGCATACCGGGACCGATGAGGTATGGGAGTTTGGTGCAGGCTCGGGTGCGCTGGCGCTGCAGTTGCTGGATGCGCTGGGCGACCAGGTGCAGCGCTACACCATCGTCGATCTGTCGGGCAGCCTGCGCGCGCGCCAACAGGCCAAGCTGGTGGCCCACGCGCCCAAGCTGCGCTGGGTGGATGCGCTGCCCGAGCACATCGAAGGCGTGGTGGTGGGCAACGAGGTGTTGGACGCGATGCCCGTGCAACTGCTGGCGCGCCATGGCGGCCAGCAGGGCGGTGTGTGGCATGAGCGCGGCGTGGTGGTGGCCGAAGACGGTCGCTTTGCCTGGGCCGACCGCCCCACCGACCTGCGCCCGCCCATCGCCATCGAAGGCCCGCAGGACTACCTGACCGAAATTCACGCGCAGGGCGAAGGCTTCATGCGCATGCTGGCCGACCGGCTCACGCGCGGCGCGGCTTTCTTGCTGGACTATGGGTTTGGCGAAGACGAGTACTACCACCCCCAGCGCCACATGGGCACGGTGATGTGCCACCAAGGCCACCTGGCCGATGGCGACCCGCTGGTGGAGGTGGGCCGCAAGGACATCACCGCCCATGTCAACTTCACCGCCATGGCGCTGGCTGCGCAGGAGGCGGGCCTGAACGTGTTGGGTTACACCACGCAGGCGCATTTCCTCATCAACTGCGGGCTGCTTCCAAAAATGGAGCAGCTACCGCAGGCCCAGCGGGCGACAGCGGCCAAACTGATCATGGAACACGAGATGGGCGAGCTGTTCAAGGTGCTGGCCGTGGGTGCTGGCGAGCCGTGGGAGCCGCTGGGGTTCAGCCACGGCGACCGTTCGCACCGGCTCTGACCGCCTGCTGCCGAGCTGCCCATGTTTCGCTGGCTTCTCGTCATCCTCCTGGCCCTGATGTTCATCAGCTGGCTGTCGCCGCTGTTGCGCCGCATGGGCTTTGGGCGGTTGCCGGGGGACTTCCGGTTTCGGTGGCTGGGGCGGGACTGGGATGTGCCGCTGGCGTCCACGCTGCTGCTGAGCTTTGTGGTCAGTCTGATCACCAAGCTGTTGTAGTGCAGCGGCCGCTGCTGCTGCGCTGGTATCTCAAATTAGCCCGCCGTCTGCAGCGCATCCAGAAACGCCTTGCGCCACCAGTGCACGTCGTGCTCCTTGATGCGCGCCATGAGCTTCTGGTGGCGCGCCTGTCGCTCGGCCAGCGGCATCTGCAGCGCCTGCTGGATGCTGTCGGCCATGCCCTGGGGGTCGTAGGGGTTCACCAGCAGAGCTTCTTTCAATTGCTCTGCCGCACCGGCAAAGCGTGACAGCACCAGCACACCGGGGTTGTCCGGGTCTTGCGCCACCACGTATTCCTTGGCCACCAGGTTCATGCCGTCGCGCAGCGGCGTGACCAGCCCCACGGCAGCGGCGCGACACAGGCCCGGCACACGTTTGCGCGCCACCATGCGGTGGATATAGCGCACGGGCATCCAGTCCAGCTCGCCATAGTCGCCGTTGACCGAGCCGCACAGGCCCTCCAGCTCCTGGCGCAGGTCGGCATAGGCGTGCACATCGTCACGGCTGGGCGAGGCGATCATGATCATCGTCGCGCTGCCCCGGTTTTCGGGGTAGCGGTCCAGCAGCTCGCGGAAGGCCCGCACGCGGTGCGGGATGCCCTTGGAGTAGTCGAGCCTGTCAATGCCCAGCAGCAGCCGCCTGCGCGAATACTCGTCGCGCATGTTCTCGTAGGTCTCCACCGCGTCGGGGGCGTGCGTGAGGCGCGTGAACTCGTCCACGTCGATGCCGATGGGAAACGACTGCACCACCACCGTGACGCCGAAGGCGCGCACGCGCTTTTCGTCCACCGCTTCGGCGCTGCCTTCGTTGCGCACGTAGCGCGTGAAATGCGCCACATCGGCCTCGCTCTGCAGGCCCACCAAGTCGTAGGCAAACAGCGAACGCATCAGCCACTCGTGCTGCGGGATGGCCGCCATGATGAGTGGCGGCGGCATGGGGATGTGCAGGAAGAAGCCGATGCGCTGCTTGCAGCCCATGGCGCGCAGTTCGGCGGCCAGCGGAATCAGGTGGTAGTCGTGCACCCAGATCACATCGTCGTCGCGCAGCAGCGGCAGCAGCTTGCGCGCAAACATCTGGTTCACCCGCCGATAGCCTGCGATGTAGCTGGCGTTGAAGTCTGCCAGGTCCAGCCGGTAATGGAACACCGGCCACAACACGCTGTTGCTGTAGCCGTGGTAGTAGCTGTCGTGGTCTTCGCGGCACAGGTCCACGGTGGCCAGCTTTACGGCGCCGGCCTGGCGTGTCTGCAGCTCGCTTTCGCCGGGGGTGCCGCCTTCGACCACGGTGCCGCTCCAGCCAAACCAGAGCCCTCCGGTCTGGTTGAGGGCTTCACCCAGGGCCACTGCCAGGCCCCCGGCGGCGGGTTTGCGTGGATCGGCAAGGCGGTTGGAGATGACGACAAGACGGCTCATGGGTTGATCATCGTTGTGGATTGCCCTTGGCCGCTGTCGGACAGCGCCTCAAATCACGCTGTCCCAGGGCGCGGACAGGCGCACAGCGGCGTTGATCACGCCCACCATCGAATAGGTCTGTGGGAAGTTGCCCCACATCTCGCGGGTGTCGGGGTGTGTGTCTTCCGACAGCAGTCCCAGCGGGTTGCGGGCGGCCAGCATGGTCTCGAAGATGGCCCGCGCCTCGGCCTTGCGGCCAATGCGCGCCAGCGCGTCGATACGCCAGAAGGTGCAGATGTTGAAGGCCGTTTCGGGCTTGCCAAAGTCGTCGGCCGCCTCGTAGCGGCGCATGTAGGGGCCATCGCATAGGCTCTTTTCCATGGCCTCCACGGTGCTCACAAAGCGCGGGTCTTTGGGGTCGATGAGACCCACTTCGGCCATCAGCAACACGCTGGCATCCAGCTCGTGCCCGCCAAAGCTCTCGGCAAACGCCTGGCGTTCTTCGCACCAAGACTTGTCGAGAATCTCGGCGCGCATGCGGTCGGCATGCTGCTGCCAATGGCTGGCACGGTCGGCCAGCTGCAGCGTGGCCGCGATCTTGGCCAGCCGGTCGCAGGCGGCCCAGCTCATCAGGGCCGACGAGGTGTGCACCCGGGCGCGCGTGCGCAGCTCCCACATACCCGCGTCGGGCTGGCCGTACACGCGCACGGCGTTGTCGCCCACCTGTTCCAGCCGCTTGAATTCGGCCAGGCCCGCGCGGTGTAGCAGGCGGTGGTCGTGGAAGGCCTGGGCCGCGCCCAGCACGATGTTGCCGTACACGTCGTGCTGAAAATGCTCGGCCGCCTGGTTGCCCACGCGCACCGGGCCCATACCCCGGTAGCCCGCCAGCTGGGGTACGAAACCTTCGGGCAGGTCTTTCTCCAGCCCAATGCCATACAGCGGCTGGATGTGGCCGTCGCCGCCTTCGACCACCACGTTGCTCAGCCAGCGCAGGTAGTCCTCCATGGTGCCCACTTCGGAGATGCTGTTGAGCGCGCGCACCACAAAAAACGCATCGCGCAGCCAGCAGTAGCGATAGTCCCAGTTGCGGCCGCTGTGGGCGGACTCGGGGATGCTGGTGGTCATGGCGGCCACGATGGCGCCGGTTTCTTCGTACAACGACAGCTTGAGCGTGATGGCGGCGCGGATCACAGCGTCCTGCCACTCCAGCGGAATGGCCAGCGCGCGGCTCCAGCTGCGCCAGTAGGCCGTGGTCTCCTGCTCGAAGTGGCGGGCGGTGTCGGCAATGCCGTCCACCAGCGTCTCGTCGGCGCCCAGCAGAAAGTTGTGTTCGCGCGTGAGCACAAACGCCTGGCCCGACAGCACATGCGACACCGGTGCATCGGTGGACAGGCGCAGCGTCATGCTCTCGCCCACATAGCGGATGTGGTTGCTGCCGCGCGTGATCTCGGGCGTGGTCTGGCCCCAGTCGTAGCGCACCTTGAGCGCCACCCGGATGCGCGGCGACCCCTGAATGGGGCGCACCCGGCGCACCAGCGTCATGGGCCGGAAGTAGCGCGAGCGGCTGTAAAAGCGCGGCGCAAAGTCGGTGATCTCGATGCCGTGGCCCGCCTTGTCGAACAACTGCGTGCGCAGGATGGCGGTGTTCGGCTCGTACCACTGGTGGGCCGATGCCAGGTCTTCCAGCTCGATCGCGAAGTGGCTGCCCTCGTCGCCGGGCTGCAGCAAGGCGTTGAACACCGGGTCGCCATCAAAGCGCGGCAGGCAGCACCACACCATGCGGGCGTGGTTGTCGATCAGTGCGCTGATGGCGCAGTTGCCGATCATCCCGAGGTTGAGCGAGCCCGTCTGGGGCTGTGTGGCGGCGGTGTTCATCGTTCGCGCTCCAGCGTTGTGCGTGCAGACGACAGCCAGCCCCGCAGTGCGGCCGATGTCATGCAGCGGTGTTGTGCCATGGTGGGCCCCTCGCCCACCTTGATGCCCCAGCCGCCGAGCGATTGCGCAGCGGCAAAGCCGGCCTCATCGGTGACGTCATCGCCCACAAAGACCGGCGTGCGGCCTTCAAAGGGGGGCTGCGTCATGAAATCGATGATGGCCTGGCCCTTGTGAACGCCACGGGGTTTCACTTCAAAGACACATTTGCCGCGCAGCAGTTCCACACCGTCCACCTCGCGCATGGCGTGTACCAGCGTGTCGTGGCACAGGGATTCAAGGTGGGGCGCCAGGCGGTAGTGCAGGGCGACGCTCACACGTTTGGTCTCCACCAGCAGACCGGGGTGGCGCGCTGCCAGGGACTGAGCGGCTTGCAAGACGGACTCCAGCGCGGGTGGTGCGGTGGCGGGCACCGAAGTGTCAAAGAGGCGGTATTGGGCCCCATGTTCGCTCGCCAGCGGCAGGCGCAGCGGCGCCAGAAATCCGTCGATGTCGGCTTCGGGTCTGCCGGTCACGATGGCCAGCGCACCTCCCAACTGGGCGTGCAGCGATGACAGCGTGGGAATCAGGCCCGATGCGATGCGCACCGCCTCAGGGCGTGGTGCCAGCTCGGTGAGCGTGCCATCGAAATCGAGAAAAAGCGCATGGGCAGTTGTCAGTGTGGGGAGCAGCTGCATGCGCGAAACCATAGCAGACGCTGCAATGCAGGCACGGCCGCGAGGGGGATTCAGGGCTGGTAAACGCGCGCAAGGTCTGCGACCGGTTGCAACTGGGGTGGCCGCAGATGGCAACGCGGAGCCTTGAAACGAAGCGCTTGCGGCGCCATGTGATCAGTATGGAATGTCCTGCATAACTCCCTGCAGTCTGTGATAGCGCGGTCTCGGGCCATCCGCTGCGTTGCTTTTTTGGCCCATAGCCCCGCTATGGGCTGCAAAAAGGCGCCTTGCGGCCTGTCCCGATCCGCACTACCACCGACCCGCGAGGGTTATGCAGGACATCCCAAGCTTTTTTGCCACCAACCCTTGCTGCGCCATGACCGAAGCCTTGCACATCGTCTGCCCCCATTGCCACACCACCAACCGCGTGCAGAGCGCCGACCTGGGCAGCGCGCCCGATTGCGGCCAATGCCATCGGCCCCTGTTTGCGGGGGCGCCGCTGGAGCTGGATGTGACCAGCTTTGACAAGCATGTGGCGCGCAGCCACATCCCGGTGCTGGTGGACTTCTGGGCCCCGTGGTGTGGTCCCTGCCGACAGATGGCGCCCGCCTTTGCGCAGGCCGCCCGCGAGCTGGAGCCCCGCGTGCGCCTGGCCAAGCTCAACACCGAAGACCAGCAGGCCATTGCGGCGCGCTATGCCATCCGCAGCATTCCGACCATGATCCTGTTCCAGCAAGGGCGTGAGGTGGCGCGTATTTCGGGCGCGCTGGGGGCGGCCGATATCGTGCGCTGGGTGCGCACCACCGCAGGTTGATGCGCAGCGGTCAGCGGATTCCCAGCACGCGGTCCATCGACACGCTCCCCGCACCGCGCCCCACCAGGTACAACATCAGCCCCGCCCATGACAGGTGGGTGGGCCATGCGTCCGGATAGACAAACAGTTGAATCGTCAGCGTCATGCCCAGCAGTGCCAGCGCCGACAGGCGCGTGAACAGGCCCAGCACCAGCAGCACCGGAAACAGGTGCTCCGCCACGGCGGCCATCTGCGCCGCCAGCTCGGGCGGCAGCAAGGGCAGCTTGTATTCGTCGCGGAACAGCGCGTAGGCGCTGTCGGAGATGGTGAACCAGCCCTCGACCTTGGTGCGTGCCGACATCCAGAAGATGCCCGCGATGGCCACCCGGTTGACCAGCGCCAGCAGGCTGTGCGGGGTGAGCCAGGCGGCGGTGTCGGCCAGGCGCGCCAAGAGCAAGCGTGGGCCTTTGGCAGGGGCCGAAGGGAAGTGTGTGCTGGTGGTCATGAAGGGCTCCTCAGCCTGTGCGTGAATCGGTGGGTATCAAGGCGCCTGCGTCCAGCAAGGTGCTGATCAGGGCGGCAAAGTCGGCGGTGGGTTCGACATTCAGGGCCGACGTGGCGGCGGTTTCCAGCGTGTGGCCCTCGGCGCAGGCGTCCAGAAAGGCCACCCCAGCGCGCGACAGGGGGCGCCACACCACTTCGGCACGGGGCCGGGTCAGCAAGGCGCCGTCGCCCGTCCACTCCAGTGCCTCATTGGGATGCAGACCTTCACGGTGGCTCTGCCACAGGGCATAAGCCGGATGCTCTTCACACCAAGCCCAGCGTGCAGCGGGGTGGGGCTGCAGTGATGCTTGGGGCAAGGTGTCAGGGGTCTGCTGTGCCAGCCATTGGCGGTCCACGGCTGTGGCATCTTCCGCCAGGTGGCATTCGGTCCAGCAGCGGTCCAGGCGCGCCACGGCGCTCAGGTAGGGCAGCTCGGCGGCCGGGGCAAACCCTGCCAGAAAGTCGGCAAACCCTTCGCCATAGCTCACCAGCAGGCCGTCACGCGGCGGCTGGGCGCGGGCGAACACTGCTGCAGCGGCGCGGAACCAGTCGTCACCTACCAGCTGGCACACCGTGGGGTAGTTGGCTTGCAGCGCATCGATGCAGCCCTTGAGCACGGTGTTGCGGTACACGGCAAAGCCCGGTTGGGACTCCAGTGCCGACAGCCATGGCGCATCGGCCGCCGGGCCGAGCAGTGCGGCAGAGAAGCCGTCCTGGAAGGTGCTCAGCTGCATGGGGCCTCCTCGGGCTGCATGGCTGTGAGCGCGTGGTGGGCCTGGTCGCGTTCGGTCAGCAACTCGCTAAACACGGGCAGGTTGTCATCGCGTTCGATGAGGGTGGGCACGAGGCCGGTGTGTGCGATCACGCGCTCGTACAGGGCCCACACGACGGGCGCCACGGGCGCATCGTGGCTGTCGATGAGCAGCGCATCGCCATGCACCGGGTCCGCATGGTGGCCCGCCAGGTGGATCTCTGCCACGGCGTGCAGGGGGAAGGCGTCGAGGTAGGCCTGCGCGTCAAAACCTAGGTTGTTGGCGCTGATGTACACGTTGTTCACGTCCAGAAGCAGGGCGCAGCCGGTGCGCCGTACCAGCTCGGCCAAAAACTCGGTCTCCAGCCAATCGTGGCCGTCGATGTGCAGGTAGTGCGTGGGGTTCTCGATGGCGATGGGGCGTTGCAGCACGTCCTGCGTGCGGGCGATGTTGTCCGCGATGCGCTGCAAGGCTGCCTGTGTGCGCGGAAATGGCAGCAGGTCTGGCAGGTACTGCCCGCGCCAGGTGGACCAGGTCAGGTGCTCTGAAATTATGGCGGGTTCCACGCGCCTTGCGAGGGCGGCGAGCCGCGCCAGGTGGGCCGTATCGGGCGGCGCATCGGCCGCGAGCGACAGCGACACGCCATGCAGGGCTACCGGGTGGCGTGCGCGGATGGCTTCGAGCCACGCCAGGCGCGGGCCGCCATCGGCCAGATAGTTCTCGGGGTGCACCTCCCACCACAGGCCGGGGGCGGTGCACCGCAGCGCCTCGTCGTAGTGCTGGGGCTTGAGGCCCAGGCCAGCGGTGAGAGGGGATGTCATGATCAGCTCTTCATGGGCGTCAGCATGCCCATGCCCTTGGGCGTCTTGATCGTGGTGCAGGTGCCTGCGGGCACAAACTTCCAGGCGTTGCCCTGGTAGTCCATCTTGGACGTGCCTGCGCAGGTGGTGCCGGGGCCTGCGGCGCAGTCGTTCTTGCCGGCCATCGAGACGCCGTAGCACTTCTCCATGGCGGGCTTGGCGCCGTCCATGGGGGCGGCGCTGGTTTGGGCCATGGCGGCGCCAGAGGTCAGGGCCACAAGGGCGAGGGCGCCGAGGCTGAGGGTGCGGGTGGTCATGGTGCGGTTCTCCAAGGGTTGATAAAGGTTGAATCCGACCGGGTGACAGCACAGCGGTTGCGTTGCGTGGCCCGATCTGCGTTGTAATTCGCGCTGTGCAGCCAGCGGGTTACAGCGCTGCGCAAAAAAATGGGGTGGCATGCACCACAAAATTTTTTTGCACGGCCTGTAACCCATTCGTCCCGGCATCCGAATTGCCTTCAGGGAGACACCATGGAGATAGTGGAAGAGCGCTTGCGCGGCTTGTTGTTGCAGGGCCTGGATGCCGATGCAGCCGCCTACCAGCGCTTTCTGAAGGAGTTGAGCGCCCACCTGCGCGCCTTCTTGCGCCGCCGCCTTGCGCAGCGGCCCGATGAGGTGGAAGACCTTGTGCAGGAGACGCTGCTGGCCGTGCACAACCAGCGCCACACGTACCGGCCCGAGATGCCTGTGACGGCCTGGGCGCATGCGATTGCGCGCTACAAGCTCATCGACTGGCTGCGCTCGCATGCCGCCAAGGAGGCGCGCAACGACCCGCTGGACGATGCGGACGAGCTGTTTGCCAGCAGCGACAGCGAGGCTGCCGAGGCGCGGCGCGATCTGGGACAGTTGCTGCAGACCCTGCCGGACAAGCAGCGCCTGCCCATTGAGTATGTGAAGCTGGAAGGGTTGTCGGTGGTCGAGACGGCGCGCCTCACGGGGCTGTCGGAGTCGGCCGTCAAAGTCGGCGTGCACCGGGGGCTCAAGGCCCTGGCCGCAAAAATCAGGGGAATGGCATGAAAACCGATGAATTGATCCACCTGCTGGCGGCGGACGAGCGGCCTGTGCAGCGCACCGCCATCGAGCAGCGGTTTGCTGTGGCCAGCGCGGCGGGCATTGCCGGCGCCGGGGTCCTGATGCTGGCGCTGTTCGGCCTGCGGCCTGATCTGCTGACGACCATGGCGCTGCCCATGTTCTGGGGCAAGCTGGTGTTTGCCGCTGCACTGGCTGCCGCCGGCCTGGCGCTGCTGCGCCGCATGGCCCGCCCGGGCATGCCGCTGGGTCATGCGCTGCTGTGGCTGGCGGTGCCGCCGTTGCTGCTGTGGGCCATGGCGCTGGGGGCTCTGTGGCAGGTGCCTGCGGCCGAGCGTGTGCCGCTGATTCTGGGCAGCACCTGGCGGACTTGCCCGTTCAATATCGCAGCGCTGTCCGTGCCGGCGTTTGTTGCGGGCTTCTGGGCGCTGAAGGGCGCTGCCCCTACACGACTGGCGTGGGCCGGTGCAGGCGCTGGCTTGCTGGCAGGTGCGCTGGGAGCTTTGGTGTACGCCCTGCACTGCCCCGAGATGGCCACCCCGTTTTTGGCGGTGTGGTACGTGGTGGGCATGGCCATTCCGACCGCGCTGGGGGCAATTCTGGGGCCACGTTTGCTGCGCTGGTGAGGGCGACTGGCATCGCCAGGGGTAGGGCGGTTCAGGCGCTGATGCGTTTGTTATAGGCGCGAAACACGGTGTCCAGCGTCCAGCCCAGCGACTCGTAAAGTTTTTGCGCCGTGGTGTTGGTGTGGGCCGTGGTCAGGTCCATGCGCACCTTGCCGTGGGCGTGGGCGGTGGCTTCTGCGGCCCGCAGCAAGCTGCGACCGGCGCCTGTCTTGCGTGCGGACGGCGCCACGAACAGGTCGTACAGCGTGTAGATGGGCGCGGCCTCTACCGAGCAGAACGTGGGGTAGAGCTGGCAAAAGCCCACGGCCGTCTGCGTCCCATCCAACGCCAGAAGGATCACGGACTCTTCCCGCTCCAACCGCTCAGCGATGAAGGCCCGCGCTCCGGTCAGGTCCGGCGCCTGCTCGTAGAACTGCCGGTAGGCGTCAAACAGCGGCGCGATGGTGTCGGCGTCGGCCGTGGTGGCGGGGCGGATGTGCATAGAGGTCATGGGGCGTCGTGATCGCAAGATAGCCAAAAGGCGCACCCTTCCCAGGGCGCGAGCGGACGCGGATTGTAGGGAGGGTTGGACCGATCTTTGCGACGCAGCGCACCGGGTCAGTTGGTTGCGCCGTGCGCCTGGGTTTGCAGCCACTGTGCCACGGCTTCGACCCGTGCCTGGTGGATCAGCGCACCCACCTGCGGACCGCTCTGGCTCCTGGCGGCGGCCTGCGCAGCAATCTCGCGCGTGATGACCGACTGGACGGCGGCCAGCACGGCCAGCAGGCGGGGGCGCTGCGGGTAGGCAGACTCTTCAAACCCTAGCCGCCCGCGCGCATCGCATTCGCAGGCCAGCAGGATTTCGGCAAACCGCTCGGGCTTGCGGATCGCGTCGCAGCGCTCCAGCAGGCGCACCAGTGCTGCGGCCGACAGGTCCTGGCTGCGGTGGATGTGCCCATGTTCACGCGCCACCACATCGGCGGTCTCGCGGCAGTCCACCGGCACGCGCAGGCGCTCGGCCACGTCTTTCAGCAGCTCGGCGCTGCGGGTTTCGTGGTCGATGTGGCGCGGCAGCACATCGGCGGGCGTGGTGCCCTTGCCCAGGTCGTGCGCCAGGCAGGCAAAGCGCACGGTGAGCGGCGCCGAGAGCCGCGCGGCCATGTCCAGCACCATCATCAGGTGCACGCCGGTGTCCACCTCGGGGTGGTAGTCGGCGCGCTGGGGAACGCCCCACAGGCGAGCCACCTCGGGCAGCAGCACCTGCAGCGCGCCACAGTCGCGCAGCACCTCGAACATGCGGGACGGCTTTTCTTCCATCAGCCCGCGCGCCAGCTCTTGCCACACGCGTTCGGGCACCAGATGGTTCACCTCGCCGTGCTCCACCATCTCACGCATCAGCTGCATCGTCTCGGGCGCCACCGTGAAGTCGGTGAAGCGCGCCGCAAACCGCGCCACGCGCAGGATGCGCACAGGGTCTTCGCGGAAGGCATCGGTCACATGGCGCAGCACCCGCTCATGGAGGTCGTTTTCGCCGCGGTAGGGGTCAAACAAGCGTGTAGCGCCGGATTCATCTGTGCTGGATGCTATTGAATTGATAGTGAGATCGCGGCGTGAGAGGTCTTCCTCCAGCGTCACATCGGGCGAGCTCTGCACCACAAAGCCCCGGTAGCCGCGCCCGCTCTTGCGCTCGGTGCGGGCCAGCGCGTATTCCTCGCGCGTCTCGGGGTGCAAAAAGACGGGGAAGTCGCGCCCCACGGGCAGGTAGCCCTGTGCCAGCATCTGTTCGGGCGTGGCGCCCACCACCACCCAGTCGTGGTCATTCACCGGCCGGCCCAGCAGCTTGTCGCGGACCGCGCCGCCCACCATGTAGATTTGCATCGGTGTAGTTTAGGGCGGGCCCACGGCCGTATATTCAACGCACTATGTCCCTCTCGTCCGACCTCACCATTGCCCAGCTCAACCCCGACGGCAGCGTGCCTGTGCCCCAGGCACCTGACGCCGCCGCCAACGCGGCCGCCGAGGCCCTGCAACGCGAGGCGCAGTTCGAGGCCCTGAAGGCACAGGTGGAAGGCTTGCAGGAGATCCTGGCCAAGCCGCTCAACGACATCCTGGCTGAACACGATAAGTTCAAGGAGATGGCGGCCGCATGGGATTCGTTCGGTGCCATGTGGATGCTGTCGCAGCGCGCCATGCGCCGCGTGGCCATGGACCTGGCGGCCACGCAGGGCATGAGCGAGGAGGAGGTGGTGGCCCGTGCGCTGGCCTATGCCAACCAGGTGCTCAACACCGAGGACGAAGACCTGGGCGGCACCATCGCCCCCGCCCAGCTGGCCCACATCGCGCGGCACAAGGCGTTTTTGCGCAAGCAGTTCCGTTAAAGGACTGCCTGTGCGCGGCTTCATTCAGGCGAATACCGGCCTGAAGAAGCTCCGCTCATAGCTCACGATGCAGCCCGTCTCTTCGGCGTAGCGGAAAGCCGCCTGGCAGTCCGCATCCTGCATCGACGCCTCGCGGTAGCGCTCGTAGGCTGCAAGGCTCTCGAACGTGAACAGCGCCAGCGCAATGTTGTTGGCGCCCTCGCTGGGCATGAAGTAGCCGTGGTGCTGGCCGCCGAATTTCTCGACCAGCGGAATCCACAGTTTTCCGTAGTGTTCAAACTCTTTCAGCTTGCTGGTGTTGAGCACATAGCGCAGGTAGATGGTGACGGCCATGGTGTTGCTCAGCCTTCCGTATGGCGCAGGCGGTAGGGCTCTTCAAAGTCCAGAAAGTCCTTCTCGGCCAGTGCCTCGTCGATCCAGGCTTTGACGCCGGGCAGGGCGCGCACGCGGTCCACATAGGCCTGGATGGGCGCAGGCACGGGCAGGGCATAGGTGTGAAGGCGCATGCACACGGGGGCGAAGTAGGCATCGGCCACGGTGAAGTCGCCAAACAGCAGCGGGCCGCCGTGCTCCTGCAGCAACGCACTCCACATCTCCACCAGGCGCTGCACGTCGGCGCGCACGCCCGCCTGGTCGCGCCAGATCAGGGCGCCGGTGTCGGCCAGCTGGGCTTCGATGTTCATGGGGCAATGGCTGCGCAGGGCGGTGAAGCCGCTGTGCATCTCGGCACAGACGCTGCGGGCGCGCGCGCGGGCTTTGGCGTCCGTGGGCCAGAGCTTTTTGTCGGGATGGGTTTCGGCCACGTATTCGGCAATCGCCAGCGTGTCCCACACCACCAGGTCGCCGTCGACCAGCACGGGCACCTTGGCGGTGGGGCTCACGGCGCCGATGGTGCGCTTGAACTCGGATTGCGCGTCAAAGCTGTCAAAGCGCACGCGCACTTCTTCAAAGACGATGCCCGCCTGCTTGAGCAGCACCCAGGGGCGCATGGACCAGGACGAGTAGTTCTTGTTGCCGATGTAGAGCTTGAGCATGGTGGGCACCTGAAATGAAGAGGTCAGCCCGCCATGCTAGCCGCTGCGGCGCGCGCCAGCGATGCGAAAAACCGGCCCGAATGATGCGTGGCAGGCATCACAGGCCTTCGTGCCGACCGGCAAGTGCCCGGGGTCGACCTGCTGCGCGGTCGCCCACAGGCTCCGAAGGGTCAGACCGGCCAGACCACGCCGTTGTCGTTCAGGATGGCATCGAGCGGCAGGTCGAACTCTTCGGGCTCAAACTCGTCCAGGTAGCCGTTGGTGAAGCCCAGGCCCACGGTGAAGGGCTTGGGCTGCAGCGTGGCCAGCGTGCGGTCGTAAAAACCGCCGCCGTAGCCCAGCCGGTAGCCGCCGGCGGCGTAGCCCACACAGGGCACAAACAGCAGCGTGGGCACGATGACCTCGGTGTCCTTGGGCTTGGGGATGCCGTAGGCGTCTTCTTCCATGGGGCAGCCGGGATACCAGGCGTGGAAGGTGAGGGTCTTGTGCTGCTTGTTGACCACGGGCAGGCCGATGCGGCGGCGCAGGGGCTCGTCCAGCAGCTCGCCGTCTTCCTTCCAGCGGTGCAGGGCGGGCAGGGGGTCGAACTCGCCCTTGATGGGCCAGTAGGCGCCGATCACCGTGTCCGGCCGGTTCACCAGCCAGATGCGCATCACCTGCTGTAACAGGTCGGCCCGCTGTAGGCGGTCGGGCAGGTTGAGGCGTTCTTCTATCAATGTGCGCCGAAGGGCTGCTTTGTCCATCAGATAATTCCCCCATGCAATTTCTCAGAGCGATTCTGACACCCCTTGTGGCCGCCACCCTGCTGGCCGCCACCGCGCCGCTTGTCATGGCGCAAAACCGTGGTGACGATACCCTGCTGGAGATGCAGCAGGCGTTCCGCAAGGGCGACCGCAACAAGCTCGCGCAGTTGCTGCCTGCCGCGCGCGGCCATGCGCTGGAACCCTGGGCGGCCTACTGGGAGCTGCGGGTGCGCCTGGGCGAGGCGTCGCCGCAGGAGATCCAGTCCTTCATGCAGCGCTACGCCGGCACCTACCAGGAAGACCGCCTGCGCAACGACTGGCTGCTGCTGCTGGGTCAGCGGCGCGACTGGAGCCAGTTTGCCGAGCAGCACCCCAGCTACCGCATGTCGGACGACCGCGAGGTGCGCTGCTACGCGCTGCTCATCGACCACATCAAGGGCACGGCACCCGCCACGGTGGCGGACGATGTGCGCAGCAACTGGTACGCCATCCGCGATGCTGACGACGGCTGCAACCATGCGGCGGGCGAGCTGTACACCGCCAAGAAGCTCTCTGCGCTGGACATCTGGCGCAAGGCGCGGCTGGGTGTGGACGCCAACCGGCCCCGTGTGGTGCGCAATGCCGTCGAAATCGTGGCGCCCGATGCGCTGCCCCAGCTCAAGGAAGCGCTCGACACGCCCAGCAAATACCTGCTCGGCCGGGCCACGGCGCGGGGCAAGGTGCGCCAGGAGCTGATCGTGCTGGCACTGATCAAGCTTGCAGGCAGCGACCCGGACGGCGCAGCCCGCCAGCTCGACAGCAAATGGAGCGTGCACCTCTCGCCCGAGGAGCGCAACTGGGCCTGGGGCGTGATCGGCAAGGCGGCTGCACAAAAGCTGTCCAGCGATGCTGTGGGCTACTTTGCCAACGTCACCAAGGACAGCGACCTCAACGACGATCTGCTGGGCTGGAAGGTGCGCGCCGCGCTGCGCGCCGGTCAGTGGAAAGCCGTGGCCAAGGCTGTGGACGCCATGGGCCCCGAAGGCCGCCAGGACAGCACCTGGGTGTACTGGAAGGCGCGTGCGCTGCTCGCCGGCAAGCCCAGCGACGCGGACCGTGCCGAGGCGCGCCAGCTGTTCGAAAGCATTGCGGGCACGCGCGGGTTCTATGAGCAGCTGGCGCTGGAGGAACTGGGCCAGCGCATCAGCGTGCCGCCTGCGCCAGCCCCCCTCACCGCCGAAGAGAAGGCGGCTGCGCGCGCCAATCCGGGGCTCAATCGCGCGCTCTACGCCATTTTGCTGGGGCTGCGCAGCGAAGGCGTGCGCGAATGGAACTACACCACCAACCTGCACCAGCCCGGCGGCATGCCGGACCGCGAACTGCTGGCCGCTGCCGACTTTGCCTGCCAGCGCGAGGTGTGGGACCGGTGCATCAACACCAGCGAGCGCACCAAGGGCGTGATCGAGGTGAACCAGCGCTTCCCCATGCCGTTCCGCAGCACCGTGGTGGAGCGCGCGCAGGGCATCGGCATCGACCCGGCCTATGTGTACGGCCTGATCCGCCAGGAAAGCCGCTTTGTGATGGATGCCCGCTCGCATGTGGGGGCCTCGGGCCTCATGCAGGTGATGCCCGCCACTGCCCGCTGGACGGCCAAGAAGATCGGCCTTACCAACTTCACGCCCGACCAGATCACCGACCGCGACACCAACATCACCATCGGCACCGCCTACCTCAAGCTGGCGCTGGACGACTTTGCAGGCTCCATGCCCATGGCCGCTGCTGCCTACAACGCAGGCCCTGGCCGCCCACGCAGCTGGCGCAACGGCCCGGTGCTGGACGCCGCCATCTGGGCCGAAAACGTGCCCTTTGCCGAGACGCGTGACTACGTGAAGAAGGTGCTGTCCAACACCACCAACTACGCAGCCATCCTCACCGGCTTGCCCCAGTCGCTCAAGAGCCGCCTGGGCACCATTGGCCCGCGCGACGCGAACCTGCCTGAGGTGAACAAGGACCTGCCTTGACACCCAGGTGCTCGCCACGCGGGGGCGAGTGGTATTCGATTTGCTATCAATAGAGGAGCTGAAGGCGCATATTCAACTGGCGCCTCAGCGGTTTTTTACTAAAAAGGAGAGGGTGTGATGGGCAAACTGGCATGGATGGCCTGTGTGGCCACAATCGGCGCGGCCGTGGCGTGGAGCGCGGGCGCGCAAGCGCAGCCCGTGTACAAATGGGTGGATGCCGATGGCAAGACCCACTACGGATCGCAGCCCCCACCCGCCAAGCAGGACGCCGAGCCACTGAAGCTGCAGAGCAATAACGGCACCAGCGGAGGCAGTGGTTCCTCCAGCGGCAAGGGCGCCAGCGCCAAGGCGGGCCAGCAGTACAACCCTGACGGCACCAAAAAGGTCTCCAAGGACGTCGAAGAGTTTGGCGAGGGGCTCAAAAAATCGCTGGGCACCGTGGACAGCAAGCAAGTCCCCCTGAACTGCGCCGTGGCCGTGGACAACATCCATTACCAGGCCGACCTGATGCTGGAAGTGGGCCAGAAGAACGTGCGAGACGGCTACATGACCCAGGCGGCTTTCGACGCCACAGCCCCCAAGATCCGCGAAGCCAAGGGCAAGTACAGCGTGTCCGACTGCCAGGGGTCATCGGGCAACAAGAAGTCGTTCTACCAGTGCATGTCCAGCAGCAAGAACCACGTGACGGGCTGCGATAAGCAATACAAACATTGAGGGCGTTGGGCCGACCTTCTCGGTCGGCTTGAGCCTGTGGCAGTGTGTTCAACCCCGCAGGTACGCAGGTGCAGGCACCGCGCCTCACACGTTGTGCAGCACCTCGCCCTGGCGTACCGCAGCGCCTGACCGCACCAGTTCATCCGCCAGGCTCTGCAGCCATTCGCCCTCGGTCTGGGCTGCAAAGTGGCGCGCGCGCAGCATGCCGAAATACGGCGTGGCCTGCGCCCAGGCCGTGAGGTCGGGGATGCCGATCTGCTGCCATTCGAGCAGCTTGTACTTCAGCAACACCTTGGCCGCGTAGAGCGCGTGCTTGCCCGGGTTGCGCACAAAACCGTCCAGGCGGCGGCGGGCGCCGTCGATGGCGCGGGGCGCATCGGCAAACACGGGGCCGTGCCCCGGGATCACGACCTGCGGCGACAGCGCCTCAATCAGGTCCAGCGTGGCACCCACCTGGGCAAAGGCATCGTCGCCCTCCAGCTCGGGGAACACCACGCCAAAGCCGTTCTCCCACAGCGCATCGGCCGAAATCAGCACGCGGCCCTGGGGCTCGAACAGCACCACCGAATGCGGGTCGTGCCCGGGCGCGGCATGCACCTGCCAGGGCTTGTCGCCCAGCAGCACACACGAGCCTGGCACCAGCAGCGTGTCGGCCCGAAAGGGTGGGCACTCCTGCCCGGTGGGCGTGTAGCTCAGCGCATAGGCATCCCACTGGCGCACATGGTCGGCCTGGCCGGGCGGGATGGCGGTGAGCACGCTGGGCCAGGCTTTTTGCAGTGCGGCATTGCCGCCGCAGTGGTCGCTGTGCAGGTGGGTGTTGAGGATCCGGTCCAGCGCGCGGTCCTGCAGCGTGCCGCGCACCAGGTCCACGGTCTGATCGGCATGGCTGCAGTAGCCGGTGTCCACGATGGCCGTGTCGTGCTGACCGATGAAGAGGATGTTGTTGGCCGACAGCCAGCCGCGTTCGAGGACGGTGATTTCGGGGGGCAGGAGGTCGTGGGGCTCGGAGCTGGGCATGGGGGCAGGCAATAGGTGAAGCCCCAGCGTACCCCAGGTGTGCCTTGCCAGACGTTCTCCAAAACCCGTAACGCCTGGCCCGTGGCGGGCCTGGCGCGTTTCACAACGTCAGAACCTCAGAAGGTCACGCCCGCCACCAGGATCACGTTGGCGTACGGTGTGCACTCGCCCGTGCGCACCATCACGCGGGCTTGCTGCGTCAGGCGCTTGAAGTCCTCGTGCGAAACCGCCTGGGGCGTGACCGGCAGTTGGCACCAGCTGGGCAACTGGCCGCCGTTACGTTCCACCGCCTCGGTGGCGATCACGGCCTTTTCGACCTGCATTTCTTCCAGCACCACGCGCAGCACATCGGCCACGGCGGGGATGCCGGGCGTGAGCGCCAGGTCGATGCGGCGCGGGCCGTTGGGGATCGGCAGGCCCACGTCGCCAATCACCAGCATGTCGCCGTGGCCCAGGGTGGCGATGGCGTGGGAGAGTTCGGCGTGCAGCAGGGCGGTGCGTTTCACAGGGGGCTCCAGGCGGGCGGTTGGGGGCTTTGCGCCACGGCGGCGCGGGTGGGGATGGAGGGCTGGGCGCCAGGCTGCGTGACGCACAGCGCCGATGCGCGGATGCCTTCGCGCACGGCGGCGTCCAGTGGCTCGCCGCGTGCCAACGCCACGGCCAGCGCGCCCAGGAAGGTGTCACCAGCGGCCGTGGTGTCCACGGCTTTCACGACGAGGCCCGGGTGGTAGCGGTTGCCTGCAGCATCTGCGGCCACGGCGCCCGCAGCGCCCAGGGTCACCACCACCTGGGCGGGGCCCATGGCGCGCAGGGCTTGTGCGGCCTGCGCGGCATCGGCGGGCGTGGTCACGTTCTGGCCTGCCAGCGCGGCGGCTTCTACCTCGTTCACGACCAGCGTGTGCACCAGCGGCCACATCGCATCGGGCAGGGGCTGGATGGGGGAGGGGTTGAGCACGACCGGGCAACCCGCCGCATGGGCCATCTCGGCGGCGGCCAGTACCTGGGGCAGGGGCGTTTCAAACTGCAGCACCAGGCCGCCCGCGCCTTGTAGCGCGGGGCCCAGTGCAGCGGCATCCAGCACAAAGCGGCCGTTGGCTCCGGGCACGACCACGATGCGGTTCTGCCCCGTCGCTTCTACCGTGATGGCGGCCACGCCGGTGGTGGTGTCGGTGTCGGTCTGCACGCCGCTGTGGTCGATGCCGTCGGCGTCCAGTCCGGCGCGCAGCGTGTGGCCATAGCCGTCGTCGCCCACGCGGCCAAACAGGGCCACCTGGGCGCCCTGGCGCGCGCAGGCCACGGCCTGGTTGCCGCCCTTGCCGCCGGGCACCAGGTGCAGAGCGTCGGCCAGCACGGTTTCGCCGGGGCCGGGTGCGTGTTGCACCTGCAGCACCAGGTCCATGTTCAGGCTGCCGACGACGGCGATGCGGGGCGTGTGGGTCGGGCTCATGCCGCACCTCCAGGCGCATGGGCCGTGGAGGCGCGCACGCGCAGCTCGGGCTGCAGCATCACCTTGCGCGCGTCCTGGCGCTTGCCGTCGATGCGTTCCAGCAGCATGTCCACGGCCAGCGCGCCGATGCGCTGCTTGGGCTGGGCCACGGTGGTGAGCGGCGGGCTGGTGAAGGCGGTGAGTTCGATGTCGTCAAAGCCGACGATGGACAGTGCCTCGGGCACGCGCAGGTCGCGCTCGTGCGCGGCGCACAGCGCGCCCATGGCCATGAGGTCGTTGCAGACGAAAACGGCAGTGGGCGGCTCGGGCGCGCGCAGCACGGCGTGCATGGCTTCGTAGCCGCCCTGGCTGGTGAAGTTGCCGTGCCACAGCAGGCCCTCGCCCGTGCCGCAGCCCGCATCGGCCAGCGCGGTGCGCCAGCCGGCAATGCGCTGTTCGCTGGGGGCAATGCCTTCGGGCCCGCCAATGCAAGCAATGCGGCGGTGGCCCAGCGAGAGCAGGTGGCGCGTGGCCAGCAGGCCGCCCTGCATGTGGGCGGTTTCCACCAAGTCGCAAGGTTGTTGCCCGGCGATGTCGATTTCGCGGTCCACCAGCACGGTGGGGATGGACAGGCCCGCGAGCTGCGTGGCCAGCGTGGCGTCGTGCCCGGTGGAGACCACGATCAGCCCGTCGATGCGCCGCTCGGCCAGCACCTGCAGGTAGGTGCCCTGGCGGTGCGCCTCGTCGTTGGTGTTGCACAGGATGACGTTGTAGCCCGCGCCAAAGCAGCGGTCTTCCACGCTGTGCACGATCTCGGCAAAGTAGGGGTTGGAGCTGTTGGGGATCAGCATGCCCAGCGTGCGCGTGTTGTTGCTCTTGAGGCTGCGCGCGATGGCGCTGGGCACATAGCCCAGGGCGCGGATGGCGGCCTCGACCCGCTCGCGCCCCTCGGGGCTCACGCGGCGTGTGCCGTTGACCACGTGCGACACCGTGGTGACCGACACCTCGGCGTGGCGCGCAACGTCCTTGATAGTAGCCATGCAAAAAGAAGAATGAGGTCGTTGTGGGTGGTGCGGCTGGATGCGGGATCAGTCTCTCAGACCTTGGCGCGGCGCTGGCGCAGCGTGTCCACAATGACGGCCGCCACGATCACAAAACCCGTGATGATGCGCTTGCTGGGCTCGCTGGCGCCCACCTGGGCCAGGCCCGCTTCGAGCACCGCGATGATGAGCACGCCAAACGCGGTGTTCACCACCGAGCCGCGCCCGCCCATCAGGCTGGTGCCGCCAATCACCACGGCCGCAATCACCTGCAGCTCCATGCCGGTGCCCGCGTTGGGGTCGGCGGCTTCGAGCCGGGCCGACTGCATCAGGCCCGCCAGGCCCGCCAGCAAGCCTGTCATGGCAAACACGATCACACGGATGGGGCGCGGGTCCACGCCGGCCAGGCGCATGGCTTCTTCATTGGTGCCAATGCCCACCACGCAGCGGCCAAACACCGTGCGCGACAGCACCAGCTGCGCCACCACCACCAGCACCACGGCCAGCAAGAAGGCGAACGAGATGCCGCCAAAGAACGGCGCTGACAGCCAAGAGATCGCATCGCCCACGTACTGCGTGCGCGAGTCGGTCACCACATAGGCGCTGCCGCGCACGGCTTCGAGCATGCCCAGCGACACGATGAACGAGGGCAGCCGCCATGCGACAGAAATCATGCCGGTGATGGTGCCGCACACCAGGCCCGTGGCCAGGGCCAGCGCGGCGGCGGCGGGCACCGTCCAGCCCCACTGCAGGATGGCGGCGGCCGAGGTGGCGGCGGCCAGCGCCATCACCGAGCCCACCGACAGGTCGATGCCCGCAATGATGAGCACAAAGGTCATGCCCACGGCCATCACGGCCAGGGCCGGGATTTCGTTGGCGATGGTGATGAAGGTCTCGGCGCTCCAGAAGTATTCGGACAGCGACGAGAACAGCGCCACCATGCCCGCCAGTACGGCCATCAGGCCCAGGTAGGTGCCTAGCTGGCTGCGCCAGACCGAGGCGGAGGAAGGCGCCGCAGCGGGCGCGGCAGATGCGGTGGGGGCGTTCATGCGGTGACAGGAGAAGGGGTTGAAGGGGTGGTGTTGGCGCGCCCGCCTGGCTCGGAAAACGCGGCCGCCAGCAGCGATTGCTCGGACCACTCGCCGCGCTCGAACACGGCCACCAGGCGGCCCGCGCTCATCACGCCGATGCGGTCGGCCATGGCCATGAGTTCGCGCAGATCGGACGACACCATGAGCAGCGCGCGGCCTTCAGCGGCCATGCGGTCCAGCTCGCCGTACAGCTCGGCGCGCGCGCCCACGTCCACGCCGCGCGTGGGTTCATCGAGCAGCAGCACGCGCACCTGGCGGTGCAGCCAGCGGGCGAACACCACCTTTTGCTGGTTGCCGCCCGAGAGCTGCCCCACGGGTTGTTCCGGGCCGTGGCAGCGCACGCGCAGGGTGCGGATGAAGCCCTGCACCAGACGGCTTTCGAGCCCGCGCTGCAGCCAGCCGCCGCGCGACACGGCCGACAGGTCGGACAGCGTGGCGTTGATGCGGATGGGCTGCGACAGCAGCAGGCCCTGGGATTTGCGGTCTTCGGTGACCAGGCCCACGCCGGCGGCAATGGCTTGCAAGGGCGAAGCAAAGCCCCGGTGCCATGTGCGGGGCGCGGTGATGGCAGGTGTTTTTGCTATGTTTTGTATAGCTGATTGCGCTTGTTCATCAAGCGCTGGAGCCTGTTTTTGTTCAAAATCCGGGTGCAATGTGACGCTGCCCCGGTCCGCACGGTCGGCGCCGAACAGCAGGCGAACCAGCTCGGTGCGGCCCGATCCGACCAGCCCGGCAATGCCAAAAATCTCACCGGCCCGCAGCTCCAGGCTCACGTCCTGCACGGCGGAGCCCCGGCCCAGCTTGTCGGCGCTCATCACCACCGGGCCGACGGGGCGGCGCGGGCGGTGGTCCAGGTCGCTCACCACGCGGCCCACCATGCGCTGCACCAGGTCGTCTTCGCTCATGCCCGCCATGGGGCGCACGTCCACCAGGCGGCCATCGCGCAGCACGGCCACGCGGTCGGCAATGCGGCGCAGTTCTTCGAGCCGGTGCGACACGTAGATGATGGCCACGCCGCGTGCGGTGAGGTGGGCGATCTGCTCGAACAGGTAATTGGTCTCGCGCGGCGTGAGCATGGCCGTGGGCTCGTCGAGCACCAGGATGCGTGTGTCGTCCTGCAGGTTGCGCGCAATCTCCACCATCTGCTGCTGGCCAATGCCCAGCTGCGAAACGGGCGTGGCGGGGTCGATGCTGTCGAGCCCGATCTTGGCCAACTGTGCCCGGGCGGCGGCGTGCAGCACGTCGCGCTGCAGCCAGCCGAGGCGGTGCGGCAGGCGGCCCATCAACAAATTCTCGGCCACGGTGAGCGTGGGCACCAGGCCCAGCTCCTGCATCACCATGCGCACGCCGTGGCGCTCGGCATCGCGGCGCGACGTGGGGGCGTAGGCCTGCCCCGCCAGCAACATGCCGCCGCGTGTGGGCTGCTCCAGCCCGCAGAGGATCTTGGACAGCGTGCTCTTGCCCGCGCCGTTCTCCCCAGTCAGCGCCAGCACCTCGCCCGCAAACAGCTCCACATTCACGCCATCGAGCACGGTGGCGGTGTAGTCCTTGCCTACTGCCTGGATGGCGAGCAGGGGCGTACGTGGTGAGTCGGGTGACGGGGTGGGCATGGCGGCGTGTGCGGTTTTCAATCTTGGAGCGGAGAACAACGCCAGAAGAGCATTGTTCGCCGCACTCAGGCTTACTTGCTGTCCTTGGTCACCAGCACCACATCGGTCTTCACCGTGGCAGGCAGCTGGTTTTGCGGCGTCTTGGCGGCCAGGGCCTTCTGCGCCAGTTCGATGCCGAACACGGCCTGCTTGGCGGCGTACTGGTCGGCGGTGGCCAGCACACGGCCGTCGGCCAGCATGGGCTTGATGGCGCCGATGTTGTCGTAGCCCACCACTTGCACCTTGCCGGTCTTGCCTGCAGCCTTCACAGCGGCCACGGCGCCCAGAGCCATGCTGTCGTTGCCCGCCAGCAGGGCCACCAGGTCCGGGTGCTCACGCATCATGCCGGCGGCCACGGTGTTGCCCTTTTCAATCTCCCAGTTGCCGGACTGCACGCCCACCACGGTGATGTTGGCGGCCTTCATGGCGTCCTGGTAGCCCAGGGTGCGCTGCTGCGCATTGAAGGTGGTGGACACGCCTTCGATGATGCCGACCTTGTCACCGGCCTTCAGCGTCTTGGCCAGGTGGTCGCCCACTAGCTTGGCGCCCGCGCGGTTGTCGGGGCCCACAAAGGGCACGGTGATGTTCTTTTCCTTCAGCGCATCGGCATCGAGCTGGTTGTCGATGTTGACCACGAGGATGCCCTTGTCGATGGCCGCCTTGACCACGGGCACCAGCGCCTTGGAGTCGGCCGGGGCCAGCACGATGGCGTTGACCTTCTGCGCCACGGCCTGTTCGATCATCTTGATCTGCGCCGCCGTGTCGGTCTCGTTCTTGATGCCGTTGGCCACCAGCGTGTATTCCTTGGCGTGAGCCTTTTGGTGCGCCTTGGCGCCGTCTTCCATGGTGCGGAAGAACTCGTTGGCCAGCGACTTCATGATGAGCGCGATCTTCGGCTTGTCCTGCGCAAATGCAGGGCTGGCCAGCAGGCTGCCCACAACGGCGAGGGCGGCGGCGGTCTGAACGGAACGGCGGGTGAACTTCATGGGTGTTGTCTCCAGGTTGGAATGTGGATAAAGGCAACGCTGAACAAGCCTCTCGCGCCCGGCGCATCCCTGGCTCAGCACGGTCTGCAGCGTTGCAAATCCTCGCGATAGCTACGGCTATCGCTGTGGTTTGCGCCTTGCAGCCCATCCCGATCCAGGGCCCGCCGCATCGCGGAGGCTTATTCAGCGCCGCCCTCAGGCGACTGACAGCCCGGAGAGAAACCCCCGGCAGACTCCGCAAGAAAGGAGCGCCTGCGGCTGCCCGGTGCCTTGTCGCGATCGGGATG
This sequence comes from Acidovorax sp. DMC1, assembly GCF_056314325.1. Classification (NCBI taxonomy): domain Bacteria; kingdom Pseudomonadati; phylum Pseudomonadota; class Betaproteobacteria; order Burkholderiales; family Comamonadaceae; genus Acidovorax; species Acidovorax sp. DMC1. Next base: position 227,737 of record NZ_JBQUYO010000001.1, on the reverse strand, counting down.
ATAACGAAAGCAAACGTTTGCGCAAACGTTTGCTAATCAGTAAAAACCCGGAGATGCCTATATTGGAGGATCTGGAGCACGCAGGCGGTTTGCAGTTTTTGCGCCCAAGAAAAAGGGCGCCGAAGCGCCCTGGGGGAGGTTGCCGGGTGCGGTGTTCGGGCCGCCGCGCCCATGAACAAGGTCAGGCCTTGCGCAACTCCCTGCGCAGGATCTTGCCCACATTGCTCTTGGGCAGCTCGTCGCGGAACTCGATGTACTTGGGGCGCTTGTAGCCGGTGAGGTTCTGGTGGCAGTAGTTGGCCACTTCGTCCTCGGTCAGGGCTGGGTCGCTCTTGATGATGAACACCTTGATGGCCTCGCCCTGTTTCTCATCGGGCACGCCAATCGCCGCGCATTCGACCACGCCGGGGCACAGGCTGATGACCTGCTCCAGCTCGTTGGGGAACACGTTGAAGCCGCTTACCAGGATCATGTCCTTCTTGCGGTCGATGATGCGGGTGTAGCCCTGCGGGTCCATGATGCCGATGTCGCCCGTGCGCATAAAACCATCGGGCGTGAAGGCCTTGGCGTTCTCTTCAGGCTGGTTGTAGTAACCCGTCATCACGTTGGGGCCGCGGATGCAGATCTCGCCCGACTCGCCCTGGGGCAGGCTGTTGCCTTCGTCGTCCTTGATGGCAATGTCGATACCCGGCAGCGGCAGGCCGATATTGCCGCTGAAGGTGGTGCTGATCACCGGGTTGTTGGTGCCGATGGCGCAGGTCTCGCTCATGCCCCAGCCTTCGATCATGGTGCTGCCGGTTACCTTCTGCCACTGCTTGGCCGTGCCCTCGCTGGCCGCCATGCCCCCGGCCTGCGACACGCACAGGTGCGAGAAGTCCAGCGTCTTGAACTGCGGGTTTTGCAGCAGCGCGTTGAACAGCGTGTTCACCGCCGGCAGCATGTGGAAGGGCCGCTTCTTGAGTTCGGCGATGAACTTGGGAATGTCGCGCGGGTTGGGGATCAGCGTGAGGCTGGAGCCCTGGCGGATGGCCAGCAGGCACAGCGTGAGCGCGAAGATGTGGTACAGCGGCAGCGCGGCAATGCTGTTGGCCTTGGAGAGGTCGCCCACCTTGGACAGCGCGGGCGTGAACCACGCCTCGGCCTGCAGCGTGGCGGCCACGATGTTGCGGTGGGTCAGCACCGCGCCTTTCGACAGGCCCGTGGTGCCGCCGGTGTACTGCAGGAAGGCAATCGAATCCAGCGTGGCTTGGCTGGGTGCGAGCGACTTGTGCTCGCCCAGCGACAGCGCCTTCTTGAAGGTGACGACCTTGCGGCCATTGGACAGCGGCAGGTCGTACGCAGGCACCATCTTGGCCAGGTGGCGCACGGCAAAGGTGATCCATTTGCCAAACCAGAAGCCCAGCAGGTCGCCCATGGACGCCATCACCACATGCTTGACGGCGGTGTGGTCCACGACCTCGGCCAGCGTGTGGGCAAAGTTCTCCAGGATCACGATGGCCGTGGCACCGGAGTCCTTGAGTTGGTGCTCCAGCTCGCGGGCGGTGTACAGCGGGTTCACGTTCACGCAGGTGTAGCCCGCGCGCAGCACGGCGGCCATGGTCACGCCAAACTGCGGGATGTTGGGCAGCATGATGGCCACGCGCGCACCAGGCTCCAGCCCCAGGCTTTGCAGGTAGGCGCCCAGCGCGGCCGAGCGGCGTTCCAATTCGCCATAGGTCATCCACTGGTCCATGCAGACCGAGAACGGGCTCGATGCGTGTTTGCGGAACGACTCTTCCAGCAGGTGGGCCACAGAGCGGTATTGCTCGGGCTTCACGTCATGCGGGACGCCCGGGGGGTAGCTCTTGAGCCAGATCTTTTCCATGCGCGTGTTTCCTTCCCTTGTGCTCGCCAAATGCCATTGATAGGTGGGCACAGATTGTGGAAGGCGGGCGCGTTGCGGGCTATCGGGCTTGTCCTAGTGTGTGGTTAAGCTGGGTCCCGCAGGTGACAGGATCGGCGTCGAAGAGCAAATCCATCAGCGCCCGCTCACGTTGTTCAATGGTGGCCAGGAACTGCTCCACCCCGCCGCGCTGGCGCGCGAGCTGGCCGAAGGTGTCAAAGCCGGCCTCCAGAAACTTCTGCAGTGCGCCCATGCCCGCTGCGTTGGCCGGGCCGCGCATCATGCGCAGCATCATCCGCAGGCCGGGTGTGCGGGTGAGGCGCGCCAGGTCGGTGCCCATGGCCAGCACGCGCTCCAGCTGCTGCTGGCGCGCGTGGCGTTGTCCGACGGCCCGCCAGGCGGCGGCGTAGCGGGCGGCGTTGTTGGCCGCATCGGCACCTTCATGCGCAAGCCAGGCGCGGCCCATGTCCTGGTCCAGTTCCTCGGTCTGTGCGTGCAGCACGGCAAGGGCTACGGCGGTATTCACGACCGGCTGGGGAAACATGGTCTGCAGCGTGCCCGCGATGCGGCCAAACTGCTGGTCTCGGTCGGTGTAGTCGGTGTCGCTGTACAGCTCTTCCAGAAAAAACCGGGCGGCGGGCCCGAACGCGGGTGACGCCATAAGGTCCGCATAGGTGCCGCGAAAGCGCCGCGCCTGAAAGGTCTTGACGCTGCCCACCGCCGCCCCCAACGCCGGGTCGCCCGTGCGGTGCAGGCGCAGGGCGGTCACATCGGCAATGGCATCGCGGATGGTCTGGGCGGCATCCATGGGGCGGGGTCCTTTCAGCGTTCTGCGGGGTGCGGTGTCGGGCTGTAGTCAGACCGCACAATGCGGCTGGTCCATTACAACATTTGCCCATCACCACCATCATGATGATCGCGCGCTGGCAACGAACCCTTCTTCTGAGCATCCTGCTGGCCATGGCCGCCTGGCTGGTGTGGCAATGGCCCCATTCACCCTGGCGCGCCGTGCTGGGGGCCTTGGTACCGCTGTGTCTGTACCTGGTGGTGATGGCGGTGGAGTTTGTGCTGATGCATTTCACCAACCGCACCGACGCCGCGCCGCGTGCCCGCCTGTCGCAGGTGGTGGGTGCATGGTGGGCCGAGGTGTGGGTGGCGTTGATGGTGTTTTGCTGGCGCCAGCCGTTTCGCCACCAGTCCGTGCCCGACTGGCTGCCTGCGCAGCCGACCGGAAAACGCGGCGTGGTGCTGGTGCATGGGTTCATGTGCAACCGGGGCCTGTGGCTGCCGTGGTTTGCGCCGTTGCAGGCGCGGGGGCATGCCTATGTGGCGGTCAATCTGGAGCCGGTGATGGGCTCGATTGACGAGTACGCGGACATCATTGAAGACGCTGTGCGCAAGGTGACGGCGGCCACGGGGCAGGCACCTGTGTTGTTGTGCCACAGCATGGGCGGGTTGGCGGTGCGGGCGTGGCTGCGGGCGCACCAGGCCGATGGGCGGGTGCACCGGGTGTTGACGTTGGGCACGCCCCACGGGGGCACGTGGCTGGGGCGGTTCAGCCGGGCGGTGAATGGGCGGCAGATGAGCTTGGCGGGGGATTGGGTGGTGGCGTTGCAGCGGGCGGAGCCTGCGGGGCGGGCTGCGTTGTTTACCTGCTGGTATTCGAACTGCGACAACATCGTGTTTCCGGCGACCACAGCGGCGTTGGCGGGGGCGGAACACCGGTTGGTGGAAGGGGTGGCGCATGTGCAGATGGCGTTTGATCCTGGGGTGATGGAGGCTTGTCTGGAGGAGGTTGGTCGGGGGTGATGTTTTGGTTTTATTGGCTGGATGTGCTGGTGGGATGTGCGCTGGTAGCTATTGATTTTGTAGTGTTTTGTTGCTTGCGCTGATTGGGGGCGTGCCTTTGTTGAGTGCGGAGGCCGGGAGTCGCCCGGCATGCGAGTAACTTTCTTTTGCTTCGCCAAAAGAAAGTCACCAAAGAAAAGGCGACCCCCAGTCTGCGACCCCTTCGCGGAGCGAAGGGGCAAACCTGTGGCGTGTCGGTTGCGGGGTGCGCCGTGGAACTCGCTTTGCGCTGCGCGCGCCGCTCGGACAGCCACGGCGAGTCAGTTCACGAGGCATGGGCGCTTCGACGCCCATGCTCACCCCACAACCGCCCCGCCGCAGGCGCAGCCAGCAGGGGGTGGGGCAGCCGAACAGCCAACATCCATCCGGGCCATTGCTGCGCTCGGCCTCGTTTTGCGGGCGCAAGCGCCACGCGCTGCGCAAGCTGGGCCGAGCGAAGCAAAGGCCCGTATGGATGTTTGGTTCCCCTTGCCCCTCTGGATGCGCCGAGGAGCGCAGGGTTTGGCGGATCAGGGCTCGCGATTGTCTGAGCGCAGCGAGTTCTAGCGAGACCCCGCGAAACCCGAGCACCGCAGGTTGCCCCGGCGCGCAGCGCAGGGGACGCAGACAGTGGGGTCGCCCTTTCTTTGGTTCCTTTCTTTCGGCGACGCGAAAGAAAGGGACTCGCATGCCGGGCGACTCCCGGCCTCCGCCCTCAAACCAGGCACAGCGCCCGCTTCATCCGCAAGCTCCAACAACCTCAGCCACGTATTGCCGGATGTAGAGAAAATGCTATTAAAAGAGTAGCTGCTAAGGCATGACTCACTAGCGCTAGCAGCCAATACCACTAGAAATCAGGCCGCCACAGCCTCCCGTTCATCCGCCGCAAACTCCGGCAGCCCCCGTAGCCGCTCATAGATCGGCGCAAAGTCCGCTGCCGTCATCTCAAACAACTGCTCAAAGCTGTCGATCACAAAATACGTCTGCTGGTACGTATCGATCTTGTAGCGCGTGCGCATCGTCCGCTCCAGTTGCAGCGGAATGCGCTGCGGCTCCGGGCTTTGCACCGAATACGCCAACTCGCCCGAAGAACTCAAAATCCCTGCGCCGTACGCCCGCAACTGCCCCGCCTCGCGGATCAGCCCGAACTCGATCGTGTACCAGTACAAGCGGCTCAGCATCTCGCACGACCCCAGCCCCTGTGCTTTCAGCCCGCCCTGGCCGTAGCGCTGCACATAGTCGGCAAACACCGGGTTGAACAGCAGCGGCACATGGCCGAACAGGTCATGAAAAATGTCGGGCTCGACGATGTATTCGAACTCCTCGGGCTTGCGGATCCAGTCCGTCACCGGGAATTTGCGGTTGGCCAGCAGGGTGAAGAAGGGCACCTCGGGGATCAGGCCGGGCACGCCCACCAGTTCCCAGCCTGTGGCTTTGTAGAGGCGCTCGTTCACCTCTTCAAAACGCGGAATGCGGTCGCTCGCGCCCAGTGAGGGCAGGGCGTCGATGAACGCCTGGCTGGCTAGTCCCGGCAGCAGGGCGCGCTGGCGCTCGTACAGGCGGCGGTAGGTGTCGTGGTCCGCGGCGGTGTAGGCCGCGTAGTCTTGCGGGCAGGTGTAGTCCGCGTTGGCACGCGAATAGTCGCCACGCGGTGGGCGGGTGGATTGGCCATAGACGACAGGGGCTTGTCCCATTTTTTCTCCTTTGCCGCCATGGTCGGCGCACCGCGACGGGGGTGCGCACCAGCCCACGCGGCTGCTAATCGATCTTGATCTTTGCGGCCCGGATCAGAAATTCGTACTTGCTGTTTTCCGAGCGCACAAACTGCGCAAACCCGTCGAGCGTCAGCTCTTCGGGCGTGATGCCCATCTTCTTGAACTTCTCCTTGCCGGCAGGTGAATGCATCGCGGCGCTGAACGCGTTGGCATAGCGGCGCGCATCCGCATCGGGCAGCGAGGCGGGCGCGAACAGGCCGAACCAGGTGGACACGTTGAAGCCCTGCACGCTGTCGTTGATGCTGGGCACGTTGGGCAGCGCCTCGTTGCGGCTCAATGTGGTCACGCCCAACGCCAGCAGCTTGCCCGACTGGATCTGCGGCAGCGCCGAGGCCAGGTTGTCAAACACCATCAGCACCTGGCCCGACTCCAGAGCGGCCAGCGCGGGCTTGGAGCCCTGGAACGGCGTGTGGCCCATCCGGGTGTTGGTGAGCGACTTGAACATCTCGGCCGAGATGTGGCCGATGCTGCCGTTGCCGCCCGAGCCGTACTTGGCCTGGTCCGGGTTCTTTTTCAGGTACTGCACCAGGTCGGGCGTGGTCTTGATGCCCAGCTTGGCCGCCTGCTCCGCGTTCACCACCAGCACATTGGGCGTGCGGGCCACGAGGACGAGGGGTTTGAAGTCCTTGAGTGCGTTGTAGGGGAAGTTCTTGTACAGCCAGGGGTTCACCGCGTGCGTGGCCACGGCGCCCATCAGCACCTGGTTGCTGGTCTTCCCGGCCTTGGCGACCTGGTCGGCGCCGGTATTGCCACCTGCCCCCGGTTTGTTCTCCACAGTGATGGAGCCCAACTGGGCTGCGGCACCGTCGGCCACGATGCGGGCCGAGGTGTCCAGCGGACCACCAGCGGGGTAGGGCACCACGATGGTGAGCGGGGCAGACGGGTTCTGCGCCAGCGCGACAGTGGCTGCGCCGGCCAGAAGGGTGCTGAACAGGGTGCTACGGAGCGACATCGGGATCCTTTTGAGTTCCGGGGAGCGCGCAGTATAGGCACCTGTGCAGGGTTAACCCTGGATGTCTGATGTCTTACGTGTTCAGCACGCCACGGCGGATCTGGTCGCGTTCCAGCGACTCGAACAGCGCCTTGAAGTTGCCTTCGCCAAAGCCGTCGCGGTAGTCGCCTTCGCGCTGGATGAATTCAAAGAACACCGGGCCCAGCATGGGCGTGGAGAAAATCTGCAGCAGTAGACGGGGCGTGCCGTCGGCGGTGGTGCCGTCCAGCAAGATGCCGCGCGACTGCAGCTCTGGCACAGGCTGGCCGTGGCCGGGCAGGCGGGTGTCCAACATCTCGTAGTACACATCGTTGGGCGCCGTGGCGAGCTGCACGCCGGCCATGCCCAGCTTGTCCACCACGTCCAGCAGGTTGTCGCAGATCAGCGCGATGTGCTGGATGCCTTCGCCGTTGAACTGCATCAAGAATTCTTCGATCTGGCCGCCACCCTGCTTGGACTCTTCGTTCAGCGGGATACGGATCTTGCCGTCGGGCGCGGTCATGGCTTTGGAGGTCAGGCCCGTGTATTCGCCCTGGATGTCGAAGTAGCGGATCTCGCGGAAGTTGAACAGCTTCTCGTAGAAGTTGGCCCAGAAGCCCATGCGGCCGCGGTACACGTTGTGCGTGAGGTGATCGATCTCGTTCAGCCCATGGCCCACGGGGCGGCGGTCCACGCCTTCGATAAATTCGAAGTCGATGTCGTAGATGGACTTGCCGTCTTCAAAGCGGTCGATCAAATACAGCGGCGCGCCGCCAATGCCCTTGATGGCGGGCAGGCGCAGCTCCATGGGACCGGTGGGGATCTCGATGGGCTGGGCGCCCAGTTCCAGCGCGCGGTTGTAGGCCTTGTGCGCATCCTTCACACGGAAGGCGAGGCCGCAGGCCGAGGGGCCGTGCTCGGCGCCAAAGTACGCGGCCTGGCTGTGGGGCTCGCGGTTCAGGATGAAGTTGATGCCGTTCTGGCGGTACAGCACCACATCCTTGGAGCGGTGCTTGGCGACCAGGGTGAAACCGAGCTTTTCAAACACCGCCTCCAGCACGCCGGGCTGGGGCGAGGTGAATTCGACGAACTCGAAGCCCATCAGGCCCATGGGGTTGTCCCAGGCTTGAAGCTGGGCGGCGGTTTCTTGCGGCAGGGCGGCGTTCATGGGGTGTCTCCGGCATTCGTTGATGAATGTCATGGACTGTAGGCGCGGCCTGCCTCATGTTTCTGGCGAAATCAAGAGGCTTGGCCGCTTGATTTGCAGGAATCTTGTGAATGGTCAAAATTTCGCGCAGTCTGGCGGCGCGCTGCCGCTGGATTGCCGCCCCGGGCTGCGTCGGTGCCATAAGAGCTAGGAGCCCGAACTACCCGCGTTGAGCCGGCGCAGCGCCAGCGCGGCGTCGATGCGTTGCTGCTCCTCGGGCGAGAAAAGCTGCTGGCGCAATTGCTGCAGGCCAGGGCCCTCGCCCTGTTGCGCGCGGGCTTGGCTGTACTGGTTCAGGCGCTGGTTCCAGTGCTGCTCCTCCCGGTCCAGCTGGGCCATGGCCTGCGCGGCGGCCTGGCCGTATTGCGCGCTGCGGGCGGCGTAGCGGGTGCGTTCGTCGGCATTGCTCGCGTTGAACGCGGCCGTCTGCGCGGCGGCGGCCATGTGTTCGGTGGCGGTGCTGCGTTCGGCGCGGCGCTCGGCGGAGAGTTCGTTGTCTGCCGCCTGCAGCGCCTGGGCGCGCTGCTCGGGGCTGAGCTGGGTGTTGCGCTCAATCTCCAGGCGTGCCAGGGTGTAGCGATCCAGGTCGGCCTCGCGGGCAAACAGGGCGTCGTATTCGGCGTCGTCAAAGAACTGCAGGCGCACCTTGTGGCGCGCCTCCAGGGCGTCGCGCAAGGCGCGTGGGTCGGTCAGGTCCTGTGGCGCGCGCAGGCTGCCCAGGGCCACGCGGTAGTCCACGTAGCGCTCGGCCAGGGCCAGCGCCCGCGTGGCCAGGGCGGCGGGGAAATGCTGGTTGATCAGTGCGGCCAGGCGCTGCTTGAGCGTGGCCGGGTCGCTGGCGTCGCCCGCTTCCATCAGCAGGGCTTCCAGCGTGTCGCGCAGGCCGTGCACCAGCAGTGGGTCGGCCGGGCCGTCGGTGGTGATGGCGCGGCGGCGTGCAAAAAAGCTGTGGTCCGCGCCCTGTGCTGGCGAGGGTTGTACCTGGGCACCGGCGGAGGCGGCGGTCGCCCCTGCCGGTGATGGGTGTGTATCCCCCGCGCCGAACCCGGCAGGGCCCCCCAGCCACCACACCACGGCGACCGTGGTGAGGGCCAGGACTGCGGCGGCAACCGCCCAGGTGCGCGAGGGCTGGGCCATGGCTTACAGGCCTTGTTGCTTGAGGCGGTTGGCGTGCTGGCGGTACAGCGTCACCGGGTCGGTGGAGAACCAGTCGCGCAGGCCCAGCAGCTGGTTGACTTCGTCGAGGTGGTTCTGGCGGTAGTCGCCCAGGTGTTTGCCCAAGCGCGACGAGCAGGCCGACACCAGGCCATCGTTGGCTTCGCCAAAGGTCAGGCTCAGCGTGGCCAGTAGGGCGTCGCTGGCATCGAGCACGTTGGTCAGGGGCAGGGTGCCGGTCCAGGAGTAGTAGCGCACACCGTTCACCAGCTCGGCGCCGCTGCCGCAGCCGGAGGTGGGCACGCCTTGCGGAAAGCGGCTGTTGAACTTGGCCGAGCCGGCCGTGGTCAGCGAGTCCAGCGCCGCCGTGGGCATCTGGGGCAGGCCGGTGCCGCCGGAGGTCAGGTTGATCAGGCCCACCAGTGCCTTGGCGGCGGCGCTGGCCACGGCTTCGGACACTGAACCTGCGGGCGCTACGCCGCGCAGGATGTCTGCCACGCGCGAACCCCGGTTCACACCGCCAATCGACGTGACCGATGCCACCAGCTGCGGCGCCACGCCCGCCACATAGCGGGTGGTGGGGCCTCCGTGCGAATGGCCCACCAGGTTCACCTTGGGGGCCCCGGTCAGCGCCAGGATGGTCTTGACCTGCGCCAGCAATTGCTCGCCGCGCACCTCGGTGCTGTTGGCGGCCGAGACCTGGGCGACGTAGACCTTGGCGCCGCCCTGGCGCAGTGCGTCGGGGATGCCGTAGAAGTAGTCGATCCCAAGGGCCGAGTCAAAGCCGAACAGGCCATGCACCAGCACGATGGGGTAGCGCGTCTGGGTGTAGCCCGTCTGCGCCTGCGCGCCCACGCCCAGCAGCAGCAACCCCGCCGTTGCTGCCAGCACCAGTCGCCGCAAAAAGCGGCTGAAAAATCCGGTCATGTGTTTGTCTCCGTTGGTATGGTTTCTTATGCTTGCAAAAACGAACGACCGTTCTTTTTTGCAAGATCAATTTTTGTATTCGGCCCGTGGAGTCACTATCGGGACATACCCGTGTGTGCGGCGCACCATGCAGAAATCACGCAGTTGTTCGTAAAATCCTGCGCCATGAAAGCCTTTGACGCACTCGACAAGCTGGACTGCGCTATCCTGCGCCGCCTGCAGGACAACGGCCGCGAGACGTACGACGTCATCGGAGAGCAGGTGGGTCTGTCGCCCAGCGCGGTGCTGCGCCGCGTCAAGCGGCTGGAGGACAGCGGCGTGATCCACCGCTACGTGGCCCTGGTGCAGCCCGAGGCGGTGGGGCTGGGACTCACGGCGTACCTGAACGTACGGCTGGAAAAGCACACCGAAAGCCACAAACGCAACCCCATGGACCTGTTCCGCGCCAGCGTGCAGACTTGGCCCGAGGTGGTGGAGTGCGCATCGCTCACCGGCGAAATGGACTACCTGTTGCGCGTGGTGGTGGCCGACATGGCGCACTACAGCCGCTTCATCATGGACACCCTGCTCAAGCACCCCAGCGTGCAGGACTGCAAGACCAGCTTTGTGCTCGACCGCGTGAAGGCGACCACGGCCGTGCCGGTGTAACCCGGCGCGGGCCTTGGCCCGGGGATGCGCCCGGGCACGTCGCAGGTGTGACTCGCTGTGGCGTCTATTGGTGTGGCGGAGGTTGCTGTAGGGCGGTCCGCGCTTTACGCTCTACCCTGTGCGAAGACGGCTTGGCGCTGAGTGGAGTGCAGCCGCTCCAGCCGTCGCGTCTGCGACCCCTGCAGAGGAGATTTGGGTACAGATACTCTTAAATTGATAGCTGTTGAGGCATGATCTTCTAGCGCCTAGGGCCGATTTTTCGGTATTTTGAGTCGGATCACTATTTTGTTGCGGCGCAGCAATTTGGACTGGAAAAGATGAGGGAAAACCCTTATATTTGGCGACATGTTCGCAACCAAAGACTGGCTCAAGGCATCCTGGTACGCAGGCCGGGACATGCTGCGCCCGGTAACCGGCGGCTCTTCTGCCTCTGACATTCACATCCACCAGCAGGAGACGCCCGTGATGGTTCCTATCCGCTACCTGCGCTTTGGCTATGCCGCCAACGACGAGCAGATCCGCCGCTACGCCGAGCAGCTCAACTTCGAGCGCGACGAAATTTTTGGCATTTACAACCGCCGCCTGGAGCTCATCGCCATGGCGCACCTGGCGTTCTCGGAAAACCCCGAACACAAGCCCTGTGCTGAGTTTGGCGTGTCCGTGCTCAAGCAGGCGCGGGGCCGTGGTTTTGGCGCGCGCCTGTTCGAGCGCGCCGTGATGCATGCGCGCAATGAGGGTGTGAACATGGTGTTCATCCATGCGCTGTCCGAAAACACCGCCATGCTCAAGATCGCGCGCAACGCCGGTGCCACGGTGCGCCGCGATGGGTCCGAGTCCGAGGCGTACCTGCAAATCCCGCCCGCCAGCCTCGACACGCGCATGACCGAAATGGTCGAGCAGCAGTTCGCCGAGGTGGACTACCAGCTCAAGAAGCAAGCCAAGCAGTTCTGGGATTTCCTGGCCAGCGTGCAGGAAGTGCGCAGCGGCGTGCAGCACGCGCGCCACCAGTCGGCCGAGTGAGCGACCCGGGCCGCGCCGGGCCGTGAGACCGGCCGGTGTGGTCCTGTCACGGCAATCCGCTATCCTAGGGGTCTGATTCACTACCGCACGTCCTGCACTCCAGACAGTGTCTGACCCGCACCCCGCGCACCCTGGGCGACTGCCCGAGAGGGAAGACAAGCGCAGCTTCCTGCAGAAAGTGGCCGAGTTCATCCACCCTGGACCGGATTCGACGGAAGAACTCATCGAAACCCTGGCCGAGGCCGAGGACAACGAGGTCATCGGCGCCGAATCGCGCGTGATGCTGGAGCGCGTGATCCGCATGGCCGACATGACGGCGGGTGATGTGATGGTGGCCGCTCCGCGCATGGATCTTGTCAACATCGATGCGCCTTTCGAAGAGCTGTTGCACCTGGTGATCAGCACTGCGCATTCACGGTTTCCGGTGTACCAGGGCGAGCGCGAGAACATCATCGGCATCCTGATGGCCAAGGACCTGCTCAAGCTGCAGCGGGCCCCTGAGCTCAACATCCGCGCGCTGCTGCGCCCCGCAGCCTTTGTCCCCGAAAGCAAGGGCTTGAACGACCTGCTGCGCGAGTTCCGAGGCAACCGCAACCACCTGGCCATCGTGATCGACGAGTTTGGCCGCATGGCCGGGCTCATCACCATCGAAGATGTGCTGGAGCAGATCGTGGGGGAGATTGAAGACGAGTTCGACATCCCCGAAGACCAGGGCGACATCTTTGGCCTGGCCGACCGCACCTATCGGGTGAGCGGTGACACGCCGATTGAACGCGTGGCTGAAGCCTTCGAGGTGGCCATCGCCGGCAGCGACCCGGACAAGCATTTCGACACCATCGGCGGCCTGATCGCCCACGAGATGGGCCATGTGCCCAAGCGCGGCGAGCACCTTCAGCTCAGCGGCCTGCACTTTGTGGTGCTGCACACCAAGGGTGGTGCGGTGCGCTGGTTCAAGGTGTCCCGGGTCGAAGCCACCGACGCCGCCGACTGATGTCGCGGCACTCTCGGACGGCGAGCGGGCCGCTGCTGCCGCAACTGCTGCTGGCGCTGGTCGCGGGTCTGGCCCAGGCCGCCTCACTGGCTTGGCCGGGTAACGGTCAACCCCTGTGGTGGCTGCAACTGGTGTCGATGGCTGTGGTGGCCTGGCTGGTGCGACCTGCCGCAAACGCAGGCTCAGGGCTCCGCACGGTGCGCTGGCAGCGGGGCGCAATCTTCGGCGGGGTTTTTGGCACCGCCTGGCTGGCGGGTACCTTCTGGTGGCTGTTCATCTCCATGCATTCGTATGGCGGCCTGCCCGCGCCGCTGGCGGTGGCTGCGGTGCTAGGCCTGGCAGCGTTTCTGGCCAGCTACTACGCAGCCGCTTCGGCGCTCTTTTGCCGCTATGCGCCGGTCCATCGTGGCGGAGGCGCTCTCTTTTTCGGAGCGCTCTGGTTGCTGGCCGAGCTGGCGCGGGGCATCTGGTGGACGGGGTTCCCGTGGGGCGCTGGCGGCTATGCGCATGTGGACGGTCCGCTGGCCGTGTTGGCCCGCCACATGGGGGTGTATGGCATCAGTGCCGTGGCCGCTGCGTTAGCAATGGGCCTGGTGCAAGTGCGCGCGGCCGACCTGCGCAGTGTGCCCTGGTGGGCGCTGCTGCTGGCCATGGGGGGGCTGCTGGCCTGGGCCACGGTAGACCGGCATTGCGCCGTGGACCTGTGCCACACCCCGGCGCATCGCCGTCCTGCGCCCCTGAGCCTGGAGCTGCTCCAGGGCAATATCCCCCAGGACGAAAAATTCCAGCCCGGGAGCGGCGTGCCCGTGGCCCTGCAGTGGTATGCCGAGGCCTTGCGCAACGCCCAGGCCGACCTGGTGGTAGCGCCCGAGACAGCTATTCCGTTGCTGCCGCAGCAGCTCATTCCCGGGTATCTGGAGGGCATCCAGCAACGCTACGCACAAGGCAGCCAGGCCGCGATGGTGGGCATTCCGCTGGGGGATGAGGCCCAGGGCTATACCAACTCCGTACTGGGCATGAGTGCTGCCACGCAGGCCGAGCCGTACCGCTACGACAAGCACCACTTGGTGCCGTTTGGCGAGTTCATCCCGCCGTTCTTCAAGTGGTTCACGGAGATGATGAACATCCCGCTGGGTGACTTCAACCGGGGCACGGTGGGCCAGGCCTCCTTTGCTGTGGCGGGGCAGCGCATTGCCCCAAACATCTGCTACGAAGACCTGTTTGGCGAGGAGCTGGGTGCACGGTTCATCGACCCGGCCCAGGCGCCCACGGTGTTCGTCAACTTCAGCAACATTGGCTGGTTTGGCGACACCCTGGCGATTGACCAGCATCTGCACATCAGCCGCATGCGCGCCCTGGAGTTCGAGCGCCCCATGGTGCGCGCCACCAACACGGGCGCTACGGTCATCATCGACCACCGGGGCGTGGTCACGCACCAGCTGGCCCGCTACACGCGTGGCGTGCTCAAAGGCGAAGTGCACGGCCGGGGGCTGGACGCACAGAGCGGCTGGTCCATCACACCTTACGCATGGTGGGTGTCCCGCTGGGGGCTGTGGCCGCTGTGGGGCCTGGGGGCTCTGGCGCTGCTGGTTGCCATGGTCGCCGCCAGGGGCCGAAGGGCGCTTGGCGATTGATCCAGGTCAGGCATTGCGCCTGCTTGCGCAGGGGCCCGCGCAGGCCGGTGTTTAGAGGCGGCTCCCTATGCCTTGATAATAGAGCCCCGCAACCGGGGGCTGGTGTTGCGTAAAACGATGATTTGAGGCGGGCCACCCGCCGTTCTGGAGCACGACTGAACATGGCAGATTCCTTTTCCTACGAACAACTGATCGCCTCGGGCGAAGGCCGGCTGTTCGGCGCTGACAGCGGGCGACTGCCGCTGCCACCCATGCTGATGTTTGACCGCATCACGCACATCGACGGCGATGGTGGCGCGCACGGGCTGGGAAAGATCCGTGCCGAACTCGACGTCAAACCCGACCTGTGGTTCTTTGCCTGCCACTTCCAGGGCGATCCGGTCATGCCCGGCTGCCTGGGGCTCGACGCCATGTGGCAGCTCATCGGTTTTTACCTGACCTGGCTGCAACTGCCGGGCCGGGGCCGCGCGCTGGGTGCGGGCGAGGTCAAGTTCACCGGCGAGGTCGGCCCTGACGTGAAACTGGTCACCTACGAAATCGATATCAAGCGCGTCATCAAGCGTAAGCTGGTCATGGCCATCGGCGATGCCCGCCTGCTGGCAGACGGCAAGGAAATCTATGTGGCCAACGACCTTCGCGTGGGTCTGTTCAAGCGCGAGGAAGACGGCAAGGACGCAGCATGACCACCAAGAAGCGCGTAGTCATCACTGGCGCGGGCATCGTCTCGTGCATTGGTAACGACCTGGCCACCGTGGAGGCATCGCTGCGTGCAGGCACCAGCGGCATCAAGGCCGTGGAAAAGTTCAAGGAACTGGGCCTGCGCAGCCAGGTGGGCGGCGCTCCCGAGATCGACATCGAAGCGCGCATCGACCGCAAGCAGCTGCGCTTCATGGGCGACGCGGCGGCCTATGCACAGATCGCTCTAGAAGATGCGATCCAGCAGGCGGGCCTGACGCCAGAGCAGGTCAGCCACCCACGCACCGGTCTCATCATGGGCTCGGGCGGCGGCTCGCCTGCCAACCAGATTGAAGCGGCCGACACGCTGCGCGATAAGGGCATTCGCCGCGTGGGGCCCTACCAGGTCACGCGCTGCATGAGCTCCACGGTGTCTGCCTGCCTGGCCACCAACTTCAAGGTCAAGGGCATCAACTATTCCATCACCTCGGCTTGCTCCACCTCGGCGCACTGCATTGGCGCGGCAGCCCAGCAGATCGCCTGGGGCATGCAGGACGTGATGTTTGCTGGCGGTGGTGAAGAGTTGAGCTGGGGCATGTCGCTGCTGTTTGACGGCATGGGTGCCATGTCCAGCAAGTACAACGAAACGCCCGAGAAAGCCTCGCGCGCCTATGACGCGAACCGCGACGGTTTCGTGATTGCCGGCGGTGGCGGTGCCGTGGTGCTCGAAAGCCTGGACCATGCACTGGCCCGTGGCGCCAACATCCTCGCCGAAGTGGTGGGCTTTGGTGCCACCAGCGACGGTGAAGACATGGTGGCCCCGTCGGGCGACGGTGCCATTGCCTGCATGCAGCAAGCCATGGAAGGTCTGGACGCCCCCATCGACTACATCAACACCCACGGCACATCCACGCCCGTGGGCGACATGCAGGAAGTGCGCGCCATGCGCGCCCTGTTTGGCGACAAGGTGCCTCCGTTCTCGTCCACCAAGTCGCTCACCGGCCACTCGCTGGGTGCGACGGGTGTGCAAGAAGCCATCTACTGCATGATCATGCTGAACAAGGGTTTCATCGCTGGCTCGGCCAATGTCGAGACACCCGACCCGGCCCTGGGTGACATGCCCGTGGTCACCCAGACGCGCGATGCCCAGCTGACCACCGTGTTGTCCAACAGCTTCGGCTTTGGCGGCACCAACGCCAGCCTGGTGCTGCGACGCTGGAACGACTGACCGCCTCGCTCCCTCGCGGAGCGATGGTTTGGCTTGCGCCACGGCCTGCCTGTCTTCGGACGGTCAGGCCGTTTTTCATGGCGTGAACGACCACGCTCAGCGCCTGGTGGCCTTGGGGTTGGGCTGCAGGGCCTCGTGCAGCAAGGCGGGCAACATGCCCAGCATGCGCGTGGCCTGCAGGCCTGGCGGAAAGGCGCGCGCGTGGTAGCTGTACAGCGACATGGGTGCCAGCTCATGCAGCTCCTGCGCCACCATCTGCGCGGGGTCCAGCCCCTTGGCGGTGAGGAAGTCCACCACCGTCCAGCCCATGCCCCGGCGCACCAGCTCTAGCGCCAGGCGCGATGTCTGCACCTGGATGCCGGGCCCGGCGGGTGAGCCAAGGCGGTGCGCGATGTCGTCAATCGCCTGGCGCATGGGGTCATCCCCCACCAGGCGGATCACGGGCACCTGTGCCAGCCGTGCGCCGGGGCTGGCCGCGCGGGGCGCCCGCGCCCACACGCTGGTTGCCACCGCCAGATACAGGCGGCCACTCACCAGCAGGTCGCTCGCGATTTGTGGATGGGGGTGTTTGTAGAAGCCCAGGCAAAAGTCCACGCTGCGTGTGAGCAGGGCCTGGGTCATCTGGTCCTGGTGGATGGTGCGCACCTCCACGCCCACCTGCGGATGCTGCTCCGCATGGTGCTGCAGCAGGCGCGGCAGAAACTCGTGGGTGATGGAAGGGATGGCGCCCAGCCGCACATCGCCCGAATCACTCGTCGCCAGGTTGCGCGCAGTGCGTTTGAGGGCATCCAGCTGCCGGTAGATGCCGGTGGACTCGGTGGCCAGCACCTGGGCCTCGGGGGTCGGGGTCAGGCCTGCCGGCGAGCGGTTGAACAGCCGGTAGCCCAGCTGCAGCTCGGTGTGTGCCACGGCCTTGCTGACGGCCGAAGGGGTGATGCACAGCAGGCGTGCGGCAGCACTCATGTTGCCGGTTTGCAGCACGGCCTGAAAAACTTCCAGCTGTCGCAAGTTCATGGCGGATTCGTTTCGTGGCGTGGGCCGATGGGCCCTTGATGGTCGTCAAACGGCCATTCAGGGGTGTGAACCCAGTTCATAAGGGTGGGTCAATTATTCCGCATGACTGTGTTCTGGTTTCTCATAGGATGCGGCACCGCTTCACAGGCGGTTTTGAACAAAGCGGCGCAACACGCGCCGCGACCCAAAAAAATCTGGAGACCTCTTCATGCGCATTGCTTCCTCCACCACCGCCAGCCGCTGGCTCGCGGGTTTGCTGTTGTCCGCTGCCTCTGCCGTCGCCATGGCCCAGGCGGCCAAGCCCAATGTGGTGGTGCTGGCCACGGGCGGCACCATTGCCGGTGCGGGCGCTTCGGCCGCCAACAGCGCCACCTATGCCGCCGCCAAGGTGCCGGTGGACAAGCTGCTGGCAGGCCTGCCCGAGCTGGCCAACGTGGCCAAGGTGTCGGGTGAACAGGTGTTCCAGATCGCCTCCGAGAGCTTCACCAACGAGCACCTGCTGCGCCTGGGCCAGCGCGTGTCGGCCCTGGCCAAGCAGGCCGATGTGGACGGCATCGTCATCACCCACGGCACCGACACGCTGGAAGAAACCGCGTACTTCCTGAACCTCACCGTGCGCACCAACAAGCCCATCGTGGTGGTCGGCTCCATGCGCCCTGGCACGGCCCTGTCGGCCGATGGCGCGCTGAACCTGTACGACGCCGTGACCGTGGCCGCCAGCAAGGATGCTGCCGGCAAGGGTGTGCTCGTCACGATGAACGACGAGATCCAGAGCGGTCGCGACGTGAGCAAGACCATCAACATCAAGACCGAGGCTTTCAAGAGCCAGTGGGGCCCGCTGGGCATGGTGGTGGAAGGCAAGAACTACTGGTTCCGCGCCCCGGTCAAGCGCCACACCACCAACTCCGAGTTCAACATCGACGACATCAAAGCCCTGCCTGCCGTGGACATCGTGTACGGCTACGGCAACATGAACACCACCGGCATCGACGCCTACGGCAAGGCCGGCGTCAAGGCGCTGATCCACGCCGGCACCGGCAATGGCTCTGTGGCCGCCCAGGCGGTCGATTCGCTCAAGGCCCTGCGCGCCTCGGGCGTGCAGATCATTCGCTCGGCCCGCGTGCCCGATGGTTTTGTGCTGCGCAATGCCGAGCAGCCTGACGACAAGTACGACTGGGTCGTGGCTCATGACCTGCGCCCCCAAAAGGCCCGCATCCTGGCCATGGTCGCTTTGACCAAGACCAACGACAGCAAGGAACTGCAACGCATTTTCTGGGAGTATTGATCCCGGTTCTGAGGTTTGAACGCCATGCTTTGACGCGATGCATGCGTTGACGGCCACACCCGTGTGGCCACCGGTACGCACCGGCTTATAGCTCGCGTGACTGGTTGGGAAGGCTGGGGCTCCAAAAGGGCTCCGGCCTTTTTTCATGGGCGCGGGCCGATGTTGTGGGCGCTGCCGCAGCACACGCGGCGGGGCGCCGTAAAATCACCGGTTTGCGCGCGTGATGCCCGCCCTGATTGCCTTGTGGGGCGACGGGCCTGGGGTTTGCTCACGCACCGCGTTTTCTTCCTTTCCCCTTACTTGCCCGGCGCTGGCTTGCCAGTGCCTCAGCCACAGACGCCATGTTGACATTCCAGCAAATCATTTTGAAGCTGCAGTCCTATTGGGACGCGCAGGGTTGCGCCCTTTTGCAACCCTATGACATGGAAGTGGGCGCCGGCACCTCGCACACCGCCACCTTCCTGCGCGCCATCGGCCCCGAGCCCTGGAAGGCCGCCTACGTGCAGCCCAGCCGCCGCCCCAAGGACGGCCGCTACGGCGAGAACCCCAACCGCCTGCAGCACTATTACCAGTACCAGGTGGTGCTCAAGCCCGCACCGGCCAACATCCTGGAGCTGTACCTGGGCAGTCTCGAAGCCCTGGGCTTCGACGTCAAGAAGAACGACATCCGCTTTGTGGAAGACGACTGGGAAAACCCCACGCTTGGCGCCTGGGGCCTGGGCTGGGAGGTGTGGCTCAACGGCATGGAAGTCACGCAGTTCACCTACTTCCAGCAAGTCGGCGGCATCGACTGCAAGCCCGCCACCGGCGAGATCACCTACGGCCTGGAGCGCCTGGCCATGTACCTGCAGGGCGTGGACAACGTCTACAACCTCAAGTGGACCGACACGCTGAGCTACGGCGACGTGTACAAGCAAAACGAGGTGGAGCAGTCCACCTACAACTTCGAGCACAGTGACGCGGATTTCTTGTTCACTGCCTTCAACGCGCACGAAAAGCAGGCCAAGTACTTGATGGAGCAGCAGCTGGCGCTGCCCGCCTATGAGCAAGTGCTCAAGGCCGCACACAGCTTCAACCTGCTGGATGCCCGTGGCGCCATCAGCGTGACCGAGCGCGCGGCCTACATCGGCCGCATCCGCAACCTGGCCCGCAGCGTGGCGCAGAGCTACTACGAAAGCCGTGAGCGCCTGGGCTTCCCCATGGCGCCGCGCGAGTGGGTGGAACAGATGGTCAAAAAGGCCGCGTGAACGAGCGAAAGAACAAGAACATGACGACCCAAAACCTCCTCGTTGAACTGTTTGTCGAAGAACTGCCCCCCAAGGCGCTGCAAAAACTGGGCGATGCCTTTGCCACCGTGCTGGGCGACCAGCTCAAGGCCCAGGGCCTAGCGACGGCTGCTTCGGTGGTCACGCCCTTTGCCTCGCCCCGCCGCCTGGCCGCCCATGTGACCGCCGTGGCCGACAAGGCCGCCGACAAGGCCGTGCAGCAAAAGCTGATGCCCGTGACCGTGGGCTTGGACAAAGATGGCAACGCCACGCCCGCACTGCTGAAAAAGCTGCAGGCGCTGGGCGCCGATGTGTCCAACCCCGCAGCCGCCGTGGCTGCTCTCAAGCGTGCCCAGGACGGCAAGGCCGAAGCCCTGTTCTACGACAGCGTGGTGCCCGGCGCCACGTTGGCGGCGGGCCTGCAGAAGGCGCTGGATGAAGCCATCGCCAAGCTGCCCATCCCCAAGGTTATGAGCTACCAGCTCGAAACCGACTGCGAGCTGCCCGGCTGGACCAGCGTGAACTTTGTGCGCCCCGCGCACGGCCTGGTGGCGCTGCATGGCAGCACGGTGGTGCCCGTGAAGGCGCTCGGCCTGACGGCCGGCAACAGCACCACCGGCCACCGTTTTGAAGCCGCCGTGTCGCCCGTGGTGCTGAAGGACGCCGACAGCTACGCCGCCACGCTGCAAAAAGACGGCGCCGTGATCGCCAGCTTTGCCGAGCGCAAGGCCGAGATCGCCCGCCAGCTGGCCGCTGCCGCTGCCAAGGTCGGCAACGGCGCCCGTCCCATCGAAGACGAAGCCCTGCTGGACGAAGTGACCGCGCTGGTGGAACGCCCGAACGTCGTCATTTGCCAGTTTGAAGAGCAGTTCCTGGGCGTGCCGCAAGAGTGCCTCATCCTCACGATGAAGGCCAACCAGAAGTACTTCCCGCTGCTGGACGCCGCAGGCAAGCTGACCAACAAGTTCCTGGTGGTGAGCAACATCAGCCCCGAGGACACCAGCTTTGTGACCGGCGGCAACGAGCGCGTGGTGCGCCCGCGTCTGGCCGACGCCAAGTTCTTCTTTGACCAGGACCGCAAGAAGACGCTGGCCTCGCGCGTCGAGGGCCTGGGCAAGGTCGTGTACCACAACAAGCTAGGCACGCAGGGCGAGCGCGTGGAGCGCGTCCGTGCCATCGCCAAGGCCATCGCACAGCAACTGGGCGATGCTGCCTTGGTGGCCGATGCCGACCAAGCCGCTTTGCTGGCCAAGACCGACCTCGTGACCGACATGGTGGGCGAGTTCCCCGAGCTGCAGGGCATCATGGGCGGCTACTACGCGCTCAACGACGGCCTGGGCGAGACCGTGGCGCACGCGATTGAAGACCACTACAAGCCGCGCTTTGCGGGCGACGCGCTGCCCCGCAACACGGCAGGTGTGGTGGTGGCCCTGGCCGACAAGCTCGAAACCCTGGTCGGCATGTTCGGCATCGGCAACCTGCCCACCGGCGACCGTGACCCCTTCGCGCTGCGCCGCCACGCGCTGGGCGTGATCCGCATGCTGGTCGAAAAAGACCTGCCGCTCGATTTGAACGCGCTGCTGGCTGGTGCCGTGCCCGCTTTTGGCGACAAGATCAGCGACGCCTCGGCGCAGCTCGCCGACTTCATCTACGACCGCCTCGCCGGCAGCCTGCGCGAGCAAGGCTACAGCGCGCAAGAAGTGGACGCCGTGCTGGCCCTGCGCCCGCAGCGTCTGGCCCTGGTCGAGAAGCAGTTGGCCGCAGTGCGCGCCTTCGCCGCCTTGCCCGAAAGCCCAGCCCTGGCTGCCGCCAACAAGCGTGTGGGCAACATCCTGAAAAAGGCCGAGGTCGAAGGCCCGGTGGATGCCCACGTCAACCCCCAGCTGCTGCAAGAGAAGGCCGAGCAGGATCTGTTTGCCGCGCTGCAGCGCTTTGTGCCCGAGGCCAACGCCCAGTTCGAGGCCGGTGACTACACCGCCAGCCTGCAGACCCTGGCCGTGCTGCGCGCGCCCGTGGACGCTTTCTTTGACGATGTGATGGTGAACGCCGAGCAACTGGACCTACGCCTGAACCGCCAGGGCCTGCTCAAGACGCTGCACGAAGCCATGAACCGCGTGGCCGATCTGTCCCGTCTGGCGGTCTGACCCCGGGTGCTGGTAGGCTGGTGGTTCTCACAAGGCAAACCCCTCCTATGAAACTCGCCATCCTCGACCGCGACGGCACCCTCAACCCGATGGGGGACGAATACATCACCTCGGCCGACGAATGGACGGCGGTGCCCGGCGCGCTCGAAGCCATTGCCCGCCTCAACCATGCGGGCTGGCATGTGGTGGTGGCTACCAACCAGCCGGGCCTGGGCCGGGGCCTGTTTGACGTGATGGCGCTCAACGCCATCCACGCCAAGCTGCATCGGCAGGTGGCGGCGGTGGGTGGGCGCATCGACGCGGTGTTCTATTGCCCCCACGCGGCCGACGAGGACTGCAGCTGCCGCAAGCCCGCACCGGGCCTGCTGGAGCAGATCTGCGACCGCTACGGCGTGGAGCGCAACGAGGTCCGCGTGGTGGGCAGCTGCGAGGCCCACCTGCAGGCGGGTGCCGCCCTGGGGGCCCAGTTGCACCTGGTGTGCACCGGCCAGTCGGCCGCGTTGCGGCCGGGCGGGGCATTGCCTGTGGGGTTGCCGGCGGGCACGCAATTGCACGCCAGCCTCGCAGATTTTGTGGATCAGCTGCTGCCGGTGGTGCCCGGCGCTACAGGTTCTGTGGGCGCTTTGGGCGCAGCGCCCTTGCCGCTGTCGTGACAGGGCATCACAGGCGTGGCAACATCCTCATGCTATTTAATTAATAGCTGTTGGCGCATATTCCACTAGCGCTTGCGGCCTAAAAGACTTCCCAATGGCTCTTATCCGTTCCGTCATTCACCTTCTCTGGATGGGCATCACCGTGGTGCCTTACGCCCTGGCCATCATGCTGGGCACCTTGCTGGGGGTGCGCGGCCTGCCGCTGTACCGCATCGCGCGGGCCTGGTTGTCGCTGTGCATCAGCGGTGCGCGGGCCATCCTGGGCATCCGGGTGGAGATCTCCGGCATGGAGCATCTGCCGCAGGGCGACAACGCAGGTGCGGTGCTGCTGGTCAAGCACCAGTCCACGTTCGAGACATTTCTGATGCCCACGATCATGCCGCACCCCCTGGCCTACGTGTTCAAGAAGGAGCTGCTTTACGTGCCCTTCTTCGGCTGGGCCATCGGGCGCTTGGACATGATCCACATCGACCGCAGCCAGCGCACCCAGGCCTTCAACAAGGTGGTGCAGCAGGGCAAGGACCTGCTGGCCAAGGGCATCTGGATCATCATGTTCCCCGAAGGCACGCGCATCGCGCGCGGGCAAAAGGGCCAGTACAAGACCGGCGGCACGCGCCTGGCCATCGACACGGGTGCGCCCGTGATTCCGATTGCCGTGACCTCGGCCAAGGTGTGGCCGCGCAAGGCCTTCATCAAGCGCCCGGGCGTGGTGGACGTGTCGATCGGCAAGCCCATCTCCAGCGTGGGGCGCCAGCCCGACGAACTGATGCGCGAGGTGGAGGCCTGGATCGAGGCCGAGATGCGCCGCCTGGACCCCGATGCTTACCCGGCCCCAGCGGCCAACACAGCGTCCAACACGACGGCCTCCAGCGGGAAGTGAACCGACCGTGATGCAGCGGCTTGTGCAACTGGCGCTGGACCTGTTCGACCCGCCGGGCGCGCCTGCAGCAGCCCCCAGCCCCGTGGCTGCGGGTTTGAAGCCAAATCAGCCGCAAGCGTTAGTCGATCAAGCGCCAGTAGCTCCTAAAAAGATAGTGCAGCGCCCAGCAGCACCCGCGGTGCCGCTGCCCTCTCTGCTGTCCCCCGCCGAATTCCGCCACCCCCAGGCCAACCGCGAGGTCTTGCTGGGCGACGCCGTGGTGGCCTATGCGCTGCAGCGTGCGCGCCGCCGCAGCATCGGCTTCTCGGTGGGGCCCGACGGCCTGTCGGTGCGGGCACCCAGCTGGGTCACGCTGGGCGCGGTGGATTCTGCACTGCGCGAAAAATCCGACTGGATCCTGCGCAAGCTGGGCGAGGCACGCGAGCGTCAGCAGCGCATGGAAGGCGGCCGCATCGTCTGGGCCCATGGCGCCGTGCTGCCCTACCTGGGCGAGCCTTTGACGGTGGTGCTGGACCCCAGCCACGGGTTTGCGGGCAAGGGCGGGGCGCTGGTCGCTGCGACGGAACAGCCCAGCCTGCATATCGGCCTGCCCCACAGCGCCAGCCCCGCGCAGATCCGCGACGCTGTGCAGGCGTGGCTGATGCGCGATGCGCGCCGCCACTTCACCGAGCGGCTGGACCACTTTGCGCCGCTCCTGGGCGTGCGCTGGGCCAGCCTGCGCCTGTCGAGCGCCAACACCCGCTGGGGCAGCGCCAAGGCCGACGGCTCCATCCGCCTGAACTGGCGCCTGCTGCATTACCGCCCGGCCATCATCGACTACGTGGTGGCGCACGAACTGGCCCACCTGCGCGTGATGGACCACAGCCCCCGCTTCTGGGATACCGTGGCCACCGTGGTGCCCGACTACGCCCAGCTGCGCAGCCATCTCCGCGACGAACCTGCCCCTTTATGGTGAATCCCCCCTGAGTCGCCTTCGGCGCCTTCCCCCAAGGGGGACGACGCCCTCGCTGCGGGGCGGCCCTTGCTTGGCGTCCCTCGCGCCGGTCGCGCCCAGTTCGAACGTTTTGCCTAATGCCCAGAAAGGATCTAAACCATGACAAATACGCTCTCCTCCGTTTCTCCCGCCGACGGCTATGCCGGTGACGTGACGCCTCAGCAGGCCTGGCAATGGGTGCAGGCCGGGCAGGCCGTGCTGGTGGACGTTCGCAGCGATGCCGAACGCGAGTGGGTCGGCTGCGTGCCCGGCGCCGCCGCCGTGGCCTGGAAACAATGGCCGGGCATGGCGATGAACGCCGACTTTGATACCCAGATGCGCGCCGCCGTGCCCGAGGGCGCGCGGGCCGTGCTGCTGTGCCGCAGCGGCGTGCGCTCCATCGCCGCCGCGCGCCGCGCCACCGAGCTGGGCATCACTGCGTACAACATCCTCGAAGGGTTTGAAGGCGATGCGGATGCGCAAGGCCAGCGCGGCAAGAAGGGCGGCTGGCGCTTTCATGGCCTGCCGTGGAAGCAGGGCTGAATAGCTATCAAAAAAAGAGCTGCCAGCGCCTGATTTACAAGCGCTGGCAGCTCTTTGGTCTTGAGGCCGAGAAGGCTTACTTGGCCAGGGGCGGGATACGCAGCTTCTGGCCGGGATAGATCTTGTCGGGGTGGCTCAGCATGGGCTTGTTGGCTTCGAAGATCACGGGGTACTTGTTGGCGTCGCCGTAGAACTTCTTGGCAATGGCGCTGAGCGTGTCGCCGCGCACCACGTCGTGGTACTGGGCTTCGGGCTCGGGGTTGGTCACCTCCATCAGGTTCTCGACGCTGGTCACGCTGGCCACGTTGCCGCAGCACAGGGTGATCTTCTCTTTGGCGGCCTGGGTGGGGGCGGTGCCCTTCACCGTGACCTTGCCTTCGGGGCCCTGAAAGGCCACCTGCACATTGCTGGCGCCCAGGTTTTGCGCGGCGATGTAGGTCTCGATGGCCTTGCTCGCCTTGGCGTTGAGTTCATCCTGCGTGGGAGCGGCGGCGGTGGCAGCTTGCGCGTCCTTACCACCAAACAGCTTTTCACCGGCTTCCTTGATGAAACTGAAAAGACCCATGTCGTACCTCCTGAGGTTGCAGAAAAAGGAGAGGCCACTGTAGCGGCAATGGAGGGCGCGCCGGTGTCAGACGAAAGGTGTGAAACGATTTTTCACATTCCCGCGCGGGCCGCTGTGGGGCTGTCTCGGCGGGATCAGCCCCGATGCCAAAACTCGGGATAATCCGCCGCATGACTTTTCTGGCCATCGACGTCGGTAACACCCGTCTCAAATGGGCGTTGTACGACGCTCCCCGCCCCGGGGCTGCGCTGATCGCGCATGGCGCCGAATTCCTCGACCACATCGACCGCCTGGCCGAAGGCAGCTGGGCCTCTTTGCCGCACCCGGAGCGCATGCTGGGCTGCGTGGTAGCAGGAGATGCCGTCAAACGCCGCGTGCAAGAGCAAATGGAGCTGTGGGACGTGGCCCCCTCGTGGGTGGTGTCATCGGCGCAGGAGGCGGGGCTGACCAATGGCTACGACCATCCCTCGCGCCTGGGCTCCGACCGCTGGGTGGCCATGATCGGCGCGCGCCACCATGTGCTGGCACGCGGCCCCGCACGGCCGCTGGTGGTGGTGATGGTGGGCACGGCCGTGACGGTGGAATGCATCGACACCGAAGGCCGCTTCATGGGCGGCCTGATCTTGCCCGGCCACGGCATCATGCTCCGAGCACTCGAATCGGGCACGGCCGGGCTGCATGTGCCCACCGGTGAAGTGCGCCCGTTCCCCACCAATACCAGCGATGCCCTGACCAGCGGTGGCACCTACGCCATCGCAGGGGCCGTGGAGCGCATGTACCAGCACCTGCTGCAACACTGCGGCCAGGAGCCCGCCTGCATCATGACCGGCGGCGCGGGCTGGAAGATGGCGCCCAGCATGACGCGGCCGTTCGAACTGGTGGACAACCTGATTTTTGATGGGCTGCTGGAGATTGCTGCGCGGCGGTTTGGGGGCTGAGGGCTGCGGCTGCAGACGGCGGTGCGAGAGTTTTGCAGTGGGCACTCGTCCGCCAGAAACCGGAAATCGCTTCAGCCAACCTTTCACTGCGCGGTCTTTGGTGGGACTTCTTTCGTTACAGATGGTTGAAACTGTCGCTGCTCAAAACACCAGCGACCGCTGCGCAAGGGCCGCTTAGCCGCAAAGGCGGCGCTTCTCTTACGGGCGCTGGCGGTGTCCCCCTTCCCGAATCACGCAGTGATTCGAGAGAAGGGGGAAGGCGCGAAGCGCCTCAGGGGGATGTACCGAACTTATTCTTCTTCGAGTTCGCTCCGCGCCATTTCCACATCCAGCCGCTCCATGGCATCCAGGGGCTCGGCGGTGGCGGCTTTTTCGTACAGCGCGGTGGCTTCCTTCATCTTTTTGTCGCCTTCCAGCATGACCAGTGCGTTGGCGTATTCGATCATCGCAATGGCCGAGCCGGGGTTGAGCTTGAGCGCTTCCTGAAACAGCTTGAGGCCCGTGTCCTTCTTGGCGCCGTAGGTCATGCCACCAATCAGCGAGCCCACCTTGTCGATCACCTCGGCATGAAAGGCGCCCAGAGCGATGCGTGCATCGGCATGTTTGGGTGACAGGGCAATGGCCTTTTCCAGCGACTCCTTCACCTTGCCGCCCAGCCCCTGCGCCAGCGCCTTGGCCACGCTGATGCCCTGGCTGTAGCGGCCCAGAGCATACGCATGCCAGTACCAGGCGTTGGCATTGTTCGGTTCTGCGGCGGCCTGGGCCTCGGCCCTTTCGGCCACTTGCATGAACAGGTCCAGGCGCGTCTTTTCCTTGGGCTCCAGGTAGTTGGCGTAGATGGAAGTGGCTTTGTTGGCCGCAGTGATGCCTGCGCCACCGGCGGCCAGGCCTGCTGCTGCCGCCTTCTCGAAGTCTCCGTTATGGAACAGCGCCCACGCTTCCAGCACGGCTGCGTCCTTGGGGCAGGGTTCTGCATCACCGCCATGCAGTCGTGCCCAGTGCTTCTTGACGCTCGCAGCGTCGAACTGGTAGTCGCCGGCGTGGGGGAAGGGGGTCCATTTGGCCATGGTGTGTGTCTCCGGAAGTTCTTGTGGTGGGGTGTCTGTGGTGGGCTGTCTCTGCATCAGCCAGGCACTGCGGCGTAGGCGCCGACCAGCTCCAGCAGGTGGGCGCGCTGGCCGCTTTCGAGGTACGGCATGAGCAGGTTCAGCACATGGTGGGCGCCGCGCAGCAGCGCGGCTTGGGCGCTTTCGGGCTCCAGCGCACGGCGCGGGTCGCGCACATATTCAAAGCTGAGCCAGTAGGTGAGCACCACGACCATGCTGGTGGCCGTAGCCTCCAGCTCGCGCGAATCGATGTGCAATGCGTCGGCGCGACCCATGCCGTCCAGCATGGCGCGCACGGCGCGGGTCTTGTTCTTGAGGATGGCCTGGAAGTGCGTCTCCAGGCGCCGGTTCTTGGACAGCAGGTCGTTGAGATCGCGGTACAGAAAGCGGTACTGCCAGATCAGCTCGAACAGCGAGTGCATGAAGAACCAGGCGTCCTCCACATTGCGCACACCGTCTGCTGCGGCCAGCAGCTCGGTGAGCGAGGCTTCGTAGCGATCAAACAGCGCGTTGATCAGCTCGTCCTTGGCGGGATAGTGGTAGTACAGGTTGCCGGGGCTGATGCGCAGCTCGGCCGAGATCAGGGTGGTGGAGACATTGGGTTCGCCGAACCGGTTGAACAGGTCCAGCGTCACTTCCAGAATGCGTTCTGCGGTGCGGCGTGGCGCTTTCTTCACCATGTGTGCGTGCCCTTCGCGTCGTTGTACTTCGTTGTTTCGGTGTCTCTGATGGCTACTCTAACCCACGCAGTCATGCTGCAGTGCGACATGAGCAAAGGGCGCGCGTGCAGCATCCAGGCTGCTTGTAGCGCACTTCAAGGGTTTCACCAATAAAAGAAAAGCGGCCCAGGCGCTGTGGCGCGTGGACCGCTTGGTGCGGGCTGGGTGCTTGCCAGCGGCAAGCCTGTGATCAGCTGGCCGACGGCGTGCTGGTGCCAGTGTCGGCAGCGGCACGTGGTGCGGTCTTCTTGGCCGCAGCCTTCTTCGCGGGGGCCTTGGCAGCGGGCTTGGCTGCAGCCTTGGCAGGAGCGGCCTTCTTTGCGGCCGCTTTCTTGACAGGAGCCTTGGCAGCGGGCTTGGCCGCAGCCTTGGCGGGAGCCGCCTTGCTGCCCTTGGCCAGTGCGTCCACACGGGCGCTCAGGGCTTCCAGGTCGCGGGCTGAGGGCACGCCCAGCTTGGCCAGAGCCTTGGCCACGCGGTCTTCAAAGATGTTTTCGAGCTTGTCCCACTGGCCCTGGGCCTTGGAGCCGATGTCGCTGGCCATGGTGGTCACGCGGCTGGTGGCTTCGGTGATCTTTTCTTCGGCCACGGCCTGGGTCTTGCGCTGGATGGTCAGGCCTTCCTTGACCAGGGCTTCAAACACCTTGCCGCCTTCTTCCTGTGCCTTGGAGAAGGCCCCCAAGCCAGCCAGCCAGATCTGCTGGGCGGAGTCCTTGACGGTGCTGGACAGTTGGGCGTTGCTCTTCTTCTTGTCAGCGCTGAGTTTCTGCAGTTTCTTGACCATGAGGCCTCCGTGGTGCGGTTGGTTGGGGTTGCCGGGGCGATTTTGCCTTCGACGCATGGCCGCACTGTACGCCGCACGGTGCGCAAGGTGTAGGCGCGCGCTCCTAAAAATGTAGAGCGTGCCATCTAGCGGGGGAGGGCGCTGGCCGCCTAGCATCGGCGCGGGTTTCTGCTGAATCGGGGTGCGCAGGCCTTGGGCAAGAATGAAGTTATCTCAGAGGAGTTATCCATGCAGTATTTCGTGACGGGGGCAACGGGGTTCATTGGCAAGCGGCTGGTCAAGAAGCTGCTGGAGCGCAAGGGGGCGGTGGTCCACTTCCTGATCCGCAAGGAGAGTGCCGACAAGGTGGCCGACCTGCGCAGCTTCTGGGGCGTGGGCCCTGCACGCGCCGTTCCCGTGTTTGGTGACCTCACGGCCAAGAAGCTGGGCGTGGCGGCCGACGATGTCAAGAAGCTCAAGGGCCAGATCGACCACTTCTACCACCTGGCTGCGGTGTACGACCTGGCTGCCGATGAGGAAACCCAGGTGGCCGTGAACATCGAGGGCACGCGCAACACGGTGGACCTGGCCAAGGCCATCGATGCCGGGCACTTCCACCATGTCTCCTCCATCGCAGCCGCCGGCCTGTACGAAGGCGTGTTCCGCGAAGACATGTTTGACGAGGCCGAGGGCCTGGACCACCCGTACTTCCAGACCAAGCACGAAAGCGAAAAGATCGTGCGCCACGATTGCAAGGTGCCCTGGACGGTGTACCGCCCGGCCATGGTGGTGGGCGATAGCCAGACCGGCGAGATGGACAAGATCGACGGCCCCTACTACTTTTTCAAGCTCATCCAGCGTTTGCGCCAGCTGCTGCCGCCCTGGATGCCCACCGTGGGCCTGGAGGGCGGGCGCGTGAACATCGTGCCCGTGGACTTTGTGGTGAACGCGCTCAACGTGATCAGCCACCAGAAAGACATCGGCAAGAAGTGCTTCCACCTGGTGGACCCGGTGGGCTACCGCGTGGGCGATGTGCTGGACATTTTCAGCCGGGCAGCCCATGCGCCGCGCATGAACCTGTTCGTCAACGCTGCGTTGCTGGGCTTCATCCCCAAGAGCGTAAAGAAGAGCCTGATGGCGCTGGCGCCCGTGCGCCGGGTGCGCAACGCGGTCATGAAGGACCTGGGCCTGCCCGAGGACATGCTCACCTTCGTGAACTACCCCACACGCTTTGACTGCCGCGAGACACTGGCGGCGCTCAAGGGCTCAGGCGTTTCGTGCCCCAACCTCAAGGACTACGCCTGGCGCCTGTGGGACTACTGGGAGCGCCACCTGGACCCCGAGCTGTTCATCGACCGCACGCTCAAAGGCACGGTGGCGGGCAAGGTGGTGCTGATCACGGGCGGGTCGTCCGGCATCGGCCTGGCAGCAGCGCACAAGTTTGCCGAGGCGGGCGCCACCACCATCATTTGCGGCCGAGACCAGGAAAAGCTGGACGAGGCCTGTGCTGAAGCCAAGGCCAAGGGCTACCAGTTCATCGCCTATTCGGCCGACATTGCCGACATGGCCGATTGCGACCGCTTCGTGCAGCTGCTCATCGACAACCATGGCGGCGTGGACTTTTTGATCAACAACGCGGGCCGCTCCATCCGCCGCGCCATCGAGTCGAGCTACGACCGTTTCCACGACTACGAGCGCACCATGCAGCTGAACTACTTCGGCTGCCTGCGGGTAACCATGGGCCTGCTGCCCGGCATGGTGGAAAAGCGCAAGGGCCACGTGGTCAACATCAGCTCCATCGGGGTGCTGACCAATGCGCCGCGCTTCTCGGCCTACGTGGCCAGCAAGGCGGCGCTGGATGCCTGGACGCGCTGCGCGTCGAGCGAGTTTGCCGACCAGGGCATCACCTTCACCACCATCAACATGCCGCTGGTGCGCACGCCCATGATTGCGCCCACCAAGATCTACAACAACGTGCCCACCTTGGCGCCGGAAGAGGCGGCCGACATGATTGCCCAGGCCTGCATCTTCAAGCCGGTGCGCATCGCCACGCGCCTGGGCATCACCGGCCAGTTGCTGCACGCGCTGGTGCCACGGGTGGCCCAGATCACCATGAACACCAGCTTCCGCATGTTTCCGGATTCCACCGCGGCCAAGGGCAGCAAGGACGCCAAACCGCAGCTGTCGGCCGAGGCCGTGGCCTTGCAGCAGATGATGCGCGGCATCCACTTCTGACGTTTCCCTGGTTCGTGCAGAAAGACCCGCTTTGAACTCTGTTACCCGGTAGCCTGGTCGAGTGGGATAATCGTGGGTTCTGCCGAGCTGGCATTTCACACAGCCCACCCTATGATTCTGGTTACCGGCGGCGCAGGCTTCATCGGCGCCAACTTCGTTCTTGACTGGCTTGCCGCCTCCGGCGAGCCTGTGGTCAACCTCGACAAGCTCACCTACGCGGGCAACCTGCACAACCTGGATGGCATCCAGAGCGACCCCCGGCACATCTTCGTGCAGGGCGACATCGGCGACACCGCTCTGGTGGCACGCCTGCTGGCCGAGCACAAACCGCGCGCCGTGGTCAACTTCGCAGCCGAATCCCATGTGGACCGCTCCATCCATGGGCCCGAGGACTTCATCCAGACCAACATCGTCGGCTCGTTCCGTCTGCTCGAAGCAGTGCGCGCCCACTGGAGCGCACTGCCTGAGGGCGAGCGTGCGGCCTTCCGCTTCCTGCACGTGTCCACCGATGAGGTGTACGGCTCGCTTTCGCCTACCGATCCGGCCTTCACTGAAACCCGCGGCTTCGAGCCCAACAGCCCCTACAGCGCCAGCAAGGCGGCCAGCGACCACCTGGTGCGCGCCTGGCACCACACCTACGGCCTGCCGGTCCTCACCACCAACTGCAGCAACAACTACGGGCCCTACCACTTCCCCGAGAAGCTGATCCCGCTGATGATCGTGAACGCCCTGGCCGGCAAGAACCTGCCGGTGTACGGCGACGGCATGCAGGTGCGCGACTGGCTGTATGTGAAGGACCACTGCAGCGCCATCCGCCGCGTGCTCGAAGCCGGTACCCCCGGCGAGACCTACAACGTGGGCGGCTGGAACGAGAAGCCCAATATCGAGATCGTGAACATGGTGTGTGGCCTGCTCGACGAGCTGCGCCCCCGCGCTGACGGCCAGAGCTACCGCACTCAGATCACCTACGTGAAGGACCGTCCCGGCCACGACCGCCGCTACGCGATCGATGCACGCAAGATCGAGCGCGAGCTGGGCTGGAAGCCCGCCGAAACCTTCGACACCGGCATCCGCAAGACCGTGCAGTGGTATCTTGAGCATGCCGACTGGGTGGCCAACGTGCAGACCGGCGCCTACCGCGACTGGGTAGAAACCCAGTACGAGCAGCAGCCCGCCCCCGCTGCGGACGCCAGCGCATGAACATCCTGCTCTTTGGCAAAGGCGGTCAGGTCGGCTGGGAGTTACAGCGCAGCCTGTCGGTGCTGGGCACCGTCACGGCCCTGGACTTCGACAGTACCGAGCACTGCGGCGATTTCTCCAACCCCGCCGGTGTGGCCGAGACGGTACGTGCATTGCGTCCTGACGTCATCGTCAATGCCGCCGCCCACACCGCCGTGGACAAGGCTGAGAGCGAGGCCGATTTCGCCCGCACGCTGAATGCCGCCACGCCCGGCGCCATTGCGCAGGAGGCTGCGAAGCTCGGCGCATTGCTGGTCCACTACAGCACCGACTATGTCTTCAACGGCAGCGGTAGCCGCCCTTGGCTCGAAACCGACACGCCGGCCCCCTTGAGCGTGTACGGCCGCACCAAGCTCGAAGGAGAGCGGCTCATCGCAGAGGCTTGCGCAAAGCATCTGATCCTGCGCACCAGCTGGGTCTATGCGGCGCGTGGCGGCAACTTCGCCAAGACCATGCTGCGCCTGGCGCAGGAGCGCGATCGCCTGACCGTGATCGACGACCAGTGGGGGGCGCCCACGGGGGCCGACCTGCTGGCCGACGTGACGGCGCATGCACTGCGCCACCTGCAGCAGCGTCCGCAGGACGCAGGCCTGTACCACTGCGCAGCAGCTGGTGCAACGAACTGGAATGAGTACGCAAAATTCGTGATTGCGCAGGCACAGATTACGCAGCCTGCTATCAAAATAAAAGCAAGTGAGATTGCACCCGTTCCGACGAGCGCGTTCCCCACTCCCGCTGTGCGTCCGCACAATTCGCGCCTTGATACCGGCAAGCTGCAGGCCACCTTCGGCTTGAAGATGCCGCACTGGCAAGCGGGCGTGGCGCGCATGCTGGCTGAAATTCTCTGATCGGCACCCTCATATGACGCAACGCAAAGGCATCATCCTGGCTGGAGGCTCCGGCACCCGGCTGCACCCCGCCACCCTGGCCATCAGCAAGCAGTTGTTGCCGGTGTACGACAAACCCATGATTTACTACCCGCTGAGCACGCTGATGCTGGCGGGCATTCGCGACATCCTGGTCATCAGCACGCCGCAGGACACGCCGCGGTTCGAGCAGCTGCTGGGCGATGGCAGCCAGTGGGGCCTGAACCTGCAATATGCCGTGCAGCCCAGCCCGGATGGCTTGGCGCAGGCGTTCATCATCGGAGAGTCCTTCCTGGCCGGTGCGCCCAGTGCGCTGGTGCTGGGCGACAACATCTTCTACGGCCACGACTTCCACGAACTGCTGGGCAACGCCCAGCAGCGCGCGCAAGGCGCCAGCGTGTTTGCCTATCATGTGCAGGACCCAGAGCGTTACGGCGTCGCCGAGTTCGATGCCAGCGGCAAGGTGCTGTCGCTGGAAGAAAAGCCTGCGCATCCCAAGAGCAGCTACGCTGTCACAGGCCTGTACTTCTACGACAGCCAGGTGGCGCAGATGGCCAAGGGCCTCCAGCCGTCGCCACGCGGTGAACTGGAAATCACCGACCTGAACAGGCTGTATCTGGAGCAGGAACAACTGAGCGTGGAGATCATGGGCCGTGGCTATGCCTGGCTGGATACCGGTACGCATGAAAGCCTGCTCGAAGCGGGCCAGTTCATTGCCACGCTGGAGCATCGTCAAGGACTGAAGATCGCATGCCCCGAAGAGATTTCTTGGCGGTCCGGCTGGATCGATAGCGAGCAGTTGGCCCGCCTGGCGCAACCCCTGTCCAAGAACGGTTATGGCCAGTACCTGCAGCGCCTGTTGAACGACAAGGTCTATTGATCCGCCATGCAAGCTATCCGGCAATCCATCCCCGACGTTATGCTGATCGAACCCAAAGTGTTCGGTGACAGCCGCGGTTTTTTTTACGAGAGCTTCAACCAACAAGCGTTCTGGGCGGCCACAGGGGTCCAGTGCGACTTCGTGCAGGACAACCATAGCCGCAGCAGCCAGGGCGTGCTGCGTGGCCTGCATTACCAATTGCCTCCCCGGGCGCAGGGCAAGCTGGTACGGGTAGTGCGTGGAGCCGTGTTCGATGTGGCTGTGGACATCCGCAAGGATTCTCCTACCTTCGGTCAATGGGTGGGCGCGCTGTTGACGGAGGACAACCACCGCCAGCTTTGGGTGCCCCCAGGACTAGCGCATGGTTTTCTGGTGCTTTCCGAGTCGGCCGACTTCCTCTACAAGACCACCGATTACTACAGTCCTGAGCACGAGCGCTGCATCCGCTGGGATGATCCGCAGCTGTCCATTGCCTGGCCTTCCGTGGAGGCAGTCATTCAACTGTCTCCTAAAGATCAAGCGGGACGCTGGCTTGCAGAGGCGGACCTTTGAACACTCCTGCGGTGCAGGCTGCCGGGGCGTCCGGAGCCGGTGCGGTTCCAGCCACGTTGAGGGTTGCAATCCTGGGCGCGCGGGGGATTCCAGCGAGCTACGGTGGATTTGAAACCTTTGCGGAGCAATTGGCGATCCGCTTGGCATCCCGTGGGCACCAAGTCACGGTCTATGCGGAATGCACAGACCAGCCGGTGGCAGATGCCGTCTACCAAGGCGTCCGCGTTCGCTCTCGGCGACGGCCCCGGTGGGGGGCCGCGTCGGTGCTGGCCTACGACTGCGCCTGCCTTTGGGACGCTCGCCGGGGCTATGACTTGGTCTATATGCTGGGCTATGGTGCCGCTTGGGCCTGCTGGTGGCCCCGGGTGTTTGGAGTGCCCGTCTGGATCAATGTGGATGGGCTGGAATGGGCCCGCAGCAAATGGGGCTGGGGTGCGCGGACTTACCTGCGCTGCATGGAGTGGATGTCCACCAAGGTGGCTACGCGCCTGATTGCAGACGCCGAGGCTATCGCTCAGCGGTTTCGCCAGAAGTACCCATCGGGCGCTCCTACCAGCTTTATTGCCTATGGTGCGGAGTTGGTCCCGGCCGAAGCGACCGACCCCTCGGTACTCGCCGCCTGGGGCCTACAAGCGCACCGCTACATGCTTGTGGTCGCTCGACCAGAGCCGGAAAACCACATTCTGGAGATTGTCCAGGGCTACTTGCTGCATGGAGGGGACTGGCCTCTCGTGGTGGTGGGAGAAGTGTCGGGCACCACGTCCTACCAGCGGCAGCTGAAGGCGCTGGCCAGTGAGCGGGTGCGTTTTGTGGGTGGCATTTACGATACCGCTCAACTTCAGAGCCTGCGTGTGCATGCCGCCTGTTACCTGCACGGCCACTCTGTGGGAGGGACCAACCCGTCGTTGCTGGAAGCGTTGGCCTGCGGTAATTGGGTCATTGCCCATGACAACCCCTACAACCGGGAGGTTGCGCGAGACGCTGCAGAGTACTTCCGCACCCCGGAGCAACTGGCGCGAAGTTTGGACGAGCTGTTTCGCCACGGAGCGGCCCGGCAAGCCCTGCGCGCCCAGCGTGCGCGTGCCGTTGTCTCGGAGCACTACACCTGGGAAGGGATTTCCGATGCCTATGAAGCGCTGATGCGCGCTGAATGCAGACGGGGCAACCTCGCAGGAGTGGCCCAACCGTGAGCAATGGCAACGCTGGCGGGCGTGCTGTCGCGGTGGGATGGGGCGTAGAGCGGGCCAAGTGCATCCAGGGCTCCGAACGGGTGGATGTGCTGCTGGCCACTTACAACGGATCGAAGTACCTCGTGGAGCAACTCGAATCCATTTTGGCCCAAACTTACCCGAATATTCGGATTCTGGTTAGTGATGATGGCTCTACAGATGCCACCGTGGAGATCCTGCGCCAGTACCACGCCCGTTGGGGGGATCGTCTAGTCATCGTGCCTAACCCTTGTGCCGGGAAGGGAGTGGTCCGGAACTTCGAAAACCTCATGTTTGCGAGTTTGAACGATGGCCTGGCCTCGTGGGCAGTGTTTGCTGACCAAGACGATGTCTGGTATCCCGAAAAAATCGCAACGACCCTGGGCGAGATGCTGCGGACAGAAGGTTCTGACGGTTCGAACATGCCTTGCCTGGTTCATTCGGACCTCGTGGTCGTGGACGAAGGTCTGGCGGTGCTTTCCCCGTCATTTGCTCGCTACCAGCGGATGGAGCCGATGACTTGCTCGCCTCTCTCGCTTCTGAGCGTGAACCAGGTAACAGGTTGCACCATGATGGTCAATCGAGCGCTCCTCAGCATGGCCTTGCCCCTCCCAAAGGAAACCATCATGCACGACTGGTGGTGCGCCCTGATCAGCGGCAGCGGGCGAAGGTCATTTATCGACACTCCTTTGATGCTCTACCGGCAGCATGGCGCCAACCAGGTAGGGGCCAAAGACCGAGGATTGACGACTCGGTTGCTGCGCATGTGCACGGATGGCTCCGGGGTCGTTCGTCGGGTGAGGGCCTTGGGCCGTGCGACCTACCTCCAAGCCTTGGCGCTTCAGCTCCGGTTGCGTGAGCGCAAGGCGGATGAGGCCTACGTGTCAGAATACTTGGCTTGGAGACGCCGCCCTTTATGGCAGCGGCTTGCTGGCTATCGACACTATTATGTTGGCCCCGAGCTGGATCGCCTGAGCCGCTGTTTGCTGTGGTTGGAGTGATTGGTCTGTGGGGTGGATCCGATAAATCCCGCGTGTATCTGTCTGGTCGGGAAATATGCAAAGGCGCAGGTAATGAATTCTTCGGCTGAAGTCATCGAAATGAAAAGCGTTGATATCGCTGCGCCCAAGCTGGGGGAAATGTTGCTTGCCGACCAGAAGCTCTCCCGCAATGACCTTGAGCGGGCGCTAGAAGTCCAGCGCTCCATGGGCGGCAGGTTGGGGCGTCTGCTCATCAGCCTGGGTTTGGTGTCTGAGGTGGATGTTTATACGGCCCTCTCGCGTCAGGCAGGATTGCCACTAGTGCGCCAAGATGCCTTCCCCGAACAAAAGCCGCGCACCGCCAGGCTGAATACCAGCTTCCTGCTGGCAAACAATCTCTTACCGTTGGGTGACGCGGACGACCTCGATGCCGATCAGTCCATTCCTGACTTTGCGGCGGTAGACCCCCAGAGCACGCAGCTTCGGGGAGCACTGCGGCTTGTGTTTGGGCAGATTCCGCGAATCTGTTTCGGGCTGGAATCCGAGATCGCCAATCAGTTGAACGAGTGGTATGTGCAGGACCCCGCGCAAGACGAAGAGGGCGGTGGCGACCAGCCCGAAGCGTCAGAGTTCATCGAGCATCTGCGTGACATGGCGTCCGAGGCGCCCATCATCCAGCGTGTGAGCCAGATCCTGGCCCAGGCTGTGGCGGCGCAAGCATCGGACATCCACATCGAAACCTATGAAGAAAAGTCGGTGGTGCGTATCCGGGTGGATGGCGAAATCTTTCCCATCGACGAAATAGACAACAAGGACGCACCGGCGGTTGTTTCTCGCATCAAGATCCTGTCGCAGCTGGACATTGCCGAGCGCCGCATGCCGCAGGATGGTCGCACCAAACTGAGGGTGCACGGCAAGGAGATGGACGCTCGGGTGTCCACCATTCCAACCATGTTTGGTGAGTCGGTGGTCATGCGCTTGCTGGAGAAGAACTTTGACCTGCTCTCCCTGGAAAGCCTGAATTTCACGCCTGCTACGCTCCAGGTCATGCGCCAGATGCTCAGCGTTCCGCACGGCATTTTCCTGGTGACGGGGCCGACCGGATCAGGCAAGTCCACAACCCTGTATGCATCTATGCAGGAACTGGAGGGCGAGAACCTAAAGATCCTCACGGTGGAAGACCCGGTGGAATACCGACTGCAGTGGCTCAACCAGGTGCAGGTGCAGCCCCAGATTGGACTGACCTTCGCCAAGGTGCTGCGCTCTTTCCTGCGCCAGGACCCGGACGTCATCATGATCGGTGAAATGCGCGATGGCGAAACCGCCGAGATTGCCGTACAGGCTGCACTGACGGGCCATTTGGTACTCTCGACCCTCCACACGAACAGCGCTCTGGGCGCCATCGTGCGCCTCATCAATATGGGGGTGGAGCCCTATCTCATCACGGCCTCCGTGGTGGGGGTGCTGGCTCAGCGGCTGGTGCGCAAGCTCTGTGAGCAATGCAGGGCGCCGCTGGCGCAGGAGCAGGCCAACGCGGCGGCTGCCTCCCTGGGCATGCAGTTACCGCAGGGGCAGACCTTGTATCGGGCAGTCGGTTGCTCCGCCTGCCGTGGCACGGGCTATCGGGGACGGGTGGCCATTCACGAACTACTGGTCTTGACAGAAGACGTCAAGAAGGTCGTGTTGGAACGTGGATCATCGCTTGGCAGCGATGACGGAGCCTATGCCGGGGGGAACTTGTTGCAGGATGGCGCCACCAAGGTATTCAAGGGTCTGACGACTGCTGAAGAAGTGTTGCGCGTCGCTCGTCAAAATGATTGATTTCCAATACGAGGGCGTAATGTCCGATGGCAAAGCCTGTCAGGGCTCCATCCGTGCGCCCAATGAAGAGACCGCAAGGCTGCGTCTGATGGGGCAAGGGGTGACCCCCGTGCGCATCACTGATTCCGACCGGGCGTTTTCCCCGGACGCGCCGCAAAGCCGTGGCGCTCGGCTCAAGCGCGCAGACATCCTCCTGTTCAGCCGCGAGATGGCTCATTTGAAGCACGCAAATATGCCCTTGGACAAGGCTCTGGCCATGCTCAAAGAGACGGCCGAAACCGACCGTCTCAAAGTCTTTATTTCCAAAGTCGAAGAGGGAGTGCGCGGGGGGAAATCTCTTTATCAGTCTTTACAGCCGTTCGAGCCCGATCTGGGGCGCCAGTACCTGGTACTGATACGCGCCGGTGAAACCTCGGGCTCACTGCATGTGGTCCTGAAGGAACTGACGGCGCAACTGGAGGCGGATGACAAGCTGCGTAACTATGTCATCTCCTCCATGACCTACCCGGTCATCCTCCTGGTGGTGGCTGTTCTGTCGGTGGTGCTCCTGCTCGCGTTTGTGGTACCTCAGTTTCGGGAGATTTTTGACTCCATGGGCGATAAGCTGCCCTATTCGACGCGAATGGTCGTGAACATGAGCGACGCCATCCGCACGCATTGGATGGTCATTCTTCTGGGTGTGGCCGTGGCGCTGTTCGTGGGCTCGCGCTGGGCGGCGACCGCCACGGGCCGCTTGCGGCTGCATAGTCTTTTGCTGGATATTCCGCTTTTTGGCAAGGTGCTACGCAACCTGCAGTTTGCAGTCTATTTCCGGACATTCGGCATCCTGTTGCAGCGCGGTGTACCCATGGTGGACGCCTTGCGCATCGCTGTGGACACACTCACCAACGCGGCTTTGCGTAAAGATATCGAGCCCCTGGTCAGCTTGGTCAAGTCGGGCAAGCGGTTATCCACAGGTTTTGTGTCACCCTACTTGGGCAAGTCCAGCACACCGCAATTGATTCGGGTGGCTGAAGAAACTGGGCAGCTTGATGCAACCTTATTGGGCCTTGCGGACCGATATGAGGACGAAGGCCGACGGACGATGGGCCGCGTTCTGGCCGCCATGGAACCGTTGATCATTATCGTGCTCGGTGCATTGG
Organism: Acidovorax sp. DMC1; assembly: GCF_056314325.1. Lineage (NCBI taxonomy): Bacteria > Pseudomonadati > Pseudomonadota > Betaproteobacteria > Burkholderiales > Comamonadaceae > Acidovorax > Acidovorax sp. DMC1. The sequence continues at coordinate 188,027 of NZ_JBQUYO010000001.1, read as the reverse complement.
TCGCATTTATCATTATCGCCATCCTGGGTGGTGTCTTGTCCATCAATGACACCATTTAGATTTTGTCTTGATTTTTACAAATACGCATGAATATCTCCAATATGAAAAAAATCGCGCAGCCCCGTCTTTCCCGGGGCTTTACCTTGATCGAATTGCTGGTGGTGCTGGTGATTCTGACGTTGCTAGCAGGCTTGGTAGGCCCTAAGGTGCTTGACCAGTTAGGCGGTGCCAAGGCCAAGACGGCCAAGATCCAGATCAACGAGATTGAGCAAAGCCTGGACCTCTTTAAGCTGGATGTGGGGCGCTACCCTAGTGATGCTGAAGGGCTGCGTGCCTTGGTAGAGCGGCCTGCTACAGCGCAGGGCTGGACGGCGCCCTATTTGAAGAAGGGTCTGCCGGCCGATCCATGGGGTGCGCCTTATCAATACAAGAACCCTGGCCGCAATGGTGGGCCTGATGTTTTCTCGCTGGGAGCTGATGGCAAGCCCGGTGGTGACGGTGACAACGCCGACATCTACAACTGACGAGCTAACCAAGCGAAGCGCCCGCGTCGGCTGGTCCATACCACATGAGGAGGTCTGTCCGCGCCCGGAGCGCACACGTACGCTTGGCTGGCTTCACTCTGCTTGAGCTGCTGGTGGTGTTGGTCGTAGCCAGCATCGCTGTGGGGGTGGTGGGTGTGGCAGGACAGTCGTACCTCGAGCGGTCCCGCTACCACCAGACCGTGCGTGACATCACCAGCCAGCTGCGTCAGGCTCGTGCGCTCAGTCTTCAGGAGGGGCGTCCTATCACCGTCAGGTACCGCCCTGAGATTCGCAGACTGGTGGTCGAGGGGGGCGGGTATTTGAACATTCCTCCTTCCTTGGGCGTCCAGTGGGATGTAGCCGAGCGGAATGCTAAAACACCTTCTGAGGCTGGCGTTCCCATTTTTGTCTTCAGCCCAGATGGCGGAGCCCGGGGTGGGCGTCTTGCTGTGCTGAGAGGTGGGCAGGGTGTGGCCTTTCGGGTGAATTGGTTGCTGGGCACCCTTGAGCAGACCGCCGCTGTGTCATGACTGTCTTGCACACCCCTCCGCATCGGCTAGCCTCCTGGATGGGCGTCTGTTCACAAAAGGATCGTGGATGGCGAAAGCTACCCCTGCCGCTGCAGAGGCACCGTGGGTTCAGTTTGCTTGAGGCGCTGGTCGCCATGTCGATTGCCGCTCTTGCACTGGCCAGCCTCTACAGAACCGTGGGGCAAAGTTCAAAAAGCGTAATGGATGTCGAGGCCCGGGTCGAGGCGGCTCTGGTAGCCCGCTCGGCTCTGGCGAGCAGCACCTTCGCCGAAGACATTGAGCGACAGCCCACTGGCGTTGCTGGCGACTGGCACTGGCGCATCAGTCTCCAACCGGAGCAGATTCCTCTTCGGGACGAAGAGGGGCGTCTGGCACCCGGGGCACCGCTGCGCGCAGCCATGGCGACTGTTGAGGTCACACTTGGCAAGGATGGGCCGACGGTAATGACCTGGACCACCTGGAAGCCGTACCGGGCCGTCCAATGAGCTTTATCTTGATGCAAAGAAAAAGAGCGGCACAGGGCTTTACCTTGTTGGAGTTGCTGATCGCGCTGGCGGTGACCGCTGCCGTGGTGGCTTTGATGTTTGCTGGCTTTGGCACGATTGGCCGCTCCGAGGAGCGCAACCAGCGCGTGATGGAACGGTCGGAGCGCATGTTGGTCGTCAGTCAGTGGCTGGGACGCAAATTTGACGGCTTGCGCCAGCTCAGCCGCCGCGATGGCGCTGTGTTTGTCAGTTTTTTCAGTGGCAACGCGGCAGGAGTCATCTGGGTTGCCCCCCTTCCTGAGCGCGGGGATGCGGGGGGGCTCCATGTGTTCCGTGCGACGCCCCTGCGCCATGACGACGGAAGTGTCGACCTCTCTATCGAGGCGGTTCCTTACGATGGTGCGCTGATGGCCCTGGACTGGGGAGGCGCGTTGCGCGAAACCCTACTGAGTGACGTGCGTACGCTTCAATGGTTTTACCAGGATGGCCGTACAGGAGAGTGGGTCCAGCAATGGGACACCTCCAAGGCGGGGTATCCGGCACGTGTCCGGTTAGAAATCGGAGATGAGCGTGGCTTGTGGCCGCCGCTGGTCTTCCCGTTGGCGAGGGCCCGGTGATGGATATGTTTGTGCATTCCCACCGCCGCGAGCGTGTTCACAGCCGCAAGGCCGGTGGCGCTGCGCTGATCATGGTGCTTTGGCTGGTGGCGGCCCTGTCACTGGTGGTTGTGGCTGGGGCTCAGGGAGTGCGCCAGCAGGCACAGCGGGCCTCGCTTGATATGGAGCGCCTGCGTGCAGAATCCGCGCTCGATCCGGCCATTCAGTTGGTCGCACAGAAACTGCTCGCCGATAAAGGCGCTGAAAGTCAGTACCGCATCCAGCGTCTGGCCCTCGGGCAAAGTGACGTCTGGGTCGAAGTCACGCCATCCGGCGGACTCGTGGACGTGAATGTTGCTGGTGACGCCTTGCTGCAGGCCTTGTTCTCACGGGCTGGAGGATTATCTGCCGGAGAGGCGGCCATACTGGCCTCGCGCGTGCGTGATTACATCGATCCGGACGACACTCCGGGCGGTGTCGGAGGCGCGGAAGCCGCTCAGTACCGAGCTGCGGGCTGGCCCTCTTTGCCCCGCAATGGTGCCTTGGATGACATCTCTGAACTGAAGTCGGTCCTGGGAATGACACCCGGGCTCTATGACATAATCGCGCCCCATTTGGGCATCAACGGGCAGCAGCGCATTGAGATCGATTCGGCGCCCCCTGCGCTGATAGATGCCTTGACGGGGCAACCGGGGCTTGGAACGCGCGTTCGCAATTCCCCTCCTGAAACCCGTGCTGGAGTGCTGCTTTCTGGAGCTGCCGCCGAGTTTTTCACCCCCGCACGATCATCAGGGGCGCAAACAGTGCGGTTGAGCGCATATGTGCGCGCAGGCAGTGGCCGCTGGTGGTTGCGCGAGGTGTGGATGGACCTTAGCGAACGCCCCGATGCACTCACTCCCTGGACAACGCTCTCGATAGAGCCAACACGTCGCTTTCTCAAGCCGGAACAGGAATTCAAGCCATGACAGGTCGAGGGCAACTAACTCTTGATGTACAAGCCGCGTTTGATCGTCTGGCCTGGGGGGTGGGCGACCTCAAGCGGCTGCTGGTTGAGCATGGCGCCTGGCCCGCCCCATCAAGTGTGGCCGTGGCCCCGGATGGTGATCGTTGGTCCGTGGTGGGCGAACGTTTGCGCAAGAAGGCTGGTCACCGCAAGGTGGTGAGCGTGCTGGTTCCGGAGTCCGAGTGCCTGTCTGGGGTCGTGCAACTCCCGCCCATGTCACGCAAAGCCTTGAATGGTGCGGTTGAGGAGGCCCTCTGGCGCGTGTCGCCACTGCCACCAGACCAGATCGTTGCCGCCTGGAAGCCAGAGCCCGAGGCGGACGGCTGGGCGGTGCACTGGAGCATGTGCCGCCGCAGTGCGCGCGATCAGCTGTTGGCTCAGCACGGGCTGCGCGATGATGCAATCGTGTTTCTGGAGCGACAAGGGCGCGCATTGCCGGTGCGTGACAAGGCGTGGCAGCGGCGCGCCCTCCGCCAGCGCTGGATGGACGGTGCCGCAGTGTTGCTGCTGCTGCTGTCGCTAGCATCGCTGTCCTTGCCTGCCGTGATGCCCCTGGTGCTTAAGCGCCAGGCAGTGGTCAAGGCTGTGGAGCATGTCAACGTCCTTGTGCCGCAGGCAGATCCGCTGCGCCAGAAGATGGATGAGCTACGGCGACAGGCGGGCCTGGCAGAGGAGCTTCGCAAGAACATCGCTTCCGATGTACCTCTGGCGAGTGTGGTCGAGGGCCTCTCGACCGGCCTGCCAAGCGATACCTGGCTGGACCGCATCGAAATCAACGGCCAAGAAGTGCGCATCACGGGCCTGACCGCCAACGCCACGGAGCTCATTGCGCATCTCTCCAAGCAACCCGCCTTTGCCGATGTGCGGGCCACCGGGGCCAATGTGCGCGACGGAGCGTTGAACAAGGAGCGCTTCACCTTCGAGATGCGATGGAGAGCGGAGGGAGTGAAACCGTGAACAACAAGAAAAACAACATCTGGCTGCAGCGCTCAGTGCTCACCTTATTGCTGCTGCTGCTGGTGGCTGTCGCGGGCACTGCATTGGTCTACCGTTCGCTCTGGGCACGTTATGACAACGCATTGGGTCAGCTTGAACCCCGCAGCGAGCGGCTCGAAGGGGTCGTGAATGCAGGTTCGGACATTGAAAGTCTGCTGGGCACGGCTACCGGGGCGGTGGCCCCGCTGCTGCACCCCGCCGGCGAGACTGCGCAAAACGACATCCAGCAGCAACTTCGCACCATGATCATGGCCTCCGGTAGCACCCTGGTGTCCTCTCAAGCGGTGGTGGAGCCGGGAGTCGATGGCAGGCTAACTCGCATCCGACTGACAGCCACGGTGACGGGAGAGTGGTCCAAATTGGTGAAATTCATGGAAAGCCTGCAGGTACACCGCCCGCCCTTCTGGGTGCGTTCTGCCAACATTACCCGGGAGGGAGGCAGCTCAGGCGCGGGGCCGCAGAACGCCCGCCTGGCCTTGCAGCTGGAGGCTCCCTTGGCGCCGGAAAAGGTGACGCCATGATCAAGCCCTGGCATCTGGTGCCTGTGTTAGCGGCCTCTGCACTGGCGGCCAGTGCCTATTGGTGGCAGGCCGAAAAAGATCGTTGGACACCTCCCGCTCCGCTCAAGCCCGACCTTCCCCAGGTGGATCCGCTGCCTCAGCATGAGCGCGTGCGTGCACTGCGGGCGCTGGAGCGGCCCGTGTTCTGGACGTCGCGCCGTCCAGTAGAGGTGGATGACAAAAAGAACAGTCAGGCACGCGAGATCGCACAGTCCAGATTGACTGCCGTGTTCGAGTCTGGCTCTGAGCGTGTGGCCATTCTGCAGCGGACCGACGGCAGTACGCTCAAGGTCACCGCCGACTCCAAGCCTTGGCGCATTGAGTCATTTGATGGCCGCAAGGCCACCTTCGTGTCTGCGGACGATGGGCGCGTTGTGCGACCCCTCGAAGCGGGCAACCCTCCTGCGGCCAAGACGCCACCCCCAGTTCCTGTCGCAGACCGTGTGCGCAAGCCTGCGGCCAGCCAGTAAGCCGCACAGCCCCAACATTGTGGAGTTACACCCTATGAATCTTCGGCCTTCTATCCTCCTACTGGCGTTGCTGGCTTCAGGCTGTGCAAGCTCGCAGGTGGGGCCTGCTGCCAATCCACCTGCACAGCCAACCCCCATTGCTGCGGCGGGTGACGGCGCATCGGCGAGCCAAGACGGCGCTCAGGTGCCTGTGCCGGTATCCTCTCCCGTGCCGTCTCAGATGGCATCGCCAACGCCATCAGCGGGTGGAGAGCGCCAAGACTTCGGCGCGAGCGATGCGCGTGGGGCGGCGAATGCTGACGCTGATACCAAGCGGCCCGCAGCGACCTCCAAACTTTTCCCCGGTGACGACAAACTCTTCAAGCGCGACGTGTCCCCCAAGGTGGACCCTGTGCTCGCGCGTGGCGACCGCGTAGCGCTCAATTTTGAGAGCGTTACCGTGGGCAATCTGGCCACGGCGCTACTGGGCGATCTGCTCAAGCTCAATTACACGGTGGATGCCGGGGGTGACACCGTCGTGAGCCTGCACACACGCCAGCCGCTGCTGCGCAGCCAGGTGCTGGACGTGCTGGATGCAGTGCTACTGCCGCACGACTTGGCCATCGTTCGCGACAACGCAGGGGTCTATCACGTTACCAAGCGTACTGTCACCCTGGGCGCACGCCCGGTGGTTGGCTCCTCCAACTTCAAGAACCTGGCGGGTGCGGGAACGGTCATTGTTCCCCTCAACCACATAGCAGCCGCTGAAATGGCGAAGATCCTGGCGCCCATAGCCCCCAAGGAGGCGATTGTCTACGTGGACACCATGCGAAACCTGCTGGTGCTGCAGGGCAGCAAGGGCCAACTGGGCGGCTGGCTGGAGATGGTGGAGGCCTTTGACGTGGACTTCCTCTCTGGTATGTCGTTGGGAGTGTTCGTGCTTGAGAACGCCAACGTCAATGTGGTGCGCGATGCCCTGCAGGCTCTGCTGGGCTCCGACAAATCAAGCGATCCGTATGGCGGTACCAGCGCAGCCTCATCGGCGGCGGCTGCCAGTGGTGCCTCTGGCTCGGCGGGCGGTGGTGCGGCGGCTGGCGCCTCGGCGCAACTGGCCAGTCCTCTGGCGGGGCTCATCCGGGTGATCCCGGTGGAACGCCTCAACGCCCTGGTCGTGGTCACGCCGCGTGCCCACCTGCTGACCCAGGTCGAGACCTGGATCCGGCGCCTGGACCGGCCGACCGACACGCTGGAGGCCAGCCTGTTTGTTTACCCCGTGCAAAATGGTTCAGCTTTGCAAATGGCGGAAATGCTCAACGGCCTGTTTGGTGGCCAAGCAGCCCAGAGCGGCAACGCTGGCGCTGGTGTGGCCGGGGGGGCGGCTCCCACGCAGTTCAACCAGGGCGTGGCGACGACGGTGGGAGGCAATACAGGCACTTCCAGCGGTAGCAACAATCCGTTCGCAGGCACAAGCACAGGCTCCAGCACGGGGAGCACCTCGGGTTCGATGGGCCTTCAGTCCATGGCGGGGGGAAGGACATCGCCCAACAACAAGTCGCTCACATCAACCAGCCAGCTCGATGGCAATGTTCGCGTGGTGGCGGATGAAAAGCGCAACGCCCTCCTCATCCGTGCGCCGCGCACCGAATACCGCCGCATCGAACAGGCGCTGCGCGAGCTGGACAAGGCGCCAGCGCAAATCCTGATCGAGGCCAGCATTGTTGAAGTGAGCCTGACCGGCAACCTGCAATATGGCGTGGAGTGGTTTGTGCAGAACTCGCTGTCCAATGGGCGAGAAGGGCAAGCACTCTTGAACATGCGGGACTCGGGCTCCATTGGTCCAAAGCAACCAGGGTTCTCCTACACCATCTTCAACAAGGCTGGCATGGTGCGTGCCACGCTCAATGCTCTGGCGGAAAAATCGCAGGTGCGGTTGCTGTCCAACCCTTCGGTGATGGTGCTCAACAACCACAATGCCACCATCCTGGTGGGGCAACAAACGCCCATCAAGAGCGCCACCTCGATATCCACTGGGAACAACCTGGTGACCGAATCCATCACGTACAAGGATACGGGCGTGATGCTCTCTGTGACGCCTTCTGTCAATGCCGGAGGGCTGATCAGCCTGGATATTTCCCAACAGGTCACCGATGTGGGTGAGCAGGACGGGCCTACGGGTCAGCGTGCCTTCCTTACCCGCCAGATCAACACCCGTGTGGCAGTTCGCTCCGGTGAGCCTATTGTGTTGGGCGGGCTGATTCGCGAGAACGAAACCAACGGCCGCAATGGTGTGCCGGTGCTGTCCAGCCTGCCGGTCGTCGGGGCGTTGTTTGGGAATACAACCAACAACAGCAACCGCACAGAGCTGTTGGTGCTGCTCACCCCCCGTGCGCTCGAAAACGACGATGATTTGCGTGCAGCCAGTGCGGAACTGCGAGATCGCATGCGCTCTCTGTCGCTGCAGTCCCAGCCATCGCCTGCGGGGGCGCACGACGCTTCCTCTCCGGCGGCCAAGCGCTGACAGAGAGTTTGCACTGTTGTTTGTTTAGTTTGATAACCAGGAGGTTTGTTACATGTCACAATCATCCGGCCGCCGCCGTTGGGTTGCCACTGTCGCTGCATCCATCGCCGTTTTGGCGATGGCGGGCTGTGCCACGACAGGTTCGGTATCGCCGTCCCCTGAAGATGACAAGGCGGCTCTGTTAAAGCGCGCCCAGACGTATTGGGACCTCGTGCGCACCAGGGACGCTGTTGCTGCATGGTCCTACGAGCAGGTGTCCAAGGATCAGAGCATGACCCTGGAGGCCTATATCAAGCGTGGCGGTATTACTTATGAGGCCGTCGAAGTGCGCAGTGTGCGCAGTCTTGACGGCGATGAAGCCGTGCTGGATGTGTGGATGCGCTACGGAATTCCCATCCTCCGCTTGAAAAACCAGGAAAACGTGGCCCAAGACCGATGGCGCAGGATTGATGGTGTGTGGCACCATGTGTTGCGCAGAAGCGCCAATTTCCCAGACTCCAAGGACTGAAGCGTAGCTTTGTTGCAACAAAAAACGCGGAATCCGAATTCTGACTGTATTTGGTTGAAAACCGATAGAGCTACCGCTAAGATAGGCCTAACCCAAACGAAGTGACGGATGGGTTGCATATCCCGCAATCGTGGGGAAGCTTCGTTCAATTATCTAAGGACTTAGAAATGAAAAAATTTGCAATGGCAGCCGTCGCTGCAGCTGCAATGACTGCAGGCGTTGCCCAGGCTTACACGCAAGGTACGTTCACCAACGGCGTGGTTGTTCCTAACGTGATTCACACGGGCGCTACCAACACCACCGCTGTGGGCCTGATCAACCAAACCGCCGCTGTGGTGCCTGTGTTCTGGACGTTCTTCGACCAAGACTCTAACCACGTGACCGACGGTTGCTTCCCCCTGACGCCTAAGGATACGCACGCTTTCGTGTGGTCCGCTGCTTCCGGCGTGGGTCTGGAAGGTAAGCGCGGCTACCTGGTGTTCGCTGCTGGTACTGTTGCTGCTCCTCCAGCAACTGTGGCCAACGCTTGCCAAGCTGCTAACTCCGCTGCCATCGACCCAGCTGCTCTGATCGCTGCCAGCGCCTTCCAAGTGGACACGGCTGCTCAAGACGTGGCTTACACTCCCGTGATCGACGGTCCTCTGACCATCACCGGCGACCTGAGCACGATGGGCCCCACCAGCCTGACGGCTGTGGCCGGTGCTGTGCAAGTTCCAGCCGGTCCTTCCGCTACGCCTACGTTCAGCATGCGCTATTACGTGGACGGCGTGGTTGACAGCGGCGCCAACACCCGCGTGGTGGTTTGGTCCACTGGCAGCCAAAAGGGCACTCACACTGTGAACATGTACAACGACGCGCAAGAGCGTAAGTCGGTGAACTTCAAGCTGAACTTTGCTGAGCTGGACTGGTTCGACCCAGAAACCATCGTTGGCCGTCCTGCTGCTTTCGTTGACGGCTTCATCGAGTGGGCTCCTACGGCTGCTCTGCCTGCCGACTACGCTCCAGCAACCGGCGTGGGTTCGCTGTTCAATGACGGCGGTTCCGTGTTCACGTACAGCGTGATCGACGCACCTATCTTCGGTGCTTCGCAAACCATCCTGGGCGCACACACTGCTCCTTAATTTTTCTGGGCCTGAGGGCGGTGTTCGCATCGCCTTTGGGTAAGAAAAAAGCAGCCTCCTCGCGAGGCTTGCCCAAAATAGCGCCGCAAGGCGCTATTTTTTTTTGAAGGAATGATTTCATCATGGTGTTGTTGTCCAAAAGTTTGCAGCGGTTGATGCTGGGGGTTGTGGTGGGGGTGTTGCTTGGGGGCTGCCAGACGCCGCCACAGAAACCCGCTGCACCAGGGGTTGCGCCCAAGGCTGGGGCGAGCAAGGTGGAAGTGACCGCTGACAAGGGGCGGCTACAAATAGACCTTCCCGATGCGTGGGGGGGGGATGTGCGCTGTGGCAAATCCGGCTGTTTGGTGGGTGCCGTGGAACACGAGAAAAACACCGTGGTGGTGCACAAGCTGGAGTCCAACCGCACCTCCCGTTTGTTGTCGAAGTTCAGTGTGCCCTACCACCCGGACTCTGTCGTGTGGCTGGAAGATGACCTGCTGGCTGCTGCGGTGGAAGATGGCTCCACCGTTGATATTTTCCGCCTAGTCGATGAAAAACTGGTAAAGATTCAAAGTGTGACGGTCTGGTTTGGGCCGCGCGATGTGACCCTGATCGAGGCATCTGCGGGCCGTTACCGGTTGCTGGCCACGCCCTACAGTGGCAACAAGGTCGCATGGATTGACTTGCCGGACGGAGCAACGGGTGCTGCCAAGGTGACGCAGGCTACCTGGTGCAAGTCCCCCTGGCATCCTGCCAAGGTCAGCCAGTTGCCCAAGATGACGGGTGGTGGTGTGGTGGTCGCATGCCTGGATGACCGGCGCGTGGTGGCGGTGCCCGACAGCAATCCCATGGCCGCGCCCACGGTGCTGGCGACTTTCAATGCCATTCCGCGCCGGGTGGCTCCGTCGCCCTCGGGGCGCTGGCTGTATGTGGGGCTGGAAACCGGTTCGCGCAATGCGCGCATTGACATGCAAACCGGGGAACTTCAGTGGATCGCTGCATCTCCGAATGGGTCTGTGTCGGTGGTGGCCTTGTCTGACGATCTGGTGCTTTGGGGCGAGGACGGCCGCTTGGTGATGCAGCGGTTGGACGCCCAGGGCAATGTGCTGGAGTCTGGCGAACTGCTCGCCAGTGGTTTTTCCACCGACCTGCAGGTGATCGATGTGGATGGTGATGGAGCGTTGGATGCTGTGGTGCTCAACTCTGCCGGCACCAAATCGGATGTGATCTACGGCCCCTTGTGGGAAAAGGCGTTGCAACGCCCTCTGATGAAAAAATGACAGGAACTGTGATGGGATTGAACTGGAACCTGATGCGTGGTCTGGTGGTGAGTCTGGGCCTGGGCTTGGCAGTCGCCACTGCCATGGCGGACGCGGACAAGATTGTGCTGGCTCGTTTCAAAAATGGTGAAGCGATTACCCAGCAGGATCTTGATGACTTTTTGACGCGTCGGATTGATATGCGGCCTGCTGGTCGCAGTGCCATCGGCGTGCAGGCGGCGGTGCGTGAAATGGCCTTGAACCGCGCGCTGGTGCTGGAGGGTGAGGCCCTGGGAGAGCGGCGCCGCGAGGGCAAGGAGGGCGAGCGCTTCGACGATGTGTACAGTTTCGCGATCTATAAAAAGATTGCGCCCGTGTGCGAACCTCCGGTGGATGCCGCCGCTGCGCGGCAGTTCTTTGATGCCAATCCGCAAGCGTTCCGTGTTCCTCCCATGGCGCGTGTAAGCCGTGTCATCCTGCCGGTGGAACAGACAGTGGACGGAGAGCGTGCGGGTGGCTGGCTGATGCAGCAGGCCCAGGCCATCAGCACAGGGGGTCGCAAGTTTGACGATGTGGTCTCGCGCGCAGATGCGGTCTACAAGCTGGACCCTCAGGGCGACCTGGGCTGGGTCACCTTGACTGACGAAGCCCGCATCTTGCGCGCGCTCGCGGACGCCAAAGCGGGCGACATGGTGGGGCCGGTGCGCGAGGGCAACTTTGTTTACCTGTTCTCCATCCTGGACAAGCGAGAAGCCCGGCAACTCGCGTGGGATGATGTGGCGGCCTCGGTGCCCAACAGGGCGGTGAGGTATTGCCGTGAGCAGGGCAACAAGCAGGTGCAAGACCGCTTGTTTGCAAAGTACGGTATCGAACTGGACCGCGATGCCATTCTGGGGATGTTCAAACTCCCGGAATCCCAAAAGTAGTTCACAGACCGATACAAGGGCGGGCGCTTGGCGCCTTGCCCTGCGGGGGCGGCGCAGTACAATGCGCGGTTCCGTGGAATGCCGTGGTCTGTCGACGTGAGTTGCTTGTGGGCGCTCGGGCATCTGATCTCGAGCAACGTACCAGCAGCAACCAGACAATGAATCAAATACATGCATCCGTGCTGATCCCCGTCAAAAACGGCGGTCCTTTGCTCGGTGAAGTGCTGGACGCTGTGTTGGCGCAACAGGCTCCGTGGCCCTTTGAAGTCATCGTCGTGGATTCGGGATCTTCAGATGGATCGGTGGCGCTGGCCCGTGCAAAGGGTGTGCGCGTAGAGACAATTCCCGCAGCCGAGTTTGGTCACGGCCGCACGCGCAATCTCCTGGCATCGATGGCCGCCGGGCAGTTCCTGGTGTTCATTACCCAGGATGCCAGGCCAGCCAGCACGCAATGGCTTTTCAATATAGTGCAGGGTTGCGATGCCGAGCCTGCGGTGGCGGGTGCGTTTGGCCCACACCGTGCGCACCCCCATGCCAGGCACGTTACGCACTGCGAGCTGAACCAGCACTTTGCCGGCTTTGGAGACAAGCTGTCGGTGGTGCGCCTGGAAGACCGTGCGCGGTTTGGTTTAGACCCTGGCTATAGGCAGTGGCTTCATTTCTTCTCCAGTAACAACTCCTGCATTCGCCGCTCGGTGTGGCAGCAGTTGCCACTGCCCGATGTGGCTTTTGCCGAGGACCAGACGTGGGCGCTGCGTGCGATTGAAGCCGGTTATTCGAAAGCGTTTGTCCCGGATGCGGTTGTCTACCACTCCCATGATTTTGGAGTGTGGGAGACTTTGCAGCGCAATTTCGACGAGGCGCGCTCGTTCAACCTCTATTTCGGCTACCGGGTGCAAGACAGCTTGCCCCGCGCGTTCAAGTCAGCAATCCAGTTGGCAAGGCGTGATCTGGCGTGGCTGCGAAGCGGCGGGTTGAGAGGTTGGCGTCTGTTCAAGAACGCCGGATACATGGCCTGTATCGAGCTGGCGCGGGTGTTGGGCCAATACCTTGGCACGCGCCACGACCGGCTACCCGGATGGATGCTTCGCTCGGTATCGCGCGACGAGCAATTGCAGCGAGCGGGTGCGGCCTGACCATGGCATCTAACCTCAAGCAGAAGCTCTGGCGCGTCAAGGAAATGGTGCGCAAAGAAGGGTTGATTCCCGCGTTGTGGGCGATTGTTCGCCGCTTGCGCCACGGGCCTGGTCGCCATATTGACGTTTTTAGGCACTACGGCTTTGCTTTGCCTCACGTGTTGAATGCCTTGCCTGGCGATGCAAAGCCGCGGACGCTGTTGTGGTTCATCCCGGATTTCAACCTGGGGTCGGGTGGGCATCTCAACATATTCCGTACGATCTGGCACCTTGAGCAGATGGGATACGTGTCCACCATCGTGATCGGCAATCCAGCCATGCACCACAACGCAGAGGCTGCGCGAAGCGAAATTCGCCAGCACTTTTTTCCGCTGCAGGCGCAGGTGCTGTTGGGGTTGGACAACCTGCCGCCTTCCGAGTTTGCGGTAGCAACGGGTTGGGACACCGCGTATTCAGTGCGGGCCTTCACTGGCGCTTGGCACAAGCTGTACTTTGTCCAAGACTATGAGCCGCATTTCTACCCCGTGGGGTCTGAGTCGGTGCTGGCTGAAAACACCTACCGATTCGGATTCTTTGGGATCACGGCAGGGGGATGGTTGGCCCATAAACTCAATGTCGAATATGGTATGACGACCCATCCGGTGGGCTTCGGTGTGGAGTTGGAGCGTTACCGTCGCCTGCCTAGGCGCGAGCCTGAAATTCGGCGGGTATTCTTTTACGCGCGGCCCCCCACGCCGCGTAGGGCGTTCGAAATCGGCCTGCTGGTCCTCAACGCGGTGTGGGAGCGTCTGCCTGATGTGCAATTTGTGCTGGCGGGGTGGGATACCTCTAGCTACCACATTCCATTTCCCCATCTGCCCTGTGGTACCGTCGCTTTGGATGATCTGCCGGACTTGTACAGCCAATGCGATGCAGCGCTGGTTTTGTCGTTGACCAATGCTTCCTTGCTCCCGCTTGAGCTGATGGCAAGCGGTTGTGCTGTGGTGTCCAATCGGGGGGGCAACGTGGAGTGGCTGCTCAATGATGAGGTCGTCGTGCTCGCGGATTCCTCGCCTGAGCAGCTGGCGGCTGCCTTGTGTGCTCTGCTTGAGGATGAGGGACGGCGCCATGCCCTGAGCCAGCGCGCAGAGGCTTTTGCGCGTAGTCAGACCTGGGAGGCGGTGGCCCGCGAATTCGAGGCAGGGTTGCAGCGCGCCCGGGCGCAAAACACACGAGGCGGGTCTTGATGCGTTGCGCAATTTTGGGTGGCGCCGGTTTTTTGGGGCGGCATATCGGTCGTGCTATGGCCGCGGAGGGATTAGATGTCTGGTCGGTAGACCAGACCCTGCCAGAAAATGCGAATGCGCCATGGCTGGTTGGTGCAGTGCAAGCCGACTGTTTTGACCTCGCTTCGTGGTGGGATGCCTTGGGCGGCGCGGATGTGATTGTCCATCTGGCTTCCTCCACGGTACCTGCTACAGCGAGTGAGGACCCTGTCCAGGATGCGCAAACGAATTTGGTGGGAACGCTTAGATTGTTGCAGGCCTTGCGTCAGAAAGGCGCTCGACCCCGGTTGCTTTTCGCTTCTTCGGGAGGGGCTGTGTACGGGCGACCTCAATTCGTCCCTCTAAGCGAGACGCACCCAACGATGCCAATGGGTGCTTACGGCGCAACTAAACTGGCCATCGAACACCATCTGCGTATTGAAGAGGCTCTGCACGGTTTGCCGTGCCGCATTCTGCGGTTGAGCAATCCCTATGGCGAGTGGCAGCGACCTCATGGGGTGCAGGGTGTGATCGCCGTGTTCGCTCACCGAGCCTTGCATGGCCAGTCGGTGGATGTGTGGGGTGATGGCTCCGTCGTTAGGGACTTTGTGTATGCGGCCGATGTGGGGCGTGCGTTCGTGAGCGCAGCGCGCCATGAAGGGCCGTCGCGGATTTTCAACATTGGCGGTGGTGCAGGACACAGCGTGAACGACATCATTCAGACGTTGGAGGGCCTATTGGGCCAAGCCCTCGAACGCAGGATCCTTCCTGCGAGGCCGTTCGATCCACCGGTCAATGTGCTGGATATTCAGCGTGCCCAGGAGGAGCTGGCCTGGAAACCCGTCATGGCTTTTGAAGAAGGCGTGGCGGCGTCGGTTCAGTGGCTTCGGACAGTGCCATGACGCGGTCGTCACCCGAATCTTCCGCGGCTGTGTCGTCGGCAACGCCCCGCAAGGCGCGGCAGTTGTGGGTGCTCTGGCGTTACTGGATGGTGCGCGAGTTCAAGACCCGTTATGCAGGGTCGGTCCTGGGTTTTGCGTGGGCCTTTGTGCAGCCCCTGGCCTCCCTTGCGATTTTTTATGTGCTCTTTGGCGTGGTGCTGGCTGTGCGGGTACCCGGGCTGGATGTGGACAACGGGTACCTGTTGCACCTGTTAGCGGGGCTGGCGGTATGGCTACCTTTTACCGATGCCATTGGACGGGGCGTGGGTTGCCTGGCCGCCTATGAAGACTTTCTGCGCAAGCAGCCGATGCCCGCTGAGATCCTTCCCGCTGTCTCGGTGGGGGGGAGTCTGCTGGTGTTCGGAATCGGATATGGGCTTCTGCTGGTGATGTCTATCGGCCAGGGGGTGGGGCCATATGCCTCGCTGGTCTGGTTGCCCGTGCTGCTGGTGGCTCAGATCGCGCTCACCTACGGTTTGACGCTGTTGTTGAGCATGGCGCATTTCCTGTGGCGCGATGTGGGCTCGATGGTGGCTTTTGCCTTGCAGCTGTGGTTCTACATCACGCCCATCGTCTATCCGCTGTCCCAGGTGCCGGAGCGCTTGCACAGCTGGTTCCTCTTCAACCCGGTGGCGTGCCTGGTGCTGATGGTGCAAGGCACCGTCCTGCACATGCCTGTGCCGCCGGGTACCCCCGTGGCCCTGGCCATCTGGGTGGTGCTGCTCGGCGGCGGCGGCTGGTGGTTCTTCCGGTCGATGAAATCTGCACTCGGCGAGGCGTTGTAAGCCATGACCATACGCTTTGACGGCATCGAGAAAACCTACACGGTGTACACACGCCCTCAGGACCGGCTGTGGGAGTGGGTGACGCGCCGCCCGCGCCACCGGGTACATGTGGCCTTGACCGGTGTGGACTTCGAGGTCCAGGCTGGCGAGACGTTCGGCCTGATCGGCGAGAACGGCGCAGGCAAGAGCACCTTGCTGAAGATCGCCGCGGGCACGATACGGCCCACCCGTGGCGAGGTCACGAAAGAAGGTCGGGTGGCTGCGCTGCTGGAGCTGGGAGCGGGTTTTCACCCCGAGGAGTCGGGCTACGACAACATCCGCTTCATGGCTGCGCTCCATGGCCTGGAAGGGCCCGCAATGGAGGATTTCATTGTGCGGGCCACGGCGTTCTCGGAGCTGTCGCGCGAGACGCTGGAGCGGCCCGTGAAGACGTATTCCTCGGGCATGTTCATGCGCCTTGCATTTGCTGCGGCGACGGCCATCGACCCGGACGTTCTCATCGTCGATGAAGCGCTGTCCGTGGGGGACTTGCATTTCCAGAAGAAGAGCTTGGACCGCATCCTAGGGCTGCGCGAGCGCGGTGCGACGGTACTGTTCTGCTCGCACAACCTCTACCAGGTTCGAAGCCTGTGCCAGCGAGCCGCATGGATTCACGGCGGGCGTGTGGAGGCCATGGGCAAGACCGAAGACGTGGTGACCGCGTACGAGGCCCATGAGCGCCGCCGCTATGCCCATTTGCGCGCAAGCGTATCGGCAGAACGGCCTGCTGAAGGTGCGGCGCAGGCACCCGCCGTGAACGCCGCGCCTGTGCCTGTGGACACGCCGCTGGTCAAGATCGTGCGCATCACCACCGAAACGGGCGACGGCATCAACCCGGCCCAGGTGGATTCGTTCCAGGACCTGTCTGTGGAGATCGAGGTGGAGGCGTATACCGACGCCCCATTCCATGTGGCCTTCTTCATCGTGCGGCCTGACAAGGACAATGTGTTCGGAACGGGCACGCAGTTCCGCGAGCCCAAGGGTGGCCTTCGGGGCGTGGGCCTGCACCGCCTGCGGGTGAAGTTCCCTTCTCTGCCCCTGCTGTCGGGGGAATACCTCTGGAGCGTCTACACGCTGGACGATACGGCCATCCAGATGCTGGACATGGCCGAGCTGGTACAGCCCTTCACGGTACTGAATCTGCGCAACACCGAGTTCGGGCTCGTTGCCCTGAACCATGAATGGGTGGCGGTCGAATGAGTAACGACTGGCGTATGCAGTATGGCTACCCTGGCTTGGCCAGATTGCCGGGAACCCTGCCCTGGAAGCTGGCGCCTCGCCTGGGGCGCGGCCCGCGCGAAGCGCGCCGGTCCACGGAGGATTTCCTGCTCATGCGTTTCGAGCAGATGTTCCCGGAGTCCGCGCCGGAGCAGCGCATGCAGTGGGCTCGCGCTCACATGAACATGCTCGCCCTGGAAATGATCGACGGCACGGCCCTGCCACGCCTTGGCGGAGCCAACGGGCCTTCCATCGAGCTTGAGGGGTGGGAGCATGTGCAGAGGCTGGTGGACCGGAACAAAGGTTTCATCATTGTCCTGACACACTTTGACCGGCTGATGACAAGCCTGGTGGCGTTCGCGCGCAAGGGGCTGAAGATGAATGCCCTGACGATGCCGGTGCTGGACAACCCCGATCTGGACCCGGTGCACCGCCGGTTCCTGACTCGCAAGGTCAACAACCTCGTGGGCGTGATGCAAGGCCAGTACCGCAGCACCAGCGAGAGCCTGCGCCCCGTGCACGAGGGTCTGGCCGCCGGCGAGGTCTGGATCATTCTGGCGGATGTTTGGCAGCCCACATTTGGCCGGTTGCGCAAACATCCTTTTTTGGGTGGGGAAATCAGCCTGCCCACCGGCATCGAGCGTCTGGCAAAGTCCACGGGTGTTCCCCTGGTGCATGCGATCAGCTACACGCAAGGGGTGGATCGCCTGACGGTGGATGTCGACCCGCTGCCGGAAGATCCTAAGGCCGCCGTGGATGCTGTCATCAAGCGGCTGGAGCGGGATGTCCGAGAGCGTCCCTGGGCCTGGTGGCAATGGGGAGTTTTAGACAACATGTGGCGGCGGACAAACGGGGAGGAACGGCTTTGACAGACATTGACAGATACAACTACGCCTTCGATCCCGATGGGGACGCATGGGCTGCCCGTTTGCTGCGCCGCCTTCCGCCCCAGGGCGACGTGCTCGAGCTTGGCCCCGGCCCGGGCGCGATGACCAAGGTCATGGTGGACCGTGGCTACACCGTGACCGTGGTGGAGAACGACCCGGGCGCTCTGCTAAGCCTCAACGACATGGGCGTTGAGGTTCTCAACAGCGACCTGGACGGCGACGGCTGGATCGCGGAGTTGCAGGGGCGCCGCTTCGATGCCATCCTGGCCTGCGATGTGCTGGAGCACCTACGCTCGCCGGACGCCGTGCTCAAGGCCCTTTCCGCGATGATGCAGCCTGCGGGCGCGTTGATCATTTCGATACCCAATGTGTCTTACGGCGGTGTGGTTGCGGGGCTGATCAATGGAGCCTTCGATTACACCGATACCGGGTTGCTGGATCGCACCCACCTGCGGTTCTTCACGCGCCGTAGCATGGAGCAGTCCCTGCTGGAGTTGGGGTGGTCGCCCCGCTACTGGGAGCCCTATCGGCACCCGATCGAGGCCAGCGAATTCGCCTCGTGCTGGAGCGCAATCTCCGAAGCGCAGCGGCAGAGCCTGGCCGCAGGCTGCGTGGATTTTGATGTTTATGAGTGGATGGTGGTTGCCACCCCCTTGGTGGACGCTTCGGCATGGGCCGTGCGCGAGGCCCGGGTGGCGAGCGAGAAAATGCGGGACGAGCTGCAGGCATTGACCCTGGTACATGCCAGCGAACATGCCTCGCTGCTGGAGCACCAGAAAGCGTTTGCCGAAGCCAAGACCATTATCGAGAAGATGCAGGCAGACCTGCAGGCTGCACAGCGCGAAGCGGAGGCCCTACGCCAGGAAAAGCTCGCGGCGCGGGCTGGGGCTGCAGCGCGCCCTGCATCCCGGATGCGGCGCTGGCTGGGCTCCAAGAAGGGCCAGGCCTGAGGGCGCGCAGACACCATGACACAGGCCACGTTGCTGGGTGTGCCGGACTTCACCCAGTCCCACCCCGGTATTGACGAGATGGGTGTGGATTGCCGGGTGGACCCTACGGTGTCCGTCATGCGCTTCAGCCAGCGGGAAGGCGTTTTGCGTCTGGGCGATGGCGTGAGCCTTTATTCCTACACGCGGCTCGTTCTGGGCGACGTGGTTGCCGACGAGTGCGTGGGCATGCGGATTGGCGCGCGCACCATCGTCAACGTCGGCGCCTACCTTTCGGGCGAGGGCGGGCTGGACAT
This sequence comes from Acidovorax sp. DMC1, assembly GCF_056314325.1. Classification (NCBI taxonomy): domain Bacteria; kingdom Pseudomonadati; phylum Pseudomonadota; class Betaproteobacteria; order Burkholderiales; family Comamonadaceae; genus Acidovorax; species Acidovorax sp. DMC1. Next base: position 169,080 of record NZ_JBQUYO010000001.1, on the reverse strand, counting down.
CGGTGAGGACGTTCTCATCGGTGCGCATGCCAAGATACTCTCCGCAGGCCATGCCATCGACGAGGGCGCCGACGTGATCATTGCGCGCAACCGCATCACGCGCGCCAAAATCGTGGTGGAAGACGGCGCCTGGATCGGTGCCGGCGCTATCGTGCTGGAGGGCGTGACCATCGGCCGTGGGGCGGTGGTCGCTGCGGGGTCCGTGGTGCGCCAAGACGTGCCGGCAGGCATGGTGGCTGCGGGTGTTCCTGCCCGCCTGATCCGTGCCCGGCGGGGGGGGGGCTGGGCCAGCGCAAGCCAGCCTCCGGTGGCCGGCCTACGCCAGCGGTGGATGTCAAGACTCAAGGGTTTTATCGGGATGGGGCGTGTTTCCCAATGAATGCAAGCATCTGGTCAAGGCGCCCTGACGGGGTCGAGTCAAGGCACGGCATGCCGCACAGACTGTGGGGTGTCGCGTTCCTGCTGCTTCTTCTGTGGGGAGGGGTGTCGGCCGCCCGCGCAGACCAGGTCTGGGAGTTTGTGGACAAGGACGGCGTGACCCATATCGGCAATGTGCCGCCTTCATCGGCGCCGCGGGGGCTGGTGTGGCTCAGCCGGGTGCCAGCCGCCTCGTCGGCCAGGGGCAAGGAGCCTCGCGGCAGCTCCGTCTCGCAGTTTGCGGGATACGGAGATGTGAAGCAGCACCTGGAAGATGCGGCCGAGGCGCAGTCGCTGGACCCCGCGCTCGTTATCGCGGTCGCGGCTGCGGAGTCCGCTTTCAACGTCAAGGCTGTGTCGCGCAAGGGCGCGCTCGGCCTGATGCAGGTCATGCCTGCCACCGCCGAAAGGTACGGAGTGGCGTCACGTCCGGCCTCCGAGGGCGAGCACGCAGCCATGGAGCCCAAGGTCAATGCGCAGATCGGCACCCGCTATCTCGCAGACCTGCTGCGCATGTTCGATGGAGACAAGGAATTGGCGCTGGCGGCGTATAACGCGGGCGAAGGGGCCGTGATCAAGTACGGCCGCAAGATACCTCCCTACCCCGAAACGCAGCAGTACGTGGAAAAAGTCATGCGTTTCTACCGCGGGCTGGTCCGCTGACCCGCACCACCAGGCCAGGCGTTCTCACGATGGTGCATTGCGAGTCGAATCGGCCGTGCGCAACCCGGGGCTGCCGGCCTCGGTGGGTTGCCCCTGCCGGCCAGCCGCCGCAAACGGCACCATGTCACGTGGACAGGCGGCTTTCGGTGCTGACGGACGCCCGCCCTAGCGCTTTATTACAGGCGCGTGTACCGAGTGCAGTTACCATCGGCCGCTCATGATCTGGTTGTCAGTGGTCGCATTCATCGTCGCAGCGTTGGCTGCAGGCTACATCGTACGGTGGATGCGCAGCCATGCTTCGGTATACGGCAACGGCATGCCGCAGCGCTTTCACCTGGGTGACGTGCCCCGTCTGGGTGGCGCCGCGTTGCTCATCGGTATTGGGTGCGGCTGGGGCCTGGGAATGCTGCAATCCCTGAAATGGGGTGATCCTGGCTCCCTTCGCCTGGGGATCTGGGTGGGCGGCTGGCTGGTGGTGCTTCTGCCGGCGGCGCTGGGCGGTATTGCTGAGGACATGACGCAGCGCCTCTCGGTACGCTACCGGCTGGTACTGACCGGAGCCTCCGGTGTGCTCGCGGTGATGCTGCTGGATCTCACGCTACCGCGCGCAGGCTGGCCCTGGCTCGATGCCGTCCTGGCGGCGGCTCCCTGGATCGGTGTCTCCATCGTGGTGCTTGCGGTGGCGGGCCTGCCGCATGCGTTCAACATCATCGATGGCTACAACGGCCTGGCTGGCATGGTGGCCTTGATCGTCTGTCTCGCGCTGGCCCATGTGGCTCTACAGGTTGGCGACCGCGCACTGGCGGCGCTTCTGGTGTCCACGGCGGCCGCTACCGGGGGCTTTCTGGTCTGGAACTATCCACGCGGCATGCTCTTTGCGGGTGACGGTGGGGCATATGTGTGGGGGGTGGTGATCGCCCTGGCCAGCATTTCGCTGGTGCAGCGCAACGCCGATGTCTCGCCGTGGTTTCCCATGCTGCTGCTGATCTATCCCGTCTGGGAGACCATCTTCTCCATCTACCGCAAAGCGGTGCGCGGCGTATCTCCCGGTGTCGCGGATGCACTTCATTTCCACCAGCTGATCTATCGCCGCATCGTGCGCGGCGTGTTCCATGACGATGAATCGCGGCGGGTGCTGATGCGCAACAACCGCACTTCGCCTTACCTGTGGGGCTTCACGCTGCTGACCGTGGTACCCGCCATCCTGTTCTGGAACAACACGCCGCTCCTCATGGCGTTCTGCGGCCTGTTCGTCATCAGCTATGTGATGGCCTACCTCGCCATCGTGCGCTTCAAGGTCCCGCACTGGCTGCGTCATTGAACTGCCCCTCGCAGGCAGCGCACATGGCGCGGTGGCTGCCGATGCCGTGAATGCGGCACAATTTGTACTTCACAGTTTCTTCCTCCGGATGGCCCGCCTCCATGACCGACCTTCTTTCGATTGCCCCGCGCGACAAGGCTGAAATCCTGGCCCAGGCGCTGCCCTACATCCGCAAGTTCCATGGCAAGACCATGGTCATCAAGTACGGCGGCAACGCCATGACCGACCCCGCCCTGCAGGCGGACTTTGCCGAGGACGTGGTTCTGCTCAAACTGGTGGGCATGAACCCTGTAGTGGTGCACGGTGGCGGCCCGCAGATTGAGACGGCGCTCAACCGCCTGGGCAAGAAGGGCGAGTTCATCCAGGGCATGCGCGTGACCGATGCCGAGACCATGGAAGTGGTCGAATGGGTGCTGGCGGGCGAGGTGCAGCAGGACATCGTGGGTCTGATCAACCAGGCCGGTGGCAAGGCCGTGGGCTTGACTGGCCGGGACGGCGGCATGATCCGCGCGCAAAAGCTCAAGATGGTGGATAGCAAGGACCCCACCATCGAACACGACGTGGGGCAGGTGGGCGACATCGTCTCCATTGACCCCAGCGTGGTGAAGGCGCTGCAGGACGATGCGTTCATTCCCGTCATCAGCCCGATTGGTTTTGGCGAGAACAACGAGAGCTACAACATCAACGCGGATGTGGTGGCCAGCAAGCTGGCCACGGTGTTGCGGGCTGAAAAGCTGATGCTCCTGACCAACACGCCCGGTGTTCTCGACAAAGCCGGCAACCTGCTGACCGACCTGACGGCCCGCCGTATCGACGAGCTGTTTGCCGACGGCACGATCTCGGGCGGCATGCTGCCCAAGATTGCCGGTGCACTGGATGCTGCCAAAGCCGGGGTTAATGCCGTTCACATCATTGACGGACGTGTGCCCCATGCCATGCTGCTGGAGATCCTGACCGACCAGGCCTACGGCACCATGATCCGGTCCCACTGATCTCCCCGCGTGAGGGCACCATGCGCCTGCTGTTGGTCGAAGACGATGTGATGGTGGCCAGCGGCATCAAGCTGGGGCTCACCGATGCAGGGTATGCGGTGGACTGGGTAGGCAGCGGCGAACGGGCCGAAGAGGTGCTGCGCGCCGAGTCGTTTGACGCCGCCATCATCGACATCGGGTTGCCCGCAATGGACGGCCTAGAGCTGACCCGCCGCCTGCGCCGCCCGGACATGGCAAGCCCTGCGATGCCGGTGTTGATCCTGACGGCGCGCGACGCGCTGCATGACCGCGTGCAGGGGCTGGACCTGGGGGCGGACGACTACATGGTCAAGCCTTTTGAGCTGCCTGAGCTGCTGGCGCGCCTGCGGGCGCTGCTGCGCCGCTCCCAGGCGGCGACCACGGCGGTGCTAAGTTTTGGCCCGCTTGAATTGGACACGGCCGGGCGCCGTGCCAGCATGCGCACGCCGGCGGGCGAACAGGTCATCGAACTGGGGCCCCGCGAGTGGACGGTGCTTGAATACCTGCTCATCAACGCGCCCAAGCCTGCGAGCAAAGACAAGCTGCTGCAGGCGCTGACAGGCTGGGACAAGGAGATCACCCCCAACGCGGTGGAGGTCTATGTCTCGCGCCTGCGGGGCAAGCTGGAGCCCCATGGCGTGGCGCTGCGGTCCATCCGGGGCTTTGGGTACCGCCTCGAACTGCAGGCCCCCTGAGCGGCAACTTCCCCACCCGCATCTTTCGGCCGCCTCGCCATGCTTTGGAAGAAGAACTCCTCCCGGCGGCCCGGCTTGCGTGCGATGACGTCGGATCTGCGCACCCGGCTCTTGCTGATGCTGGTGTTGCCCCTGTGCGTGCTGGCGCTCGTGGGGGTCTGGCTCGACTACCGGTCGGCTGACGAGGCGGCTGGCCAGCACGACCAGCGGCTGGTGCGGTTGCTGCCGGCGTTGGCCGACTCGGTGCTGGCGCCACCCATTCACGACAACGACCCACCGTTGCTCCTGCTCGCGCCGCCCATTGAAGATTTTCTGCGCCAGAACGCCGGTTTTGCTGCCTACAGCGTGCGTGACACCTCCGGCCGCCTGCTGCTGGGCGAGGGCTGGGTGCATGGCGCCGTGCCCACCACCCAGGCCCCGGAGTTCCACAGCGTGGAATTCGGCGGGGTGACGTACCGGGTGGCGGCACAGCGCGGGCGCACCGGGGCGGGCGAGCTGGTCGTGGCTCTGGCCGACGGGTCGGACCCGCGCCAGAAATGGGCGCAACAACTGCTGCTGCGCGTGTTGTTGCCCAACCTGGTGCTGCTGGTGGCGGCGGGTTTTGCGATCCACTGGGCGGTGCGGCAGGCCTTCAAGCCCCTGGTGGGTTTGGCCGAGGCGGTGGAGCGCCGCTCGCCGCGGGACTTGAGCCCCATCGACGAGGCGGCCTCGCCCGACGAGGTGCGACCTCTGGTGCACTCGCTCAACCGCCTGTTTGCGCTGGTCAATGCGCAGGCGGAGGGGCAGCGGCGCTTTGTGGCCGACGCGGCGCACCAGCTGCGTACGCCCCTCGCAGGCCTGCAGGCCCAGGTCGAGGCCTGGGCCATGATGGCCAAGGTGGCAGCGCCACCCCGCACCTCTTTCCCGGATTTCGATCGAAAAATGCCGCTAGCGCATGAAGATCGTGCGCAGGGTGCTATTGTTTTAGGAGTTGATCAGATCGAGAAGCTGCGCAATGCCACGCGCCGCACCTCGCAGCTGGCGCACCAGCTGCTGGCGCTATCCCGGGCCGATGCCCGCAGCCTGGATGCGCAACCGCCGCAGCGGGTGGACCTCAAGGACCTGTGCGAATCGCTGCTCGAGAACTTTCTGGACGCCGCCACCGGCAAGGGCCTGGATTTGGGGCTCGATGTGCAGCTGGTGCATGTCACGGGCCACGGCTGGCTGTTGCGCGAGCTGTTGTCCAACCTGGTGGACAACGCCATCAAGTACACCCCGCCGGGGGGCGTGGTCACCATCCGCTGCGGACTGCGCCAGGGGCGTCTGGGGCCGCCGCGCCCCTACATGGAGGTGGAGGACGACGGCCCGGGGGTGCCGGAGAGTGAGCGCACCCGCGTGCTGCAGCGGTTCTACCGCGTGCCCGGTGCGGGCGGCGAGGGTACCGGCCTGGGGCTGGCGATTGCGGACGAGATTGCCCGCGTGCACCGCGCCGCAATGACGCTGGGCACTGGTCCCCAGGGGCGGGGGCTCGTGGTGGCCGTGGTGTTCCCGCTGTAGTGGTGCGTGTCCTGTGGCCTGCCAGGGCCGGCGGGGATCGCTCAGGGGCCTGTGCGAGAATCATTTCTATACACGATTGACTTGTGCAAACAGGTGGCGCTCCGGCCCCTCCTGGCTGTGGCAAGACGTGACATCGTGATCCACGCCCTGCCGTGATCCGACCATGCCCGGTGGCGTGTGTTCCGGGCGCGGGGCCCACCGGAGTCCCTGTCCTGCATGTCTGAAATCTCGCCCCTCCCCGAGTCCGCCAGTACCGCCGAAGCGGGTGATGTTGCGGCTGCCCGCAAGCGGCCCAAGCCCGGGGAGCGGCGCATCCAGATCCTGCAGGCCTTGGCCGCCATGCTGGAGCAGCCGGGGGCTGAACGCATCACCACCGCCGCGTTGGCCGCACGCCTGTCCGTCAGCGAGGCCGCGCTGTACCGCCACTTCGCCAGCAAGGCGCAGATGTTCGAGGGCTTGATCGATTTCATCGAGCAATCGGTGTTCACGCTGGTGCAGCAGATCACCGGGCGCGACGTGCCCGACCCCGCACAGGCTGCCGACGCGGGCGCGCGCCAGGCTGCCCGCATCGTGGCCCTGGTGTTGCAGTTTGGCGAACGCAACCCAGGCATGGTGCGGGTGATGGTGGGCGATGCGCTGGTGTTTGAGCACGAGCGCCTGCAGCAGCGCATGAACCAGTTTTTTGACCGCATCGAATCCACCCTGCGCCAGTGTCTGCGGGCTACTACGGCTGCCTCCAGCACGCCCACGGTGGACGCCCAGGTGGCGGCCAGCGTGCTGACGGCCTTTGTGGTCGGGCGGCTGCAGGGTTATGCCCGCTCGGGGTTTCGGCGCCTGCCCACCGAGCACCTGGAAGCCAGTCTGGCGCTGATGCTTTAGCCAGCAGACGGCTGAGGCAGCGTTACCCAGCAAGGGTGGCGCGGCTGCAACGGGTGGTTTGGGTGCGTCTCCCTATTTTTTTCGGGGGCTTGGGGTGTGCGGGGAATTTGCTGCAGAATAGAACGAACGTTCGTTTTTATTCGTGCCCATGTCCTCCACCCCCGAATCCCGCCAGGTCACCCGCATTCCGCGCGCTCGCAGCGGTACGGGCCGTGCACTGCAAAAGGGCCAGCAGACCAAGGCGGCCATCGTCGAGGCGGCGTTGGGCCTGGCCACCCACATCGGGCTGGAGGGCCTCTCCATCGGGGCGCTGGCCGACGTCACGGGCATGAGCAAGTCGGGCGTGTTCGCCCACTTTGGCTCGCGCGAAGAGCTGCAGATCTCCGTGATCCGCGAATACCACACCCGCTTCGAGCAGGAAGTGTTCTACCCCGCCATGTCCGCCCCGCGCGGCGTGGCGCGCTTGTCGGCGCTGTTCGACAACTGGATGAAGCGCACCTCCATCGAAATCGACTCGGGCTGCATCTACATCAGCGGCGCGGTCGAGTTTGACGACCGCACCGGCCCCGTGCGCGATGCACTCGCCAGCTCGGTGCTGACCTGGCATGCCGCCATGCGCCGCGCCATCGAGCAGTGCAAGGAGCTGGGCGAGCTGCGGGCTGATACCAAGGAAGAGCAGATGCTCTTCGAGATCCACGGCCTCATCCTCGCGCTGCACTACGAAGCGCGGTTCCTGCAGACCCCCGGCTCCATCGACCGGGCCGTCGTGGGCTTTCACAACATCCTGGCGCGTTACAGCGCGCCCGCGGCCGCCGCCAAGGCACCCACGGTGGCGCGCCGCAAAGTTTCCAACCAAGCCACCCCATCCAAGGAGTAAACCCATGCCTACCTATACGCCGCCCCTGCGCGACATGCAATTCGTCATGCACGAAGTGCTCAAGGTGAGTGATGAATTCAAGGCGATGCCCCCCCACGCCGAAGTGGATGTGGACACCATCAACGCCGTGATCGAAGAGGCCGGCAAGTTTGCTGCCGAAGTCGCATTCCCGCTCAACATCAGCGGCGACACCGAGGGCTGCGTGCTGAACAAGACCACGCACGAAGTGAAGACCCCCACCGGCTTCAAGGACGCGTACGCCAAGTACGTGGAAGGCGGCTGGGCGGCGCTGAGCTGCGATCCGGCCTACGGCGGCCAAGGCCTGCCTTTTGTGCTGAACCAGTGCCTGTACGAGATGCTGAACTCGGCCAACCAGGCCTGGACGATGTACCCCGGCCTGTCGCACGGCGCGTACGAAGCCCTGCACGCCCACGGCACCGACGCGCAGAAGGCCCTGTACCTGCCCAAGCTGACCAGCGGCGAGTGGACCGGCACCATGTGCCTGACCGAACCCCATTGCGGTACCGACCTGGGCCTGATGCGCACCAAGGCCGAACCCCAGGCCGATGGCACCTACAAGATCACCGGCAACAAGATCTTCATCAGCGCCGGCGAGCATGACATGGCTGCCAACATCGTTCATCTGGTGCTGGCTCGCCTGCCCGATGCGCCCAAGGGCAGCAAGGGCATCAGTCTGTTTGTGGTGCCCAAGTTCCATGTGAACGCCGACGGCTCGCTGGGCGAGCGCAACCCGATCTTCTGCACGGGCCTGGAGCACAAGATGGGCATCCACGGCAACGCCACCGCGCAGATCGCGCTGGACGGCGCCATCGGCACCATGGTGGGCCAGCCCAACAAGGGCTTGGCTGCCATGTTTGTGATGATGAATGCCGCCCGCCTGGGCGTGGGCAACCAGTCGCTGGGCCTGACCGAAGTGGCCTACCAGAACGCCCTGGCCTACGCCAAGGACCGCATCCAGTCGCGCAGCCTGTCGGGCCCCAAGGCCAAGGACAAGGACGCCGACCCCATCATCGTGCACCCCGATGTGCGCAAGATGCTGCTCACCGCCAAGGCCTATGCCGAAGGTGGCCGCGCGCTGCAGATCTTCTGCACGCTGCTGCTGGACAAGGTGCACAGCCACCCCGATGAAAAGGTGCGCAAGGACTCCGAAGAACTCGTGGCCCTGCTGACCCCCATCGTCAAGGCCTTTATCACCGACAACGGCCACATCAGCACCAACGCCTGCATGCAGGTCTTCGGCGGCCACGGCTTCATCAAGGAATGGGGCATGGAGCAGTATGTGCGGGACAACCGCATCAACATGATCTACGAAGGCACCAACACCATCCAGTCGCTGGACCTGCTGGGCCGCAAGGTGCTGGGCAACAACGGCGCCACGCTGAAAAAGCTGGGCAAGCTGATTGGCCAGCTGGTGGAAGAAGAGGGCGTGAACGAGCGCATGGCCGAGTTCATCAACCCCGTGGCCATGCTGGGTGACCAGATGACCAAGTTCACCACCGAGATCGGCTTCAAGGGCATGCAAAACCCCGACGAAGTGGGCGCCGCTGCCGTGGACTACCTGCGCGTGGCCGGCCACCTGGTGTTCGGCTACCTGTTCGCCCGCATGGCGCAGGTCGCCCTGCGCGAAATTGCCGCTGGCAACACCGACCCGTTCTATGGTGCCAAGCTGCAAACCGCGCGGTTCTATTTCGCCAAGCTGTTCCCTGAGACCGCCACGCTGATGCGCACCGCCCGCGCCGGCAGCAAGGTGCTGATGGACACCGATCTGGCCCTGGCCTGATCGGCGCCGGATGCGGATTTCAAGCCTTTTTGCCAGGGAGCGCAGATGTTCAAAGCGGTAGCAGCTATTGTTTTGGTAGCGGGCGCGCTGCCGGCCTGGGCGCAGATGACGCCCGAAGGCCTGTGGCGCAACATCGATGACAAGACCGGCGAGGCCAAGGCCGAGATCCGCATCCGCGACATTGGCGGCGGCGTGCTGCACGGAGCGCTGGAAAAGCGCCTGTCCAAGGACGCCAAGCCCGACGAGGTCTGCGACGAATGCTCGGACGACCGCAAGGGCAAGCCCATCCTCGGGCTGGAGATCATCCGTGGCGCCAAGAAGGCCGACGGCAAAGAAGTGTGGGAGGGCGGCAAGATTCTCGACCCCGAGAACGGCCGCAACTACACCCTGCGCATGACCCCCGTCGAGGGCGGCAAGAAGCTCGAAGTGCGCGGTTCGATCGGCCCGTTTGGCCGCACGCAAACCTGGATCCGCGTCCAGTAAACCCCATTCCCGTGGCCGCGCGCACCCCAGCGGTGTCGCGCAGCGCCCCAACCAGGAACCCAACCCATGTCCCGATTCCAAGTGAAAAAAGTCGCCGTGCTCGGCGCAGGCGTGATGGGCGCGCAGATTGCCGCCCACCTCGTCAACGTGAAGGTGCCCGTGGTGCTGTTCGACCTGCCAGCGAAGGAAGGCCCCAAGAACGGCATCGTCACCAAGGCCGTCGAAGGCCTCAAGAAGCTCAAGCCATCGCCCCTGGGCGTGGCTGACGACGCGGCGCTGATCCAGCAGGCCAACTATGAAGAGCACATGCACCTGCTCAAGGAATGCGACCTCGTGATCGAGGCCATTGCAGAGCGCATGGACTGGAAGCTCGACCTGTACACCAAGATCGCCCCACACGTGGCCAAGCACGCCATCCTGGCGTCCAACACCTCGGGCCTGTCGATCACCAAGCTCTCGGAAGTGCTGCCCGAGAGCATCAAGCCCCGTTTCTGCGGCATTCACTTCTTCAACCCCCCGCGCTACATGACGCTGGTGGAGCTGATCAACACCCCCACCACCCAGCCCGAAGTGCTGGACCAGCTCGAAGCCTTCGTCACCAGCGGCCTGGGCAAGGGCGTGGTGCGCGCGCACGACACGCCCAACTTCGTGGCCAACCGGGTCGGCATCGCCGGCATGCTGGCCACCATGAAGGAAGTCGAGAACTTCGGCTTGACCTTTGACGTGGTGGACGACCTCACCGGCAAGAAGCTGGGCCGCGCATCGAGCGGCACCTTCCGCACCGCCGACGTGGTGGGCCTGGACACCATGGCCCACGTCATCAAGACGCTGCAGGACAACCTGAGCATCGAGACCGACCCCTTCTACGAAAGCTTTGGCACGCCCGCCGTGCTGAAGAAGCTGCTGGAACTGGGCAACCTGGGCCAGAAGACCAAGGCCGGTTTCTTCAAGAAGGTCGGCCGTGATGTGATGCGCTTTGAGCTGGAAAGCGAAGAGTACGTACCCGCCGGTCAGAAGGCCGACGAGGTGTACGCGCGCATGCTCAAGAAGCCCGCCGCCGAACGTCTGCGCCTGCTGCGCAACGCAGAAGGCGCGCCCGGCCAGTTCCTCTGGGCCATCCTGCGCAACAGCTTCCACTACGCCGCCGTGCACCTGGGCACCATTGCCGACAACGCGCGCGACGTGGACCAGGCCATGCGCTGGGGCTTCGGCATGAAGCAAGGCCCCTTCGAGCTGTGGCAAGAAGCCGGCTGGATCGAAGTCGCCAAGATGATTCAGGAAGACATCGACGCTGGCAAAGCCCTGTGCAAGGCGCCGCTGCCCGAGTGGGTCTTCAAGGGTCCCGTGGCCGAAGCCGGTGGCGTGCACACCGCGCAAGGCTCGTGGAGCGCGTCGCAGGGCAAGTTCGTGCCACGCCGCCAGCTGCCTGTGTACGAGCGCCAGATCTTCCCTGAGGCTTTGCTGGGCGAGACCAGCCTGCCCGACTGGCGCACCGCTGGCACCACCATTGCCGAATCGAAGGCCCTGCGCACCTGGACGCTTGATGGCCAAGTGCTCATCGCCAGCATCAAGAACAAGATGCACGCCATCAGCCCCGAAGTGATGGAAGCGCTGATGGAAGCCCTGGAACTGGCCGAGGCCGAGTACCAGGGCATGGTGATCTGGTCTGGCGACGCGCCTTTCAGCGTAGGTGCAGATCTGGAAGCCACGATGCCCGCCTTCATGGTCGGCGGCGCCGATGCGGTCGAAAGCATCGAGCAAGAGCTGCAGAACCTGATGCTGCGCATCCGCTACGCGCAGGTGCCCGTCGTCGCTGCCATCCACGGCATGGCACTGGGCGGCGGCTGCGAGCTGGCCGTGTATTCGGCCAAGCGCGTGGCGCACATGGAAAGCTACATCGGCCTCGTGGAAGTCGGTGTGGGCCTGGTGCCCGGCGCGGGCGGCCTGACCTACATTGCCCGCCGCGCGGCCGAGAACATGGCGGCTTCGACGAGCAAGGACCTGCTGCCCTTCCTCACCGAAGGCTTCACCGCCGCCGCCATGGCCAAGGTGGGCACCAGCGCGCTCGAATCGCGCAAGCTGGGCTACCTGCTGGACAGCGACGTGATCGTGCCCCACAAGGATGAGCTGCTGTTCGTGGCCATCAACGAAGCCAAGTCCATGGCCGCGAGCGGCTGGCGGGCACCGCACAAGCGCCTGTTCCCCGTGGCGGGCCGCAGCGGTCTGGCCACCATCAAGGCCCAGCTGGTGAACATGCGCGACGGCGGCTTCATCAGCGCCTATGACTTCAAGATCGGCGCCATGATCGCCGAGGTGGTCTGTGGCGGTGATGTGGATGCGGGTTCGATGGTGAGCGAGGAATACCTGCTCACGCTGGAGCGCAAGGTGTTCTGCCACCTGATCGCACAGCCCAAGACGCACGAGCGCATCCTCGGAATGCTCTCCACGGGCAAGCCTGTTCGTAACTGATCGGCGTCACCATGACGAGCCCAACCCCCAACAAACTCCAGCGCTCGCTGATGCGCCTGGACGAGGCGCCCGCCTTCATGCGCGGCTTCGTGCAGAACATCATCCTGCGCCGGGCCGTGCCCTTCACCGGCACGGCCGGGGTGAAGTTCGTGTCGCTCACGCCCGAGCGTGTCGAGGTGCACCTGGCCAACGAGCGCCGAGTGCAGAACCACATCGGCGGCGTGCACGCGTCTGCCATGAACCTGCTGGCCGAAACGGCCACCGGCATGGTGGTGGGCATGAACGTGCGCGACGACTGCCTGCCGCTGGCCAAGGAGCTTTCCATGGCGTTCAAGAAGCGCGCCACGGGCGGCCTCAAGGCCGTGGCCACGCTCACTGCCGAGCAGCGCGCCGCCATGTTGGCCAGCGACAAGGGCGAGGTGCAGGTGAAAGTCACCGTGACCGACGAAGCCGGTGTGGAGCCGGTCGAATGTGTATTTACGTGGGCCTGGGTTCCTTCCAGCCGCCCCCCCAAGAATTGAAGGAGTTTCACCATGGCTCAAAAACAAGTCCAGGACGCCTACATCGTCGCCGCCACGCGTACGCCCATCGGGCGCTCGGGCCGCGGCTATTTCAAGAACACCCGGCCCGACGACCTGCTGGTCGCCGCCGTCAAGAGCGCCATGCTGCAGGTGCCCACGCTGGACCCCAAGGCGATTGAAGACGCCATCATTGGCTGCTCCTTCCCCGAAGGCGAGCAGGGCATGAACATGGCCCGCATTGCGATGGGCCTGGCGTTTGACCACCCCGTGGGCGGCGTGACGGTGAACCGTTTTTGTGCATCGGGCATCACCGCGCTGCAGATGGCCGCCGACCGCATCCGCGTGGGCGAAGCCGACGTGCTGATCGCCGGCGGCGCCGAGTCCATGAGCCTGGTGCCCATGGGCGGCAACAAGCCCTCGTTCAACGCCGAGATTTTTGCCAAGGACGAAAACGTGGGCATCGCCTACGGCATGGGCCTGACCGCCGAAAAGGTCGCCCAGCAGTGGAAGGTGAGCCGCGAGGCGCAGGACGCGTTCGCCCTCGAATCCCACCTGCGGGCCATCAAGGCGCAAAAGGCCGGTGAGTTCACCGATGAAATCACGCCCATCGAAATCGTGGAGCGTTCGCCCAACCTCGCCACCGGCGAAGTGGTGGAAAAGCGCCGCACCGTGAGCCTGGACGAAGGCCCACGCCCTGACACGTCCCTGGAAGGTCTGGCCAAGCTCAAGCCCGTGTTTGCGGCGCGTGGCAGTGTCACGGCGGGCAACAGCTCGCAGACCAGCGATGGCGCGGGTGCGCTCATCGTGGCCAGCGAAAAGGCGGTGAAGCAGTTTGGCCTGACGCCCCTGGCGCGTTTTGTGAGCTACGCCGCGCGAGGCGTGCCGCCCGAGATCATGGGCATTGGTCCCATCGAGGCGATTCCTGCGGCGCTGCGTTATGCGGGCTTGAAGAGCGATGACATCGGCTGGTATGAGCTGAACGAAGCGTTTGCGGCGCAGTCGCTGGCGGTGATCAATACGCTGGGGCTGAACCCTGCGAACGTGAATCCAATGGGTGGTGCTATTGCCCTGGGTCACCCGCTGGGGGCGACCGGTGCGATTCGCGCGGCGACGGTGGTGCACGCGCTGCGTCGGCACAAGCTGAAGTACGGCATGGTCACGATGTGTGTAGGGACAGGCCAAGGCGCCGCCGGCATCATCGAGGCGTTGTAACTGGCTACTGCGCAGGCCATCTGCGTCGTTGGGCGGTGCTCGCAATCCTCACGTACCGCAAGTACGTTCCGGTTGCTGCGCTCCGTCCGCTTAGCAGCTGATCCCGCTCGCTACGCCTTTGAGGGCGGAGTGTGAAGGCAGGGGGAAGTGCACTGCCTGTTTTTGTTTTCCATTCAAGCCGGCGCAGATCGGCATTGAGCTAAGGAGACAGACATGAACAAGCAAACTTTGCAGGTCAACGGGGCAGTGTCTTTGGCACTGCGTGTCTACGAACCCGAGCGCGCTCCGCGCGCCAGTGTCGTGATCGGCGGCGCGATGGGGGTGCGGCAGTCGTACTACGAGGCCTTTGCGCTGTGGATGGCGCAGCAGGGGTTTCGGGTCACCACGTTTGACTACCGCGGCCATGGCGATTCGCTGCAGGGCGCGATGCGTGATGTGAAGGCGGATCTGTTCGACTGGGCGCAGGACTACGAGGCGGTGATCACAGCCGCCAAGGCCGCGCTGCCGTCGCAGCCGCTGTATTTGCTGGGCCACAGCCTGGGCGCGCAGTTGCCAGGGCTGCTGAAAAAGCCCGAGCAGGTGGCGGGTCTGCTGAGTGTGGCCGCAGGCAGCGGCTACTGGCGCGACAACGCGCCGCAGCTCAAGCGCATCGTTCCGTATTTCTGGTGGGTGCTGGTGCCACTGGCCACGCGGCTGTGCGGGTACTTTCCGGGGCGCACGCTCAAGAAGGTGGGCGACCTGCCTGCGGGCGTGATCCTGCAGTGGCGGCGCTGGTGTCTGGACCCTGCGTACAGCGTGGGCGCCGAGGGGCCTGCGGTGGCGCAGAGCTATGGGGCGGTGCGGTTCCCGGTGCTGGCGCTGTCGATGGCCGACGACGAGCTGATGACCTTGCGCGGCACGCACAACCTCGTCAACCTGTACGTCAACACCGAACGCCGCGTGGAGAGCATCACGCCCGCCGATGTGAAGGTGCGGCGCATCGGGCACTTCGGTTTCTTTCGTGACCAGTTCCGCCAGAGCCTGTGGCCGCGTGCGGCGGCAGCGCTGGCGGCGTTGGGCGGCGATGTGTCGCACGCCGAAGTCTCCGGCACGACGGCCTGAACGGCTGTTTCGCGGCACACTCGCAGCATGACTTCTTCCTCCCATTCTTCCACTGCGTCCGCTGCCCACCCGCTGGACGATGCGGTACAGCTGACAGCCTCGTCCTCTCCTGCGCCTGGCCAGTACGAAGGGCAGACCCACCCTGGCTACTGGAACATGGTCGGACCGTTCGGCGGCGTCACCGCCGCCACGCTGCTACAGGCCATCTTGCAGCACCCCGACCGGCTGGGCGATCCGCTGTCGCTCACCGTCAACTACGCGGGGGCGCTGACAGCCGGGGCGTTCACCGTGCAGGCCACACCCGTGCGCACCAACCGCTCGACCCAGCACTGGACGCTGTCGATCCTGCAGGCGGGTGATGACGGGGCGCAGGTGGTCACCACCACCGCTACGGCCGTCACCGCCGTGCGCCGCGAGACCTGGAGCGTGGGCGATGTGCCCATGCCCGAAGTGCCTGCACCCTCGGCACAGCCTGCCATTCCCCCCGGCTTTGGCGTGGAGTGGCTCAACCGCTACGAGATGCGCCCCGTCACCGGCGCCATTCCGCGCGAGTGGGACGGCAGTGGCGACCACAGCCTGACCCAGTTGTGGATGCGCGATGCGCCACCCCGTCCGCTGGACTTTGTGGCGCTCGCGGCCCTGGCCGATGTGTTCTTTCCCCGCGTCTGGCTGCGCCGTGCGCGCCATGTGCCGGCAGGCACGGTGTCGATCACGGTCTACTTCCATGCCAGCGCCGCACAACTGCAGGCCACGGGCACGGGTTATCTTCTCGGCCAGGCGCGCGGGCAGGAGTTCCGCAACGGCTTTTTTGACCAGACCGTGCAGCTGTGGAACGAAGCGGGCACCATGCTCGCCACCAGCCACCAGATCGTTTACTACAAGGAGTAGGGAGTCGGCCTGTTGCCCTGCGCCGTGCACCATTCCTCTCGTTCACATCCATCAGACCCCGGAACCTTCACCACCATGACCGAAGCCACCCAAGACATCCTCGTCCATTCTGAAGCGGGCGTGACCACTATCACGTTCAATCGCGTGGACAAGAAGAACTCGATCACGCGCGACATGTATGCCGCCATGGCCGACGCGCTGGACGCCGCCAAGGCCGACGCCAGCGTGCGCGTGGTGGTGTTCCAGGGCGACATCGCCATCTTCAGCGCGGGCAACGACATTGGCGACTTTCTGCAGCAGCCGCCTGCCACGCAGGACTCGCCGGTGTTCCGCTTTCTGCGCGGCATCGCCACCTTCCCCAAGCCCGTGATCGCGTCGGTCTGCGGCCCGGCCGTGGGCATTGGCACGACGATGCTGTTCCATTGCGACCTGGTTTATGCGGGCGACAACGCGGCTTTCTCGATGCCTTTTGTGAATCTGGGCCTGTGCCCCGAGGCGGCATCGAGCCTGCTGGTGCCGCAGATGCTGGGGTATCACCGTGCTGCGGAGGCTTTGCTGTTGGGCGAGCCCTTCATGGCCGAGGCGGCGCTGGAAGTCGGCCTGGTGAACCGCGTGGTGCCGCCGACGGAGTGCAATGCCTATGCCCAGGCGCAGGCCAAAAAGCTGGCGGCCAAGCCGTTGTCGTCGCTCATCGAAACCAAGCGGCTGATGAAGGGTGGGCAGACGGCGAAGGTGCTGGAGGTGATGGCGGAAGAGGGCGAGAGCTTTGGGCGCATGTTGCGCGAGCCGGCGGCGCGGGAAGCTTTCTCGGCTTTCATGGAGAAGCGTAAGCCGGATTTCAGCGCGGTTTGAGTCACCGAATTTGAAGGTTTTTTTGGCTGCAAGCGCTTATGCAGAAAGCGCTGGAAGCTATTGTTTTTATAGTTTTTTCTCGTCCCATCCGTTCGGGTTGGGCCTGTCGAGGCTTCTGTGCGGCGGCTACCGCATGCCCGTTTTGAGTGCGGGAGCCGGGAGTCGCCCGGCGTGCGAGTATTTTTTTTTTGCTTCGCCAAAAGAAAGTCACCAAAGAAAAGGCGACCCCCAATCCGCGACCCCTGCGCTTCGCTACGGGGCAAACCTGCGGCGGGGCGGTTGCGGGGTGCGCCGTGGAACTCGCTTTGCGCTGCGCGCGCCGCTCGGACAGCCACGGCGAGTCAGAGTACGAAGCATGGGCGCTTCGACGCCCATGCCCACCCCGCAACCGCCCCGCCGCAGGCGCAGCCAGCAGGGGATGGACAGCCGAACAGCCGGACAGCCACACGGGCCATCGCTGCGCTCGGCCCAGTTTGCGCAGCGCGTGGCGCTTGCGCCCGCGAGACGGGGCCGAGCGCAGCGCAGTGAAGCAATGGCCCGTGTGGATGTGCGTTTTGGGGTTCCCTTCTGCGAGCGCCGAGAAGCGCAGGGCAGGGGGGGCGTGCGTGTGCCGAAGGACACACGCACTTCGTGCACTGACTTGCCGCAGTTGTTTGAACGGAGCGCGTAGCGCGCAGTGAGTTCTGCGGCGCACCCCCTGTCCGAGCATCGCAGGTTGCCCGTAGCGCAGCGAAGGGACGCGCGCAGTAGGGTCGCCCTTTCTTTGGTAACTTTCTTTCGGCGAGACGAAAGAAAGTTACTCGCACGCCGGGCGACTCCCGGCCTCCGCTCTTCGCATAGGCATGCCATCTGCTTTCAAATGAATAGCAAATCAGGCAATAGATACAAGCGCTTCACCTCGAATAGCACTTCATGGCAAGCTTGATGGAACAAGCCATCTATTTTTACAAAGCACTTGCTTGCTAAAAATAAACAGTTTTGCTATCGTGCCAGCATGGATTCACCCGTGCCGCGCACCAGCGCCATCGCCCCCGCTCCCAAGAAACTAGCGGCCCGCCCCCGCAGCAAGGCCGCAGCCTCCTCCAGCGCCAATTCCGCACCCAACGCAACTACTGCAGACACAACCCCCACCCGCCGCCCCCGTGGCCGCCCCCGCAAAACCGCCGAAGAACTCGACGACGGCAACCGCCGCCGCAAGCTCATGGATGGCGCGGCCAAGCTCTTCCGCACCCAGGGCTTCGCCGCCACCAGCACGCGCGACATTGCGGCGGCCGCAGGCATGCACAGCGGCTCGCCCTTCTACCACTTTGAAAGCAAAAGCGCGCTGCTCTACGCCGTGATGAGCGAGGGCATGACCATGGCCGTGCAAAGCCAGCAGCAGGCACTCGATGCACTGCCAGCTCAGGCCACCCCGCGCGAGCAACTGCACACGCTCATTCGTCACCATTTTGAAATCCTGCTCGGGCCGCGCAGCAGCTTCATCCCCGTGATGTTGTACGAATGGCGCTCGCTCACGCCTGCACAGCGCAAGGGCATTGCCCGCATCAAGGACAGCTACGAGGCCACCTGGATGCCTGTGCTGGAAGCGCTGGCACAGCAGGGCGCCCTGCAGGCCGAGCCCGGTGTGGCGCGGCTGTTCATCTTTGGGGCGCTCAACTGGGCGGTGCAGTGGTTCTCTCCCAAAAAGGGCAAGTCGCTTGACGCGCTCACCGACGAGGCCCTCGCCTTGTTCATCCGTTCATAACTAACCACCCCACCAAGGCGGAACCACCATGGCCCCCACCGCGCGCAACGCCTACCAGTCTGTGTTTGCTCCGGGCCTGTTCCAGGGTCAGGTGGTGGTGGTCACCGGCGGCGGCTCGGGCATTGGCCGGTGCACGGCGCACGAACTCGCGCACCTGGGCGCGCACGTGGTGCTGGTGGGGCGCAAGCCTGACAAGCTGCTGGCCGTGGCCGAAGAGATCACCGCCGATGGCGGCCGCGTGTCATGCCAGGTGTGCGACATCCGCTCAGAAGAAGGTGTGGTCGCGCTGGTGCAGCAGATCCTTGCTGCCCAGGGCCGCATCGATGCGCTGGTCAACAACGCGGGTGGGCAGTTCATGGCGCCGCTCGAATCCATCAGCGCCAAGGGCTGGGAGGCCGTGTTGCACACCAACCTCACGGGCGGCTTTCTCATGGCGCGCGAGTGCTACCGGCAGTGGATGGCATCGCATGGCGGCTCCATTGTCAACATCGTGGCCGACATGTGGGGCTCCATGCCGGGCATGGGGCACAGCGGCGCGGCGCGTGCGGGCATGGTCAGCTTCACCGAAACCGCTGCACTCGAATGGGCGCACAGCGGTGTGCGCGTGAACGCTGTGGCGCCGGGCTACATTGCCTCCAGCGGCATGGACAACTACCCGCCCGAGGCGGCAGACATGCTGCGTGCCATGCCGCGCACCGTTCCGCTCGGCCGCTTTGGCAACGAGGCCGAGGTGTCGGCGGCCATCATCTTTTTGCTCAGCCCGGCAGCCAGCTTCATCAGCGGCACCACGTTGCGGGTGGACGGCGCCCGACCCCAGGTGCGCATGGGCTGGCCGCAGCGCCCGCCGGGTGCCACCGCCGCTGCACACCCGGCCGTGCGGCCGTTTGACGGCTTTCACCGGGCGCAGGTGCCGCAGGTGTTTGCACCTTCCCACACCCCCAAGACCGAGGCCGCATGACTGCTGTCTTCACCTCCCGATTCAACCCAGGCAGCGCCGAGGCCACGCAGCGCAGCGCGGCGCTGCAGGCCCGCCTGGATGCCCTGCGCGCGCTGGAAGAGCGTGCCGCCGCCGCCTCGGCCCGGTCGCTCCCCCAGTTTGAAAAGCGCGGCCAGCTGTTGCCGCGCCAGCGTGTGGCCCTGCTGCTGGATGCCGGTGCGCCCTGGTTGCCGCTCTGCACGCTGGCGGGCTACCTGCAGGACGTGAGAGACCCCGAGAAGTCCGTGCCTGGTGGCGGCATGGTCGCGGGCATCGGCTTTGTCAGTGGCGTGCGCTGCATGGTCGTGGCCAGCGACTCGGGCATCGAGGCCGGTGCCATCCAGCCCATGGGCCTGGAAAAGATCCTGCGCGTGCAGGAGATTGCGCTGCAAAACCGCTTGCCTTTTATTCACTTGGTGGAGAGCGCGGGCGCCAACCTCATGCGCTATCGCGTCGAAGGCTTTGTGCACGGTGGCACGCTGTTCCGCAACCTCGCGCGGCTGTCGGCGGCGGGCATTCCGGTGATCACCGTGCAGCACGGCTCGGGCACCGCAGGCGGCGCCTACATGCCCGGCCTGTCGGACGTGGTCATCATGGTGCAGGGCCGCTCGCGCGCGTTTCTGGCCGGGCCCCCGCTGCTCAAGGCTGCCACGGGCGAGATCGCAACGGAAGAAGAACTGGGCGGGGCCGAGATGCACACCGCCGTCTCGGGCCTGGGCGAATACCTGGCGCAGGACGACCGCGAGGCCATTGGCCTGGCGCGCGATGTGGTCGCGCAGCTGGGGTGGAACATGCCCCCGCGAACCAGCGCACCCGGCCCCACCTTGCCTGCCGACGATCTGCTGTCCCTGATGTCTGCCGACCTGCGCCAACCTGTGGACATGCGCGAGGTCATCGCGCGGCTGGTGGATGGCTCGGAGCTGCTGGAGTTCAAGGCGCGCTACGGTGTCGCCACCCTGTGCGCGCAAGGGCGCATCCAGGGCCATGCCGTGGGCTTCATCAGCAACAACGGCCCCATCGATGTGGCGGGCGCCAACAAGGCCACCCACTTCATCCAGTGGATGTGCCAGCTGGGCCACCCCATCATCTACCTGCAGAACACCACGGGCTACATGGTGGGCAAGGACAGCGAGCAGGGCGGCATGATCAAGCACGGCAGCAAGATGATCCAGGCCGTGACCAACGCCACCGTGCCACAGATCACCATCCAGTGCGGCGCCAGTTTTGGCGCGGGCAACTATGGCATGTGCGGTCGGGGCTATGCGCCGCGCTTTCTGTTCAGCTGGCCGGGCGCCAAGACGGCCGTAATGGGCGGCGAGCAGGCCGCGCGCACGATGCAGATCGTGACCGAGGCAGCGCTGGCGCGCAAAGGCATCACCCCCGACCCGGCCGAGTCGCAAGCCCAGTTCGACAAGATCGTCGCCATGTTCGAGGCCCAGGCCGATGCGTTCTACACCAGCGGCCTGCTGCTGGACGACGGCGTGATCGACCCGCGCGACACGCGCGCCGTGCTGGCCTTTTGCCTGGACACCTGCGCCGAGGCACAGGCCCGCACGTTGCGGCCCCTGAGCTTTGGCGTGGCGCGGATGTAAGCGCTTCGCACGCAATCTCCACGATGGCCGAGCCTCTCAAATACCTGCTGAACGACACCGTACCCCCGCGCATCGCGGCCATGGTGCGGCGCGCGTGGCGCAAGTTCGATCCCACTGCATTTCTGCAGCTAGTAGAGCCCGGCTACGAATCGCTGGAGCTGATGGCGCGCGGCCAGCGCATTGCGCAGGCCCTGCAGACCCACCTGCCGCAGGACGTGCCGCGCGCGCTGGGTGTGCTGGTCGATTCGATGGACCCACCCATGGGCCTCGATGCGGTGGGTGAGCCCGATGCGGGCGACCGCCCCTACAGCGCCTTCCTCTACCTGCCGCACAGCATCTACATTGGCACACACGGCCTGCAGCATTTCGAGGCAGCGATGGCTGCGCAGCATGCACTCACCCAGCGCTTTACCGCCGAGTTCTGCATACGCCCCTATCTGCTGCACCACCAGCAGGCCACGCTCGCGCGGCTGCGTGACTGGGCGCACGACGACAACGCCCATGTGCGCCGCCTGGTGAGCGAAGGCACGCGGCCCCGCCTGCCCTGGGCGCCGCGATTGCCTGCATTCCAGAACAACCCGCAACTGGCCCTGCCGTTGCTCGATGCGCTCAAGGACGACCCATCGTCCTACGTGCGTCGCTCCGTGGCCAACCACCTGGGCGATATCGCCAAGGATCACCCCGACCTGGCCGTGGGCACCGCGCGCACCTGGCTGCAGGGCGCACCCGCCCCGCGTGAAGCCCTGGTGCGCCACGGCCTGCGCTTTCTCATCAAACGGGGCGACGCCGCTGCGCTCGATGCCCTGGGCGTGGGCCATGCCGTGGCGCTGGACGTGCGGTCCGCGCGCGTGCTGCCCGCCCGCGCGCGCATTGGCGACAAGGTGCGCATCGAGGCCGAGCTGCACAACCCCACACCCCAGGCCCAGCGCGTGCTGGCCGACCTGAAGGTGCACTACGTCAAGGCCCACGGCGGCGCGGCGCCCAAGGTGTTCAAGCTGCAGACGCTGGACATACCGCCCGGCGCCACCGTGGCGGTGGGCAAGACGCTGTCGCTGCAGCAGATGACCACACGCACCCACTACCCCGGCGCGCACCAGGTGGAGCTGGTGCTCAACGGGCGGCCCCAGCCGCTGGGGCAGTTTCAGCTTTCGTGATCGAGGTTTGCAGGCACACCAACACACAAACGCAACAGCAGGAGACAAGCACCATGCAGTTCACGCACGAGCACCGCGAGATCCAGAAGACCCTCAAGCGCTTCATCGACGAAGAGATCAACCCCCACGTGGACGAGTGGGAAGCGGCCGAGATCTTCCCCGCGCACGAGGTCTTCAAGAAGATGGGCAACCTGGGCCTGTTGGGCCTGTGCAAGCCCGAGGAATACGGCGGCCAGGGGCTGGACTATTCGTACAGCCTCGCCATGGCCGAGGCGCTGGGCCACATCCACTGTGGTGGCGTGCCCATGGCCATTGGTGTGCAGACCGACATGTGCACCCCGGCGCTGGCGCGCTACGGCAGCGAAGAACTCAAGCGCCAGTTTCTGGCCCCGGCCATCGCGGGTGACATGGTGGGCTGCATCGGCGTGAGCGAGCCTGCGGCGGGCAGCGATGTATCCGGCATCAAGAGCGTGGCCCGCAAGGATGGTGATGACTACGTGATCACCGGCCAGAAGATGTGGATCACCAACAGCCTGCAGGCCGACTGGATGTGCATGCTGGTCAACACGGGTGAAGGCCCCGTGCACAAGAACAAAAGCCTGGTGATGGTGCCCATGCGCGACGGGCCCGGCGGCAAGCTCACCAAGGGCATCGAGGTGGCGCAAAAGATCCGCAAGATCGGCATGCACAGCAGCGACACGGGCCTGATCTACTTTGACGAGGTGCGCGTGCCGCAGCGCTATCGCATCGGTGCCGAAGGGCAGGGCTTTATCTACCAGATGCAGCAGTTCCAGGAAGAGCGCCTGTGGTGCGCCGCCAGCACGCTGGAATCGCTGAACCACTGCATCCAGTGGACCATCGACTACGCGCAGGAGCGCAAGCTGTTTGGCAGCACGCTGGCCGACCAGCAGTGGGTGCAGTTCAAGCTGGCCGAACTCAAGACCGAGGTGGAAGCGCTGCGCGCGCTCACCTACCGCGCCTGCGACCTGTACGTGAACGGGCAGGACGTGCTGGAGCTGGCCAGCATGGCCAAGCTCAAGGCCGGCCGCCTGAACCGTGAGGTGCCCGACACCTGCCTGCAGTTCTGGGGCGGCATGGGCTTCACGCTGGAGAACAAGGTCTCGCGCATGTACCGCGACGGGCGGCTGGCGTCCATCGGCGGCGGGGCCGACGAGGTAATGCTGGGCATCCTGTCCAAGCTCATGGGCATCGCCAAGCGGCCCGCGCACTGACATGGCTGATTCGCTGTTGATCGACCGCGCGCCGCTGGCCAGCGGCTGTGTGGAAACCTGGACGCTCAACGACCCGGCCAGCCGCAATGCGCTGTCCGAGGCGGTGGTTGACGGTTTGATAGCCGCGTGTGAGCGGGCTGCAACCGATGCCGACCTGCGAGGCGTGGTGCTGCGCGGCGCGGGCGGCCACTTTTGCGCGGGTGGCAGCCTGGGCGGCTTTGCCAAGACCATTGGCCAGCCCCTGGCTGCCGGCGAAGCCGACCCGCTGGTGCCCCTGAACCGCCGCTTTGGCGCGCTGCTGCAGGCCCTGTGTGCGCTGCCGCAGTGGCTCATCGTGGCGGTGGAGGGCGCGGCGATGGGGGGCGGCTTTGGGCTCGTTTGCTGTGCCGACCATGTGCTGGCCCACACAAGCGCGCAGTTCGCCACGCCCGAGGTAACGCTGGGCATCGTGCCTGCGCAGATCGCGCCCTTTGTGGTGCGGCGCCTTGGCCCGTCTGCCGCGCGGCGTTGTCTGCTGACGGGCGAGCGCTGGGATGCCGCGAAAGCTCAAATCGCGGGGCTGGTCGATGAGGTGGTGAGTGGCGACATGGAGGCTGCTATGCAAGCCGCCATCGGACGCCATGCCGTCGCTGCGCCGCAGGCCGTGGCCGCTACCAAACGTTTGTTGCTGGCACAGCCCGAGACGCCGTTGCCTGCGCTGCTGGATGAGGCCGCCATCGCCTTTGCGCAGGCGCTGCGCGGGTCCGAGGCGCCGCAAGGTCTGGCTGCGTTTGCGGCACGCAAGGCGCCGCCCTGGAGTGCGAAGCCATGAAAAAGATACTCGTAGCGAATCGATCAGAGATCGCCCGCCGCATCATCCACACCGCCCACCGCGTGGGCATCGAAACGGTCGCGGTCTATTCCGACCCCGATGCCAACGCCCTGCATGTGCGCGAAGCCACTCAGGCCGTCGCGCTGGGCGGCGCAGCCAGCGCGGACACCTACCTGCGCATCGACAAGCTGCTGGCCGTAGCGCGAGCCACCGGCGCCGATGCCGTGCACCCCGGCTATGGCTTCCTCAGCGAGAACGCCGACTTCGCCCAGGCGGTGGTGGATACGGGCCTGACCTGGATCGGCCCGCCACCTGCTGCCATCCGTGCACTCGGCAGCAAGGCCGGGGCCAAGGCGCTGGCCCAGGCGCATGGCGTGCCCTGCCTGCCTGGCTACGCGGGGGAGGATCAGAGCGACGAGCGTTTTGCCGCCGAGGCCGCGCGCATTGGCACACCCCTCATGGTCAAGGCTGTGGCCGGTGGGGGAGGGCGCGGCATGCGCTTGGTCACCGACCTCGCCCAGTTGTCTGCTGCGCTCGCCAGCGCCCGGTCCGAAGCGCTGGCGGGTTTTGGCTGTGGCGACCTGCTGATCGAACGCGCCCTGCTGCAGCCGCGCCATGTGGAGGTGCAAGTCTTTGCCGACGCCCACGGTGCGTGCATCCACCTGGGTGAGCGCGATTGCTCGGTGCAGCGTCGCCACCAGAAGATCATTGAAGAGGCACCCAGCCCCGCAGTGGACGCTGCGCTGCGCGAGCGCATGGGCGCCTGCGCCGTTGCGCTGGCGCAGGCGGCTGGCTACGTAGGCGCGGGCACTGTGGAGTTTCTGCTGGATGGTGAAGACTTCTACCTGATGGAGATGAACACCCGCCTGCAGGTGGAGCACCCGGTGACCGAAGCGCTCACCGGCTTGGACCTGGTGGAGTGGCAAATCCGCGTGGCGCGGGGCGAGCCGCTGCCGCTCGCGCAAGACCAGGTGCACCTGCAAGGCCACGCCATCGAGGTGCGCTTGTGTGCCGAAGACGCGCACTTTCGCCCCCACACCGGCCGCGTGCTGCAGTTCGCCGCGCCACCAGCCACCGCGTTTGAACGCGCCGCGCCCGGCGCGCTGCGCTTTGACCATGTGTTGGAGGAGGGCGCCGAGGTCACCCCCCACTACGACGCCATGCTGGGCAAGCTCATCGTGCACGCGCCCACGCGGGCCCAGGCCATCGCCGCGCTGGTCCGCGCGCTGCAGGGCACCCGCGTGCTGGGTCTTCGCACCAACCGCGCGTTTCTGGCGGCGTGCCTGCAGCATCCGGTGTTCGCCAGCGGGCAGGCGCTGGTGCCGTTCCTGGCCGCACATGCCGCAGATTTGCAAGAATTGCTATTAAAAAAAGAGCTTAAAGCGCTTATCCAATGCGCGGTAGGGGCCATTTGTTCTTCAAAAATGTCGTCCGATCTGCCCTGTGCGCTCGCCCGCCCGATGCGCCTGCGCCACGAGGGCCAGGTGCATGCAGTGGCCGTGCGGGAGTTGGGCGGTGGGCGGCTGCAAGTGGAGCAGGCCGGGGCAGAACCTGTGACCTTGCAACTGCCCCAGCGCGGTGTGCATTGCGTGGCGGTGGGCCCGAGGCGCTGGCACTGGCAAACCGGCGGCGTGGACGGCTGGGTGGAAGACGCATCGTGGGAGCCGGCAGCCCGCGCGGGCGCCGTCGGCGGCGCCACCGAGCTGCGCGCCCCCTTCAACGGCAAGGTGGTCGCGCTGCCCGTGGCGGCAGGCCAGGCGCTGGCGGCGGGCGACACCGTGGTGGTCATCGAGTCGATGAAGCTCGAACACAGCCTGGCCAGCCCAGCCGCCGGCACCGTGGCCGAGCTGCTGGTGGCCCCCGGCCAGCAGGTGTCTCCCGGCCAGGTGCTGGCCCGCTTTACCCCCGCCACACAAGGAGCACCCGCATGACGGCCATGACCGACTCCACCGCCGCAGCGATGGCGGGCGATGCAGAGCGCACCGCGCTCACCGACACCGTCACCCGCTTTGCCCGCACCGAGATCGCCCCGCATGTGGACGCGTGGGACGCGGCCGGTGAATTCCCTCGCAGCCTGTACCGCCGCGCGGCCGACCTGGGCCTGCTGGGTCTGGGTTACCCCGACGAGTACGGCGGCACCCCTGCCAGCTACGCCTTGCGCATGCCGCTGTGGCGCGCGCTCAGCCGCCACGGCGCCAGCGGCGGCGTGCTGGCTAGTCTGCTGTCGCACAACATCGGCCTGCCGCCCGTGCTGGCGCAAGGCAGCGATGCTGTGCGTGCCGAGGTCATCCCGCCGGTGCTGGCGGGCGATCAGATTGCCGCGCTGGCCATCACCGAGCCCGGGGGCGGGTCCGACGTGGCGCAGCTCAAGACCACCGCGCGGCGCGAGGGCGATGACTACATCGTCAACGGCGAAAAGGTGTTCATCACCTCCGGCATGCGCGCGGACTGGATCACGGTCGCTGTCAGAACGGGAGAAGCAGGCAGCAAGGGCAGTGGCGGCATATCGATGCTGCTCATGCCGGGCCACAGTGCAGGCCTGTCGCGCAGCAAGCTCGACAAGATGGGCTGGCTCTGCTCTGACACCGCCCACCTGCGGTTTGACAACGTGCGCGTGCCTGCGCGCTACCTGCTGGGCGAAGAGGGCGCGGGCTTTCGGATCATCATGGCCAACTTCAACGGCGAGCGCTTTGGCCTGGCCGCATCGGCTTTGGGCTTTGCCGAAGCCTGCTACGACGAGGCCCTGGCCTGGGCCCGCCAGCGCAAGACCTTTGGCGCCGCGCTGGTGGAGCACCAGGTCATCCGCCACAAGCTGGTGGACATGCAGATGCGCGTCCAGTCCACCGCCGCGTGGTGCGAATCCGTGGCTGCGCAGGCCGACGCGGGGCGCACTGGCCCCGATTGGGTCGCGCAGGTGTGCATGTTGAAGAACCACGCCACCCAAACCATGCAGTTCTGCGCCGACCAGGCCGTGCAGATCCTGGGCGGCATGGGCTACATGCGCGGCACCGTCAGCGAGCGCATCTACCGCGAGGTCAAGGTCATGATGATCGGCGGCGGTGCGGAAGAAATCATGAAAGACCTGGCTGCCAAGCAGCTCGGCATTTGAATGAAGGAGACAGGCCCCATGCACAGCACCGACCCCAGCAACAAAGCCATCATCACCTGCGCCATCACCGGCGTGCTGACGGACCCCGGCCAGCACCATGTGCCCGTCACGCCCGAGCAACTGGCCAAAGAAGCCTACCGCGCCTACGACGCAGGCGCCGCCGTGGTCCACGTGCATTTCCGCAACCAGGAGCCCGGCAAGGGCCACCTGCCCAGCTGGGACCCGCAGGTCGCGCGCGACTGCGTGCAAGCCATGCGCGAGGCGTGCCCCGGTTTGATCATCAACCAGACCACCGGCGTGGTCGGCCCCAATTACCAGGGCCCGCTCGACTGCCTGCGCGCCACCCGCCCCGAGATGGCCGCGTGCAACGCCGGCTCGCTCAACTACCTGAAGGTGCGCAGCAACGGCACCTGGGCCTGGCCGCCCATGCTGTTCGACAACCAGCCCGCCAAGGTCAAGGACTTCATCGACGTGATGCTGGAGACCGGCACGCTGCCCGAGTTCGAATGCTTCGACGTGGGCATCGTGCGCTGCGTGGAGATGTATGTGCAGACCGGCATGTACACCGAGCGCCTGCCCGAATACAACTTTGTGATGGGCGTCGAATCCGGCATGCCTGCGGACCCGGACCTGCTGCCCATCCTGCTCAAGCTGAAAATCAAGGACGCCCCCTGGCAAGCCACCGTCATCGGCCGCAGCGAGATCTGGCCCGTACACCAGCGCGTGGCCGAACTGGGTGGGCATTTGCGTACGGGGCTGGAGGACACGTTCTATCTGCCGGATGGGACCAAGGCGGATTCGAACGGGCCGTTGATTGAGAAGCTGGCCGAGTACGCGCGGAATGCGGGGCGGGAGGTGGCTTCGCCGCAGGAGGCGCGGGGAATGTTGGGGTTAAAGGAAAACCTCTAGGATATTACATATCGTGGTAAGTTGAATTGCTCGCAAATGTCTCATTGAAAGATATTGAATTAAATCGCAAAAAAAGCAATCTGTAAAAAATGCACGTGCTACGCGGAGCTAGTATTCGGATTGATTTGGCATTATTGAAGTTTATTTTCGAGTCTTGGAGGGAATGTTATATTGTTCTATCTGCCTCGCTGCATTTATTTAAATCTACTAGGTCACATTAAGCGCTTTCCAAAGTCCTTTGTGAAGAACGATAGTCCTGGAGCTGTTAAAGTTTGAGTTTGGATTGCGAAATTTGAACTCAAACTTGTTTTGTCGAGAGCTTCTATCTCGCCATGTCATTCCGATTGCGCTGGCTGAGAATAGTGCATGAAGAAGAACATCTAATTTCGCCTTCTGCAGCCCGAGAGGAAGTGCTACGGTCTCCAGTTTTTCTGAAGTGAAAGCTCTTTCATGAATTTCGCCTACCGCATTCAAAAATATCTCTAGCTCACGGGGGCTCACGTAGCCGACAAGTTCATCTTTGATTTCCGGTAGGAAATATTTCTCCGAGTATGACTTTGTACCGTCGAGAATTTCATGTCTTGTAAGAGTCGCACCTTTTGAAAATCTTTGAATGTGATTCAATAGCGCGATGAAATCTCTAGGGGTGTGTCGAGTGAGGTCTGCTAGATATTTTTTTGTTGCAACTCCATGATCCATTAACTTGGGCATGAATTCTTGAAAAATATCTATATCTCTGCCGAGGGAGAGTTTGCCTCGCAGGTTTGCGAGATCTACAAGTTTAGATTGTTCAACCTCTCCAGAAGGTGGATACCAATCAATTTCTAAAGAGGAGTCTTGACGAATTTTATTTTTGTTCGCGCCAGGGAGCACTTCGTATATGTCTGTGCGACACAGGATGATTATCCATATTGGCAGGTTATTGCTTTTGAAAAATGCGTTTAACCGTGATGTTTCGAAAACGAGGGCTGAAAGGGTTTCGTATTGGATCGCTTCTTTGGTGAGAATGTCGTCCAGTCCATCAATTACTAAATATTGAGTGCCTTCGAAAGAGTAGTTGGAGATTAATTCTTTTAAGCTCGATACCAAGTTGAGAAAAGCAAGGTCGGAGGGAGTGTCTGAAGAGCTGGATTCTGAAAAAAATTCCAATAATTTTGGTATTTTGGCTTTGAATCCTGACTTTGATGATCGAACAACTAGTTGCTGAAGATCTGCCGTGGGGAGTAATCCCAGTGCTCGTAGCTGTCCAATAGCTTCATTTGAATCAATATTCAGAGGTCGAACTGCTCCTGGGTGGGCGGTTAGCGCATCAATTATTTGTAAACATAATAGCCAAGACCAAGATGCGGGATACCGTGAAGCTTTCTCTACTGTTGATGGCATCAGTTGGGAGAATGCTCTGTACGGGAAATCCGCTAAATGCGTCAGTACAACTGATGTCTTATTCACCGTGCTAGATGCTACTTGCTTAATTTTTTCGCCAAGTATGGATTTCCCCGCTCCCTTTCTGGCTAATACCAGCCACTTTTTTCTCGATAAAAGTGGGGATAGAAAATTCGGATCGAAATATCCGTCCGCAATTAGATGTGGCAATTCCGCAGCTTCTGCTTCACCTGAAGTCCGTCCAAATTCAATGTTTGTAAAAGTCATGGGCTGAAATTATCTGGTTGGCGATTGCCACACTAGTTTTAGCATGAAATATAGAAAAGTGACTAACAATTCTTACGCTTTTCAGTAGGTGGGCGCTAACGTTTCCACGAAAACCTCTAGTTCATTGTCTGCTCGGAAGCCTGACCCATACTGAAGATGCAGTTGCTTGGCCCGCTGCCAGAAAGTTTGAACGCCAATCCCGTAAATGAACTGCATCGCTCCCCCCGTCCACGCCGGAAACCCAATCCCAAAAATCGACCCGATGTTCGCGTCATGCACGCTGGTCAGCACGCCCTCGGCCAGGCAGCGCGCAGTCTCGATGGCCTGGCGGTAGAGCAGGCGGTCCTGAATCTCCTGCACGCTCCACTCCACGCCGGGCTTTTCGAACAGAGGTTTCAGCTCCGGCCACAGGTGCTTCTTGGCGCCTGCGGGGTAGTCGTAAAAGCCGCCGCCACCGGCGCGACCAGGGCGTTTTAGCTCCTTGACCATGCGCTCCACCAGCAGCTCGCCGGGCGTGGCGGTGTAGGTTTTGCCTTCGGCCGCGTAGTCGGCACGGGTCTGGTCCAGCACGTGCACGCTCAGGGTCAGCGCGGTTTCATCCAGCACGGCCAGCGGGCCTACGGGCAGGCCGGCCTGCATGGCGGCGTTTTCAATCGCGGCGGCGGGGATGCCTTCGCCCAGCATGGCGGCGCCTTCCATCACAAAGGTGCCGAAGGTGCGGCTGGTGTAGAAGCCGCGGGAGTCGTTGACGACGATGGGCACCTTGCCCAGGGCCTGCACGTAGTCGAACGCGCGGGCCACGGTTTCGTCGTCCGTCTGTTTGCCGCGGATGATCTCCACCAGCTTCATCTTGTCCACGGGGCTGAAGAAGTGGATGCCGACAAACTTCTCGGGTCGGCTGCTGGCCGTGGCCAGGCCGCTGATGGGCAGGGTGGAGGTGTTGCTGGCGAAGAAGCCGCCGGGTGCGAGCTGAGGCTCGGCCTCTTGCGTGACCTTGGCTTTCAGGTCGCGGCTTTCAAACACGGCTTCGATGATGAGGTCGCAGCCCGCCAGGTCGGCCGCGCTGGCCGTGGGCGTGATGCGGGCCAGCAGCGCCTGCTGCGCCTCGGCCGTCATGCGGCCCTTGTCCACGCGGGCCTGGGTGAGCTTGGCGCTGTAGGCCTTGCCGGCCTCAGCCTTTTCCACGCTCACGTCCTTGAGCACGGTGGCGATGCCCCGGCTGGCCTGGGCCCAGGCGATACCCGCGCCCATCATGCCGGCGCCCAGGATGCCGACCTTTTGCGGCTTGTAGCGTGGGGCCGAGCCAGGGCGTGACTTGCCGCTCTTGATCGCGTTCATGTCGAAGAAGAACGTATTGATCATGTTGCGCGCGACGGGGCCGGTCATCAGGCGGGCGAGGTAGCGGCTTTCGATGCGCAGGGCAGTGTCGTAGTCCACCATCGCGCCTTCGACCATGGCGGCCAGCGCCGCCTCGGGCGCGGGGTAGCGGCCGCGCGTGGTCTTCTTGAGCATGGCGGGCGCCACCGTCAGGGCACCCGCGATCTTGGGGTTGGCGGGCGTGCCGCCGGGCATCTTGTAGTTCTTGTCGTCCCACGGCTGCACCGCGTGCGGGTGGCTGGCGATGTGGGCCAGGGCGGCGGGCAGCAGTTGCTCGCGCGTGGCGACCAGCTCGTGCACCAGTTGCAGCTCCAGCGCCTCGGCGGGGTTGAAGAGCTTTCCTTCCAGGATGTAGGGCTGCGCGCCCATCAGGCCCAGCAGGCGCGTCATCTTGGTCACGCCGGTGGCGCCGGGCATCAGGCCCAGCGTCACCTCGGGCAGGCCAAACTGGATTTTGGAGTCGGCCACGGCGATGCGGTAGTGGGCGATCAGCGCCACTTCCCAGCCGCCACCCAGCGCCGCGCCGTTCAGGCAAGCCACCACGGGAATGCCCAGCGTTTCGAGCGTGCGGAAGTGCTTCTTCATGCGCTCGATTTCGCTGAACACGGCAGGAGCATCTGCAGGTGTCAGGCGCATGGTGGCCTTGAGGTCGGCGCCCGCAAAGAAGCTGGTCTTGGCGGATGCGAGCACGATGCCCTTGAGCGCTGCGCCCAGGCGTTCGCGGTCGCCCAGCACCTGCGCGGTGACTTCGCCCAGCTCTTGCTGCCACTGGCGGCACATGGTGTTGACGGGGGAGTTGGCTTCGTCAAACGTGATGACGGCAACCTGGCCTTCGGTGCCCTGGGCGGGGATGAGTTCGTAGCGGATGGTTTGCATGTTCTTGTCTCCTACCCAGTCCATCAAATGCGTTCAACAATCGTTGCGATGCCCATGCCGCCGCCCACGCACAGCGTGGCCAGGCCATAGCGCTGGCCCCGGCGGTGCAGTTCGTCAATCAGGGTGCCGAGGATCATGGCGCCCGTGGCGCCCAGCGGGTGGCCCATGGCGATGGCGCCGCCGTTCACGTTGACCTTGTCGTGCGGCACGCCCAGCTCGCGCATGAAGCGCATCGGCACGGCCGCAAAGGCCTCGTTCACTTCAAACAGGTTGATCTGCCCGACGGTCATGCCCGCACGGGCCAGCGCCTTCTTGGCGGCCGGCACCGGGCCGGTGAGCATGATGGTGGGGTCCGCACCGCTGAGCGCCGTGGCCACGATGCGTGCGCGGGGCGTGAGGCCATGGGCCTTGGCGGCGGCTTCGTTGCCGATGAGCACGGCTGCGGCGCCGTCCACGATGCCCGACGAGTTGCCTGCGTGGTGCACGTGGTGGATGCGCTCCACCTGCGGGTAACGCTGCAGCGCCACGGCGTCAAAGCCCATGCCGCCCAGTTGCTCGAACGATGGCTTGAGCGCGCCCAGGCCTTCGAGCGTGGTCTGGGGCTTGATGAACTCGTCTTCGGCCAGGATGGTCTGGCCGATGAAGTCGCGCACGGGCACGACCGAATTCTTGAAATACCCCGCCGCGCGCGCGGCGGTGGCGCGGCGCTGCGATTCGAGCGCGAAGGCGTCCACATCGGCACGGGTGTAGCCGTCCAGCGTGGCGATGAGGTCGGCGCCGATGCCCTGGGGCACGAACAGCGTGGCGGAGTTGGTCTCTGGGTCTTGCGCCCAGGCGCCGCCGTCGGAGCCGATGGGCACGCGGCTCATGCTCTCCACACCGCCCGCCACCACCAGGTCCTCCCAGCCGCTGCGCACCTTTTGTGCGGCCAGGTTCACGGCTTCGAGGCCCGACGCGCAGAAGCGGTTGACCTGAACGCCCGCACAGCGAAAGTCCCACCCGGCCTTGAGCGCGGCCACCTTGGGCAGCACCGAGCCCTGCTCGCCCACGGGAGAGACGATGCCCATGACCACGTCGTCCACTGCGGCGGTATCAAAGCGGTGGCGCGCTTGCAGCTCGGTCAGCAGGCCCACCAGCAGGTCGATGGGCTTGACCTCGTGCAGGGTGCCGTCCTTCTTGCCCTTGCCGCGCGGGGTGCGCAGCGCGTCGAATACATAGGCTTCGGTCATGAATGGTCTCCGGTGGTTTCTCTAAGCTTCAAGCGGGTATCGTGGTGAAGCAGCTGGGCTGGCCCACGCCGCTACAAGGTGCTTTCTGACGCGGGTGCAGGGGTTTTTGCACTATCTTTCGACGGTTGCTATCTACATTTCTGGCTATGGAACGAAATACATCCCCTGCATTGCAGCGCATCGCGCGCAGCGCCATCGAGTACGACGACACGCGCGAAGGGTTTGCGCTGGAGCACCATGTTGTGCTGGCAGCATCCAGTGCGCTGGCGGTGGCGGCATTCATGGCGCCCAGCCGCAGCTCGGCGGCCATACGCGGTATTGGCGCAGGCTTGCTGCTGATGCGCGCGCTGAGCGGCAGCCAGGGTGTGCGCTCCTGGCTGAATGTGACCGACCGCCGCCCCGGTGCGCCACTCAGCCCTGAGGAAGCGCGTGCCGCCTGGTATCTGTAACGGTATTCGACGCCAGCTGGCCCGTTGTGAGGGGCGTCGTGCCTTGCGTGGCTCATGGCGCGGTGCATACGGCTATTTGCCCAGGCCCATGGCACGTGCAATCACTTCTTTCATGATCTCGTTGGTGCCGCCGTAAATGCGCTGTACGCGCGCGTCGGCGTAGGCGCGGGTGATGGGGTATTCCCACATGTAGCCGTAGCCGCCAAACAGCTGCACGCATTCGTCCATCACCTTGCACTGCAGGTCGGTCGTCCAGTACTTGGCCATGCTGGCGGTCTCGGTGTCGAGCTGGTCCTTCACGATGAGTTCGCAGCACTTGTCCACAAACACGCGGGCCACCTGCACCTGCGTTTGCAGCTCGGCCAGGGTGTGGCGGGTGTTCTGAAACGACGCCACGCTCTGCCCAAACACCTTGCGCTGCTTGACGTAGTCCAGCGTCCAGTCGATGGCAGCCTGGGCGGCAGCCACGGCGGTGATGGCAATCTGCAGGCGCTCCCAGGGCAGCTGCTCCATCAGGCAGATGAAGCCGCGCCCTTCCATGGCGGGGCCACCCAGCAGATTCTCTGCGGGCACCTTCACGTCGTTGAAGAACAGCTCGGACGTATCCTGCGCCTTCATGCCCATCTTCTTGAGGCGCTGGCCTTTCTCAAAGCCGGGCATGCCGCGCTCGACCAATAAGAGGCTGGTGCCCTTGGCTCCCGCCGCCGGGTCGGTCTTGGCGACCAAGATGACCAGGTCGGCGTGCCAGCCGTTGGTGATGAACGTCTTGCTGCCATTCAGAACGTAGTGGCTGCCGTCGGCGCTCTTGATGGCCGTGGTCTTGATGCCCTGCAGGTCGCTGCCTGCAGCGGGCTCGCTCATGGCGATGGCGCCCACCATGGCGCCGCTGGCCATCTGGGGCAGATACTTTTGTTTTTGCGCCTCGGTGCCGTAGTGCAGGATGTACGGCGCCACGATCTCGCTGTGCAGGCCGAAGCCGATGCCCGTGGTGCCTGCACGCGCCAGCTCTTCCATCTGCGCCACCGAGTACAGCTTGTCGGCCCCGGCGCCGCCGTATTCCTCGGGCAGGCTCATGCACAAAAAACCGTTGGCGCCCGCCTGGCTCCACACCTCGCGAGCCACATAGCCCTGGTCTTCCCAGGCGGCGTGGTGGGGCGTCACTTCCTTGTCGATGAAGCGGCGAAAGCTGTCGGCAAAGGCCTGGTGGTCGGGCTGGAAGAGGGTGCGTTCGATCATGGTGGGGCAACCAGGTTATTTATGCAAAGTTACTGCTTGGTTAAATTCTGCCACCGACTGAGCCCGGATGCACCCCCTGAAACGCAAAAGCCGCCCGAAGGCGGCTTGAAGGAGGCTGGTCAGGCGCTCATGGCTTGACGTAGTCGGAGACCACCTTCCACTTGCCATCGGTGATCTGCGACAGGCGAGAAAGATCGCTGCCCAGGCGCTTTTGTGGGCCAAAGGTGCCCTCGGCGCTGCCGAACATGTCGGGCGGAATCACCATGGTGTCCATGGCCTTGATGAAGCTGTCGGTGCTCAGATTGGGGCCCGCCTTCTGGGCCGCCTTGATGAAGGCGTCGATGGCGTTGTAGCCGTAGACCGAGAACACGGTGGGGTCTTCGTTGAACTTGGTCTTGTACTTGTTGGCCCAGAAACGGATGGGCTGGCTGGCTTCATCCAGGTAGGGGTGTTGCACCGTCATGGTGGCGTACAGCCCATCCATGGGCTTGCCGCCCAGCTTGTGGATGAGGTCGGTGTAGGCGGCGCTGGAGCCCAGGAAGGTGGGGTTGAAGCCTGTCTTGCGTGCCTCGCCGATCGTGCCGATGGTCTCGCGGATGATGGTGCCCAGGATCACGAAGTCGCATTCGGACGACTTCATCTTGGCGACCTGTGAAGAGAAGTCGGTAGCGCCGCGCTTGTACGAGGTCTTCTCGGTGAAGTCCATGCCCATGGACTTGAGTGCCGCCTCGCCCCCGCGCATCACCTCCAGGCCAAATTCATCGTCCTGGTAGATGGTGCAGATCTTCTTGGCGCCCTTTTCCTTGATGAGCTTGGGGGCGGCAAGGCGGATCTG
The DNA here is from genome assembly GCF_056314325.1 of Acidovorax sp. DMC1. Lineage (NCBI taxonomy): Bacteria > Pseudomonadati > Pseudomonadota > Betaproteobacteria > Burkholderiales > Comamonadaceae > Acidovorax > Acidovorax sp. DMC1. Next base: position 133,176 of record NZ_JBQUYO010000001.1, on the reverse strand, counting down.
GTCGTAGTAAGTGGCGGCAAACGAATACTTGAGCTTGTGGAAGGGCTCGTACATTTCCCGCGCGGCCGTCACCGGGAAGAAGTTGATCACATTCTTGCTGAACTGCACCGGCATGGCGGCCAGGTTCTGCGCCGTGCCGATGTGCGCCACCATCATGAAGATCTTGTCCTGGTTCACGAGCTTCTGCGCGGCCAGCACGGCTTTCTTGGGGTCGTAGCCCGAGTCTTCCACTTTCAGGTCCAGCTTGCGGCCGTTCACGCCGCCTTGCTCGTTGGCCTCGTCCACGCGCAGCATCATGCCCAGTCGCACCTGCTTGCCAAAACCGGCCAGCGGGCCTGACAGATCCTGGATGGAGCCCAGCGTGATGGTGTCCTTGCTCACGCCCTGGCTGGGCTGCGCCTGGGCGGAGGCACCGGCCATGGCCACGAGGGCCAGCGCGGCGATGTGATGAAACTTCATGGCACGTCTCCTTCGGTTGGATCGAAACAAAAACGATCGCTCGTTATAGAACGATGCCCGGGGTGGGGCACCAGCACTTTCCCTATCCTGATGGGCGTGGCCTGTGGTTGCTTGCCGCGCGCGCCTACCGGTACATGGCCTCGATCTGGGGGGCGTACTTTTGCTGCACCAGCTTGCGCTTGAGCTTCATGGTGGGTGTCAGCTCTTCATCCTCGGCCGTGAGCTGGGTGTCTAGCAGGAAGAACTTCTTGATCTGCTCCACACGGGCGAACTTGGTGTTGACGCGGTCGATCTCGCCCTGGATCAGCTCCTGCACCTCGCGCGTGCGGGTCAGGCTGGCGTAGTTGGAGAAGGGCACGTCTTGGTCCTGCGCGTACTTCTCCACGTTCTCCTGGTCGATCATGATGATGACCGTGAGGTAGGGCAGCTTGTCGCCAATGACCACCGCATCGGTGATATACGGGCTGAACTTAAGCTCGTTTTCCAGCTCGCTGGGCGTGATGTTCTTGCCACCCGCCGTGATGATGATGTCCTTCATGCGGTCGGTGATGCGCAGGTAGCCATCGGCGTCGATGGCGCCCACATCGCCCGTGTGCAGCCAGCCGTCGGGATCGATGGTTTCGGCCGTCTTCTCGGGCTGGTTGAGGTAACCCTTGAACACATTGGGACCGCGCACCAGAATCTCGCCGGTGGCGGGGTCGATGCGCACCTCGTTGTAGCTGGCTGCCGGGCCAATGGAGCCAGGCTTGATGCGGGTGGCGGGCACACCCGTGGAAGCGCCACAGGTCTCGGTCATGCCCCACACCTCCAGCATGGGCACGCCCAGGGCCAGGTACCACTTCACCAGCTCGGGCGAGATGGGCGCCGCCCCTGTAACCAGGAAGCGGGCGCGGTGGATGCCGATGAGCTTGCGCACATTGTTCAGCGCCAGAAAGCGCGCAAGCATGAACTGCGCCTTCAGCAGGCCACCCACGGGCTGGCCCGCCAGCACACGGTCTGCAATGCGCGTGCCCACACCAATCGACCAGGCATAGGCCGCCTGCTGCAGCCGCGTGGATTCCTTCAAGGCAATCATCACGCCCGAGTAGAACTTCTCCCACACGCGTGGCACGGCAGTGAACACTGTGGGCGCGATCTCGCGCACGTTCTCGGGCACGGTGTCGGGGTTCTCCACAAAGTTCAGGCGCGCGCCGGTGTAGAGCGAAAAGTATTCACCGCCCATGCGCTCAGCGATGTGGCACAGCGGCAGAAAACACATGGTCTCATCGGCCTCGCTGCGCGAGATGAGTGTGTTGTAGCCGCGCACGGTGTAGGTGAGCGCGCCGTGTGTGTGCATGGCGCCCTTGGGCTTGCCGGTGGTGCCCGAGGTGTAGACCAGAATGGCCAGGTCTTCGGGGCGGCAGGCCTTGACGCGCTGCATCAGCGCGTCGGGGTGTTGTGTATTCCAGGCGCGGCCCAGCTCGCGCAGGGCCGCCAGGCTCAGCACATCGGGGTCGTTCAGGCTGCGCAGGCCTTCCATGTCGAACACCACCACCTTGCGCAGGAGAGGCAACTGACCGCGCACTTCCAGCGCCTTGTCGAGCTGCTCGTCGTCTTCCACAAACAGCACGGTGGTGCGCGAGTCTTCACACAGGTAGTGCACCTGCGCCGCCGCATCGGTGGGGTAGATGCCGTTGGCCACGCCGCCGCAGCTCAGCACGGCCAGGTCGGCCAGCACCCATTCGATGTTGGTGTTGGACAGGATGGACGCGCATTCACCCGGCGCAAAGCCTAGCGACATCAGGCCGCCTGCAATCTCGCGCACGGCCTCGGCCGTCTGGTCCCAGGTCCAGCTCTTCCAGATGCCCAGCTCCTTCTGGCGCATCCACACGCGCGGGCCGCGCTCGGCCACGGCGTTCCAGAACATGGCGGCGATGGTGTCGCCCGCGAGCACGTCGGTGCCTGCGGGCTGGATGTGATCGAGGTCCCAGAGGTTAGACATTTGCGCTTATCTCCAGGTCTTCTTTTTCTTCCAGCGCCGCTCTCCGCGCACGCCGACATCTTTCATCCCAAGGTAGAACTCCTTGATGTCGTCCTTCTCGCGCAGGCGCTCGCAGCTGTCTTCCATCACGATGCGGCCGTTCTCCAGCACATAGCCGTAGTCCGATGCGTTGAGCGCCATGTTGGCGTTCTGCTCGACCAGCAGGATGGTGGTGCCGCGCTCACGGTTGATGCGCACCACGATCTCGAAGATCTCCTTGGTGAGCTTGGGGGACAGGCCCAGGCTGGGCTCGTCGAGCAGGATGAGTTCGGGGTTGGCCATGAGCGCACGCGAGATGGCCAGCATCTGCTGTTGCCCACCCGAGAGCAGGCCGGCGTCCTGCGCGGCGCGCTCCTTCAGGATGGGGAAGTAGCCATACACCGTTTCGATGTCGCGGGCCACGGCGTCGGCATCGCTGCGCGTGTAGGCGCCCATGAGCAGGTTGTCGCGCACCGAGAGCAGCGCAAACACCTCGCGCCCCTCGGGCACATGCATGAGGCCCCGGCGCACGATGGCCGCCGGATCGTTGGCGGTGATGTCGGCGCCCTGGAATTCGATGGAGCCCTTGCGCGGGTCGATGATGCCGCTGATGGTTTTGAGGATCGTCGTCTTGCCGGCGCCGTTGCTGCCCAGCACGGCAGCGATCTCGCCGCGCCGCACCTGCAGGCTCACGCCGCGGATGGCCTTGATGGGGCCGTAGGCGCTCTCCACGTTCTGCAGGCGCAGCAGGGGCTGGTCAGCTGCAGCAACCGCTGCTGCAGATGTGTTGACGGCGGAAAGTACGGCGCTCATGCCCGAACCCCCATTTGTGAACCCGCCGGACGGCGCAGGTTGCTCACATCGTCGATGGTGCCCAGATACGCCTCGACCACGCCGGGGTGCGTCTGCACCTCGCGCGGAGTGCCCATCGCCACCACCTCGCCCTGGTTCATGGCCAGCACGCGGTCGGACACCTTGGAGACCAGCGACATGTCGTGCTCCACCATCAGCACGGTGATGCCCAGCTCGTGCTGGATGTCCTGGATCCAGAAGGCCATGTCGTCAGTCTCCTCCACGTTCAGGCCCGACGAGGGCTCGTCGAGCAGCAGCAACTGCGGCTCGGTGCACAGCGCGCGGGCCAGCTCCACCACCTTGCGCACGCCGTAGGGCAGGCCGGCGACCATGGTGTCGCGGTAGTGCTGCAAGTCGAGAAAATCGATGACCTGCTCGGCCTTCTCTCGCGCCTGAACTTCGCCCTCGCGCACCTTGCGCGTGAAGAACATCTCGGCCCACAGGCTGCTGTGCTGCCGGGTGTGGCGGCCGATCAGCAGGTTGTGCAGCACGCTGGCGTGCTCAAACAGCTCGATGTTCTGAAACGTCCGCGCAATGCCCAGGCCCGCCACCTTGTGGGGCGGCTGGTCGGTGAGCGGCAGCATGGCGCCGCCGGGGCCCGCGTAGGCAATGGTGCCGGTGGTGGGCGTGTAGATGCGGCTGATGAGGTTGAACACCGTGGTCTTGCCTGCGCCGTTGGGGCCGATGAGGGTGAACACCTCGCCGCGCCGCACGTCAAAGCTCACGTTGTTGACGGCCAGCACACCGCCAAAGCGCACGCTCAAGTTCTGAGCCGAAAGCAGAACGTCTTGGTTCATGGTGGTCGCCGCGCTCATTTCAAGCGATCCGATTTCTGGAACGACTTCTGCCGCTTGAACAGGCCCTTGCGGTAGAACGGGAACATCTGCAGCCAGGTGCGTACCTTGAGCCAGCGGCCGTACAAGCCCATGGGCTCGAACAGCACAAACGCAATCAGCACCGCGCCGTACACCACTGCCTGCAGGCCAGGCGACTGGCCGATGGAGTCTGGCAACCAGTCCTTGCCCAGGGAGATGAGCTGCGGCATGGAGATCAGGAAGATCGCGCCCAGGAAGGCGCCGTGCACCGAGCCCAGCCCACCAATCACGATCATGAGCAGCAGGTCGATGGACTGCAGGATGTTGAACTGGTCGGGCGATATGAACTGCAGCTTGTGCGCGTACAACGCCCCGCCGATGCCTGCGAGTGCGGCCGATATGGAGAACGACAGCGTCTTGTAGCGCGCGAGGTGGATGCCCATGCTCTGTGCCGAAATCTCTGAATCACGGATGGCGACAAACGCGCGGCCCGTGGGCGAGCGCAGCAGGTTCAGGATGGCGAGGGTGCTCACCACCGCAATCACCAGGCACAAGAAGTAGAACGACTCCGTGGTCTCGAACGAGTAGCCCGCGATCTGTGGCGGCACCAGGTGCTTGCCCGAGTTGCCGCCGGTCACCGACTCCCAGCGCGCAAACACCTCTTCCACAATGAATCCGAACGACAACGTGGCCATTCCCAGGTAGATGCCCTTCACGCGCAGCGCGGGCAACCCCACCACCACCCCCACCGCAGCCGACAGCCCCGCCGCGCAGGCCAGCGACAGTGCAAACGGCCAGCCCATGCCCGTAAGCACCGCTTGGGTGTACGCGCCCACCCCCAGAAACGCCGCATGCCCCAGCGAGAACAGCCCCGTGAAGCCCGCCAGCAGCATCAGCCCCAGGCCCACGATGGCGTAGATGAGCACGAAGGTGAGCTGGGCCAGCCAGTATTCAGGCGCCACCCAGGGCGCGGCGACCAAAGCCAAGCAAAGCAGGCTGTACCAGAACACATGCCCGCCGTGTTTGGCCAGGCGGATGTCTTGCTCGTATGAAGTCTTGAAGAGAAAGCGCATGGGTCAGACTTTCTTTCTCAGCTTCTCGCCGAATAGCCCGTTGGGTTTGACCATCAGCATGATCAGCACCACGATGTACGCGGCCGTGTCCTTGAATCCATCGGGCAGGTAGAAGCCCGAGAGCGATTCGACGATGCCGATCACCAGCCCTCCCACGATGGCGCCGGGCAGGCTGCCAAAGCCGCCCACCACGGCGGCCGGAAAGGCCTTGAGGCCGATCAGGCCCATGTTGGCGTGCACGAAGGTGATGGGCGCCAGCAGCAGGCCCGCCACCGCCGCCACGGCGGCGGCCAGGCCCCAGGCCAGGCCGTTGAGCCGCTGCACCGGAATGCCCATGTAGTAGGCGGCCAGCTGGTTCTGCGACGACGCCTGCATGGCGATGCCCAGCTTGCTGTAGCGGAACATGGCAAACAGCAGCACACACAACACGCCCGTGGCGCCAATCACCACCAGCTGCTCGGCGTTGAGCACCAGCGCACCGAGGCGAAACGACAGGTCCTTGTAGGGCACGGGCAGCGTGTGCGTCTCGGTGCCGATGTTGGGGATCATGGTCACCAGCCCACGCAGCACGTAGCCGATGCCGATGGTGAGCATGACGATGGAGAAGGCGGGCTGGCCCAGGATGGGACGGATCACCGCGCGCTCCAGCACCACGCCAAAGCAGCCCATGGCCAGGATGCTGGCGAGCACGGCCACCCAGAAGGGAAAGCCCAGCACCGTCATGAGTGCCAGCCCGCAGAAGGCGCCGAGCATCATGAGTTCGCCCTGGGCGAAGCTAACGGTCTCCGTGGCCTTGTAGATGAGCACGAAGCCCAGCGCGATCAGGCCGTAGATGCACCCCTGGGAGACACCGCTGATCAACAGTTGCACAAATTGCACACTGGCTCTCCAGATTGAGACCTGAGCCGGTGGGCGCAAAGCGTGTGGCGGCTGGCAGCACGCACTTTGTGAAACCCTGTGGGCACAAGACCTGCAGAATATTTTTACAAAGCGATTGCTTTGCATAAATAATGGTGCACGTGCCCGGCACAGACCGCACTCGGGGCTAACCCTGATGGGGGCCTGTGAGCAGGTTGCGGCGCATATTGACGCAGTGCTGCACCCTGCGCAATAGGAATAACGTCGGGTGGGAGCGCAGGTTTTGGGCCCCCCGCCACAGGAGACGCACATGTCGGTAGAGGTTGAAACGCAAGGTGGTGTCACGCTGGTGACATTGGGCCGGCCCGATGTGCGCAATGCCGTCGATGCCGCGACCGCCCACGCGCTGCATGCAGCCTTTGTGGCCTTTGAGCAAGACGACAGTGCCCATGTGGCGGTGTTCCAGGGGGCTGGCGGGCATTTCTGTGCGGGCTGGGACCTGCAATCGGGCGCGCGTTTGCTGGGAGACGGCGTCACGCCCGAGGCGCTCGCAGACACGCTGGACTTCACGGCCGATACCGTCCACCCGCCCGGGCCCATGGGGCCCAGCCGTCTGCAGTTGTCCAAGCCGGTGATCGCGGCCATCGAAGGCGCGGCGGTGGCGGGAGGCATGGAGCTGGCGCTGTGGTGCGACCTGCGCGTGATGGCAGAGGACGCGTACATGGGCGTGTTCTGCCGTCGCTTTGGCGTGCCCCTGATTGATGGCGGCACCGTGCGGCTGCCGCGCCTGGTCGGCCTGTCGCATGCGCTGGACTTGATCCTGACCGGTCGCAAGGTCGAGGCCGACGAGGCCCTGCGCATGGGCCTGTGCAACCGCGTGGTGCCCGCAGGGCAGGCGCGGGAAGCCGCCCTGGCACTGGCCCACCAGCTGGCCGCCTTTCCGCAGGCCACCTTGCGCGCCGACCGTGCCAGCGCGCTGGCCGCCGAGGGCTTGCCCCTGCAGCAGGCGCTGCTGCAGGAGTGGGCGGGTGGCCGCGAATGCCTGGCCGAGGCACTGCGCGGAGCCTCGCGTTTTGCGGCGGGGCAAGGACGCCACGGCGAGTTTTGAGCCAAAATGGCCGAAGGTGCTTGTGTATCAAGCGCTAGCAGCTATAAAAACAGGAGTCATCGGTCTCCGGCAGGCGCAACGCCCCGCCGGGCCGCCCACAGCACACCATGAGCAAAACCATTCCTTCCCAGCCCCAGGCTTTCGAGCCCGAGTTCATTGCCGGGCTCAAGTCCATCTTTGAAGAAAAAATCGTGTTCAACCAGGTCCTGGGGCTCAAGATCACCGCCCTGGCGCCTGACGGTGTGGTGGGCCGCATCGACATGAAGCCCGACCTGGTGGGCCACTACGCCTACAACCGCATCCACGGCGGCGTGATCAGCGCGGGGCTCGACGCCATGGGGGGGCTGGCCGTGATGGCTGCGATTGGCGCCAAGCACCTGGACGAGCCGCCCGAGCAGCGCCTGCACCGCTTTGCCAAGCTGGGCACCATCGACCTGCGCATCGACTACCTGCGCCCCGGCATTGGCAGCCACTTCGAGCTGCGCGCGCAGGTGCTGCGCCTGGGATCGCGGGTCGCCACGACGCGCATGGAGTTTCTCGGGCCAGACGGGCAGATCATGTCGGCAGGCGCCGCTGCATACATCGTGTCTTGACGCGTGCGCCGCAGGATGTAACGGCGGGATGTGTGATCCCGCAAGCCCTGCAAGCGCATGCAACCATCGAACCGTTTGGTTACGGTTCTTGCGTAACGAGGGCATTTTTTTGCGTGCCGCAAACCTAGCATGGCCTCTTTTCAAGGAGATCTGATGGCCGTGCAAAACCCCTTCTTTGGCAAGCGTGAACCCGAATCGTTCCAACCCCGCAGCAGCACCACCTCAGGCTCCGTATTGGGGAGCAATGCGGTGAACAACGGTGCCGCATCGGCACAGCCGGTGCCCCCAGCGGCAGCCCCCAAGCCCAGCAGCGCCTGCGACAGCTCGGGCAGCAAGCTCACGGTGGGTCCCAACATCAAGCTCAAGGGCGTGGAGATCACCGACTGCGACACCCTCGTGGTCGAGGGCACCGTCGAGGCCACGATGGACTCGCGCGTGATCCAGATTTCGGAGAACGGAGCGTTCAAGGGCTCGGCCGAGATCGACATTGCCGAGATCCACGGCGAGTTCAACGGCACGCTCACCGTGCGGCAGAAGCTCGTGATCTATAGCTCGGGCAAGGTCAACGGCAAGATCCGCTACGGCAAGCTCGTGGTGGAAGAGGGCGGCCAGCTGGCGGGTGAGATCGAGGCTGGATTTTCTTCGTCCTCGTCCAGCGGCACACAGCGCGCTGCAGCACCGTTGAGGGCAGAGCCTGCCGCGTTGGCCGCCTGATCCAGCCCCTGGGGCCGCGTGCGGGCAGACGCTGCCTGGCGCGGCCCTTCGTCCGCTTATGCAGGCGCGTTGTGCTTCGGCACGGGGCGCGGCCTGCCCTGGTGGTCGATGGCCACGTACGTCAGGCGCGCCTCCGTCACTTTCACATACTGCCCTTGGGCAGAAAAACGCTCGGCATACACCTCCACCTCTACGGTGACCGAGGTGTTGCCCACCCGCGTGATGGCCGAGAAGAACGACAGGATGTCGCCCACGCGCACGGGCTGCTTGAAGATGAATTCATTGACCGCCACCGTGGCCATGCGACCCTGGATGTAGCGCGCGGGCAGCACGGAGCCCGCCAGGTCCACCTGCGCCATCACCCATCCGCCAAAGATGTCGCCATTGCCGTTGGTGTCGGCGGGCATAGGGATGACCTTGAGCACCAGTTCCTTGTCGGTGGGCAATGCGGCGGGTGGTGGGCTGAAAACGGCAGACATGGGCACAATCTCGGTTGGGGCTGAGCCAATCCTTGGGGAAACCGGTGGTTTCATCAGGCCTTGCGCCCCGAGAAAAACCACCTGGGCATCAGCCAGGTCGGTAAAAACAACAACCGGAATTGTCCCCCATGCGCCACCACGGCGAAACTGCCCCCACCGCTGCCGGTGCCACTGCCAGTGGCACGGCCGCCAGCCCCGCGCCGGTCCAATCGGACTGGGCCACCCTGCACCGATTGCTGCCCTACCTGTGGCAATACAAGTGGCGCGTGATCGCCGCCATCGTCTTCATGGTGGGCGCCAAGTTCGCCAACGTGGGCGTGCCCATCCTGCTCAAGACGCTGGTCGATGCCATGAGCCTCAAACCGGGCGACCCCACCGCGCTGCTGGTGGTGCCTGTGGGGCTGCTGGTGGCCTACGGCGCGCTGCGGCTGTCCACCTCGCTGTTCACCGAGCTGCGCGAGCTGGTGTTTGCCAAGGCCACGCAGGGCGCGGCGCGCTCGATTGCGCTGCAGACCTTTGAACACCTGCATGCCCTGAGCCTGCGCTTTCACCTGGAGCGGCAGACCGGCGGCATGACGCGCGACATCGAGCGCGGTGTGCGCGGCATCGAGTCGCTGATCTCCTTCACCCTGTTCAACGTGGTGGCCACGCTGGTCGAGGTGGTGCTGGTGCTGTCGGTGCTGGCCATCAAGTTCGACGCCTGGTTTGCGTGGATCACATTGGCAGCGCTGGCGCTGTACATCCTCTTCACGGTGCTGGTGACCGAGTGGCGGACCAAATTTCGCCGCGAGGCCAACGAGTTCGATTCGGCCGCGCATTCCAAGGCCGTGGACTCGCTGCTCAACTACGAGACAGTCAAGTACTTCAACAACGAAGGCTTCGAGGCCCGCCGCTACGACGAAAGCCTGGAGCGCCTGCGCCGTGCGCGCCTGAAGAGCCAGACCACGCTGTCCATGCTCAACACCGGCCAGCAGTTCATCATTGCCGTGGGCCTGGTGGCCATGCTCTGGCGCGCCACGCAGGGCGTGGTCGATGGCCGCATGACGCTGGGCGACCTGGTCATGGTCAACGCGTTCATGATCCAGCTCTACATCCCGCTCAACTTCCTGGGGGTGATCTACCGCGAGATCAAGCAAAGCCTCACCGACCTGGACAAAATGTTCACGCTGATGGACAAGGAGCGCGAGGTGGCCGATGCCCCCGGCGCCCAGCCGCTGGCAGGGTTAGACCAGCCCACCGTGCGCTTCGAGGACGTGGTGTTTGCGTATGACCCCAAGGGCGGGCGCACCATCCTGCAGGGCATCAGCTTCGAGATTCCGGCGGGCAAGACGGTGGCAGTGGTCGGGCCCTCGGGCTCGGGCAAAAGCACCCTGGCGCGGCTGCTGTTCCGCTTCTACGACATCCAGCAGGGCCGCATCACCATTGCGGGGCAGGAGATCCGCAGCGTGACCCAGGCCAGCGTGCGCCAGGCGATTGGCATCGTGCCGCAGGACACGGTGCTGTTCAACGACACCGTGGCCTACAACATCGCCTATGGCCGCCCTGGAGCGACGCAGGAAGAGATCGAAGCCGCCGCCCGGGCCGCGCGCATCCACGACTTCATCGCCAGCACGCCCAAGGGCTACGCCACCATGGTGGGCGAGCGCGGGCTCAAGCTCTCAGGCGGTGAAAAGCAGCGGGTGGCGATTGCGCGCACCCTGCTCAAGAACCCGCCCATCCTGATCTTTGACGAAGCCACCAGCGCGCTGGACTCCGCCAACGAGCGCGCCATCCAGGCCGAGCTGCAGGGCGTGGCGCAGAACAAGACCACGCTGGTGATTGCCCACCGCCTGTCAACAGTGGTGGACGCGCACGAGATCCTGGTCATGGACGCGGGCCGCATCATCGAACGCGGCACGCACGCGCAGCTGCTGGCCTTGGGGGGCCGCTACGCGAGCATGTGGTCCCTCCAGCAAAGCGATGCCGCCGCTTGAGCAGCGTCTTTCTCTCTTTCATTTGTTTCGCGATTTGTCATCCATGAAGCCCGTCCTTCTCGCCCTCATGTTTTTGTCTGAAGAGCACATCGCCCAGATGGCCCAGACCTTTGAAGTGATCTACGCGCCCGACGCGCCGCAGGCCGCAGCCGCCATCGCGCAGCATGGCAGCCGTGTGCGGGTGGCCCTCACCATCGGCTCGGTGGGCCTGGGCCTGGCGCAGATCGATGCGCTGCCCGCGCTCACCCTCATTTGCGCGCTGGGCGCCGGTTACGAGAACGTGGCGGTGGACTACGCCAAGGCCCGGGGCATCGTGGTGGCTACGGGTGCGGGCACCAACGACGACTGTGTGGCCGACCACACCTGGGGCCTGCTGATTGCGGCGCAGCGCCGCATCCTGCCGCTGGACAAGGCCACCCGCGCAGGCGTCTGGCGCACCGCTTTGCCGCTGCCACCCAACGTGTCGCACAAACGCCTGGGCATCATCGGCCTGGGCACCATCGGCAAGAAGATTGCGCAGCGCGCGCTGGGCTTCGAGATCGAGGTGGGCTACCACAACCGCAGTGCGCGCACCGATGTGCCTTACCGCTACTTTGCCGATGTGGCAGCGCTGGCCGCGTGGGCAGACTTTCTTGTCATCGCCACGCCTGGCGGCGCGGGCACCAAACATCTGGTCAACGCAGCGGTGCTGAAGGCGCTGGGCCCGCGTGGCGTAGTGGTCAACATCGCCCGTGGCAGCGTGATCGACACCGCCGCCCTGGCCGCCGCTCTGCGCGAAGGCCGCATCGCCGCAGCGGGCCTGGACGTGTACGAGAGCGAGCCCTTACCCCCGACCGAGCTGCTGGACCTGGACAACGTGGTGCTCACGCCCCATGTGGCGGGCTGGTCGCCCGAGGCCGTGCAGGCCTCGGTGGACCGCTTCATGGAGAACGCCCGGCGCCACCTGGCGGGCGAGGCACCGGTCACGCCGGTGTGATGGGTTTCAGATCTTTCAGGCCACTAGCGCAGGCGGAATATGCGCCGGCAGCTATTGAATCAGGAGCAATGGAATGTCTGTCGATCTGACGGAGCTGCAGGCCCGGTTGCGCGTGTTTGCGGCACAGCGGCAGTGGCAGCCGTTCCATTCGCCCAAGAACCTGGCGATGGCGCTGATGGTCGAGGCGGCCGAGCTGGCGGAGATCTTTCAGTGGATGACGCCGGAGCAGTCGCTCGCGGTGCGTGAGGACCCGGCGCTGAAAGAGCCCATTGCCGATGAGGTGGCCGACGTGCTGCTGTACCTGCTGCAGCTGGCGGACCACGCGGGCGTGGACCTGGCCGAGGCGGTGGAGCACAAGCTGCGCAAAAACGCGGTCAAACACCCGGTCCCCGATGATTTGAAGTGAAAGTGGTGGGTAGCGCTAGTGCAATATGCCTTGAATGCTATTAAATAGATAGCGACATTGCAGGCACGTCACCCGCAGTTGCCTTTGTGCCCGCCCAGCAAAAAGCCCCGCCATGGCGGGGCTTGGGCAGACACCGGGCGACTGTCGTGCACCGGTGTCGGGTCCACTGAAGGATTATTTCTTGCGGGCGGCAATCGCCTTCTCTGCAGAGCCCACCAGGTCGGCGCCGATCTGGCCCTTCCACTTTTCGTACACGGGGCGCGTGGCCTTCACGAACGCGTCGCGCTCGGCGGCGGACAGCTGCGTGACGGTCACGCCGTTGGCCGCGATTTCCTTGAGCAGGGGCTTGTCGGCCTCGACCATGCCTTTGCGTGCGATGGCGATTTCTTCCTTGCCGGCGTCGATGGCGGCCTGCTTCACAATCTCGCGGTCCGCAGGGGTCCACGACGCCCAGATGTCCTTGTTCACCACGAACACCAGCGGGTCGTTCACGTAGCCCCACATGGTGATGTGCTTCTGGGCCACGGTGTGCAGCTTGGCGGCCTGGTACACGGCGATGGGGTTCTCCTGGCCGTCCACAGCGCCGCTGGCAAACGCGGGCTGTGCGTCGGCCCAGCTCATCTGCGTGGGGTTGGCGCCCAGCGCGGTGAATGTGTCCAGGAACAGGGGCGAGCCCACCACGCGGATCTTCAGGCCCTTGAGATCGGCAGGGCTCTTGATGGCCAGCTTGGAGTTGGAGATTTCGCGGTAGCCGTTTTCACCCCAGGCGAGGGGCACGACGCCTGCCTTCTCCAGCGTGGTGAAGATCTGCTTGCCCACATCACCCTGCGTCACCGCGTCCACAGCGGCGTAGTCAGGGAACAGGAAGGGCAGGGAGAACAGGTTGAGCTGCTTGACCTGGGGCGACCAGTTGATGGTGGAGCCCACGGCCATGTCGATCACGCCCTGGCGCAGCGCGCTGAATTCGCGCGTCTGGTCGCCCTGGATCAGCGACACGCCGGGGTACAGCTTGATATTGATGCGGCCATTGGTGCGCTCGCGCACCTTGTTGGCCCACAGCTCACCGCCCTTACCCCAGGGGAAGGCCGTGCCCAGCACCAGCGACATGCGGTATTCGCTCTTGTACGCGGTTTGCGCGATGGCGGCCGGTGCAGTGAAGGCGAGGGCAGCGGCAGCGGCCACGGCCGAAGTGAGGAAGGTGCGCAGTTTCATTGTTTCAGTCTCCTGGTTAGAAATTCATCAAAAGAGGTCAGTAGCCCAGCTTGGCGGGCAGCCACAGGGCCAGTTGCGGGAAGGCGATCACGGCCACCATCACGAGGAACATGGCAAACAACATCCAGCCCACCCAGCGCACGGTGGATTCCATGCGCACACCGGCAATGCGGCACGACACCATCAGGTTCACGGCCAGCGGCGGGGTGAACTGGCCCAGCGCCACCTTGAGGGTCAGGATCACGCCGAACCATACGGGGTCCCATTGGTAGTGCTGCATGATGGGCAACAAAAGCGGCACGAAGATCAGGAAGATCGAGATGCCGTCGAGGAACATGCCCACGGTGATGAGCAGCACGATGAGCAGCGCCAGCACGCCGTACTCGCCCAGACCCGAATTCACGATGGCGTTGGCCACCGGGTCGATCACGCCCAACGTGGAGAGTGAATACGCAAAGATGCCCGCGAGCGACACCACGATGAGGATCACCGCCGACAGCTCGCCCGATTCGCGCAGGATGGGGAACAGGTCGCGCACGGTGATCGTGCGGTGGATGACCATGCCCACGAACAGGCCGTAGAACACGGCCACCACGGCGGCCTCGGTGGGCGTGAACCAGCCAGCGCGCATGCCGCCCAAAATCAGCACCGGCGCAGCCAGACCCCAGGTGGCTTCGCGCAGGCTCTTCCAGAATGGGGGGCGGGGCATTTCGGCCTCCAGCGCGCCCATCTTGTGTTTGCGCGCCATCCACACGGCGGGCACGATCAGCGCCACACCAGCCAGCACGCCGGGAACCATGCCCGCCGCAAACAGCGCGGGCACCGAGGCCCCCGGCACGAGCACCGAGTAGATGATGAACGCCACCGAGGGCGGGATCAGGATGTCGGTGGCCGCAGCGGCCCCCACCACGCTGGCCGAGAACGAGGGCGGGTAGCCCGCGCGCGACATGGCCGCGATCATCACCCCGCCCACAGCAGCGGCATTGGCCGGGCCCGAGCCCGAGATGCCGCCCAGGAACATGGCCACGGCAATCGCCACCAGCGGCAGCATGCCCGGGCCACGCCCAACAATGGCCACGGCGAAGTTCACGAGGCGCAGCGCCACGCCCGAGCGGTCGAAGATGGAGCCCACCAGCACGAACATCGGGATGGCCAGCAGCGGGTATTTGCCCAGGCCGGCGTAGAAGTTCTGCGGCACTGCCAGCAGGCCGAACCACTGGCTGTCGGCATTGGCCAGCGCAATGGCGGCGGCACCGGCCAGGCCCAGCGCGGCGCCAATCGGCACGCCCACAAACATCAGGCCCAGAAAGGCCACAAACAGCAGCGTGGCGATCATGGTTGCGCATCCTTGTGCGCTGGGGCGGCATCGCTGACCGTGCCGCGGCTGCGGCGGATGAACAGCCCGATGGCGCGTGCCGTGATGAGCGCAGAGAACACGGGCAGCCAGATCGAATACCACCACTGCGGCACGCCGATGCCGGGGGAGGTTTCGCCAAAGCTGTAGTCGTCCCACACCACGCGCACGCTCAGGACGGCGATGACGCCAAACAGCAGGGCCACGGTGGCCGCGCCCAGCATGGACAGGCGCTTGCTGCGCAGGGCAGAGCCGCCCTCGGCAAAGTACTCAATGCGGATGTGCTGGTCGCGCGCCACGGCGGCCGAGCCTGCGATGAGCGCCAGCGCGATCATCAGGAACACCGAGATTTCTTCGGTCCAGGCAAACGAGGAGTTGGTGAAGTAACGCACCAGCACGTTGGCAAAGGTGATGAGTGCGAGGGCCGCCATGACGATGACGGTGAGCCAGTCTTCAAGGCGCAGCGAGCGGGGCTCGGCCTCGGGACTCGCAGCGCCGGGCAGTGCGTCGGTCGCAGGCCCTTGGGGGGAGGAGGAGGACATGGGGCAGGGGCAGGAGGAGAACAAACACGGGATAGGCGGGTCGCCCTGCCCGGCAGTGTTGTGCACCAGGGGCCTCGACGCGGAGCGCTGTAGGCGCCGCTTTCTATTATGCGATGGGTTGCTATGCATGCACACCATTGGTGCGCCGCGTCCGCACTGTGTAAACCCTCATGCCTGCGGCCAGCAGGCTCCAGCCCGCGCGCGGATAATGCGCCGATGGAAACCAAGTGGCTTGAAGATTTCGTCAGTCTTGCGGAAACCCGCAGCTTCAGCCGGTCAGCGCAGCTGCGGCATGTGACCCAGCCCGCGTTCTCGCGGCGGATCCAGGCGCTGGAGGCCTGGGCCGGCACCGATCTGGTGGACCGCAGCTCCTACCCCACCCGGCTGACCCCGGCCGGCAAAACCCTCTACGACCAGGCCCTGGAGATGCTCCAGTCGCTGCAGAACACGCGCGCCATGCTGCGTGCGCACACCAGTGCGGGCAAGGACATGATCGAGTTCGCCGTACCCCACACGCTGGCGTTCACGTTCTTCCCGGCCTGGGTGTCCAGCCTGCACGACAAGTTCGGCCCGTTCAAAAGCCGCCTGATTGCGCTGAATGTGCACGACGCCGTGATGCGGCTGGTGGAGGGTGGTTGCGACCTGCTGATTGCCTACCATCACCCTTCGCAGCCCTTTCAGCTCGACGCCGATCGTTATGAAATGGTCAGCCTGGGGCAGGAGGTGCTGTCGCCCTACAGCAAGGCCGACGCTGACGGCCAGCCCGTGCACCGCCTGCCGGGCCGCGCGGGGCAGCCGCTGCCCTACCTGGGCTATGCGCCTGGCGCCTATCTGGGGCGGGTGACCGAACTCATCCTCAAGCAGTCGCAGACACCCATCCACCTGGAGCGCGTGTACGAGACCGACATGGCCGAGGGTCTCAAGGCCATGGCGCTGGAAGGGCACGGCGTGGCCTTCTTGCCGCACAGCGCCGTGAAGAAGGAACTGCGCTCGCGCCGCCTCGTTAGTGCCGCCCCCCCGGACGCTGAAGGCCTGCAAATGACCATGGATGTGCGCGCTTACCGCGAAAAGCCCAATGGCAAGGACACCCCCAAAGGCACGGCGCAGGCGCTGTGGAGCTACCTGCAGGCCCAAGCGGCCTCATGCTAAGGGTAAATACGGACATAAACAGTTTGCATAGTTGTGCGCGCAAACGGCATTGGAATTTCACCGTAACGACACGTACAGTCTGCGCCATCGCCGGATCGGTGGACAGCAGCGTGTGCCTTGGCAGGGCCCCACGGTGGCACGAAGATTGCGAACCCGGTTCATTCCTTCACAGAGGCATCGTATGAAAGTTCAGCATTGGGGATTGGCCTGGGGCCTCACAGCACTGTGCTGTGCGGTCGGTGCGTCTGCGCAGGCCAGCGTGCTGGAGCGTGTGGCTGGCGGCGGCAAGCTGGTCATCGCCTACCGCGAATCCTCGGTGCCTTTCTCTTATGTCGACAGCCAGTCGGGCAAGCCGGTGGGCTACGCGCTGGACCTGTGCCTGCGCATGGCCGAGCTGGTGCGCAAGAAGACCGGCAAGAAGGACATGGAGGTCGAGATGGTGCCCGTCACCCCGGCCAACCGCATCGCCATGATCGAGCAGGGCAAGGCCGACATGGAGTGTGGCTCCACCACCAACAACGCCGAGCGGCGCCAGAAGGTGGCCTTCACCATCCCCCATTTCATCACCGGTGCGCGTCTCCTGGTCAAGGCGGCCAGCCCCATCGACAAGGTGGAGGACCTCAATGGCAAGAAGCTGGTCTCCACCAAAGGCACTACGCCCCTGAAGGCGGCCGACCAGGCCAACCGCGAACGGCTGATGGGCATCACCATCGTGGAGGCGCCCGACCATGCCAAGGCCGTGGAGATGGTGGAAAAGGGCGAGGCCGACGCGTTTGTGATGGACGACGTGCTGCTGTACGGCCTGGCTGCAGGGCGGCCCGACCCCAAGGCGCTCAAGGTGGTGGGCCGGTTCATGACGACCGAGCCGCTGGCCATCATGCTGCCCAAGAATGACCCCGAGTTCAAAAAGCTGGTGGACGAGGAAATGCGCCGCCTGATCACCAGCCGCGAGATTTATCCGATTTACGACAAGTGGTTCAACAAACCCATTCCGCCCAACAACACGGTGCTGAACCTGCCGGTCAGTTACTTGTTGCGCGACTTCTGGAAATACCCTACCGACCAGGTCCCGTTCTGACTAATATCCCTGGTTGCGAGTTACCCCTTTTTGGAGTGCGGTCCTGACCGGAGACCCCGGGCAGGCCCCTGTCTCTAAAATCCCCCCCTTTTTCGTTTTCAACACAAGGAGATCCCTATGAAGAAACATTTGCTCGCGGTTGCCGTGACCGTCTTGGCTGCTGGCAGCGTATTTGCCCAGGCCAATGACACTCTGGCCAAGATCAAGGCCTCCGGCAGCGTGACGCTCGGCGTGCGCGAGTCTTCGGGTCTTTCGTACACGCTGGGCAACGGCAAGTACGTGGGTTTCCACACCGAAATGGGTGAAATCGTCCTGCATGACATCCAGAAGCAGCTGGGCCTGGCCAAGCTGGACATCAAGTACCAGCCCGTGACCTCGCAGAACCGCATCCCCCTGGTGACCAACGGCACCGTGGACCTGGAGTGCGGCTCCACCACCAACAACGCCGCCCGCCAGAAGGACGTGGCTTTTGCTGTGACCACCTACGTGGAAGAAGTGCGCACCGTGGTGAAGGCCAACTCGGGCATCAACTCCATCAAGGACCTGAACGGCAAGACCGTGGCCACCACCACCGGTACGACCTCCGTGCAGACGCTGCGCAAGCACGAACGTGCTGGCGGCATCGACTTCAAGGAAGTGTTCGGCAAGGACCACGCTGACAGCTTCCTGATGCTGGAAACCGGCCGCGCTGACGCGTTCGTGATGGACGGCTCCATCCTGGCTGCCAACATCTCCAAGTCCAAGAACCCCGCCGACTACAAGATCGTCGGCGAAGTTCTGAGCGTGGAACCCATCGCCTGCATGCTGCGCAAGGACGACCCTGCCTTCAAGAAGGCCGTGGACGATTCCATCAAGCGCCAGATCGCTGATGGCTCGCTGGCCAAGCTGTACGACAAGTGGTTCATGCAACCCGTGCCACCGACCAACACCAAGATCGGTCTGCCCATGTCTGAAGCCACCAAGGCAGCCTGGGCCAACCCCAACGACAAGCCCATGGAAGACTACGCCAAGAAGTAATCTTCGCAACGCTTGTGCCCCTTCGGCCAACCGGTTTGAAGGGGCTTTTTTGTTGGGTGGGCCAAGGGTGGCGCCCAACGCATAACCAAAATTTGAAGGGGTGCTCCTATGAGTTGGGATTGGCAGGTGTTCTGCCAGGACACCATGGACCGGGAAGTCGTGCAAAGCTGCTTTGGCAAGGGCGGCGACATCACGTACCTGGACTGGATGCTGTCGGCCTGGGGCTGGACCGTGTCCGTTTCGCTGCTGGCGCTGCTGCTGGCACTTGTGTTGGGTTCCATCATCGGTACGCTGCGCACGTTGCAGGACCGTCCGATGATCGTTCGGCTGGGTAATGCCTGGGTCGAGCTGTTTCGCAATATTCCGCTGCTGGTGCAGATTTTCCTCTGGTACCACGTGCTGCCCACCTTGTTCCCGGTGCTGCGCGGCGTGCCCGGTTTTGCGCTGGTGGTGTTGGCGTTGGGTTTCTTTACCTCGGCGCGTATCGCCGAGCAGGTGCGCTCGGGCATTCAGGCCCTGCCACGCGGCCAGCGTTACGCCGGCATGGCCATGGGGTTCACCACGTTCCAGACTTACCGCTATGTGCTGCTGCCCATGGCGTTTCGCATCATCATTCCGCCGCTGACCAGCGAGACGATGAACATCTTCAAGAACTCGTCCGTGGCGTTTGCCGTGTCGGTGGCCGAACTCACCATGTTCGCCATGCAGGCGCAGGAAGAAACCTCGCGCGGCATCGAGGTGTACCTGGCGGTGACTACGCTGTACATCCTCTCGGCGTTTGCCATCAACCGCATCATGGCCTTCATTGAAAAGCGTGCGCGCATCCCGGGCATGGTCGTGAGTGGCGCGGCCGGAGGGGGGCATTGATATGAATCTCGATTTCTCCTTCTACAACTGGGACCTGATCTCCAACTTCGTGCTCAAGGGGCTGTATTTCAGCCTGATCCTCACGCTGGTGGCGACCGTGGGCGGTGTGCTGTTCGGCACCGTGCTGGCGCTCATGCGCCTTTCGGGCAAGAAGTGGCTGGATGTGCCTGCCACCATCTACGTCAACGGCATGCGCTCCATCCCGCTGGTGATGGTGATCCTGTGGTTCTTCCTGCTGGTGCCGGCCATCATCGGCCGCCCCATCGGCGCAGAAGTGTCTGCCGTCATCACCTTCATCGCCTTTGAAGCGGCGTACTTCAGCGAAATCATGCGCGCGGGTATCCAGTCCATCCCGCGCGGCCAGGTGTATGCAGGCCAGGCGCTGGGCATGACCTACGGCCAGAACATGAAGCTGGTGGTGCTGCCCCAGGCGTTCCGCAACATGCTGCCCGTGCTGCTCACGCAGACCATCATCCTGTTCCAGGACACGTCGCTGGTCTACGCCATTGGTGCCTACGACATGCTCAAGGGCTTTGAAGTGGCAGGCAAGAACTTTGGCCGCCCCATCGAGGCTTACCTGGCCGCCGCCGTGCTGTACTTTGTGATGTGCTACGCGCTGTCCTGGATGGTCAAGCGCCTGCACCAGAAGATCGCGATCATCCGCTGATCGACGCTGGTGCAAAAGAGATTGGATTGAGGAAAAAGAAATGATCGAACTCAAGAACGTATCCAAGTGGTATGGCCCGGTGCAGGTGCTCAACGAGTGCTCGGCCACCATCAACAAGGGTGAAGTGGTGGTGGTGTGCGGCCCGTCGGGCTCTGGCAAGTCCACGCTCATCAAGACCATCAATGCGCTCGAACCCTTCCAGAAGGGTGAGATCACGGTCGATGGCGTGAAGCTGCACGACCCCAGCACCAACCTGCCCAAGCTGCGCAGCCGCGTGGGCATGGTGTTCCAGCACTTCGAGCTGTTCCCCCACCTGTCGGTGACGGACAACCTGACCATTGCACAGATCAAGGTGCTCGGCCGCAGCGCGGACGACGCCAAGAAGCGCGGCCTCAAGATGCTGGAGCGTGTGGGCCTGATTGCGCACAAGGACAAGTTCCCCGGCCAGCTCTCGGGCGGCCAGCAGCAGCGAGTGGCCATCGCGCGCGCTCTCTCCATGGACCCCATCGTGATGCTGTTCGACGAACCCACGTCGGCGCTCGACCCCGAAATGGTCGGCGAAGTGCTGGACGTGATGGTGGGCCTGGCCAACGAAGGCATGACCATGATGTGCGTGACCCACGAAATGGGCTTTGCGCGCAAGGTGAGCAACCGCGTGATCTTCATGGACGTGGGCGGCAAGATCCTGGAAGACTGCTCGAAGGACGAGTTCTTCAACAACCCCGATGCGCGCCAGCCCCGCACCAAGGACTTTCTCAACAAGATCCTGCAGCACTGAACGCTGCCTTGCACTCCGCGTCGTACGGCGCGGTGCCAATAAAGAGCGCTCCTCGGAGCGCTTTTTATTTATGACCCCCCGGTTGCTGGAGACACGTGCTGCGTGGGCTAGCGCTTGCCCCTTCGACCGGCGGGCGAAGGGCCTTCCACGATGAGCTGGGACTCAAAATCCGTCCACAGGTCGTCGCGCCGTTTCAGCGCTTCGGACACCGCCTTGTGCCGCAGCTGCGCCACGGCCGACACCAACGCATTGCACAGGAAGAACGCGGCGGTGTACGAGTCAAACGGCGACGCGTTGGACGTGCGCACCTGCAGCCGGTGGTGGGACAGCGCGGCCAAGGGCGCAGCGGCGCTGTCGGTGATGGCCAGCACCTGGGCGCCCGCGTCGCGAAAGCGCTGCGCCACTTTCACCGGCCCGCTCGCGTAGCGGCGAATGCTGAAGACCAGCAGGGCGTCCTCAGGCTGAATCCACAGCAGCTGGTCGGTGGCGTCCACCGCGCCAGCCCCCAGCTCGTGCACGCCGGGGCGGCACATGTTCAGGTGCAGCGCCAGCCAGGCGGCCACCGGGGCGCTGTTGATCTGCGCCAGCACAAAAATGCGGCCCTTGCCCTGCGCGATGCGCGCCACCATGGCCTCGAAGGCCGCCATGTCCAGCCCATCGCGTGTGGTGGTGAGGTTGTGCTGGTCGTGCAGCAGCGCATCGTCCACGCACTGCTGCAGGCTGCGCCGGGTGCCGATGGTGACGGGGGCACGCTGCCCGGCCGTTTGCAGCAGGGCGGTGACCTCGGCCCGCGCCTCGCGCTGCGCCTCGGCATAGCTGCCGTAGCCCAGCTTGGCAAACAGCCGCACCACGGTCGACGCACTGGTGCCTGTGCGGGCCGCGAGGGCCGTGGCGGACTCCAGCAGGGCATGGGGGTAGTCACGCCCCAGCGCCTCGGCCAACGCACGTTCGCTGGCGGTCAGGTCGGCGTCCTGGCGGGCCAGCCGCTCGGTCAGCAAGGCGGTGGATTCCTGCAATGATGATTTCATAAAATACTCAATCGTGCAAAATACGTTGCAAAACCCGGAGTCGCATGCAACACTGCGACCCAAATTTTGCCCCCACCCGGGCATTGTCCAAGGACAAAGATGCTCAATACCCCGAACGAAAGCCGACTGCCGGTGCATGCTCAGGTGCTGGACTGGCTGGCCCGGCAGCAGCAGGCCATGCAAGACCTGTTGCAAAAAGTGGTCAACATCGAGAGCGGCAGCCGCAATGAAGCGGGCGTGACGGCGGTGGCGCATGCTTTGGCCGAGCGCCTGCAGGCGGCCGGTGTGCCCGTGCAGTTCGAGCCCGTGCCCGGCTATGGCGTGCTGCTGCACGCGCAGGTCAACCCGGCAGAGGGCGCTGCAGCCGATGGCGCACCCATCATCCTCATGGGGCACATGGATACGGTGTTTCCCGATGGCACGGTGGCCAAGCGCCCCTACCGCGAAGAAGCGGGGCGCGCCTATGGCCCCGGCGTGGCCGACATGAAGTCGGGCCTGGTGCTCAACGTGTTTGTCGCCGAGGCCTTTGCACGCTGCGGTGGGCTGAAGGCCCCGCTGCACCTGTTCTTCTCGTGCGACGAAGAGGTCGGATCGCCCGCCACGCGCGATCTCATCATGGCCCGCGTGCGGGGCGCGCGTGCGGTGTTCAATGCCGAGCCCGGCCGCGTGAGCGGCAACGTGGTCACCAGCCGCAAGGGCTCGATGGTGGTGGAATTCGAGGTGCAGGGCGTGGCCGCACATGCGGGCATCAACCACGCCGCAGGCGCCAGCGCCATTGACGCCCTGGCGCGCAAGACCCTGGCGCTGCACGCGCTGACCGACACTGCCACGGGCATCACCTGCAACGTGGGCGTGGTGCAGGGCGGCATCGTGCCCAACATGGTGGCCCCTCACGCGCGCGCCGAGGTGGACTTGCGCTTCACGGCCGACACCAACCCCGACGACCTGCTGGAGCGCGTGCGCGCCATCGTCGAAGATGAATGCGTGCCCCGCACCCAGGGCCGCATCACCACCACGCGCCGCACCCTGCCCATGAAGCCCACCCCGGACGATCTGCTGGCGCTGTACCAGCAAGGCGCGCGGTCGCTGGGCTTTGAGGTGCAGGGTGAGTTCACTGGCGGCGCGGCCGACAGCGGCCTGACCGCATCGGTGGGCGTGCCCACGCTGTGCGCCACGGGCCCGGTGGGCGGACATGCACACACCGAACGCGAGTACTGCGAGCTGGCCACCTTTGTGCCACGCGCGCAGGCCGTAGCGCTGGCCGTACTGGCACACCCCTGATTTTTTGTACCTTCCCGCCCCATTTTTAGTTCTTTGATCGTCATGCACACCACACCTTCCCGCCGCCACCTCCTGACCACTGGCCTGGGTCTCGCAGGCCTTGCTGCATTGCCCGCCCTGGCGCAGGACAAATTCCCTTCGCGCCCGATCACGCTGGTGGTGCCGTTCCCGCCCGGCGGGTCGGTGGACATCATGGCGCGCCAGTATTCCGAGCCGCTGTCGCGCGTGCTGGGCGTGCCCATCGTGGTGGAAAACCGCGCGGGCGCCGGGGGCTCGGTGGGCGCGCAGTATGTGGCGCGCTCCAAGGCCGACGGCTACACCCTGGTGGTCTCGTCGCAAAGCAGCCACCTGGCCAACCCGCTCACCCAGCCCAAGATCGGCTACGACCCCATCAAGGACTTTGAAAACATCGCCATCCTGGGCCGCCAGCCCAATGCCCTGGTGGTGCATAGCAGCCTGCCCTTCAAGACCTTCAAGGAGTTCATTGACTACGCCAAGAAGAACCCCGGCAAGCTCAACTACGGCAGCGGCGGCGTGGGCAGCATGGGCCAGCTCAATGTGGAGATGCTCAAGGTCTCCACGGGCGTGTTCACCACGCACATTCCCTACCGTGGGGGCACGCCGCTGATCACGGGCGTGCTGGGCAATGAGGTGCAGTTCATCCTCGACAACCTGGTCATCATGCTGCCGCACATCCAGGCGGGCAAGGTGCGCGCCCTGGCCGTGGCCGCCGACCAGCGCCTGCCGCAGCTGCCCGACGTGCCCACCATGGCCGAGGTGGGCCACCCCGAGCTGAACCTTACCTCCTGGACCGGTCTGGCCGCCCCGGCCGGCACGCCCGAGGCTGTGGTGCAGACCCTGTACAAGGCCGTGCGCCAGGTGGCCACGTCGCCCGCCATGGTGGCCAACCTCAAGGACCGTGGCGTGATCGTGCCGGAAGAGATGCCGCCCGCTGCGTTCGAAAAGATGATGGCCGACCGCATGGTGAAGTTCGGCGCAGTCGTCAAACGCGCGGGCATCACAGCCGAATAAACCGGTCCACCTGCCCGTAGCGCGCCGGTTTTGAACGATTTTGCTCGGTAGCGCCACGCTCATATGTCTCGATAGCTATGAAAATGAGAGCGTTTGGGAGCCTCTTGCTCACAATGGGACAATCACGCCCATGACCGCAGCCCCCCAAACCCTCACCATCACCCGCCCCGACGACTGGCACCTGCATGTGCGCGACGGCGAGCCTCTGCACACCGTCGTGCCGCACACCGCCGCCCAGTTCGGCCGCGCGATCATCATGCCCAACCTGCGCCCACCGGTCACCACGGCCGAGCAGGCCCTGGCGTATAAGCAGCGCATCCTGGCCGCCGTGCCCGCAGGCATGAGCTTCGAGCCGCTGATGACGCTGTACCTCACCGACAACCTGCCGCCCGAAGAAATCGTGCGCGCCAAGGCCGCCGGCGTGGTGGCCTGCAAGCTCTACCCCGCAGGCGCTACCACCAACAGCGATGCGGGCGTGACCGACATCCGCAAGACCTATAAAACGCTCGAAGCCATGCAGAAGGCCGGCATGCTCCTGCTGGTGCATGGCGAGGTGACCAGCAGCGACATCGACCTGTTCGACCGCGAGGCCGTGTTCATCGAGCAGCAGCTCATCCCGCTGCGCCGCGACTTCCCCGAGCTGAAGATCGTCTTCGAGCACATCACCACCAAGGACGCGGCCGACTACGTGATGCAGGCCGACCGCTTCACGGCCGCCACCATCACCGCGCACCACCTGCTGTACAACCGCAACGCCATCTTCATCGGCGGCGTGCGGCCCCACTACTACTGCCTGCCCGTGCTCAAACGCGAAACGCACCGCGTGGCCCTGGTGCAGGCCGCCACCAGCGGCAGCAGCAAGTTCTTTCTGGGCACCGACAGCGCACCGCACCCCGCGCACCTCAAGGAGCACGCCACCGGCTGCGCGGGCTGCTACACCGCCCACGCCGCCATCGAGATGTATGCCGAGGCATTCGACAACGCCGGTGCGCTCGACCAGCTCGAAGGTTTTGCCAGCTTCCACGGACCGGACTTCTACAGCCTGCCGCGCAACACCGGCACCATCACCCTGCGCCGCGAGTCGTGGACACCGCCCGACAGCTTTGCGTTTGGCGAGGCCGAACTCAAGCCCCTGCGCGCCGGTGAAGCCCTGCCGTGGCGGCTGGTGTAAGTCAGCCTTTCGACGCCATCGACTGGAGCGCTCCCTGGCTGGCGCCGTGGCGCGCCCTGGGCCAACCCCTGGCCCAGCAGCTGCTGCAGGATGACCCATCGGTGCACCAGACATTGCAGACCGCAGCGCCACAGGCTGCCCCGGTGGTCTTCGTGCCCCAGTCCGACCTGCCCGAAGGCACCGCCTACGAGCAGTACATCTGGGACACCCGCCGGGTGCCCACGCGCGACAACCTGCACGACTTCTTCAACGGCCTGGTCTGGCTGCAGTTTCCGCGCACCAAGCGGCGCCTGAACCAGCTGCAGGCCCAGGCCATCGCCGCCGATGGCGTGCAGGCCGTGCGCGGGCCGCTGCGCGATGCCGTCACGGTGTTCGATGAAAACGGCGCATTGCTGCAGGCGCCCGATGCCCTGTGGGATGCGCTCCGGGCGCGGGACTGGCAGCGTCTGTTCATCGACCTGCGCCCGCTGTGGGCCGAGGCCCGGCTGGTGCTGTTCGGGCACGCACTGCTCGAAAAGCTGGTTTCTCCGCGAAAACCCATGGTGACGCACGTTTTTCATGCGCCAGTAGCTATTAATTTCATAGCAGATATGGATGGGTGGCTGGCCGATCAGGTAGAAGCCTCGGCATGGTCCACCAAGCCCTTCACGCCGCTGCCGGTGCTGGGCGTGCCCGGCTGGTGGCCTGCCAACGAGGCGCCGGGCTTCTATGACGATGCGCAGGTGTTCCGGCCCTTGCGCGCAGCGCCTGTGCCGTAATTCCCGCCAAGCCTTGTGTGATAAGGCCTTGGCCGGGGTTTGCACCTACCATAGCGCGATGCAATCGCGGCCATGGGGCGGGTGCCGTTGTCACCCAGGGTGGCGGCGCTTGAAGCGCGGCCCCCGGCCCCCATCTGAGCCAGCAAACACTTGTTGTTGTTTACCCCACGGAGAAACCATTCCATGAAGCGGATCCTTTTGTTTGTGATGACCAACCTGGCCGTCGTTGTCGTGCTGGGGGTGGTGGCCAGCCTGCTGGGCGTCAACCGCTACCTCACGGCCAACGGCCTGAACCTGGGCGCGCTGCTGGGCTTCGCCCTGGTCATGGGTTTTGGCGGCGCGATCATCTCGCTGCTCATCAGCAAGCCCATGGCCAAGTGGACCTCGGGCGTGCGCGTGATCGACGGCTCCGGCTCGCCCGACGAGCGCTGGATCGTCGAGACCGTGCGCAAGTTCGCCGACCAGGCCCAGATCGGCATGCCCGAAGTCGGCATCTTTGAAGGCGACCCGAATGCCTTTGCCACGGGCGCGTTCAAGAACTCGGCGCTGGTGGCCGTGTCCACCGGCCTGCTGCAGGGCATGACGCGCGAAGAGGTCGAGGCCGTGATCGGCCATGAGGTGGCCCACATCGCCAATGGCGACATGGTGACCATGACGCTGATCCAGGGCGTGATGAACACCTTTGTGGTGTTCCTGTCGCGCGTCATTGGCTACGCGGTGGACAGCTTTCTGCGCAAGAACGACGAGAACAGCTCGGGCCCTGGCATCGGCTACTACGTGACCACCATCGTGCTCGACATCGTGCTGGGCTTTGTGGCCGCGATGATCGTGGCCTGGTTCAGCCGCCAGCGCGAGTTCCGCGCCGATGCAGGCGCTGCCCAGCTGATGGGCCGCCGCCAGCCCATGATCAACGCGCTGGCCCGCCTGGGCGGCATGCACCCCGGCGAGCTGCCCAAGAGCGTGGCCGCCATGGGCATTGCCGGTGGCATTGGCAAGCTGTTCAGCACCCACCCGCCCATCGAAGAGCGCATTGCTGCGCTGCAAAACGCCCAGCAGCAATAACCCGCTGCAGGCGCTGCGCCTGACCGACCCGAGGGCCGCCACAGTCTTGCACTGTGGCGGCTTTTTTTGTGGGTGTGCGGGCGGCTGTTGGGCGGCTGTTGCTTTGGCGCTCCGGCAGGGTGGGGCCTGTTGTGGGCCGGCTCAAGGACTTGTAACCTTTTGTCGATACATTCCCAACGCCTGCCACCCTGAACGGTAGGCCCGCGTTGTCCCATTCACCCTCACGAGAGCCTCCCATGTCCATCTCCCACGCACGTGTTGCCGTCCGCCTGGCCCTGGCTTTTGGTGTGGTCTGCCTCGTCATGTCCCTGTCGGCGGCGGTGGGCATCTGGCGGCTGGCCGGGCTGCAGGACATTGCGGACGACCTGGGCGGTGCGTCGTCCGAGCGCGCGCTGCTGGCGCGGGAGCTGCACGCCATCGTGGTGCTCAGCTCCGCCCGCGCCGAAACGCTGCTGGAGATCGACAACAACCCCGACTACGCGGCGCGCATCGACGCCGACCGCAAGACCACGTCAGCCCGCTCGTCCGAAGTGCGCAAGCGCCTGGACGAGCTGGCGGCAGACCCGGAATCCCAGGCCTTGTTCGATGCCATCGACAAGGCCGGCAACGGCTTTCGCACGGTGCGGGACGACCTCGTCAAGCGCCGCAAGGCGGGAGAGGCTTTGCCGCCCGACGCCATTGCCAAGCAGCTGCGTCCTGCGGCAGACGCCTACGCCGCTGCCGTGGACAAGCTGGCCGAATACCAGCGCCAGCGTGTGGCCGAAGCGCGTGCCGCTGCCGCCCGCAGCGAAAGCCAGGGCATCACGCTGCTGGCGGCGGGCTCGTTGGTGGGCTTGCTGCTGAGCCTGGCCTGTGCCTGGCTGCTGTCGCGCTCCATCCTGCAGCCCCTGGCCCATGCGTCCGAGGTGACCGACCGCATTGCCGAAGGCGATCTCACTTCCCCCGTGCCCGCGCCGCAGGCGGGCAACCGCGACGAGCTGCAGGCCCTGCTGGCGCGCCTGGGGGGCATGCAGGCGCGGCTGGCCGAGCTGGTGGTGGGCATGCGCCAGGCCAGCACGTCGGTGGCCGGGGCCAGCAGCGAGATCGCGGCGGGCAACAGCGACCTGTCGGCCCGCACCGAGCAGACGGCCTCCAACCTCGAAGAGATCGCCGCCAGCATGGAAGAACTGCTGGCCACCGTGCGCCACAGCGCCGACGCCGCTGCGCAGGCCAGCACCCTGGCCGCCGGTGCCAGCAGCGTGGCCCAGCGCGGGCGCGAGGCGGTGGACCGCGTGGTGGGCACCATGGATGGCATTGCCCTGTCGTCACGCCGCATTGCCGACATCACCAGCGTGATCGATGGCATTGCCTTCCAGACCAACATCCTGGCACTGAACGCGGCCGTAGAAGCAGCCCGTGCGGGCGAGCAGGGTCGGGGCTTTGCGGTGGTGGCCAGCGAAGTGCGCAGCCTGGCCCAGCGCTCTGCCACGGCAGCCAAGGAGATCGGTGGGCTCATCAGCGACAGCGTGCGGCAGGTGGACGAGGGCACGCAGCTGGTCCACGCCGCTGGCGGCACCATGGGCGAGATCGTGCAGTCCGTGCAGCAGGTGGCCACCATCATTGGCGAGATCAGCACCGCCGCCCGCGAGCAGACCACAGGCCTGAGCCAGGTGGGCGAGGCGGTCTCGCAGCTCGACCAGATGACCCAGCAGAACGCCGCGCTGGTCGAGGAGTCGTCCGCCGCTGCTCAAGGCCTGCGCGTGCAGGCGCAGCAACTGGCCGAGCTGGTGGAGGCCTTCCGCCTGCCTGCAGCCGCTGGGGGCCAGAAGGCGTTGCGGTAAGCCTGCCGGTCAGGTGCGTGTCACCATCAGCCTCAGCCAAGGCCAGTAGGTTAGCGCAAAGACCACCAGCAGGATCACCCCGGTCAGCGTGATCACGATGCCGGTGCGCACGAAGTCGTGCGCGTCAAAGGTGTCGGTGCCGTAGGCGATCATGTTCTGCGGCGCGTTCACCGGCAGGATGAAGCCAAAGCTCACCACGAACTGCAGGATCATCGTCATGCCCACGATGTTGATGCCAGGCGTCTGCACGGTGGACAGCACGCTGATGACGATGGGAATCATGGTGGACGCCAGCGCCGTGGCGCTGGCAAAGCCCAGGTGAATGACGATCAGGAACGCGGACAGCAGCATCAGGATGGCAAAGGCCGATGCCATCTGCAGGCCCAGGTGGCCCACGATGAGCTGGGCCAGCCATCCCGCCGCCTTGGTCTGCAGCAGCGCAGAGCCCACGCTGATGCCCACCGCGAACAGCACCACCGTGCCCCACGGAAAACCCTTTTGCGACTGCTTCCAGTCCATCACGCCGATGCGCGGAAACAGCATCAATGCCACGGCCGCAAGGGTGGTGGAGGTGGTGTCAAAGTCGTGCAGCACTTTCTCGGTCGACCAGAACCCCAGCAGCACCAGCACCACGGCCAGCAGCTTCCACTGGTTCAGCGTCATCGGGCCCAGTTCGGCCAGCTGCTGCCGAATGGTCTCCTGCCCGCCCGCAATTTCCTTCATCTCGGGCTTCATCATGCGCGTCATGATGAAGAACAGCGCGACCGTCATCAGGGCTGCAAACGGGGCGGCTGCCACAAACCATTCGCCCCAGGTGATCTGCGCACCGAGCTGCTTTTCGATGAAGCCGATGGCCACCATGTTCTGCGCGGCGGCGGTCTTGACGCCCACGTTCCAGATGCTGGCTGTCTGCGCCGTGGTGATGACCAGCAGCGCGGCAAAGCGGCTCTTGCGGTCTACCTTGAAGGCCAGCACAAAGCCCATCATGATCGGCATCAGGCAGGCCACGCGCGCCGTGGTGCTGGGCACGATGAACGACAGCAGAAAGCCCACCACCATGGCCCCGATCACGATGTGGTGGGTTTGGGCGCCGACCTTGGACAGCACCGTGAGCGCGATGCGCCGGTCGAGCCCCGTGGCGGTCATCGCCGACGCAATGAAACACGCGGCAGCGACCAGCGCCACGGCGCTGTTGGCAAAGCCCGAGAGTGCGAGGTTCAGCGCCGCGCCCGTGCCCATGTCCGCGCCATCGGGTTTGGCCACGCTGGGTGCGTAGGCCAGCAAGAACACCATCAGCGCGGCGATCACCACCGCACTCACCGAGTATTCGAGCGCTTCGGTCATCCAGACGATCACCGCGAACGCGAGGATGGCCAGCATGGTCTGCCCCGCTACGGGCAAGCCGGCCGGGGTGGGCAAGGCCAGCACGGCCAGCAGCGCCACCAGGGCGCCGAGCAGGCCGAGCCGCTTGGCGAGGCTCGCCGATGCAGGGGCAGGGGCCGGGGATGTGGTCGGTGCGGCAGTGGACATGGGGTGGCTCCGGTGAAGACGCGCTGGGCGCGAACCCTTGCGCCGCGCGTGCGAATGCATGGCCGGCCCAAGGGCTTCCAGTGTTGCGCGCTGTCCGCTGCGGGTGTTGATTCAGGTCAAGGAGGAACGGTGGTGGGGCCGCGTTCGCAGCGGGGCGGAGAGGCTGCTGCGTCTCATGCCCCCACATCCACCCGCCAGCGCCTGCGCGGCGCGCGCAAGGCGTGGCGCTTGCGGTACTCCCCCGGTGCCATGCCGGTGTAGCGCACAAAGATGCGGCGGAACGCGGCGGGGTCGCTGTAGCCGCAGGCCACCGCAATGCTGGGCACACTCTCCAGCGTCACCTCCAGCAGCACTTTGGCGCGTGCACAGCGCAGGCTGTGCAGGTGGTCCAGCGGCGACTGCGACAGCTCCTGCTGAAAGTGCCGCAGCAAGGTGCGCGGGCTCACCGCCGCTGCCTCCGCCAGCCGGGCTAGCGAGTACGGCTCGTCCAGATGGTTCTCCATCCAGGCCATGGCACGGGCCAGGGTGCTGTCGCGCGTGGCGGGGATGTGTTGCTGCGCGTTGGCCTGCAGCGCGGCGCGGCCGCGGTCGTGGTCGGGCCGCAGCACGCTGGCGCAGGTCTGGGCCAGCGCATCGCCCAGCGCATGGCGCACCAGGGCAATCGCCATCTCACCCAGGCTGTGGGGCAGCGCGCAGCTGAGCCAGAGGCCGTCATCGCTCAGGTCGTGGCCAGCGTCCAGCACCACCTCGGGAAAGTCTCGCTCAAACCCGGCCAGGTAGAACCACGGCAGGCAGCCGCGGCGGCCCTGCAGGCGCCCGCTCTGCGCCGCTAGCCAGGCACCATTGCCCACGGTAAGCACCTTGTGCCCGGCGTCCAGCGCAATGCCGATCTGGCGCGAGAGGGCTCGATGGCGCGCCGCCACATCGCGGATGGCCGGGATGTCGGCCGCGTGGAACGAGGGGATGAGCCAGGCCTGTGCGGGGCCGTCGGCCGGCGCCGCCGTGGGCTGCGTGTAGGCCGCCAGCGGGCCCGGCTGGTGCGGCAGGGGCTGGCCCTGGGCATCCAGCAGCCGCCAGGCCAGGCGGGGCGAGCCTGCACCACCTCGCAGGCCGGCCAGCAGGTTGGCGCCGCGCAAGAGGTCGATGAACTGCAGTGCGTTGCCCACCGCTGATTCGGGCAGCAGCGGGATGTCGATGCGAAAAACCGGTGCCGTCGCAGACAGGACAGAAGAACGGGGCATGGCGATATTGGCTCTGTGGATGGCCATTTTCGCTTGACTGCAGCGTGGGGTGGACTCTTAGCATGAACGTGCTTTTTTTTGCTGCGTTCCCTTTTGTTTTCACTTCCTGCACGGATCTGCCTCATGCACAAACCCCTCTCTGCCATCTCGCTGGCCACCGGCCTGCTTCTTAGCGGGCTCACGTTCGCATCGTCCGCCCAGGCCCAGGCCCTGGATGCCGCCGGCCTGCAGGCCATCGACGCCGCCGTGACGGCCGTGGCGCCCAAGATGGTCAACTGGCGCCGCGACATCCATGCCCACCCCGAACTCTCGGGCCAGGAAGTGCGCACCGCCAAGCTGGTGGCCGAGCACCTGAAGAAGTTGGGCATGGAGGTGCAGACCGGCGTGGGCGGCACCGGCGTGGTGGGCACGCTCAAGGGTGGCTTGCCCGGCAAGGTGGTGGCCCTGCGCGCCGACATGGACGCACTGCCCGTGCTGGAGAACACGGGGCTGCCTTTTGCCAGCAAGGCCAAGGCCAACTACCTGGGCAAGGAAGTGCCCGTGATGCACGCCTGCGGCCACGACGCCCACACCGCCATGCTGATGGGCGCAGCCGAGGTGCTGGCGGGCATGAAGGCCCAGCTGCCCGGCACGGTGAAGTTCATCTTCCAGCCCGCCGAAGAGGGTGCGCCGGTGGAGCCCGACGCCAGCGGTAAGGTGCCCAGCTTTGGCGCCAAGGCCATGATCGAAGCCGGTGCGCTCAAGGACGTGCAGGCCATCTACGGCCTGCACATCACCTCCAACCTGCCCGGCGGCGTGGTGGGCTACCGCAGCGGCCCGCTGATGGCCGGGTCGGACAACATCACCATCCATGTGGAAGGGCGCGGCGGCCATGGCTCGTCGCCCTGGGCCACCATCGACCCCATCGTCGCCGCCAGCCAGGTGGTGATGGGCCTGCAGACCGTGGTGAGCCGCCAACTCAACATCAGCCAGGAACCGGCCGTGGTCACCATCGGCCAGATCCAGGGCGGCACGCGCTACAACATCATCCCCGACAAGGTCGAGATGCTGGGCACGCTGCGCACGTTTGACGAAGACATGCGCCAGGAAGCGCTCAAGCGCATCACCACCACGGCCGAGTCGATCGCTGCTGCCAGCGGCGCCAAGGCCAGCGTGCGTTTTGGCCCCGTGGCCTACCCCGTGACTACCAACCCCGCGCAGGTCACGCAGGCTTCGCTGCCCGCGCTGAACCTGGCGATGGGCGGCAAGACCATGGTGATTCCGAAGGTCGCTGGGTCAGAGGACTTCTCGGAGTTCCAGAAGGTTGTGCCGGGCTTCTTCTACTTCCTGGGCGCGCCGCCCAAGGGCAAGGAGTTTGCCAAGGCCCCGCCCAACCACTCTGCACTGTTCGACATCGACGAAGAGCAGCTGCCCACCGGCGCACGTAGCCTGGCCGCGCTGGCGGTGGACTTCCTGCAGCGTAAGTAGTAAGCAGCGAAAAGAAGACGGGCGCCGTGCGGCTCAGGCCGCGCGGTGGGGTCGGGCCAGCCGGCGCCCGATGAGCAGGCGAAACGGCAGCAGCAGCGCCACCCCCAGCCCCAGCTTCACGCCCAGGTCCCCCAGCGCCCAGGTGATCCACGGGTCGCTGGTGCCTGCAAACGCAATGCTCCAGAACACGGCGGTGTCCAGCACCGCCGCGAGCAGTGTGGCTACCAGCGGCGCGCGCCACCAGGTGCCGTGGCGCAGACGGTCAAACACGCTGATGTCCAGCCACTGCGAGAGCAAAAACGCCGTGCCCGACGCGATGGCAATGCGCACCGGCGCCAGCACCAGCGAGGCCGCCACGGCCACCGCAAACCCCACCCACGCCACCCGTCGCGCCTGCTGCGGGCCATGGGCGCGGTTCACCAGCTCGCTGACCAGAAAGGCCACCGGGTAAGTGATGGCACCCCAGGTGAGCCAGTCATTGAGCGGGAACTGGACGAGGATGTTGGACGCCAGCACCACGGCGGCCATGGCCAGGGCCGCTGCTGCAAACTGCGGCAGGCTGGGCGACCGCATCATGCGGCCGCGCCGAGCAGGCTGCGCGCCACGGCTTCACCGACCTTGATGCCATCCACGCCCGCCGACAGAATGCCGCCCGCGTAGCTGGCGCCTTCGCCCGCCGGGTACAGCCCCGGTGTGTTCAGGCTTTGCAGGTTCTCGCCGCGCCCGATCTTGAGCGGCGACGAGGTGCGTGTCTCCACGCCCGTCAGCACCGCGTCGTGCATGTCAAAGCCCTTGATCTTGCGGCCGAACACGGGTAGCGCCTCGCGCAGGGCCTCGATGGCATAGCCGGGCAGGGCGGCGTGCAGGTCGCCCAGGGCCACGCCGGGCTTGTACGAGGGCTCCACGCTGCCCAGCTGGGTCGAAGGCTTGCCCGCAATGAACTCGCCCACCAGTTGGCCCGGTGCGCTGTAGTCGCGCCCGCCCAGCACAAAGGCATTCGATTCCAGCTGGCGCTGCAGCACGCTGCCCGACAGGGGGTGGAACTGCCCGGCGGGCAGGGCCTCCACGCCATAGGTCTGGCCCAGGTGGGTTTCAAACGCCTGCGCGTCCTGCGGGTAATCGCGGGGGTCGATGCCCACCACCATGCCCGCATTGGCATTGCGCTCGTTGCGCGAATACTGGCTCATGCCGTTGGTCACCACGCGGTGGGGCTCGCTGGTAGCGGCCACCACCGTGCCGCCGGGGCACATGCAGAAGCTGTACACCGCGCGGCCATTGGCGGCGTGGTGCACCAGCTTGTAGTCGGCTGCGCCCAGCAGCGGGTGGCCTGCGTGGCGGCCCCAGCGGGCGCGGTCGATCACGCCCTGCGGGTGCTCGATGCGGAAACCGATGGAAAACGGCTTGGCCTCCATGGCCACGCCACGCTGGTACAGCATGGCAAAGGTGTCGCGCGAGCTGTGGCCCAGCGCCATCACCACATGGTCGGCGCGCAGCTCGGTGGTCTCGCCCGTGGCCTGGTTGAGCACCTTCAGGCCGCGCAGGTGGCGCGCACCGCCTGTGCCTTCGATGACCACATCCGTCACGCGTTGCTCAAAGCGGATCTCGCCGCCCAGCGCAATGATCTGTTCGCGCAGGTTTTCCACCACCTTCACCAGCTTAAAGGTACCGATGTGCGGGTGGGCGACATACAGGATTTCTTCGGGCGCACCGGCTTTGACGAACTCGTTCATCACCTTGCGGCCCAGGTGGCGCGGGTCCTTGATCTGGCTGTAGAGCTTGCCGTCGCTGAACGTGCCGGCGCCGCCTTCGCCAAACTGCACGTTGCTTTCGGCATGCAGCTCACGCTTGCGCCACAGGCCCCAGGTGTCCTTGGTGCGTTCGCGCACGGTCTTGCCGCGCTCCAGCACAATGGGCTTGAAGCCCATTTGCGCCAGCACCAGCGCCGCAAAAATGCCGCAGGGCCCAAAGCCCACCACCACGGGGCGCAGGGGCAGGTCGGCAGGCGCCTGGCCCACGGGGTGCCAGGCCATGTCGGGCGTGGGCTGGATGTGTGGGTTGCCAGCAAACTTTGCGAGTAGCGCGGCTTCGCGTTCAGGCTGGGCCAGCGTGATGTCCACGATGTAGACCGCCAGCAGGTCGGCCTTGCGCGCGTCAAAGCTGCGCTTGAAGACGTGCAGGTGGGCGATGTCGGCGTCGGAGATGCCCAGGATGTGGGTGACAGCGGCGCGCAGGGGCGCCTCGGGGGCTTCGGCAGCGGTGAACGGCAGCCGGATTTCGGAGAGTCGGATCATGGTCTTGCGGGCCCGTGTCGATCGGGCGAAAAGCAATGGCGTGGGGCAGGGATGATACGGGGTCTGCGCAGCGGGCGGAACCCCGTCGGCCTGTGCAACCGGGGTGTGGTAGGCGCTGGCTATATAAAAATGATAGCAATCAAGGCATGATGCACTAGCGCATCCGGCGGTTTTGGCTGAATTTTTGTTGTCAGGACGTGTTTAGGCGTCCTGGGCAGGCCGCTGGCGCCAGCGCACCTCGGCCACACCCAGTGCCACGGCCGCCAGCAGCAGCGGCCCAAAGTAGTACAGCGCCCGGTAGGCCAGCAGTGCCGCCAGCACCTGTTCCTGTCCCAATGTATCGTTGGCCAGCAGCGCCACGCCCACGGCCTCCAGCACGCCCAGGCCTGCAGGCACGCGCAGCACCAGCCCGGCCACGGCCCCCAGCAGCACCGTGGCCAGTGCGGCGGGGTAGGGCACCTGGTGTTGCAGCACCGTCCACAGTGCCGCGCCCATCAGCATCCAGTTGGTGGCCGATGCCGCGATTTGCCACAGCGCCACGGGCCAGCGCGGCAGTGGAAAAGCGTGGCCCCGCAGCGTGATTGCACGGCCTCTGCGCACCGCGCACAGTGCCAGGTAAACCAGCGGCAAGCAGCCCAGCACCGTGCCGCCCAGGCGCCACTGCCAAGGCGTTACTGCCCACCCGGCCACCGCTGGCGGCTGCCAAATCCACGCCAGCACCCCGGCCAGTAGCAGGTAGCCCACCCAGTTGGTCACGATGCTGGTGCCCACCACCTGGCCGATGGTGCCGGGGTCCACGCCGCGCCGGTCGTACAGCCGGTAGCGCACGCCCACGCCGCCGATCAGCGAGCCCAGGTTGAGCGTGAACGGATAGCTCGTCATGGCGATGGCCAGGGTGGTACTACGCGGCAGGCGATGGCCGCTGCAATGGCGGCCCACCCAGTCAAAGCTGCCGTAGGTGAAGTGGCTCAGCAGAGCCAGTGCGCCGCCCAGCGCCAGTGCGGCGGTGGGCAGATCGCGCAGCGCCTGCAGCACGGCGGGCCAGTCCACCGTGCGCGCCTGCCGAAAGATCAGCGCGGCCACCACCGCAAAGAAGGCGATGGCAACCCCCCGGGTGAGCCAGGGCCACCATGCCTGCTGCGGCCAGTGGCGCCAGCCGCTGGTGGCGTGCCGGTTGCTGCCCACCTGGGTGTCTGCGTGCAGCGTCGGGGTGGCCATGGGGTACGCCTGCCCGCTCAGGTGGCGGGGCTGCCTGCGGGCTCAGGGGCACCCGGGTTGGCGAGCGTGATGTTGGGCTCGTGCCGGGGCAGCCAGCCCGCCCAGGCGGGGAACCAGCGCAGCAGGTGGAACACCGCATAGCTGCGCAGCAGGCGCAGGCCGTTCCAGCGGCTCGGCGCTGTGGCTTCGACCTGCTTGCAGCTGTGCTCCATCAGGTGCGACAGGCGCCGGTGCAGGTGGGCGTTGAAGGCGCGGTCCTGGATGATCACATTGGCCTCCAGGTTCAGCGACAGGCTCAGCGGGTCGAGGTTGCTGGAGCCCACGGTGGACCAGTCCTCGTCCACCAGCGCCACCTTGCCGTGCAAAGGGCGGTCGCAGTATTCGTACACCCGCACCCCTGCGCGCTGCAGGTGGTCATACAGCAGGCTGGCTGCCGTCTTGACGATGGGCATGTCGGGCTGGCCTTGCAGGATGATGCGCACATCCACCCCCCGTTTTGCGGCGCGCCGCATCTCTCGGATGAAGCGGTAGCCGGGGAAGAAGTAGGCATTCGCAATCACCACCCGGCTGCGCGCTGCGCGCAGGGCCACGCGGTAGTGGCGCTCGATGTCGTTGGTGTGCTGCTGGTTGTCGCGTGTCACGAACATGGCGTGAGCTGTACCCGCGTGCGGGCGCCCGGTGATGCCGGCGGCCTGGTGGCGCTTGCGGTCCTGGCGTCTGAGCACCGCGTCGCGGGTGAAGTGGTGCATCTGCGCCACGATGGGTCCGCGCACCTGCACGGCGTAGTCCTGCTTCGCCTCGGGGCCAAAGTCGGCCACATGGTCGGCCGAGTAGTTGATGCCGCCGATGAACCCCAGGTGCCCGTCCACCACCACGATCTTGCGGTGCATGCGGCGCAACATATTCAGCCGCTGGCCCAGGAAGCGGCGGCCCGGGTCAAAGATGCGAAAGTGCACGCCCGCCTCCACCAAGCTGCCGACAAACCGGTCTGACAGGTCGGGTGAGCCAAAGCCGTCCACCAGCACGTGTACCTCCACACCCCGCTGGGCGGCCGCCAGCAGCGCCGCGTGCAGCTGCTGGCCGATCTTGTCCTCGAACAGGATGAAGGTCTCCAGCATCACCTCGCGCCGGGCGTCGGCAATGGCCTGGAACACGCGGGGAAAGAACTCCTCGCCGTTTTCTAGCAACTCAAAATGGTTGCCGGGCACCCAGCGCGAGGACCGGGGTGCGCGCAGGGCGCGGGGCGTGCTGAAGGCAGGGCGTTTCATAGCAGGATCTCCGCAGCCAGGGGCGCATGGTCCGAGAGCTTGTCCCACGGCTTCTTGGGCAGCGTCAGCGGCGAGTGCACGGTGGCGTTGCGCACATAAATGCGGTCAAGCGCCAGCAGCGGCATCGCCGCGGGAAACGTGCGCACCGCCCGGCCAAAGGCCTGCACAAACACCTCCTGCAAGCCCGCTTCGCGGTGCAGGATGTCGTGTGCGCGGTGGCGCCAGTCATTGAAATCCCCAGCCAGCACCACAGCCTCATTGGCGGGAAAGCTGTTGACCAGATCGCATACGCGGCGCAGCTGGTGCTGCCGGTGCGCCTCTTGCAGGCCCAGGTGCACACAGACTGCGTGCACGGGCAGATGGTGCCCCGGGGGCTGCAGCACGCAGTGCAGCATCCCGCGCCGCTCGGGCCCGCTCACCGAGATGTCGTGGTTCTCGTAGTGCGTGATCGGAAACTTGGACAACAGCGCATTGCCATGGTGGCCGTTGTCGTAAACCGCATTGCGCCCGTAGGCGTACTGCGACCAGAGGGAGTCGGCCAGAAACTCGTAGTGCGGCACCTGCGGAAAGTTGGCGAACCGGCTGGCATGCCGGTGGTGCGTGCCCAGCACTTCTTGCAAGAACACCAGGTCCGCCGCCACGTCGCGCACGGCCTCGCGCAGTTCATGCAGCATGAAGCGCCGGTTGAAGGTGGTGAAGCCCTTGTGCACGTTCACGGTGAGCACCTTGAACGCAATAGGCT
This sequence comes from Acidovorax sp. DMC1, assembly GCF_056314325.1. Taxonomy (NCBI): domain Bacteria; kingdom Pseudomonadati; phylum Pseudomonadota; class Betaproteobacteria; order Burkholderiales; family Comamonadaceae; genus Acidovorax; species Acidovorax sp. DMC1. Next base: position 94,298 of record NZ_JBQUYO010000001.1, on the reverse strand, counting down.
GAGAGTCTGTCGCGGAGTTCGGGGCCATGGGCAGTTGCAATCGTTGGAAGGGGCTCCGGCGAAGCCACCGCAAAGGTGGGCCGGTGCGAAGCTTGATTGTTCTGGCCCGAGCGCGTAACCGCTGTAGGACGGCTGGCCGTAGCCTTGTGCTGCGCAGCCCAAAAAAAAGGGCCCCGAAGGGCCCTGGTGACAGCGCGCTGCGCGTGGGCGGCCATCAGGCCGGCAGGAAGCCTTCCACCGACAGGTAGCGCTCGCCCGTGTCGTAGTTGAAGCCCAGCACCTTGGCGCCTGCGGGCAGCTCGGGCAGCTTCTGGGCGATGGCGGCCAAGGTGGCGCCGGACGAGATGCCGACCAGCAGGCCCTCTTCGCGCGCAGAGCGGCGGGCGTATTCGCGGGCGGGCTCGGCATCGACCTGGATCACGCCGTCGAGCACACTGGTGTCCAGGTTCTTGGGGATGAAGCCCGCGCCAATGCCCTGGATGGGGTGGGGCGAGGGCGCGCCGCCCGAGATCACCGGCGAGGCCGTGGGCTCCACCGCAAACACCTTGAGCTGCGGAAATTTCGCCTTGAGCACGCGGGCCGTGCCTGTCAGGTGGCCGCCGGTGCCCACGCCGGTGATGATGGCGTCCAGCCCGTCGGGGAAGTCGGCCAGGATTTCTTGCGCCGTGGTGCGCACATGGATGTCGATGTTGGCCGGGTTCTCGAACTGCTGCGGAATCCACGCGCCGGGCGTCTGCGCCTGCAGCTCTTGGGCACGGGCAATCGCGCCCTTCATGCCCTTCTCGCGCGGGGTCAGGTCAAACTGCGCGCCATAGGCCAGCATCAGGCGGCGGCGCTCGATGCTCATGCTGTCGGGCATCACCAGAATCAGCTTGTAGCCCTTGACGGCCGCCACCAGCGCCAGGCCGATACCGGTGTTACCGCTGGTGGGCTCGATGATGGTGCCGCCAGGCTTCAGCGCACCAGACTTTTCCGCGTCTTCCACCATCGCCAGCGCAATGCGGTCCTTGATGGAGCCGCCGGGGTTGCTGCGCTCCGACTTCACCCACACGTTGGCGCCAGGGCCAAACAGGCGGTTGATGCGCACGTGGGGCGTTTTGCCGATGGTTTGCAGAATGTTGTCAACTTTCATGGCGTCTCCTGTGAAGCGTTGGGTTGGACACAAAGTGGAAGGTCTGTGACGCGCATTCTGAACCACTTGTTCTACGGCTCTGGCCATATGGATATAGCCAGGGTATGGGGCGGCCGCTGCAGCGCCTGTCACGGCAGGGGTGATACCTCCACGCGCATGGCGCCCGCTGCGGGCGTGATCTGCACCCGGACCGGCAGGCCCATCGCAATGGTCTGCGCGTTGGTGTCCGTGTGCTGCGTCACCTCGCTGCAGGTGTAGCTGGCAGCCTGCCCGCTGCGCCACACCGCCAGGGCCAGCGGCAGCATCCACTGGTCCGCCAGGTGCGGGCCCAGCGCGCCGGTGCTGCGCTGGTAGGCACGCACTTCGTCCACCAGCCGCTTGGCCACCTGCTCGGCCGACAGGCTGCGTTCGCCCAACTGGCAAAACACCTCGGTCACCTGCGCGTACTCCAGCGTGGCGATCAGCGCATTGCCCGGCCCTTCGTTCTGGCGTGTGGGCGGCTGGCGCAGCTGGCCAGCCTCAAACGTCCAGCACATGCGCTGGCCCAGCGCCTCCAGCTCTCGCGTGGCAATGTGGCGCGCCAGGCCGGGTGCCAGTGCCTCGCCCCAGCCGTTGTGCAACGGGCCGCGCTCCAGCACATCCACCGGCGCCAGAGGTCGGGTGGATGGGGCGGGCGTGATGTGCGCCACCAGCTCGCCGCCCCCGGCGGGGTAAAAGCCCCGCCGCTGCAGTTGCAGCTCCAGCCCCACCCCCAGCCGCCGTACGAGCGGTGCAAAGGCGCGTTCCAGAAAATCAAACGGCGGCGCCATCGGGTTGTGCGTGCCGCCCGCCAGTTCGACCTTGCTCGGGCCATCGGCCAGCATCAGCGCGGGCAGCACTGTCTGCAGCACCAGCAGGCAGCTGCCTGCGGTGGCGATCTGAAAACGGTAGTCACCTGCACGCACGTTGCCGGGTGTGAACACCAGCGTTTGCGAATTCAGCTCTGCGCCCTCGGCCTGCCCGCCGCACACGGCCACCGCCGCCTGCACGCAGGCCAGGTGCTGGCGCATGAGGCCCGGCTTGGGTCGCCTGGCGCGGATACGCGTGATGTGCAGTGGGCGGCCGGTGACCATGGACAGGGCCAGGCCAGTGCGCAGGATTAGCCCGCCACCTTCGCCGGTGGAGCCGTCGAGAACGAGGCGGGCAGAGGTGATTTTCTCCAGATTGTTCTTGTACATAAAAATCGGCCATTGCGCCCAATGGACAAGCGCAAGCAGCTATCAAATCAATAGTTAAAAGGGCGTCACCCCTTCACGCAGACGACCTGCTTGAGCGTGTAAACCACCTCCACCAGGTCCTCCTGCGCCGCCATCACCGCGTCGATGTTCTTGTACGCCATCGGAATCTCGTCGATCACGTCCGCGTCCTTTCGGCATTCCACGCCTTCGGTCGCCTTGATCTGGTCTTCCACGGTGAACAGCTTCTTGGCCTTGGTGCGGCTCATGGTTCGCCCTGCGCCGTGGCTGCAGCTGTTGAAGCTCTCGGGGTTGCCTTTTCCGCGCACGATGAAGCTCTTGGCCCCCATGCTTCCCGGGATGATCCCCAGCTTGCCCTGCTCGGCACTCACCGCGCCCTTGCGGGTGACGAACACGTCTTGCCCGAAGTGCGTTTCGCGCTGCACGTAGTTGTGGTGGCAGTTCACGGCTTCCACATGCGTCTCGAACGGCTTGGTGATGACTTTTCGCAGCGCGGCGATCACGCGGCCCATCATCACCTCGCGGTTGGCGGCGGCGAACTTCTGCGCCCACCCCACGGCCTTCACGTAGTCGCCGAAGTACTGCGCGCCTTCCTCGAAGTACGCCAGGTCCTTGTCGGGCAGGTTGCGCTGGTTCATCTCGGCGTCCTTCTTGGCCAGCTCGATGAAGTGGGTGCCGATGGCGTTCCCCACACCGCGCGAGCCCGAGTGCAGCATCACCCACACGGACTGGTGTTCGTCCAGGCAGATCTCGATGAAGTGGTTACCCGTTCCGAGCGTCCCAAGGTGCTTGTAGTTGTTCGTGTTCTTGATGCGCGGGTGCGCTTCGCAAATCTCGTCGAACTCATCCACGAGCGCGGCCCAGGCGCGGTCGGTCTCGGCGGGCGGCGTATCCCAGCTTCCCTTGTCGCGGCCGAAACGCTTGGGGGTCATCCCCACGGGCACGGCGCGCTCAATGGCGGCGCGAATGCCAGACAGGTTATCGGGCAGGTCGCTCGCAGTCAGCGTGGTCTTGCACGCCATCATTCCGCACCCCAGGTCCACCCCCACCGCAGCGGGGATGATGGCCTTGAGGGTGGGCACCACCGAGCCGATGGTCGCGCCGATTCCCAGGTGCACATCGGGCATCACCGCCACGTGCTTGAACACGATGGGCAGGCGCGCAATGTTGCGCAGCTGGTTCTTGGCGTCTTCTTCTACGGGCACGCCGTTGGTCCACATCTTTACGGGCACGCCGTTGGGCACTTCGTATTGTTCGTAGTGGTTGTTCATCTCGTTCTTTCGTCTTGGTCGTTCATTGCACCATTCCGCGTGCTGCGGCCTGGGCGTAGTTCTTCAGTTCTTCGTCGTTCTTCACGTTGCGGATGAAGGCATCCATATGCGCCTGCAGCTCTTTGTATCGCTTCAGCTCCGCTCCCTCATGACCAATGCCATGCAGTGCCGATATCTGCGCCTCGCGCCAAGGCATTTCCAGCATCTCGCAGAACACCTGCCACATCGCGTCGCGCCACTCGGGAATGTGTTTGGCATTCCAGAATGTGGGCCACACGTCAAACCACATGTAGCTCACGAAGTAGAGGCGGTCCCTTCTGCTGCCGATGGCGTTGTGTGCTGTGCTCAGCCGCGGGCCGAGGCAGTCGCGCCATAAGGTGGGCAAAGCTTGCATCATGCGCATGGCGTCGGCCAGGGGCACCGAAGGGTCGTTCACCATGTGCGGAATGTCGCCCGCGTTGTTGCTCATCACATGGTTCAGGCCCATCCCCACCTGCTCGTCGCTGTAGGGTGCCAGGTCGGTGCCCGCGTTGGCGAACAGCACGGTCTGGATGTGCGTCCATTGCAACGGCGTGGCCTCGAACTCCGGCTCGTCCATATCCCAGTACCACTCCTGTTCGTTCTTGTGGGGAACAGGGCGGTCGAAAAGGTAGCGCAAGGCCGCGCCGTAAAGCGCTGGGTCCAGGCCTATGGCTTCGCAGGTCACCGGCGAGTGGTCCCGCTGCTGGCGCTTTTCGCGCGCTGTCAATTTCTTGTTCTTCATGGCATTTCTCCCTTGCGCTGGGTTCGTCTTAGCGCATCTTCACCAATCCATTCAGCACCTGGTCCAGGCCGCCAAACACCGAGATCTTGTCGATGCGCTCGGCCACGCGTTCCAGCGTCTCCAGCTCTTTCATGCGCAGGGCGACGGGGTTGTCCTCCATCACCTTGGCAGTGTTGAGCAGCGAGCGCGTGGCGGCAGTTTCTTCGCGGCGGCGGATCACGTTGGCCTCGGCCTGCTTCTGGGCTTGCACTACCTGGGTCAAGATGGTTTTCATCTCGCCGGGCAGCACGATGTCCTTCACGCCCACGCTTTCCAGTTGCATGCCATAGGGCAACAGCTTGGCGGCCATGTGGGCGGTCACCACTTCGTCGATCACCGTCTTGTTCTCCAGCAGCTCATCAAGCGTGCGGGTGCCCACGGCGGCGCGCAGCGCAAACTGCAGCTCGCGGTACAGGTAGTCGGCAGGCTTTTGCAGCTGGCCATAGGCCTGCAGCACATGCACAAAGCGGTAGGTGGCGCACAGGTTCAGGCGCAGGCTGACCTTGTCGCGGGTCATGATGTCCTGGCCCGATACTTCCACGGCTTGCAGGCGCAAATCCACCATCTCCACGGCCACGGTGCGGCCGTACTTCCAGAAGGCGTAGGTGCCTGCGGTCAGCAGGCGTTCCACCTTGCCGTCCACCGTCAGTAGGCCGCACTGGCCCTCGGGCACTTGCACCTGCTGCACGCCGTTCAATCCGGTCACGCTGCGCTGGCGCAGCTGGGTTTGCGTCAATCGCGCCACCAGTGCGGCAGGCAGTTCTGCGCCTGCTTGCAGGTCCACCACTTGCACGCTCACCTCCACCAAGCCTTTCCAATAAAGACGGCGGGTGCCAGGGGGCAGGATCTCGACCAGCACGCCGTTTTCGCTGCGCAGGCCCACTTCGGTTTCCGACAGGCTCACCTGCACAAACTCGGCCGCCACCACGGCGGGCTCCTGTGCCATCAGGTACTCGGCCAGGCCGTGGGTGAAGGCGGGTTGTTCGAGGGCGAAGGTCTCCACGCGCAGCGCGTCGGTGCCCGCAAACAGCCAGTAGGTGCCGCTGCGCAGCACGCGGTCAAAGCTGCCATTGCGCAGCAGCAGGGCGCGTTCGTTTTTCTTCACGGTGGCGCGTTGGAACATCTTCATCAGCATCTCTTTTTCCTCTTTCTTTCTTCTTTGTTGTCGTCACTCGTCACATATCGGGTTGCCGTTACAGCGATGGCGGGGTGCCAGGGGGCGCAGCCTGGGCCGTGCAGTGCGCCGTGGTGGCTGCCCCCATCCCCAGCGGGAAGGGCGGCAGCGCGGCTGGCTGCGGGCGCGGGCTGTGCCGGGTGCTGGCACAAACCGCCACCGGCTGACGGGGTGAATCCCTTGCGGTTGCAGCGCAACCTGGGGGCTTCTCCCCGCGTTCGGCGGGTGGTCTTTCGACCGGTACTTCCAATCAAGGTCTTGCGACCGTGGGCAGGAATCGAACCTGCGACAACCGCCTTTCGGCGGGGCTCTACCAGACTGAGCTACCAGTGGTGGCACGCCTGGAGTCGAACCAGGCAGTTCCTTTCGGAGTGGTCACCACGACCGTGCCGTCGTTACCCAGCGTTTGCGATGTGCGGCATGCAGAACGTCAACAGAACCCGAAGGCCCCGGATGCCCGGCACCGGTGGGGCGAACGTTGGTCCTAACCCCGACCTGTGAGCGGTCACCGCTTGCACTGGATGCATCTTCTATTGCCAGATGCATGCCAGCTTGCAATGCAGGGCGTTAATGCGTTCAAGTTGTTGATTTGTATGGGGTATTTTCCTTTCGGTGAAATTGATTGGGTGTTTAGATGCCAAGATAATTAGAATGAAAGCTAGTTAAATAGATAAAAAAATATGCGCAAAAACAAGGTGGTCATCGGCTTCCTGGGCACCCAGCTGGACTCTGGCAAGGGCGCAGGTCGGTGGGAGAAATGGCGCCCCACGGTGTCCCTGGTGCAGCATGAGGATGTGGTGATCGAGCGGCTGGAGCTGCTCTACACCCCGCCGCACCGCGAGCTGGCCCACCAGGTGCGCGCGGACATGGCCACCGCCTCGCCCGAGACCTCGGTGAACCTGGTGCCGCTGCCCATCGCCGACCCGTGGGACTTTGGCGAGGTCTATGCCCAGCTGTACGACTGGACGCAGGCCTACCGCTTTGACACCGAGCGCGAGGAATACTGGACGCACATCACCACCGGCACGCATGTCGCACAGATCTGCCTGTTCCTGCTGGTGGAGTCGCGCCGCATTCCGGGTGTGCTGGTGCAGACCTCTCCGCCCAAGCGCCAGCGTATCGGCGACCCCGGCAGCTACACGCTGATCGACTTGGACCTCTCGCGCTACGACGTGATCGCACAGCGCTTTGGCGCCGAGCAGCAGAACGCGGTGCAGTTCCTCAAAAGCGGCATTGCCACGCGCAATGCCCGCTTCAATGCGCTGATCGACGAGGTGGAGCGCGTCGCAGTGCGCTCGCGCGCGCCCATCCTGTTCACCGGGCCCACGGGCGCGGGCAAGTCGCACCTGGCGCGGCGCATGTTCGAGCTGAAGAAGGCCCGCCACCAGGTGGGGGGCGAGTTTGTGGAAGTGAACTGCGCCACGTTGCATGGTGATGGCGCCGCGTCCACCCTGTTCGGCCACAAGAAAGGCGCGTTCACCGGCGCGGCGGCCGACCGCGCAGGCCTGCTGCGCACGGCGCACAAGGGCGTGCTGTTTCTGGACGAGATCGGCGAGTTGGGCGCAGACGAGCAGGCCATGCTGCTCAAGGCCGTGGAAGAAAAGCGCTTCTACCCCCTGGGCAGCGACCGCGAGGTGGAGAGTGACTTCCAGCTCGTGGCGGGCACCAACCGTGACCTGCGCACCGAGGTGGCGGCTGGGCGCTTTCGTGAGGACCTGTTTGCGCGCATCAACCTCTGGAGCTACGTGTTGCCCGGTCTGGCGCAGCGACCCGAGGACATCGAGCCCAATGTGGACCACCTGCTGCAGCGAGCGGGCGAAGAGCTGGGCCGCAGCGTGCGCTTTTCCAACGAGGCGCGCGCCGCCTACCTGCGCTATGCACAGTCGCCCGAAGCGCTGTGGACCGGCAACTTCCGCGACCTCTCGGCCAGTGTCACGCGCTTGGCCACGCTGGCCGACAGCGGCCGCATCGGCCTGTCGCTGGTGGAGGCCGAGATCGCCCGACTGCGCTGGCTTTGGCAGCCCGCGAGCGATGCGCGCCATGGTCTGGCTCCCGCCGCAGGAGCGGTGGGGCGCGACGAACTCGCGGCCTTGCTGGGGGGCGAGGTGGTGGAGTCCATGGACCTCTTCGACCAGTTGCAATTGGCCGCCGTGCTGCAAGTCTGCCGCCAGTCGCGCACCTTGTCGGATGCAGGGCGCGTGCTGTTCCAGGCCTCGCGCACGCAGCGCACCGTGGTTAACGATGCGGACCGGCTGCGCAAGTACCTGGCGCGGTTTGGGCTGGATTGGGAGCGGGCATCGGGTGCTGGGCGATAATCTCGCCCGTGAAGCATGCCAGACCGCCGCTGGTGCAATCTGGGAAACCAGGCACTGGAGGAACGTCCGGACTGCACAGGACAGCGTAGCAGCTAACGGCTGCCCACCGTGAGGTGAGGATCAGAGCAACAGAGACGAGTCCCGGGGGAGTGCCGCAAGGCAAACCACCGGGGGTGAAACGGGCAATCTCTACGCGCAGCAATACCAAGTAGGCCAGCGTTGATGTGGTTCCGCAGAGCTGGCGGGTAGGTAGCACCGAGCCGTGGTGGCGACACCCGGCCCAGATTAATGGCGGTCACACTGCGGGCAACCGTGGTGCACAGAATCCGGCTTATCGGCGCGCTTCACACTTTATTTCTACCCTGGCGCCTCTGGCGCAGGCGGGTTCAGCCTTTCGCGCAATGGGGCGCGTGCCCCCGCTCCAGCTCTGTCGCCCGCTCCACCGTGTCGGGGTGGCTGCTCAGCAGCGACCAGACAGGGTGCGATGCGATCTCCTGCGCCGTCTTGCGTTGGTGAGCCGCATCGGCCGTGCTGGCTCCAGACGCGGGCGCCGAGGCCACGGCTGCCGGGCTCTTGCCCGGGTCTTTTTTCTGGGCGTCTTCCTTGTCCTCATCACGCGCAATCGCCAGCAACAGCTGGCCCATGGGCGCTGTGGGCAGTGCGGCGTGGCGCATGACGGCGATGGCATAGCAGTCGGCCTCGCGCTCATGGCTGCGGCTGTAGGCCAGGCCGGTGAGCAAGGATGCGCCGGTAGAGACGATGCCGGACACATCACCCAGCGCCAGCCCCAGGCCCATGTTCAGCACCCCCTGCTGCACCACCATGCGCGTGGTGTGGCGTTGCACCACATGGCCCACCTCGTGGGCCAACACGCCCACCAGGGCGTTGTCGTCCAGGCCCTTGTCGGCCGCTGCCTTCACGATACCGTCGGTCATCACGATCTTGCCGCCGGGCAGGGCAAAGGCGTTGGCGCCCATGCCGGATCGGAACTCCAGGGACAAAGGCGGCCGATAGCCGGCGTAACGCTGCAGGCCGGGGGGCGTTTGTAGCACCAGGGCGTCAAAGCGGGCCTTGAGCTGGTCTTGCCGCTCCTTGGGGAGCTTGCTGGGCTTGAGGGTGCCTTCATCCATCTGTTTGAGCACGTTCTCAGCCACGCTGGTTTCCCAGCCCAGGGGCACAAACCGCGTGAGTTGCGTGGCGGCCCATGGTGTGCCGTAGCGGTAAAACAGCGTGAGGCCGATGACGGCGGCAGCCGTCACGCCCAGCAGCACGGGCCAGCGGGTCTGCATGCGTTGTGCGATGCCGGGGCGCTCGCCCGCAGCGGCCAGGGCCGCGCGCCACTCGGTCACGGCGTCGATCTCCACGCTGCCATGGTCGCGCAGATCGACGACCACGCGGGGCTGCGGCTTGCGCTCGTTCCAGGCCTCCGGCCAGCCCACCTGCTTCCAGGTAAAGACCACCGGCTCGGCACCCGGCTGCGAGAGCGGATGCAGCGCCAGCGATGGGCCTTGCGGTGTGGGCCGCAGGCTCACCACCACCGGACGGGCCTTGCTGCTCTGGCCGTCAAACCAGCGCCCGGGGACCAGGGCGGGGTGCTCGGGCGCCGACATGGTCAACCGATGAGGTCGAGGCCAGCGGCATCCGCCAGCGCATCGCCCAGGCCACCCTGCTGCTGGCGCACCATGGCCCCGCTCACCTGTTCCACGCCACCCTTGACGTGCAGGGTGACGGACTCGCACTTCATGCGGTATTCACTCACCCGCGCAAACGGGCGGTACAGCCCCAGCGTCAGCAGGGTGAGCAGCATGTTCTTGATGCGCAGCCACACGTACTGGCCGCTTTTCAGGTGGCACTTGAAGCGCGCCACATGGCTCACGCCGATGTTGTTCCACATCAGCTGGAACATGCGCGCCTCGCGGTAGGCGCGGGCGGGGGCCGACGCCAGGATCAGCATGAAGATGCCGGCGATGATGGACACGATGATCACCACAAACATCCACAGGCCCAGCCGGTTGCTCTGGCTGGCCACCAGGGCGATGGAGCTGCCTGCCAGGATGCCGATCAGCGCCGAGAAGCCCACCACGCACAGGATGAATACAGCCACGGTGGCCATCCACACCTTGACGAAGTCCATGTACACGGGCTTCCAGCGGCCTCGCTCGGCGCCCACCTGGGCCTTGAGCACCAAGAGGCTCTTGAAGTTGTATTCGGTGCGGATCACGCACAGCACCGACAGCACCAGGCCCAGCAGTATCAAGCCGCCCATGGCGGGCGTGAAGCGGGGCATGGGTTGTTTCTTGCCCTCTTCTTCGATGGCCTCCAGCGCCTGGGCCAGGTCGGGCGACAGCAGCTGCAGGCCATAGAACACACCAAACCACACCAGCGCCAGTGCAAACACGGGCCAGCTGGCGAGGTAGACCTCTTTCCAGCTTGCAGTGAACTGCAGTCGCAGCCCGCGCCAGCGTGTGGCCCCCAGGCGAAACCGCATGGCGCTGGCCCAGATGAAGGGCGCCAGCGCTGCGCCGGCCAGCAGGAACAGGCCCACGGCCGTATCCTGGCCGGTGTTGGCGGCCAGGTTATAGGCAATGGTCAGCAGCATCAGCAACACAAAGCCCATCACCATCTTGCGCTGCTGCGCGGTGAATTCGAGGGGGCTGCCGGCCACCAGCGTGTGGCTGTAGAAATACTGGGCGGTGCGGCGGCGTGCCCAGGGGGTGTAGATGCCCAGCGTGACGATGGACAGCAGCACGTTGACGATCCAGACCCGGAAATACTCGCCCCCGCTGCCCGTGAACTCGAGCGGGTGGGCATCGATGTTCATCGGCATGAAGGTGGACATCGGCCCCGCAGCGCCGCCTGACGATTGGTTTGTGTTCATGAACTCCCTCCAGAGTGCTGCGCAGTGTAGCAGCGGTGCGGATCGAAGGAATTCAAATGAAAAAGGCTTGAAGCGCTTGTTGTAAAAGCGCTGGTAGCTATGTTTTCAGGAGCATATGTGCTTGACTTGTCCGGTGCGCATCGGCAGGGCGCCGCTGGGCCCGCAAGCCCTTAGGGCAACGCTGAACAAGTCCCTCGCGCACCGCGCACCCCTGCTTTGGGCGGTCTGCCGCGTTGCAAATCCTCGCGATAGCTACGGCTATCGCTGTGGTTTGCGCCTTGCATCCCATCCCAAATCAGGGCGCGCGCCACTGCGGGGACTTATTCAGCGTTGCCTTAGAACTTCTCCCACGGCTGCAGGTAGCGCCACTGCCCCTCGGGCACCTTGGCCAGCGGCACGCGGCCGATGCGGATGCGCTTGATGCCCACCACCGTCAGGCCCACCGCTTCGCACATGGCAGGGATCTGGCCGGGGCGGATGCCCTTGAGCGCAAAGCGCAGCTTGGTTTCGTTCTGCCAGCTCACCTTGATGGGGGGCAGGGGGCGGCCGTTGAACGTGAGGCCATGGCACAGGCGCTGCAGGCCATTGGACGCGATGTCGCCCTTGACCTCGACGATGCACTCTTGCTCCAGCGACTCGATGTCTTCGGCCAGCTTGCGCGCAATGCGCTTGTCCTGCGTGTAGACCACGAGGCCACTGGCCTCGGTAGGCAGGGGGGTGAAGCATTCGAGCTGCTTGAAGTGGCGCTGCAGCACGCGGATGCCCGAGGCGTCTTCTGGCAGATGCGACGCGGCATTGAGCAGCGTGAGCGCCTGTGGCGCCCCCTGGCTGCGGCTGGCGTGGGCCGCTTGCCCTGTGGCTGCGCCCGGCAGGCCCAGGCCGGCTTCAAACCCTGCGGGCTTGTGCAGCAGCAAGGTCACCGGCGTCAGCGCCAGCAGACTGGCATCGGGTGCGACCGTCACGGCCTGATCGGGGCGCACACGCGCGCCGGGGGCTTCCTCGATCTGGCCGTCCACGCTCACAAAGCCGCCCTCGATGAATTGCTCGGCCGTGCTGCGCGAGCAGTTCAGTTGTTCAGCCACGCGTTTGGCCAGGCGGATGTGGGTGGGGTCGGGGTTCTTGTCGGTCATTGAATATTGAAGGCGGTCTTGGTGTTCTTGTGGCTCAGTTGTTGCCGGGCTGCAGAGAGCGGATGCGCTCCACATGCGCCAGCAGCGAGCGCTGGGCCACGGGCCACATGCGCGGCGGTACATCGTCGTAGGCGTGGCGCACCCAGTCGTCCATGCTGCCTTGCGGCAGCGCCTGCATGGCGGCCAGCACCTTGGCCTCACGTGCCAGGCGGTGGGCCTTGAGCTTGGCGATGGCATGGCGGGCACCGAGGACCGGGCCCCCGAGCACGTAGCCGTGCGCGGGCAGGATGAACTCCACGCCGTGCTCGGCGCAGACCGCATCCAGCCGGTCTAGCGAATCCAGGTAGTCGGCCATATTGCCGTCGGGCGGGTCGATCACGGTGGTGCTGCCGTTCAGGATGTGGTCGCCGCTGAACAGCAGCGCGTCCTCCACCAGCAGCAGGCACAGGTGGTTGGCCGCATGGCCCGGGGTGTGGATCACCTGCAAGGTGTGGGTGATTTTGCCCTCAGGCGCTAGTCCTTCAATCACGAGCAGCTCATTATTTTGTAGCGCCCGGTCGGGGGTGAACTGGCTGGCCGCGCGGGCCGTGGGGGCAGACGGCAGGCCCAGAACGGGCGGGCGCGCCTTGCCGGCCTGCACACACATCGCCTGCAGCGGCGCGGCGCCGGGTGAATGGTCGGCGTGCGAGTGGGTGCACACAATCATGCGGATGTCGCCCCCCGCTGCACGCCAGAGCTTGTCCAGGTGCTCGGCGTCGGCCGGGCCGGGGTCGATGGCGATGAAGCCCGTGGCCGGGTCGCCCACCAGGTAGCTGTTGGTGCCGGGGCCGGTCATCACGCCGGGGTTGGGCGCGGTCAGGCGCATCACGTTGCGCAGCAGCGGCACGGGGCGCTCGGTCTGCCAGTCCAGCGGGTGCACGATCTGCCCGTCGGGGCACACCAGCGCCAGCTCGCCAAACGGCATGTCGTCTTCCATGTAGCGCGCTTCCTTGCCCGCTAGCAGGCCTGCGCGTGGGCAGCTCACCCACAGGGGCTGCTCGTGCGCCACGGCGTCCAGCACCGCCTGGGTGCTGGCAAATTGGGCCAGGCGCTGCAGCGTGCGGATGGTGGGGAAGATCATGAAGAACTGCCCCGCCTCGTGCCGCGCCAGCGCGTCGGCCGGGCGCACCCACACGGGCTCGAACTGCTCGGCCTCGTCGGCCACGGGCTCCTGGCCCGCGGGCATGCGAGCCACCAGAAAGGGCACCTCAAAGCGGCGCGCCAGGTCGCGGTCGGCCGTCCAGTGGGCCAGCAGGTACACCCCATCGGCCGCCAGGCGCAGTCCGCGTGCGGCGCACTGCGCGGCAAACGGCTGGTGGCGGTCGATGGCGGCAATGTCCTGCGTATCGGCCATCTGCCCGTGGCGGGGGCCCTCGGCATGGCGTGCCAGCAGCACGCCCAGTTCTTCAAAACTCTCGCGGATGGCCGCAATCGCCTGGGTCAGGTGCAGGTCGCTCTGGGTGGGGCGGCGGTCCGCCGCGGCGTGCGTGGCGGGGGCGGCATCCAGCGCATCAATGCCCCCGCCGGGGAAGACATAGGCGCCGGGCGCAAAACTGGCCGTGGCCGAGCGCCGGGTCATGAGGACTTCGAGCCCGCCGCCGTCAGGCACATCGCGCAGCAGCAGCACGGTGGCGGCGGGGCGGGTGGCGACGGGTTCGCGGTGGGGGTGGAGTTGTTGGCTGGAGCGGGGCATCAGGCCATTATCGAGGCGCGCTGGACTCCGTGCACTCCTGCCAGCGCACAGGCTTCAGTGGGGGCCATAGCGTGTGCCCCTTTGTGTAAGGGGCTCGGCACGGTCAGTGCCCCACGGGCACAGGGCCGCTGGCGCGCACGGGGATGCCGCTGCGCCGGTCCAGCACACCGCTCCAGTGCGTGAGGGCCAGCGACACCAGCACCACCAGCGCACCGATCCACGGCGTGTGCTGCAGGCCCAGGTGCGTCACGATCAGGCCACCGGCCCACGCGGCGCTGGCGATGCCCAGGTTGAACGCGGCGATGTTCAGGCCCGAGGCCACGTCCACCGCCTGCGGCGTGAAGCGCTCGGCCTGCTTGACCACATACACCTGCAGCCCCGGCACGTTGCCGAATGCCACGGCGCCCCACAGCAGCACGGTGCCCACAGCCAGCCAGGGGTGGGGCGCGGTGAACTGCAGCAGCAGCAGCACGGCCGCCAGCAGCGCAAAGATGATGCGCAGCGCAGGGATGGGGCCCAGCCGGTCGGCCAGCTTGCCGCCCCAGAGGTTGCCCACGGCCACGGACACGCCGTAGACCAGCATCACCCAGCCCACGGCACTGGCGCTGAAGTCCGAGATGTCGGTGAGGATGGACGCGAGAAAGGTGAACGGGATGAAGGTGCCGCCGTAGCCAATGGCTGTCTTGGCGTACACCAGCAGCAGGCGGGGCTCGACCAGCACCTGGGCTTGTTGCGCCAGCGAAGCGGGGGGCGTGTGGGCGATGTGGCGGGGTACAAAGACTGCACTGCCGATGAAGGCCACCACCCCCAGGACCGACACGGCCAGGAAGGTCTCGCGCCAGCCGAAATGCTGGCCGATGAACGTGCCCAGCGGCACACCGGTGACCAGGGCCACCGTGAGGCCGGTGAACATGATGGCAATCGCGCTCGCGGCCTTTTCGCGCGGTACCAGGCCGGTGGCGATGGTGGAACCGATCGAGAAGAACACGCCATGCGCCAGCCCGGTCAGGATGCGCGCCGCGACCAGGGTCTCGTAGCGGGGCGCCTGCCAGGCCAGCAGGTTGCCGGCGGTGAACAGTGCCATCAGCGCCAGCAGCAGCGCCTTGCGCGGCAGCTTGCCGGTGAGTGCGGTGAGCACCGGGGCGCCAATGGCGACCCCCAGGGCGTACAGGCTGACCAGCAGGCCCGCCGAGGGGATGCTGATGGAAAGGTCTGCCGCCACGGTGGGCAGCAGGCCAACGATCACGAACTCGGTCGTGCCGATGGCAAATGCGCTGAGCGTCAGCGCGAGCAAGGCAATGGGCATGGGAACACTCCAGTTTTCAGGCTTTCGGGCTGTGGAGTGTGGGTGTTTCAGTCTTGCTGAAAAAGATCGTTAAGTGCCATTGATAATTGATCTGAAATCAACAATCAAGCGCCAGGAGGCCCATGAAAACCACGCTGGAAGAACTGCAGGCCTTTGTGGCTGTGGTGGATGGCGGTTCGATCACGGCCGCAGCCGACACGCTGGGCCAGACCGTCTCGGGCATCAGCCGGGCGCTGGCGCGGCTGGAGAAAAAGCTGGACACCACGCTGCTGCGCCGCACCACACGCCGCACCGAGCTGACGGAGGAGGGCCGGGCCTTTTTGCAGCGCACGCGCGCCATCCTGGCCTCCATCGACGACGCCGAGGAGCACATGGCCGCGCGCCGCCAGCAGCCCGCCGGCCGCCTGCGGGTGAATGCGGCCACGCCCTTCATGCTGCACGCCGTGGTGCCCCTGGTGCCTGCGTTTCGCAAGGCCTATCCACAGATCACGCTGCAGCTGGACACGGACGAGACATACATCGACCTGCTGGAGCGGCGCACGGACGTGGCCATTCGCATCGGGCAGCTACCGGATTCCACCCTGCATGCGCGCCCGCTGTGCACCAGCCGCCTGCGGGTGCTGGCCAGCCCCGACTACCTGGCGCGGATGGGCAAGCCCAAAAGTGTGGCCGACCTGGCCCGGCACACGCTGTTGGGCTTCAACCAGCCCGAGTCGCTCAACCAGTGGCCGCTGCGCGGCGCCCATGGAGACGCTTGGCCCATCGTGCCCGGCCTCACCGCATCGAGCGGCGAGACACTGCGCCATCTGGCGCTGCAAGGGGTGGGCATCGTGTGCCTGTCGGACTTCATGACGGCCGCTGACCGCGCGCGCGGCGAGCTGGTACAGGTGCTGGCCAAGGACACGGTGGAGGTGCGCCAGCCCATCAGTGCGGTGTACTACCGCAACACGCAGCTGGCGGCGCGCATTGCGTGTTTTCTTGATTTTCTGCAGGAGCGTCTGGGCTGAGCAGGCCTGCCTTGCAGGCCCGCCGCTAGCGCAAGGCGCGCAGTTGCTGCAGGCGCTGCAGCACGGCGTCGATGACGGCGTTGGCGCCCTCTACATCGCAGCTCCACAGCATTTCCAGCAACTCGATCAGCGCGATGGCGTTGGTTTCCTGCAGCGCTGCGCGGGCGGCAGCCTGCAGGTCGTGCAGGTCCAAATCCTGAAGAACATCAACGGTCAATCCCATGGGGTGCTCCTTGTTTTTTTGAGGAGGCCCATGGTAGGTGCGTGGCGGCCAGGTGCCGGGCTGCGCGGCATGATCAAGATCAAGGGCGGACGAGAAACCCGGCGCCCTGGCGCTCGCCGTCAGCCGCGCGCCGGAATCGCCAGCCCCCGGGCCACGGCCGGACGTGCCACGAAGGCGGCAAGCACGCGCTGCACCTCCTTGAACTGTTCGAACTCCACCAGGTCGCCCGCGCCGTAAAAGCCCACCAGGTTGCGCACCCAGGGCAGGATGGCGATGTCGGCGATGGTGTACTGGTCGCCCATCACCCACTGGCGGCCCGCGAGGCGCTCGTCCAGCACCTTGAGCAGGCGTTTCGATTCAGCGACATACCGGTCGCGCGGGCGCTTGTCTTCAAAGTCTTTGCCCGCAAACTTGTGGAAGAACCCGAGCTGGCCAAACATGGGGCCCACACCGCCCATCTGCCACATCACCCACTGCAGGGTTTCGTAGCGTCCGGCGGTGTCTTGTGGCAGCAGCTGGCCGGTCTTGCTGGCCAGGTAGACCAGGATGGCGCCGGACTCGAACAGCGCCAGCGGCTGGCCGTCCGGGCCGTTCGGGTCCAGGATGGCCGGGATCTTGTTGTTGGGGTTGAGCGAGAGGAATTCGGGCGTGGTCTGGTCGTTGGTCTCAAAGCTCACCAGGTGGGGCTCGTAGGGCAGGCCCAGTTCTTCCAGCGCAATCGACACCTTCACGCCGTTGGGCGTGGGCAGGGAATACAGCTGGATGCGGTCCGGGTGCCGGGCGGGCCACTTGCGGGTGATGGCAAAAGCGGAAAGATCGGTCATGCGAGGTTCCTGAAAAGCCGGTGGAATCGAGAGAAGCTGCCAAGCGTAAGCTCGTGCGCGGTTTAGCGCAGGGGCGGGGCCATAATCCCGTCCCATGAAGATTCGCTTCACCAAAATGCAGGGCGCGGGCAACGATTTTGTGGTCCTCGACGAAACCCAGGGCCGCCTGGGGCTCAGCGCCGCCCAATACCGCTTTCTGGCCGACCGCCATTTCGGCGTCGGCGCCGATCAGATCCTCACCGTGCGGCCCTCGCCGGGGGAGGGCATCGACTTTGAATACGTGATCCACAACGCTGATGGCGGCGAGGTGGAGCAGTGCGGCAACGGTGCGCGCTGTTTTGCACGCTTTGTGCACGACCGGGGGCTGTCGGGCAAGGACACCATCCGCGTACAGACCAAAAGCGGCGTGATTGCCCCCCGCCTCACGGGCGACGGCCGCGTTACCGTGGACATGGGCCGGCCCGAGTTCGACCCCGTCAAGGTGCCGTTCGACACCACCGGTCTCACGCCCGTGCAGCAGGGTTCGGGGCAAAAATGGCCGGTAGCGCTAGAGGAATATGCCTCAGGTGCTTCTGTTTTGGTAGCGGTGGCCTCCATGGGCAACCCGCATGCGGTGCAACTGGTGGACAACGTGGACACGGCGCCTGTCGCGCAGACCGGACCGCTGATCGAGCGCCACGCGCGCTTCCCCCAGCGGGTGAACGCGGGCTACCTGCAGATCGTGGACCGTTCCCATGTGCGCCTGCGGGTGTTCGAGCGCGGCGCAGGCGAGACCCTGGCCTGCGGCACTGGCGCCTGCGCGGCCGTGGCCAGCGGCATCCGGCTGGGGCTGCTCGACCCCGAGGTGAACGTGGACACGCGCGGCGGCCGCCTCACCATCGCCTGGAGTGGCCAGGAGGCTGATTCCGTTTTCATGACCGGCCCGGCCACCACGGTGTTCGAAGGCCAGATCGACATTCCCGACACGCTCGTATGACTACCCACATCCCACCGATCACCGAAGACGACATCGCCCAGTTCCTCACCAACACGCCGGGTTTCTTCGAGCGCCATGCCGAGGTGCTGGCCAGCGTGCAGATCACCAGCCCGCACGGAGCGCGCGCCGTGAGCCTGCAGGAGCGCCAGGCCGAGATGCTGCGCGAGAAGATCAAGGGCCTGGAGCATCGGATCATGGAAATGGTGCGCAACAGCACCGAAAACGCCGCCATCGCCCACAAAGTGCACCAGTGGACCGGCAGCCTGCTGCAGGTGCGCGACCCGTTCGACCTGCCCCAGGCCGTGGTCGATGGAGTGCGCACCCTGTTCGATGTGCCCCAGGCCGCTGTGCGGGTGTGGGCGGTGGCCGCGCCCTACATCGACGCCGACTTCACCCAGGGTGCCAGCGAAGACGCGCGGGCATTTGCCTCGTCGCTGACCATGCCCTTCTGCGGCCCCAACCTGGGCTTCGAGCCCGCTGGCTGGCTGGCGCAAGAGGGCGACGAGCCCGCCCAGTCCCTGGCCCTGCTGCCGCTGCGCGCGGGCGCCATCGACAGCGCCACGCCAGCGTTTGGCCTGCTGGTGCTGGGCTCGCACGATCCGCAGCGGTTTGATGCCACGATGGGCACCGACTTCTTGTCGCGTATGGCAGAGCTGGCCAGCGCAGCACTGTTGCGGCTTCAGTAACCCGCCTTCTGGCAGCCCGTGCCAACCTAGCGGCGTCTCGGCGACGGCTCCATGTCTGAAACGCCCGCAGCACCCACCACGCTCGACCCGGAGGTCGTGCGCTATCTGGAGCATGTGCGCGTCGAAAAGCGGCTGGCCGCGCGTACGCTCACGCTCTACACCCTGGACCTCGAAAAACTGGCGCAGTTTGCTGCTGGCGTGAACGTGCCGCTGCTGCAGTTGCAGACGGCACACATTCGCCGCTTTGTGGCACAGATGCACAGCGGCGGGCGCAGCGGGCGGGGCATTGCGCTCATCCTCTCGGGCTGGCGCGGCTTTTTCATCTGGGCCGGGCGGCAGGGGCTGATTCCGCACAACCCGGTGCAGGACGTGCGCGCCCCCAAGGCGCCCAAGCCCTTGCCCAAGGCGCTGGGCGTGGACGACGCCGTGCGGCTGGCCGAATTCGACAACGCCGGCGCCGACCCCTGGCTGGAGGCGCGCGATGCGGCCATGGTGGAGCTGCTGTACGGCTGCGGCCTGCGCGTGGGTGAACTGGCGGGGCTCGATGCCATCCCCAACGCCGACACCCAGCGCCAGGGCCGTGGCTGGGTGGACCTGCAAGCGGGCGAGGCCCATGTGTTCGGCAAAGGCAGCAAGCGCCGCAGCGTGCCGGTGGGCGCCGCGGCCACGGCCGCGCTGCAGGCCTGGCTGCAGCTGCGGGCCACACCGTTTGGTGGCGAAGGCTCCGCACGGCTCGACACCGCCCTGTTCGTGGGCCAGCGCGGCAAGCGCCTCACCGCCCAGTCCATCTGGCTGCGCCTGCGCCAGCGCAGCCAGCAGGCGGGGCTCACCACACCGGTGCACCCGCACATGCTGCGCCATTCGTTTGCCAGCCACCTGCTGCAAAGCAGCGGCGACCTGCGCGCGGTGCAGGAGCTGCTGGGCCACGCCAACATCACCACCACGCAGGTCTATACGCGACTCGATTTTCAGCACCTGGCCAAGGTGTATGACGCGGCCCACCCGCGTGCGCGGAAGAAGTCCCCCTGAGCCGCCGCGCGGGTCTCCGCGAAAGCGAAGCAACCGCCCGCCCGCCGCGCGGAACCAAGTGGCCCCCCGGCGCCTCCGATCCATCTGCCGCCCGCCGTGGGCGCCCTGGAGTTGTCGTCATGCTGCTGAACTGGATCCAATCGAACCTTAAATCGAACCGGTGGTTCATCGTGCTGCTGTTGTGCTTTGGCGTCTTTCGCACTGCCGTGGCTGACTGGAACCCCATCCCTTCGGGCTCGATGCGGCCCACGCTGCTGGAGGGGGATGTGGTGCTGGTCAACCGCCTGGCCTACGACCTGAAGCTGCCGCTCACCGACGTCATCCTGGCGCACATCGACGACCCGCAACGCGGCGATGTGGTCACCTTCTCGTCTCCGCTGGACGGCACCCGCCTGATCAAACGCATTGCCGCCTTGCCCGGTGACACGGTGGAGATGCGCAACGAGGTGCTCTACATCAACGGCCAGGCGGCCGAATACGAGAGGCCCGATTCTGTGCAGGAGGCGGTGATGCCGGGCCACACGCTCACCGCCACGCGCTGGACGGAGCGCCTGCTGGGGCATGAGCGCCGCGTGCAGTGGCTGCAGGGCGTGACGGCGCGCAGCAGCTTCGATCCGGTGCAGGTGCCCGAGGGCGAATACCTGGTGCTGGGTGATAACCGGGACAACAGTGCCGACTCGCGCTACATCGGCCTGGTGCCGCGCCATCTGCTCATCGGGCAAGCGCACCGCGTGCTGCTGTCGGCCGATGTGTTGGGCCACTGGGCGCCGCGCCTGGAGCGCTTTGGCAAGGCGCTGTAGTCTGGTTCATCCACAGCGTGACCGGCCGCTCTAAGCCGCTCAGGCGGCCGCCATCGGCAGATGGGCGTGGCCGAGCAAGGGGCGGCGTACGGGCCGGTGTTGCACGACAGCGCGTGGCTCTTGCACGGAAGCCTGGGCTTGCTCCTGGCCATCGGGCAGCTTGAAGGTAGCAACCGTCTGCACCAGTTCGCCCGCCTGCTGGTTCAGGCTGGCAGCGGCAGCGGCCATTTCTTCCACCAGGGCAGCGTTTTGCTGGGTGGCGTGGTCCATCTGCGTCACCGCTTCGTTGATCTGGTCCACGCCCTGGCTTTGCTCGGTGCTGGCGGCACTGATCTCGCCCATGATGTCGGTGACGCGGCGGATGGAGGCAACGACCTCGCTCATGGTTTGACCGGCGCGGTCCACCAGGGCCGATCCGGCTTCCACGCGCTCTACGCTGGTCCCGATCAGGCCCTTGATCTCGCGGGACGCCTCGGCCGAGCGGCTCGCCAGCACGCGCACCTCGGTGGCCACCACGGCAAAGCCCCGGCCCTGGTCGCCTGCACGGGCGGCTTCCACGGCGGCGTTCAGCGCCAGGATGTTGGTCTGGAACGCGATGCCGTCAATCACGCCAATGATCTCGGAGATCTTGTTGCTGCTGTCGTTGATGTCCTTCATGGTGCGCACCACGTCGGCCACCACCTCGCCCCCTTGCACGGCAATCGATGTGGCGGCCTGGGCCAGCTGGTTGGCCTGGCGGGAGTTTTCGGCGTTCTGGCGCACGGTGGCGTTCAACTGCTCCATGGAGGCAGCGGTTTCCTGTAAGGCGCTGGCCTGCTGCTCTGTGCGCGCTGACAGATCGTTGTTGCCCTGGGCGATTTCGGCTGACGCGTAGGAGACGCTGTCACTGTTGGTCCGCACCTGGCCGACCAGATGCACCAGTGACTGTTGCATCTCCTGCAGCGCCTGCAGCAGTTGTGCGGTTTCGTTGGTGCCACGGTAGGTGATGGGCAGGCTCAAGTCCCCGGCCGCCACGGCGCGGGCGGCATCCACTGCGCGGCGCAGGGGAGCCGTGGTGGAGCGCACGATGCCAAATCCAATCGCCGCACCGGCCACCAGGGCCAGCCCTGTGAGCGCCAGCACCGACACGTTCAGCGTGGACACCGCCGCCACGGCATCGGCCTGGGCGGTCTTGGCCAGCGACTCCTGGAATTCGATCAGGCCGTCGAGGGCGTCAAAGTACGCCTTGCGCGGCGCCGCCATGGACCCTGTCAGCACAGCCCGTGCATCGTCCATGCGACCGGCGGTCAGCAGTTCGGAGTAGCGCGACAACTGCGCCGCGTACTCACCGCGTGCGCGCAGGGTTTCGGCCAGTGCGGCTTTGCCTTGGGGCGTGGTGATCTGCTGTGCGAGGGCTTCGAACAGCTGCGTGATCTGTTGGCGCTTGGCGTTGATGGTGGCCTGGTGCCGTTGTACGTTTTCGGGGCTGGTATCCAGCAGCATCTGCGTGAGGGCCAGTTCGACCCCCGTCACGTCTTCCTTGGCCACATGCAGGTGCAGCACCTTGGGGAAGCGGTCATCGATGATGGAGTGGAACGCTTTGTCAGCGCGGCTTGCCAGCACCACCGACATCGTGCCCATGAGGCCGATGAGCAGCGCCATCAAGCCAAAGCCCAGCGTGAGCCGGGTCGAAATCTTCAGGTCATTGAATTTCATGGTGTGTCCAGTTCTTGGGGGAGGGGGTGGCCGTTTAGTGGGTGGCGGCAAGGGCTTCGCCCGCCACAGGCCGGGCAAGGAATTTCTCGATGTCGAGCAGGATCAGCATGCGCGGGCCCACCGAGCCGATGGCCAGAAGGTGTTCGGGCTTGACGTTGCCGCGCAGGGCGGGCACTGGGCGCAGCTGTTCGCGCTGCAGCGTGAGCACGTCGGACACGCCGTCCACCACCACGCCCACCGTGCGCTGGCCGATGTGCAGCACGATCACCACCTTCAGGTGGTCGTACTGCACGGCGGTCTGTCCCAGCTTCAGGCGCAGGTCGATGATGGGCACGATCACGCCGCGCAGGTTCATCACGCCCAGCAATTCGCCCGTGGCGTTGGCAATGGTGGTGGGCTTCTCGTACGTCCGGATCTCCTGCACGCGCAGGATGTCCACCCCGTATTCCTCGTTGCCGATCTTGAAGGCCAGGAATTCGCGCAGATCGGTCATCACGGCCTGGGCCGTGCCGGGCGCTGGGGCGAGGCGGGTGGTGCTGGGGCGTGTGGCGGAGGTGGTCATCGGAGTGCTTTGATAAAAATGATAATTTACGCAATTCTATCGATTGAAAATCACATTTGTCAAATATGCGGTTTCAAGAGAGCGACTCGTCCGGGTGTCTGCCTGGCGAAGAGGGGCGGACGGCGCGTGTCTGACCAAGGCGTGATCAGGCGCGGTGATGGCTTCTGCGCGCGTTTTCCGTCGGCGGGGCACTCTCCCGTGCCCGCCAGCCCGCACAATCCGGGGCATGAAAACCCTTCGACTCCGCGCAGGCAAAGAGCGCTCGCTGCTGCGCCGCCATCCCTGGATCTTTGAATCGGCCATCGCCAAGGGCGGCGGCGACAGCGGCGAGACCGTGCGCGTGGAATCGCACGAAGGCCAGTTCCTCGCCTGGGCGGCCTACAGCCCCAGCTCGCGCATCCGCGCGCGGGTGTGGAGCTTTGACGAGGCGCAGCGCATTGATGCTCCATTTTTTATAGCTGCTTGCGCACGTTCCATAATCGCCAGAGCCCGTTTTGATGTGCAAAGCGATGGCGTGCGCCTGGTGCACGGCGAGTCCGACGGTCTGCCGGGGCTCATCGTGGACCGCTATGGCGATACCCTGGTGGCGCAGTTCACCAGCGCAGGCACCGAGCGCTGGAAGGGCGTGATTGCCGATGCGCTGCTGCGCGAGACGGGGCTGACCAAGCTGTACGAGCGCTCGGACGCCAGCGTGCGTTCGCTGGAAGGTCTGGAGCCCGCCACCGGCTGGCTGCGCGGCGGGCCGACGGGCGCGGCGGGCGCGGCGGGCGCGGCGGGCGCGGCGGGCGATGGCGAGGGGCCGCCGCTGGAGCTGACGATCCGCGAGCACCAGTGGCGCCTGACCCTCAACATCGCCGAGGGCCACAAGACAGGCTTTTATCTGGACCAGCGCGACAGCCGCAAGCGGTTTGCCGACTACACCCAGCGCCTGGGCTTCAAGCATGTGCTCAACTGCTTTTGCTACACCGGCGGCTTCAGTGTGGCGGCGCTGGCGGGCATGCGTGCTGCGGGCAATGTGGCCGACGGGCACGTGACCTCCATCGATTCCTCCGGCCCGGCCCTGGAGCGCGCCCGCGCTCACGTGGCGCTCAATGGGTTCGATCCGAACCGCGCCACCTTCCTCGATGCCGACGTGAACGCCTCGCTGCGCCAGTTCCTCAAGGAAGGCCAGCGCTTCGACGCCATCATCCTGGACCCGCCGAAGTTTGCGCCCACTGCGGCGCATGCCGAGCGCGCCGCACGCGCCTACAAAGACATCAACCGGCTGGCACTGCAGTTGCTGTCACCCGGGGGCGTGCTGTTCACCTTCTCGTGCTCAGGCGGCATCAGCGCCGACCTGTTCCACAAGATCGTGGCCTCGGCCGGAGCGGATGCCGGGGTGGACGGCTTCATCCTGGAGCGCCTGGGCGGCGCACCCGACCACCCGATGACGCTGGAGTTTCCGGAGGGCGAGTACCTCAAGGGGCTGGTCGTCATGCGCAAGGGGTGAGCTTTCCGGCGCCAGCAGGGGCTTGACAGCCTCGGTACACTGAAAAAGATGCCCCTGGGTGGGGCACTGCTGCCGCGCAGCGCAAGTATTTGATTCCCTTGAAAGACAGATTTATGGCACTGATCCCCGTCACTATCCTCACCGGCTTCCTGGGCTCGGGCAAAACGACGTTGCTCAAGCGCCTTTTGAGCGAAGCCCACGGCCAGAAGATCGCCGTGATCGAGAACGAATTCGGCGAAGAAAACATCGACAACGACATCCTCGTGACCGATTCCAAAGAGCAGATCGTGCAGATGAGCAACGGCTGCATCTGCTGCACCATCCGCGAAGACTTGCGCGAGACCCTGCAACTGCTGGCCGCCAAGAAGCGCAAGAACCTGCTCGACTTTGACCGCATCGTGATCGAGACCACCGGCGTGGCCGACCCGGGCCCCGTGGCGCAGACCTTCTTCATGGACGAAGAGATCGCCGAGACCTACCTCATCGACTCGATCATCACCCTGGTGGACGCCAAACATGCGCCCGAGCAGCTCAACGACCGCCAGGAAGCGCGCCGCCAGGTAGGGTTTGCGGACCAGATCTTCCTGTCCAAGACCGACCTGGTCAGCGCCGAGGAAACCGATGCGCTGATCCACCGCCTCAAGCACATGAACCCGCGCGCGCCCATCAAGGCCGTGCATTTTGGCGAGGTGCCGCTCAAGGAGGTGCTGGACCTGCGCGGCTTCAACCTCAATGCCAAGCTGGACATCGACCCGGACTTCCTCAAGGAAGAGGAGCACGGCCATGACCACCACGATCACGACCATGAGCATGGCGAGCACTGCAACCACCCGTCGCACCAGCATGGCCATGAGCACGGGCACCACCATCACCATGACGATGATGTGAAGAGTTTTGTGTACCGATCGGACCGCCCGTTCGATCCGGCCAAGCTCGAAGACTTCCTTGGCGCCATCGTCAACATTTACGGCCCGCGCATGCTGCGCTACAAAGGGGTGCTGAATATGAAAGGCACGGAGCGCAAGGTGATCTTCCAGGGCGTGCACCAGCTCATGGGCAGCGACCTGGGCCCCCAGTGGGCCGAGGGCGAACCACGCACCAGCAAGATGGTTTTCATTGGCATTGACCTGCCCAAGGACATCTTCTTGCAGGGGCTGGAGCAAAGCCTGGTCTGACCTGCGCACGGGGTTTGAGGGGGCGATGGCACCCGATTTGTGTTGTATCTGCAACGTTTCCGTTTGCGTCAGCCCAGGTCGATACAATCGCGCCCCGGTAAAACCACCCAAGGCTTGCCACCAGTCCCGGGCCGTGAGAGCGGCCAAGGGCCCGCCCGTACTGCGAGGAGACCAGGAAGTGAAAGCCGACACCAGCAAATCCAAGGGGGCCACCAAGGCAACCCCTGCCGCGGCAAAAAGCGCCGCCGCCCCAGCAGCACCCAAGGTGGCTGCGAAGGCCGCTGCCAAGGCTGCTGCGGCACCCAAGGTGGCCGCGCCCCCCGCCGTGGCGGCACCCGCTGCGGCGCCTGCGCTGCAGGCGGGCTCGCAGGTACCCGTGCGCACAACCCGGCCTTCTTCCCGATTGGCCCAATTGACCGTACCATCCATGGCACAGACGGTGGCCTCCACGGCCGCCAAAGCCAGTTATCAACACACCATGCCCACGACCGCGCAAGCGCAGCCCACTTTCACGGCTGCCAAAAAAGACCCCAAGCTGGCGAACAACTGGAAAACCAAGTCCGTCGCCGAGCTGACCGACGCTGAAGTCATGGCCATGCCCGACAGCGAGTACATGAACGAAAAGCAGATGGCGTTCTTCCGCCTCAAGCTCGTTCAGCTCAAGCAGGACATCCACAACAGCGCCGGCGAAACCACCGAGCACCTGCGTGAAGACACCGTGGTGGTGCCCGACCCGGCCGACCGCGCCACCATCGAAGAAGAGCACGCACTGGAACTGCGCACCCGCGACCGCGAGCGCAAGCTGCTCAAGAAAATCGAGCAATCCATCGCCCGCATTGATGCCGGTGACTACGGCTACTGCGACGAAACCGGTGAACCCATCGGTGTCGGCCGCCTGATCGCTCGCCCCACTGCCACGCTGTCGCTCGAAGCGCAGCAACGCCGCGAACTCAAGCAGAAGATGTTTGGGGATTGAGCAGGCAGCGGCCTGTCGATCAACGCGCGCACTCTGCACCCTGAGCCATGAGCAAGGAAGAATCCACCCCCGGCGGCCTGCTATCGAAGGTGGTGCGGTTCGTGAAGAATCCGACCGTCAACTGGACGGAGCTGGATTCCCTTCAGGACGACCGGGAGAGCCAGTACAGCAAGCAGATGCTCAAGGAGATGATCGAGCGCAAGCGCCGCAACGACTTTGTGCGGCGCCGCGAGTTCGATCAGCTGCGCAAGCTGCGCCAGCGCGAGGTCTTGCACGGCCAGCGGGTGGAAGACGCTGCAGGGCGGCCCTCGTTCTTCCAGAGCAGCATGGCATCGCCCGACGAGCGGGCCGTCACGCTCAAGAAGATCGACGAGATCGAAGCGCAGATGTCCCAGCAGTGGTGGAAGAGCAAGCAGGGCGCCGACGCCCCCACCCAGCCGGGGGTGATGCCTGATTCCAGCACCGAGGCGTCTTCGGAAGAACAGGCCCGGGCCTACGCACCCACGGTGCCCGGCAGCTTGTCCGCCCCGCTGGATACCAAACCCGCCGTACAGCCCCTGTTCGCCGATGACAGCATGGCCATTGGCCGTTTTGGTGGCACGGACGCCACCATGCTGCCCGGCACCACCCCAACCGTCGAAGCATCCTTCAGCCCTGCGGCTCCTACGGCTGCGCCCGCGCCCGCATTCGAACCGGAGGAATTCGTGCACGAACCCGATCTTGAAGAAGCCGCCATCCGGTTTGCCAATGGTGACCATGCAGGGGCCGAGTCTGGTCTGCTGGAGGTGCTGGCCCAGCACCAGCAGGACGATCCAGCGCAGCAGCTGGAAATCTGGATGACGCTGTTTGACCTGTACCGGGCCACCGGGCAGCACGACCGTTTTGACACCCTGGCCATCGACTTTGCCGCGCAGTACGGCCGTTCTGCGCCGCTGTGGTTCTCCATGCCGGCGCAGCTGGGTCTGGCCGCAGAGGCCGCACCCGCCGCCGAGCCCGCCGTCGCCATGCGCCGCGATTTCAGCTGGAACGCACCACCCACCGTCGCCGTCTCTTCGGTGGCGGCCCTGCAGGCCTCGCTGGCGCGCGCCGCATCGCCCTGGACGCTGTCTTGGTCGCGCCTCACTTCCATTGACGAGGCTGCGGTGCCTCTGCTGGCCGACCAGTTCAGCCAGTGGGCCGACCGTGAAGGGCAGATCGTGTTTTCGGGTGTGGAAAAGCTCCATGCCCTGCTGGATGCCAAGACCCAGTCGGGCGACCGCTCCAACAGCCCTGAGTGGTGGCGCCTGCGCATGGCCGCCATGCGCCTCATGGGCAAGCCCGACGAATTTGAACTGGTGGCGCTGGATTACTGCGTGACCTACGAGGTCTCGCCGCCGTCCTGGGTGTCGCCGCGCTGCGGATACTCGGACAACGAAGGGGTTTCGTCTGGTTCCGCCCCGCTGGCGGCGGACAGCGACTTCATGGCCTCCGACCTGGGCGAGCTGTCGGCCCCGGCCCCGCTGGATGTGGGCCCGGTGGCAGAGCTGAAGGGCCACATCGATGGCGATGCCACGCCCCTGTTGCAGCCGTTCGAGGCGCACTTCAAGCCCGGCGTGCCGCTGACCATAGCCTGCGACAAGCTGATCCGGGTGGACTTCGCGGCCGCAGGCTCTGTGCTCAACTGGGCCGCCGAGCAGCAAGGCCATGGCCATGTGATCCAGTTCCACAACCTGCAGCGGCTGGTGGCGATCTTCTTCAACGTGATCGGCATCAACGAGCACGCCTGGGTGGTGCCCCGCAAAAACTGAGCGGAGCTAACCCCGCCACGGGCGGCTGGGTGCGCCTCTCTGTTTCTTGTTTTCTCGGGTTGTCGGCGAAGCCGCCTTCAGCGGAGTGTGTGAGGGGCGTTTTACCCGTCTTTCCGCCGGATGGCTGCCTTGCAAAATGGGCTGTCGCCCCCATCTGCCGCAGCTATGGACTCATCACAAGACAACCACCCGGTGTTCCACGGCACCACCATCCTCAGCGTGCGCCGCCAGACGCCTTCCGGCATCCAGGTCGCCATCGGCGGCGACGGGCAGGTGACGCTGGGCAACATTGTGGTCAAGGGCACGGCGCGCAAGGTGCGCAAGCTCTACCACGGCAAGGTGCTGGCGGGCTTTGCCGGGGCCACGGCCGATGCCTTCACGCTGTTCGAACGGTTCGAGGCCAAGCTGGAAAAGCACCAGGGCCACCTGACCCGTGCTGCCATCGAACTCACCAAAGACTGGCGCACCGACCGCGTTCTGCGCCGCCTCGAAGCCATGCTGGCGGTGGCCGACGCCAGCGCGTCGCTCATCATCACCGGCAATGGCGACGTGCTGGAGCCCGAGCAAGGCATCGTGGCGATCGGCTCCGGGGGCGCCTATGCGCACTCGGCGGCCAAGGCGCTGCTGGTGAACACCGCGTTGTCCGCCGAAGAGATCGTGAAGAAGTCGCTCGAAATCGCGGGCGAACTCTGCATCTACACCAACATGAACCACACCATCGAGACGCTCTGAGCGTACGGCGGTAGAACCAGCCCCACGTTGGCCGCACGGTCAGCCCCTCATGGGCTGATTGCTCTGTTATTTATAGCTGCCAGCGCATGATCCACTAGCGCTACAGCCTCATTTGATACCAGGAAGACCTGCATGTCGTCCATGACCCCCCAGGAAATCGTCTCCGAGCTGGACAACCACATCGTGGGCCAGGCCAGCGCCAAGCGCGCCGTGGCCATCGCCCTGCGCAACCGCTGGCGCCGCCAGCAGGTGGAAGGCAGCCTGCGCCAGGAGATCACGCCCAAAAACATCCTCATGATCGGCCCCACCGGCGTGGGCAAGACCGAGATCGCGCGCCGCCTTGCAAGACTAGCCGATGCGCCCTTTATCAAGGTCGAGGCCACCAAGTTCACCGAGGTGGGCTACGTCGGCAAAGATGTGGATTCGATCATCCGCGACCTGGCCGAGATGGCCGTCAAGCAGACGCGCGAGGCCGAGATGAAAAAGGTGCGCACCCGCGCCGAAGATGCCGCCGAGGAGCGCATTCTGGACGTGCTGATCCCCCCGGCCCGCGCCGCAGCAGGCAGCGAGCCTGCCGCTGACAACACCGCCCGCCAGGTCTTTCGCAAGAAGTTGCGCGAAGGCAGTCTGGACGACAAGGAGATCGAGATCGACGTGGCCGAAGGCCGCCCCCAGCTCGAGATCATGGGCCCCCAGGGCATGGAGGAAATGACCGAGCAGCTGCGCGGCATGTTCAGTCAGCTGGGGCAGGACAAGCGCAAGACCCGCAAGCTCAAGATCGCGGAAGCCTTGAAGCTCATCACCGACGAAGAGGCGGCCAAGCTGGTCAACGAAGAGGAGATCAAGACCCGCGCCGTGCAGAACGCCGAGCAGAACGGCATCGTCTTCATCGACGAGATCGACAAGGTGGCCGCGCGCCAGGAAAGCAGTGGTGCGGACGTGTCGCGCCAGGGCGTGCAGCGCGACCTGCTGCCGCTGGTGGAGGGCACCACGGTGTCCACCAAGTACGGCATGATCAAGACGGACCACATCCTGTTCATCGCGTCGGGCGCCTTCCACCTATCCAAGCCCAGCGACCTGATTCCGGAACTGCAGGGGCGTTTCCCGATCCGGGTGGAGCTGGAGTCGCTGTCGGTCAAGGACTTCGAGGCCATCCTCACGCAGACCCATGCGTCGCTGGTCAAGCAGTACCAGGCCTTGCTGGCCACGGAAGGCGTGACGTTGGAGTTTGCCCCCGAGGGCATCACACGCCTGGCGCACATCGCCTTTGAGGTGAACGAACGCACCGAGAACATCGGTGCGCGCCGCCTTTCCACGGTGATGGAGCGCCTGCTGGACGAAGTGAGTTTTGACGCCACGCGCCTGTCCGGCCAGACCATCACCATCGACGCCGCCTACGTCGATGCGCGCCTGCAGACCCTGAGCCAGGACGAGGACCTGTCGCGCTACATCCTGTGACCACTCGGTCAAGCCTTGAGAGGTCACTTTCATAGGCCTCTCTAAGTACTTCTTTTTCAACGACTTTTGGCGTTTTGGCGGCTGAAAAAACGCATCTAAGTCGTTGATTTCATTGAAAAGTTTGTGGGACACCCCCCTTGTTCGGTGTGCTTTTCCTGCTACAGTGCAAAAAAGTGCAATTAAGTGGTGAAAAGTGCCCTCAAGGTCCCCTTCGGGACCTCCGAGGCGCAAAACCGAACTGGGAATCTGTCCGTGTTTCAAGGTGCCTCGTCGCTGAGTCTCGATGCGAAGGGTCGGCTGTCTGTGCCGACCCGGCATCGTGACGTCCTCGCGGCCACGGCATCGGGCCAGCTGACCATCACCAAGCACCCGCACGGCTGCCTCATGGTCTTTCCCCGTCCTGAATGGGAGAAGTTCCGCGAGCGCATCGCCCAGCTGCCCATGTCCGCCCAATGGTGGAAGCGCATCTTTCTGGGCAACGCCATGGATGTGGACATGGACGCCACGGGCCGTGTGCTGATCTCCCCCGAGCTGCGCGAAGCCGCCGGTATTTCTAAAGACACCATGCTGCTGGGCATGGGCAACCATTTCGAGCTCTGGGACAAGGCCACCTACGACGAGCAGGAAGCCAAGGCCATGCATGGCGAGATGCCGGATGTCTTCAAGGACTTCTCCTTCTGAGGCGCGCTGTGACATCTCCCTTGCAACACACCACCGTCCTGCTGAATGAGGCTGTGGACTCTCTCTTGGGCGGCGCAGGCCCGGAGCCTTCCGGCACCTGGGTCGATGCGACCTTCGGGCGCGGCGGGCACTCCCGCCTCATCCTGCTCCGGCTGGGCCCCCAGGGGCGCTTGGTGGCCTTTGACAAGGACCCCGAGGCCATCGCCGAAGCAACGCGCATCACCGATGCGCGTTTTTCCATTCGGCACGAAGGTTTTCGCCATCTGGCCGACCTGCCGCCTGCCAGCGCTGCGGGCGTGCTGATGGACCTGGGTGTGAGCTCGCCCCAGATCGACAGCCCCGAGCGGGGCTTCAGTTTCCGTTTTGACGGCCCGCTGGACATGCGCATGGACACCACGCGCGGCGAAAGCGTGGCCGATTGGTTGGCCACGGCCGAAGTCGGTCAGATTGCGGAGGTGATACGTGACTACGGTGAAGAACGGTTTGCTGGCCCCATTGCAAAGGCGATTGTTGCTCGGCGCGAAGAACGGGGTCCTCTTGCAACCACCGCAGAACTGGCCGACCTCGTGGCTGGCGCGGTCAAAACCCGCGAGCCGGGCCAGAACCCTGCAACGCGCACATTTCAAGCTCTTCGGATTTTCATCAACGCCGAGCTTGAAGAGCTGCAACAGGCGCTAGAGGCCAGCCTCTCGGTGCTGCAGCCCGGCGGGCGGCTGGTGGTCATCAGCTTCCACTCGCTCGAAGACCGTATCGTCAAACAATTCATCGCGAAACACTCCAAGGAGGTCTACGACCGCCGCGCACCGTTTGCCGCGCCGCAGGCCATGAGGCTCATCGCGCTCGACCGCATCAAGCCCAGTGCGGCCGAGGTCGAGTCCAATCCCCGCTCGCGCAGCGCCATCATGCGCGTGGCCGAGCGCACGGCAGTCGTCTGACATGACGCGGCTGAACGTGGTCCTTTTGCTGGCGGTGCTTGCCAGCGCGATCTACCTGGTGCACACCCAGTACGAATCGCGCCGCCTGTTCACCGAGCTGGACCGCGCGGTGGCCGAGGCGCGCCGTCTGGAGACGGAGCACCAGCGCCTGCAGGTGGAAAAGCGCGCCCAGGCCACGCCGCTGCGGGTGGAAAGGATCGCGCGTGCGCAGCTGAACATGCGCACCGCCACGCCAGCCATCACGCAGTACGTGTCTGACCCACAGGGTGTCGCAACTGCCAATGCAGCAGCGGCAGCCGCCGCTTCGCAACCTGCGGGGGCGCAGCCATGAGCCGCAGCGTGCTCTACACATCCAGCCCCTTGCTGGCCAGCAAGACGCCGGTCTGGCGCAGCAAGTTCATTGTGGCGGTGATTGCGCTGGGTTTTCTGGGGCTTGCCGGGCGGGCGGCCTATGTGCAGGTGTTTGGCAATGCGTTCTTCCAGCGGCAAGGTGAGGTGCGGTTTGCGCGCACGCTGGAGCTGCCTGCCAACCGCGGCAAGATCGTGGACCGCAACGGTCTGATCCTCGCTTCCAGCGTGCCGGCTGCGAGCATCTGGGCCATTCCTGAAGACGTGGACCAGGACAAGCCCGAGGTCCGCGCCAAGCTCAAGCAGCTGGCCAAGCTGCTGGACATGCCGCAGGCCGATCTGCTGAAGAAGCTGGCGGACGAGGACAAGACCTTTGTCTGGATCAAGCGCCAGCTCGACTGGGATGTGGGCCAGCAGATTGCAGCCCTGGACATCAAGGGCATCTACCAGCGCAAGGAATACAAGCGCCAATACCCCGAGGGCGAAGCCGCCGCGCACGTGGTGGGCTTCACCAACGTGGAAGACCATGGCCAGGAAGGTATGGAGCTGGCGTTCGACAAGGAACTGGCGGGCAAGCCCGGTTCGCGCCGCGTGATCAAGGACCGCCTGGGTCGCGTGGTGGAAAGCGTGGGCGAAACCGTGCCCCCGGTCGACGGCAAGGACATGCAGCTGTCCATCGACAGCAAGGTGCAGTTCTTTGCGTACCAGAAGCTGCGCGACCAGGTGGCCGCGCACAAGGCCAAGGCGGGCAGCGTGGTGGTGCTCGATGCCCACACGGGCGAACTGCTGGCACTGGCCAACTACCCCAGCTACGTGCCCGACAAGCGCCAGAACCTCACCGGCGAGCAGCTGCGCAACCGCGCGCTCACCGACGTGTTCGAGCCCGGTTCCACCATGAAGCCGTTCACCATCGGCCTCGCGCTGGAGACAGGCCGCGTGCGCCCCGAGACCATCGTGGACACCAACCCCGGGCGCATCACCATCACCGGCTCCACGATCTCGGACACGCACAACTACGGCGTGCTCACGGTGGAAGGCGTGATCCAGAAGTCCAGCAACGTGGGCACCACCAAGCTGGCCATGCAGATGCCCGCGCGCGAGATGTGGGAGACCTTCTCGGCGGCCGGTTTTGGCCAGAAGCCGCAACTGCACTTCCCGGGTGTGGTGACGGGTCGCCTGCGCCCTTACAAGAGCTGGCGCCCGGTGGAGCAGGCCACCATGTCCTACGGCTACGGTCTGTCGGCCAGCCTGTTCCAGATGGCACGCTCGTACACCGTGTTTGCCAACGGTGGCCGGGTCATTCCCGCCACCATGCTCAAGACCAGCGAGCCCGCCGTGGGCGTGCCCGTGTTTTCCGAACGCACGGCCGACCAGGTGCGCAAGATGCTGCAGATGGCCGCAGGCCCCGGCGGCACGGGCCAGAAGGCGCAGACCGTGGGCTACTCGGTGGGCGGCAAGTCGGGCACGGCGCGCAAGCAGGTGGGCAAGAACTACGCCTCGGGCAAGTACCGCGCGTGGTTCACCGGCATGGCGCCCATCGACAAGCCCCGCATCATCGTGGCCGTGATGATCGACGAGCCCAGCAACGGCGTGTTCTACGGCGGCGCTGTGGCCGCGCCCGTGTTCAGCGAGGTGGTACAGCAAACCCTGCGCATGATGGGCGTGCAGCCCGACATGGCGGTCAAGCCGCAGATCGTGGCCAATGCGGTGGAGGAGTCGCTGTGATGCAAGCCCCGCTCCATACCCTGCAGACCGCTGGCGACGCGGTGCAATGGCTGCGCACGCGCGTCACCGGCACCCTGCACACCGACAGCCGCCAGATCACGCCCGGCGACGGCTTCATTGCCTGGCCTGGTGCCGCCACCGATGGCCGCGCGCATGTGGCCGATGCCATGGTGCGCGGCGCCACGGCCTGTCTGGTCGAACAGGCGGGGGTCGAGGCTTTCGCTTTCGAGGGCGACCACATGGCCGCGCTGCCAGGCCTCAAGGCCGCCACAGGGCCCATCGCCGCTGAATGGTTTGCACAACCCACGCAGCAGCTGAAGGTGCTGGCCGTGACCGGAACCAACGGCAAGACCAGCACGGCCTGGTGGCTGGCGGGTGCGCTGAATGTGCTATCGAATGAGGAGCGCTCGGGGCGAGATCAATGTGCGCTGGTGGGCACTTTGGGAATGGGAGTGCCTCCCGCGCTGGCCTCCACCGGCATGACCACGCCCGACCCGGTGCGGTTGCATCGCGCGTTTGCCCAGTTTGTGGCGCAGGGCCTCGGTGCCTGCGCCATCGAGGCCTCGTCGATTGGACTGGCCGAGGCCCGGCTCGATGGCACGCAGATCCACACCTCCATCTTCACCAACTTCACGCAGGACCACCTGGACTACCACGGCAGCATGGCCGACTACTGGCTGGCCAAGCGCGCTCTCTTCGAATGGCCCGGTCTGCAGGCCGCCATCGTCAATGTGGACGACCCCGCAGGCTCCCAGCTGCATGGAGAGCTGAAAGGCAGTGCGCTGGATCTGTGGAGCGTCTCGGCCCAGGCACCTGCGCGGCTGACGGCACAAGACATCGCCCTGGGTGATCAGGGCCTGCGCTTCACGGTGGTGGAGGGCAATGACCGTCATCTGCTGCAAACCCGTGTGATCGGCCAGTACAACGTGCTCAACTTGCTGGGCGTGCTGGCCACGCTGCGCAGCCTGGGCGTATCGCTGGACCGTGCCGTGCGCGCCTGCGCTAGTCTGCAGCCCGTGCCGGGCCGCATGCAGCGGCTGGTGTCTGCAGGACAACCCCTGGTGGCGGTGGACTACGCCCACACCCCCGATGCTTTGGACAAGGCCCTGCAAGCCCTTCGCCCCATAGCTGCTGAGCGTGGCGGGCGGCTGTGGTGCGTGTTCGGCTGCGGCGGCGATCGCGACGCGGGCAAGCGCCCGCTGATGGGCGCCGTGGCCCAGCAGCAGGCCGACCAGGTGGTGGTGACCAGCGACAACCCCCGCAGCGAAGACCCAGCCGCCATCCTGCACCAGATCCTGCAGGGCACGATTGCCGGTGGCACTGTGCGCGCCGAGCCCGACCGTGCGGCCGCCATCGCCCAAGCCATTGCCGAAGCTGCGCCCGCCGATGTGGTGCTGATTGCCGGCAAGGGCCACGAAGACACCCAGGAGACGGCAGGCGTGCGTGTGCCGTTCTCCGACATGGCCCACGCGCAGGCTGCGCTGCAGGCCCGAGGAGCCCACACATGGGCATGAACAGTTTTGAACCCGTCATGACACTGCAGCAAGCATGGGTGCTGCTGCAGCCAAGTATTCCCACCGCCCGTCTGGTGGGCGATGGCGCCACCCCGCTGGCGCGTGTGCACACCGACACGCGCACGCTGCAGCCGGGCGATTTGTTTGTGGCCCTCAAGGGCGAGCGTTTTGATGCCAACGCCTTTTTGGCCGATGCCCGTGCAGGCGGCGCTGCCGCCGCTATTGCGCACGGTGGCCTGGAAGCCGCGGGCTTGTCCGGCATCGAAGTGCCCAACAGCCTGGCTGCGCTGGGCGCACTGGCCACCGGCTGGCGCGCGCAATTCCACCTGCCGCTGATCGGTGTGACGGGCAGCAACGGCAAGACTACGGTGACGCAGATGATTGCGTCCATCCTGCGTGCCTGGCAGGGCGAGGCTGCGTTTGCCACGCAGGGTAATTTCAACAACGACATCGGTGTGCCGCTGACGCTGATGCGCCTGCGCGCCAGCCACCGCGCCGCCGTGATCGAGATGGGCATGAACCACCCTGGCGAGATCGCCACGCTGGCTGCGATGGCCCAGCCCACGGTGGCCTTGGTCAACAACGCCCAGCGCGAGCATCTGGAATTCATGCACACCCTAGAGGCCGTGGCCCGCGAGAACGGTTCGGTGTTTGCCAGCCTGCCGGCCGATGGTGTGGCCGTATTCCCGGCAGGGGATGCGTACACGAGCCTGTGGCAATCGCTTGCCATGGAGCGGCCCGGCCGCCGCACGGTGACATTTGGCGATGGCGGCGACGTCCGCTGCGCGCAGGCCACCTGGGAGCGCGGCGCCTGGGCGGTCACCCTGGCCACGCCACGCGGCGCGATCACCACCCGTCTGCACATCGCAGGCCGCCACAACGTGACGAACGCACTGGCGGCCACGGCGTGCACGCTGGCAGCCGGCGCACCGGTGGCTGCCATTGCCCAGGGGCTGCGCGACTTCACGCCGGTCAAGGGCCGCTCGCGCGCGTTCAGCGTGTCCGTTGCAGGCCGCGACATCACGGTGGTCGACGACACCTACAACGCCAACCCTGATTCCATGCACGCTGCCATCCAGGTGCTGGCTGAATTGCCGGGCCCGCAACTGCTGGTGATGGGCGACATGGGCGAGGTGGGCGACCAGGGCCCGCAGTTCCATGCCGAGGCGGGCGCACTGGCCCGCGAGGCGGGCATCCCCACGATGTTTGTTCTGGGTGCGCAGTCGGTGCACGCCGCATCGGCCTATGGCGATGGGGCCCGGCATTTCAACGAGATGGTCGCCCTGCAGGATGCCGTGCGCAACGCCCTGCCCACGGTGGGCAGTGTGCTGGTCAAGGGATCGCGATTCATGAAGATGGAACAGGTGGTCGAGGCGATCAGCGCCGCCGCACTGCCCGCAGAACAACAACAAAAGCCGATCAACCCACGGGAGGGACACCATGGCGCAACGCATTGATATTGCCCGCACGGTGCCAGCCTGCGCCGGAGGTGCCACATGCTGCTGATGCTGTCGCAATGGCTGCAGGGCTTGTCGCCCGAGTTCGGCTTTTTCCGGGTGTTCCAGTACCTCACGTTCCGTGCGGTGATGGCTGCCATGACGGCGCTGCTCATCGGGCTGGTGGCCGGCCCCAAGGTGATTCGCATCCTCACCTCGCTCAAGATCGGCCAGCCCATTCGGGGCTATGCGATGCAGTCGCACCTGTCCAAGAGCGGCACCCCCACCATGGGCGGTGTGCTGATCCTGTTGTCGATCGCCATTTCCACCCTGCTGTGGTTTGACCTGTCCAACCGCTTTGTGTGGATCGTGCTCATCGTCACGCTCGGCTTTGGCGCCATCGGCTGGGTGGACGACTGGCGCAAGGTGGTCAACAAAGACCCCGAGGGCATGCGCTCGCGCGAGAAGTATTTCTGGCAGTCGGTGATCGGCCTCATGGCCGCGCTGTACCTGGTGTTCAGCATTTCCGAAAGCTCCAACGCCAAGGTGTGGGAGCTGTTTGTGGGCTGGGTGCAGTCGGGCTTCTCGCTGGACCTGCCGCCCAAGGCGGGCCTGCAGTTGCCGTTCTTCAAAGAGGTGAGCTACCCGCTGGGCGTGCTGGGTTTCGTGATCCTCACCTACCTGGTCATCGTGGGTTCGAGCAATGCGGTGAACCTGACCGATGGTCTTGACGGCCTGGCCATCATGCCCGTGGTGATGGTGGGCTCGGCACTGGGCGTGTTTGCCTACGTCACCGGTAGCTCTGTGTACTCCAAGTACCTGTTCTTTCCGCACATTCCGGGGTCGGGCGAACTGCTGATCTTCTGCGCAGCCATGGCGGGCGCAGGTTTGGCGTTTTTGTGGTTCAACGCGCACCCTGCCCAGGTCTTCATGGGTGATGTGGGCGCGCTGGCGCTGGGCGGTGCCCTGGGCACCATCGCCATCATCGTGCGCCAGGAAATCGTGCTCGCCATCATGGGCGGCATCTTTGTGGTCGAGGCGCTGTCGGTGATGCTGCAGGTCACCTGGTTCAAGTTCACCAAGAAGCGCTATGGCGAAGGCCGCCGCCTGCTCAAGATGGCGCCGCTGCACCACCACTTTGAGAAGAGCGGCTGGAAGGAAACGCAGGTGGTCGTGCGCTTCTGGATCATCACCATGCTGCTGTGCCTGATTGGGCTGTCCACGCTGAAACTGCGATGAACCCGAACGATCCTCTTGTCCCTGACCCCCTCGGTACACCCGAGGCCATGCCCCCGTTGGCAGGGGCCGGGGTGGGTGCGGACGGCACTCCCGAAGGCGATCCTGGCATGCAGGCCCCTTTGCCTGCAGAGCCCGTAGCTCCTGAGGCGAATCCGGAGCAGGATGTTGCTGCGACAGGTAGCGAGGCCACAGACGCTTCGCCCGCAGCCAAAAGCACCAGTACCGCCTGGAACCCCGAGGCCGTGCCGGCCGTCTCCGCCGCGAAGGCCGCGGCGGACTTTGTGGCGCAGATCTTTGCCGAGGTGACCGCCCCCGAGCCGGGCGCTGCGGACAGCGCGGACGTTGCCGAGACCGCTGCGGCCGACGAGTCCACCACGCCGGATGTGCCTGCGGGCCCGGCGCGCGAGGGCGTTGCAACCCTGCTGCAAGACCAGCACATCCTGATCCTGGGCCTGGGCGCCTCGGGCATGGCGATGGCACGCTGGTGTGTGCGCTGCGGTGCACAGGTCACCGTGGCCGACACGCGCGCTGCCCCGCCACAACTGCCTGCGCTGCAGCAGGAGCTACCCCAGGTGCGTTTTGTGTCGGGCGCATTCGATGCCAGTCTGGTGCAGGGGCAGAACCTGCACGCGGTCTATCGTTCGCCAGGGCTGAGCCCCGAGGCAGTGGCTCCTGTTTTGGAAGCGGCTCGCGCAAACAGCATCAGCACTGGCGGTGAGTTGAGCCTGTATGCCACGGCCCTGGCCGCGCTGCGCGCATCGCATGCATATGCCCCGGCCGTGCTCGCTATCACCGGCACCAACGGCAAGACCACCGTGACCTCGCTCACCGGTCAGCTGGTGGAGCGTTCTGGCAAACGTGTGGCCGTGGCCGGCAACATCGGTCCGACCCTGCTCGACACACTGGCAGAACACCTGGATTCCGACACCTTGCCCGATGTGTGGGTGCTGGAGCTGTCGAGTTTTCAGCTGGATGGCGTGAATGGGGGTGAAGGCGGCTTCGAGCCCACAGCCGCCACGGTGCTCAACATCACGCAGGACCACCTGGACTGGCACGGCAGCATCGAGGCCTACGCTGCGGCCAAGGCACGCATCTTTGGCCAGACGGGCTTGATGATCCTGAACCGCGAAGACCCTGCGGTGATGGGCATGCTGCCACCGCCCGTCAAGGTCAAACTGCAAAAGCCGCAGGTGCGCGCGCACATCACCTTTGGTGGCGACATGCCCCGGCGTCCGGGCGACTTCGGCATCGAGGTCGTGAGCGGCATGCCCTGGCTGGTGCGCGCCATGGACGCCGACGAAACCCGCAAGCGTGGCCGCAACGAGGTCGAAGAGGACCTGCACATCCAGCGGCTCATGCCAGCGGATGCGCTGCGCATCCGGGGGCGCCACAACGCCACCAATGCCTTGGCGGCGCTGGCGCTGGCAACGGCAGCGGGTTGCCCGCTGGCGCCCATGCTGTACGGCCTGCGTGAATACCGGGGCGAGCCGCACCGTGTGGAGCCCGTGGCCATCATCCATGGCGTGGAATATTTTGACGACAGCAAGGGCACCAACGTAGGCGCCACGGCGGCAGCGTTGGTCGGGCTCGGCACGGAGCGGCGTCTGGTGGTCATTCTGGGCGGAGAAGGCAAGGGGCAGGACTTTGCGCCTTTGGCCGCCCCCGTCGCGCGCTATGCACGTGCGGTGGTGCTGATTGGCCGCGACGCACCGCTGATCCGCGCTGCGCTCCAGGACGCCGGCGTGCCGCTGCTCGATGCGGGCACCTTGCCTGAGGCCGTCGCACTGGCAGCGCAGCGCGCCCATTCTGGCGACGCGGTACTGATGTCGCCTGCCTGTGCCAGCTTTGACATGTTCAAGGACTACGAGCATCGCGCCCACGTCTTTTGCGAGACCGTGCGGGCGATGGCTGACGATGCGGGCCAGTCGGCGGAGGGCATGCAATGACAGCCCCCGCCAGCACCTTGCTCCAACGCGTGACCGGCTGGTTCGGTGGCCTGCCCGGCAAGGCGGCCGACGTGTTGCCCGTGCGTGTGGGCGGCACCGAGTACCGCCAGTCGTCCAGCACGCCCGCGAGTGTGCTGGGCTTTGACCAAGCCCTGCTCTGGGTGGTGGTGGCGCTGCTGGCCTGGGGACTGGTGATGGTCTATTCGGCGTCGATTGCCATGCCGGACAACCCGCGCTTTGCCAACTACGCGTCCACCCATTTCCTGACCCGCCACATGATGTATCTGGTGGTGGGCTTTGTGGCGGCGCTGCTGGCGTTCCAGGTGCCCATGGCGCTGTGGGAGCGCGTGGCACCCTGGTTGTTCATTGTGGCCCTGCTCATGCTGGTGGCGGTGCTGATTCCTGGCGTGGGCAAGGTGGTCAACGGCGCGCGCCGTTGGCTGTCCATCGGGCCGGTGGGCTTCCAGCCGTCCGAGGTGGCCAAGTTTGCGGTGCTGATCTATGCCGCCGACTACATGGTGCGCAAGATGGAGGTGAAGGAGCGCTTCTTCCGCGCCGTGCTGCCCATGGGCGCTGCGGTGGCCATCGTCGGCGTGCTGCTGCTGGCCGAGCCCGATATGGGCGCCTTCATGGTGGTGGCCGTGATTGCCATGGGCATCCTGTTCCTCGGCGGTGTGAATGCCCGCATGTTCTTCCTGATTGCTGGCGTGCTGGTCGGTGCCTTTGCGTTGATGATCGCCAGCTCCCCATGGCGTCGCGAGCGCGTGTTTGCCTACCTCGACCCTTTCAGCGAACAACATGCGCTGGGCAAGGGCTACCAGTTGTCGCACTCGCTGATCGCCATCGGGCGCGGTGAGATTTTTGGAGTCGGACTGGGCGGCAGCGTGGAGAAGTTGCACTGGCTGCCCGAGGCGCACACCGACTTCCTGATGGCCGTGATCGGCGAGGAGTTTGGCCTTGTGGGTGTGGTGGCGCTCATCATCCTGTTCCTCTGGATGACCCGCCGCATCATGCACATCGGCCGACAGGCCATCGCGCTGGACCGGGTGTTCTCCGGCCTCGTCGCACAGGGCGTGGCGATCTGGATCGGCTTCCAGGCCTTCATCAACATGGGCGTGAACCTGGGCGCACTGCCGACCAAGGGGCTCACGCTGCCGCTGATGAGTTTTGGCGGGTCAGCGATTCTGATGAATCTGGTGGCGCTGGCGGTAGTGCTGCGTGTGGACTATGAAAACAAACTCCTCATGCGCGGAGGCCGCATATGAGGAGTTTGTTTCACCAAAACAAGCTGCAGCAGCGTGCAACGCTGCCGAATGCGCAGCATTCGATGCGTGGGGGGCGGGTATGACGCAGAAGACCGCCCTCATCATGGCCGGTGGCACCGGTGGCCACATCTTCCCCGGCCTGGCCGTGGCCGAAGAGTTGCGCACGCGTGGCTGGCGCGTGCACTGGCTGGGCGCGCCCGGCAGCATGGAGTCACGCATCGTGCCGCAGCACGGCTTTGCTCTGGAACTCATCGATTTCTCGGGCGTGCGCGGCAAGGGGCTCGTCACGCTGGCCCTGCTGCCGCTGCGCCTGTTGCGTGCGTTCTGGCAGGCGCTGCAGGTCGTGCGCCGTGTGAAGCCCGATGTGGTGGTGGGCCTGGGCGGCTACATCACCTTTCCGGGCGGGATGATGGGCGTGCTCGCGGGCAAGCCTCTGGTGCTGCACGAGCAGAACTCCGTGGCGGGCATGGCGAACAAGGTGCTGGCCGGTGTGGCCGACCGGGTGTTCACCGCCTTCCCCAACGTGTTCAAAAAGGGCCAGTGGGTGGGCAACCCGCTGCGCACCGCCTTCACGCAGCAGCCCGGCCCGGCCGAACGGTTTGCGGGCCGCAGCGGCCCGCTGCGCCTGCTGGTGGTGGGTGGCAGCCTGGGCGCGCGTGCGCTCAACGAGATCGTGCCCCAGGCCATTGCGCTGATGCCTGCCGACCAGCGCCCCACCGTAGTCCACCAAAGCGGTGTGGCGCAGATCGATGCGCTGCGCGCCAACTACGCCGCCGCAGGTGTCGAGGCAGAGCTGACGCCTTTCATCGACGACACCGCCAGCGCGTTCGCAGCGGCCGACATCATCGTCTGCCGCGCGGGTGCGAGCACCGTCACCGAGATCGCGGCCGTGGGCGCCGCGTCCATCTTCGTGCCCTTCCCGTCGGCCGTGGATGACCACCAGACCACCAACGCGCAGTTCCTGGTGAATGCGGGCGGCGGCTGGCTGGTGCAACAGCGCGACCTGACGCCGCAAGGGTTGTCTGAAATGCTATTGAAATTGGAGCGGTCCACGCTTGTGGATGTAGCGCTCAAGGCCAAAAACATGCAAAAAATCAACGCCACCCGCGAAGTGGTGACTGCCTGCGAGGAGTTGGCATGAAACACGCGATTCGCCACATCCACTTCGTCGGCCTGGGCGGCGCCGGCATGAGCGGCATTGCAGAAGTCCTGTTCAACCTGGGCTACCGCATCTCGGGCTCGGACTTGGCCGACAGCGCCACGCTGCGCCGCCTGGCCGACCTGGGCATCAAGACCTGCCTCGGCCACGCGGCCGCGCACATCGATGGTGCCGACGCCGTGGTCACGTCCACAGCAGTCACATCGGACAACCCCGAAGTGCTGGCCGCACGCGAAAAGAAGATCCCCGTGGTGCCGCGCGCACTGATGCTGGCCGAGCTGATGCGCCTCAAGCAAGGCATTGCCATAGCCGGCACACACGGCAAGACCACCACCACCAGCCTTGTGACCAGCGTTCTGGCCGAGGCGGGGCTGGATCCCACCTTTGTGATCGGCGGCAAGCTCAACAGTGCGGGCGCCAATGCCAAACTGGGCAGCGGCGACTACATCGTGGTCGAGGCCGATGAGTCTGATGCGTCGTTCCTGAACCTACTGCCCGTGATGGCGGTGGTGACCAACATCGATGCCGACCACATGGAGACCTACGGGCACGACTTCGGCCGGCTCAAGGGCGCGTTTGTGGACTTTCTGCACCGCATGCCGTTCTATGGCACGGCCATCCTGTGTGTGGACAGCCCCGCCGTGCGCGACATCCTGCAAAGCGTGACCTGCCCCATCACCAGCTACGGCTTCGCGGAAGACGCCCAGGTGCGTGCCATCAACGTGCGTGCCGAGGCCGGCCAGATGCGCTTCACGGTGCAGCGGCGCAACGGCGTCACGCTGCCCGACATGGAGGTGGTGCTCAACCTCGCGGGCGAGCACAACGTGCTCAACGCGCTGTCGGCCATTGCCGTGGCGGTGGAGCTGAACATCCCCGACGACGCCGTGCAGCGCGCGCTGGCGGGCTTTAAGGGCGTGGGCCGCCGCTTCCAGCGCTATGGCGACCTGCCCGCGAAGGACGGCGGCACCTTCACCGTCATCGACGACTACGGCCATCACCCGGTGGAGATGGCTGCCACGCTGGCGGCCGCACGTGGCGCGTTCCCCGGGCGGCGCCTGGTGCTGGCCTTCCAGCCGCACCGCTACACGCGTACGCGCGATTGCTTCGAAGACTTCGTCAAGGTGATCGGCCATGCCGACGCGGTACTGCTCACCGAGGTGTATGCCGCAGGCGAGGCGCCTGTCGTGGCTGCCGATGGACGCTCGCTGGCCCGTGCCTTGCGTGTGGCAGGGCGCGTGGAGCCTGTGTTTGTGGACAACGTGGCCGATCTGCCCCAGGCCATTGCCAACAACGCACGCGCGGGCGATGTGGTGATGTGCATGGGCGCCGGTTCCATCGGTGCCGTGCCCGGCAAGGTGGTTGAGATGCTACAAAATAATGAGCTGAAAGCGCATGAAGGGAGCGCACCATGACCCTTCCTGAATCAAATATCGACGTGAAATCGCTGGGCAAGGTTGCCGTCCTGATGGGCGGAGACTCGGCCGAACGTGAGGTGTCGCTGATGTCGGGCAGCGGCGTGCTGCAGGCGCTGCGTTCGCGCGGCGTCGATGCCCATGCGTTTGACCCTGCGCAGAATGCGCTGGGTGATTTGAAGCGCGACGGCTATGCGCGCTGCTTCATCGCACTGCATGGTCGCCATGGCGAAGACGGCACGGTGCAGGGCGCGCTGGAGCTGCTGCGCATTCCGTACACCGGCCCTGGCGTGATGGCGTCGGCGATTGCCATGGACAAGGTCATGACCAAGCGGGTGTGGCTGGCCGAGGGCCTGCCCACGCCGCGGTACGTATGGTTGGCCCCTGACCGTCAACAGCGTGAAGTAGTGCGCACCGTGCCCGACGAGCTGGGTCTGCCGCTGATCGTGAAGCCGCCGCGCGAAGGTTCGTCCATCGGCGTGACCAAGGTGCGCGGCTATTCCGACATGCAGGAGGCCGTGCAGCTGTCGGCCCAGTACGACCCCGACG
Organism: Acidovorax sp. DMC1; assembly: GCF_056314325.1. Lineage (NCBI taxonomy): Bacteria > Pseudomonadati > Pseudomonadota > Betaproteobacteria > Burkholderiales > Comamonadaceae > Acidovorax > Acidovorax sp. DMC1. Next base: position 49,695 of record NZ_JBQUYO010000001.1, on the reverse strand, counting down.
TGCTGTGTGAAGAGTTCATCGAGGGCGAGGAGGTGACTTGCCCTGTGCTGGGCCAGGGCGCCAACGCCCGCGCACTGCCGGTGATCCGCATCGTGGCGCCCGATGGCGCCTATGACTACCAGAACAAGTACTTCACCGACGACGTGAAGTACCAGTGCCCGAGCGGCTTGCCCGAGGCCGAAGAGCGCGAGATCCAGCGCATCGTGCTGGAGGCCTACCGCACCCTGGGCTGCCGTGGCTGGGGCCGGGCCGACCTGATGATCCGTGCGAGTGACCGCAAGCCCTTCCTGCTGGAGATGAATACGTCCCCCGGGATGACAGGCCATTCGCTCGTGCCCATGTCGGCCCGGGCCTCGGGCATCAGCTACGAAGAGCTGTGCCTGCGCATCCTCGCGGATGCCGCACTGGACACGCCCGCAAAGCCAAAGGCTGCCTGATGAATCAGACGCTGCCTGCACCCCTGGACGTCAAGCTCATGAACCTGACCGCGTCGGTCCTGTTCGTGGGCTGCGCCATGGCCGTGCTGGCGGCGGGCGCGTGGTGGGTGCTGCGCTACCCCGGCTTTGCCATTGCACGCATCGTGGTGCAGGGCGAACTGGTGCACAACAACGCGGTGACGCTGCGGGCCAACGTGGCGCCGCACCTGGTGGGCAACTTCTTCACGGTGGACTTGCGCGCGGCGCGCGAGGCCTTCGAGCAGGTGCCCTGGGTGCGCCGCGCGCAGGTGCGGCGGGTCTACCCAGGCAGCCTGCGCGTGGAGTTGCAGGAGCACGACGCCGTGGCGTATTGGGGCCCGGACACCGGCTCGGCGCTGGTCAATAGCCAGGGCGAAGTCTTCGAGGCGAATGTGGGCGATGTGGAGCAGGAAGGCCTGCCGCGCCTGCAGGGGCCAGCGGGCACCTCGGCCGAGGTGCTGCAGATGTACGGGCTGCTGGAGCCGGTGTTCCAACCGCTTGGGCTGGATGTGGAAGAGCTGGAGCTGACAGGGCGGGGCGGCTGGCGCGCCACCCTCGACAGCGAGGCTGTGGTGGAGCTAGGCGGCGGCACGCCGCAGGAAGTGGTGCAGCGCACGCAGCGGTTTGTGCGCACCCTCACCCAGGTGGCCGCGCAGTACGGCCGTCGGGTGGATGCGCTGGAGTCGGCAGACCTGCGCCACGCCGGGGGCTACGCGCTGCGCCTGCGGGGCGTGACCACAGTGAGTGCAGACGCAACCGGCGCGACGGCTGTGCGCAAGAGGTGATGGCATGAGGAACAACAGGACTGGACGCAGCATGCTGCAGACCCCGAGAGGGCGGTGTGAGGGCTTGGTGGGACAGCGGGACAGAACCGAGAAGGGCAGAGACTGATATGGCAAGAGAATACAAAGACGTCGTCGTGGGGCTGGACATTGGCACCGCCAAGGTCATGGCCGTGGTGGCCGAGGTTCTGCCCAATGGCGAGCTGAAGCTCGCAGGCTTGGGCGTGGCCCCGAGCAATGGTCTCAAGCGGGGCGTGGTGGTCAACATCGACGCCACGGTCCAGAGCATCCAGCAGGCCCTGAAAGAGGCCGAGCTGATGGCGGACTGCAAGATCCAGCGCGTCTACACCGGCATCACCGGCAGCCACATTCGCGGCCTCAACTCCAGCGGCATGGTGGCCGTGAAGGACAAGGAGGTCACGTCGGCCGACGTGGCTCGCGTGGTGGAGACGGCCAAGGCCATCAACATCAGCAGCGACCAGCGCCTGTTGCTGGTGGAGCCGCAGGAATTCGTGATCGACGGGCAGGACGTGAAGGAGCCCATTGGCATGAGCGGCATCCGCCTCGAAGCCAAGATCCACATCGTGACCGGCGCGCAAAGCGCGGCCGAGAACATCATCAAGTGCGTGCGCCGCTGCGGCCTGGAGGTCGAGCAGCTCATGCTGAACCCGTTGGCCAGCAGCCAGGCCGTGCTGACCGACGACGAGCGCGAGCTGGGCGTGGTGGTGGTGGACATTGGCGCAGGTACGACGGATGTGGCCATCTTCACGGGTGGTGCGATCCGTCACACGGCGGTGATCCCGATTGCGGGCGACCTCATCACCAGCGACATCGCGATGGCGCTGCGCACCCCTACGAAGGACGCCGAAGACATCAAGGTCGAAAGCGGCTACGCCAAGCAGCTGCTGGCGGACCCCGAGGCGCAGGTGGAAGTGCCCGGCCTGGGCGACCGCAGCCCGCGCATGCTGAGCAAGCAGGCGCTGGCCGGTGTGATTGAGCCGCGCGTCGAAGAAATCTTCTCGCTCGTGCAGCAGGTGGTGCGCGAGTCGGGCTACGAAGAAGTGCTGTCGTCGGGCATCGTGCTCACGGGTGGCAGCTCGGTGATGCCCGGCATGATCGAACTGGGCGAGGACATCTTCCTCAAGCCCGTGCGGCGCGGCATCCCCAAGTATTCCAGCGCGCTGGCGGACATGGTGGCCCAGCCCCGTGCCGCCACGGTGATGGGCCTTCTGGAAGAGGCCCGTCTGGCGCGCCTGCGCGGCTTCAAGGTGGCTCAGAAGAGTGGGTCCATGAAGACCGCATTCGGGCGTTTCAAAGATTTCATCGTGGGGAATTTCTGACCATGAAATATCCCCTGTGGCTGGCGCGTGGGAGCCCTCACAAGATACCGCGCGAGCGATGGCGATGTACAGGACCGCCACGCACTACAAGAAAAATGATCCCATCTCTCAATTGGCAATTGCATACGAATTTAGAACCAGGAGCTCCAAGATGACCATCGAAATGATCGAAGCCGAAGAATTCAACCAGGGCACCCAGATCAAGGTGATCGGTGTGGGCGGCGGCGGCAGCAATGCCGTCGAGCACATGATTGCCCGCAGCGTGCAGGGCGTGGAGTTTGTCAGCGCCAACACCGACGCGCAGGCGCTCACGCGCAGCTCGGCCCACCGCGTCATCCAGCTGGGCAACAGCGGGTTGGGCGCAGGGGGCAAGCCCGAGAAGGCCCGCGACGCGGCCGAGGCAGCGGTGGCCGATATCCGTGAAGCCATTTCCGGCGCCCACATGCTGTTCATCACGGCGGGCATGGGCGGCGGTACGGGCACGGGCGCTGCGCCCGTGATCGCGCGCGTGGCCAAGGAGATGGGCATCCTCACCGTGGGCGTGGTCACCAAGCCTTTCGACTGGGAAGGTGGTCGCCGCATGAAGAATGCGGACGATGGCCTGGCCGAACTGGAAGCCAACGTGGACTCGCTGATCGTGGTGCTCAACGAAAAGCTGCTGGATGTGCTGGGCGACGACATCACCCAGGACGAGGCCTTTGCGCACGCCAATGACGTGCTCAAGAACGCCGTGGGCGGTATCGCTGAAATCATCAACGAATACGGCCAGGTGAACGTGGACTTTGAAGACGTGCGCACCGTGATGGGCGAGCCCGGCAAGGCCATGATGGGCACGGCCACGGCGAGCGGCCCAGACCGTGCACGCATCGCTGCCGAGCAGGCCATTGCCTGCCCGCTGCTCGAAGGCATCGACCTGTCGGGCGCCAAGGGCGTTCTGGTGCTGGTCACGGCCAGCAAGGGCAGCCTCAAGCTGTCCGAGTCGCGCCAGGCCATGAACACCATCAACGCCTACGCATCCACCGATGCGCATGTGATCTTCGGCGCCGCCTACGACGAAAGCCTGGGCGATGAGATCCGCGTGACGGTGGTGGCCACGGGCCTGTCGCGTGCCAATGCACGCCGCCAGCCCATCTCGGTGGTGCAAGGTGGTCTGCGCACGGGCACGGACAACATGGCCTACCAGATGCCCGTCGCCGGTGTGGGCACGCTGGGTACCGCTGTGGGCGTGCCTGGCGGCCATGCGGGCAGTGCCCAGGCCGACTACGGCAGCATGTCGGTGCCCAGCGTGTGGCGCACCAACCGCACGCAGGCGGCAGCCCGCGTGGATGCCCTGTCGTCCGGCGGCATGGATGACCTGGAGATCCCCGCCTTCCTGCGCAAGCAGGCGGACTGACAGCCCCGCTGATCGCACTCCGCCGCCCCTTGATGGGGGTGTAAAACAAAAAGCCCTGCCAGCGCAAGCTGGCAGGGCTTTTTTACTGATGTAGCGTGCTTCAGCGCGCGTTCAAGCCTGGGTGGCCCCAGGCCTCTCAGCGATCAGAAAGACTCCCAGTCATCGTTGTTGTCTGCCGCAGTCTTGGGGCTGCTGGCCTTGGGGGGCAATGCCGCCGCTGGGGCGGGTGAAGGCGCCGCAGGGCGAGGGGCTGCCGGCGCCTTGGCCAGGGCTGGGCGGGGTGTTGCGGCGCGCACTGCAGGAGCCACGGCGGGGCGTGGCGCGGCTGCGGGCCGGCTGGTCGGGGCGGGCGCGGAGGTGCTGCCGTTCACACGGAAGAGCGCCACCACCTGGGTGAGCTTCATGGCTTGCTCGCGCAGACTGTCGGCGGCGGCGGTGGATTCTTCCACCAGCGCAGAGTTTTGCTGGGTCATCTGGTCCAGCTGGTTCATGGCGGTGTTGACCTGCGCAATGCCCTGGCTCTGCTCCGACGTGGCGGCACGGATCTCGCCAATGATGTCGGTCACGCGCTGCACGCTGGCCACGATCTCCGTCATGGTGGCACCCGCATTGCCCACCAGGGCCGTGCCGGACTCCACCTTCTCGACCGACGCGCCGATCAGCGACTTGATCTCCTTGGCGGCTTCGGCGCTGCGCTGCGCCAGGCTGCGCACCTCGCCGGCCACCACGGCAAAGCCCCGGCCCTGCTCGCCGGCACGGGCGGCCTCCACGGCGGCATTGAGCGCCAGGATATTGGTCTGGAACGCGATGCCGTCGATGACACCGATGATGTCGCTGATCTTCTTGCTGCTGGCATTGATGTCCTGCATGGTGGAAACCACCTGCGACACCACCTCGCCCCCGCGTGCCGCCACTTCGGCGGCGGACGTGGCCATCTGGTTGGCGGTCTGGGCGGAGTCGGAGGTCTGCTTCACCGTGCTGGTCAGCTCCTCCATGCTGCTGGCCGTGGTCTGCAGGTTGCTGGCCGTGTCTTCGGTGCGGTGGGCCAGGTCATTGTTGCCTTGCGCAATTTCGCTGGACGCGGTGGCAATGCTGTCGGTGGCCGAGCGCACTTCGGTCACCAGCTTGCGCAGCGAGGTCACCATGTGGGCGAGGCCGTCCAGCATGGAGCCCGGAGGGGCGGCCGGAATCTGCGCGTCCAGGTTGCCTTCGGCCACCTCGGACATGATGGCAATGGCATGGGTGGGCTCGCCGCCAATCTGGCGCAACACCGAGCGCGAAACCAGCAGGCCGATCACCCCCACCGCCACAAACACCGCCAGCACCAGCGCCAGGCTCGACCACAGGGCCTGGCGCAGCATCACATCTACGTCGTCTGTGTACAGCCCGGAGCCGACCATCCAGTTCCAGCCATCCACCTTGACGATGTACTGCAGCTTGGGCACGGGAGTCTGCTGGCCGGGACGCGCAAACATGGTGGGCACAAAGGCCTTGCCATCCTTGCTGTTGCGCATGCCGTTGACCAGCAGGCCAATGATGTCCACGCCCGAACCGTCCTTGACCTTGCCGAGCATGTCCTGCCCGTCCCATTCGGTCTTGAAGGGGTGCATCACGCCCACGCCCTCCGTGGTCCAGATGTAGAAATATTCGGTCTTGCCTTCGGGGCCGCCGTAACGGGCAATGCGCAGGGCGTCCTTGGCGGCTTTCTGCGCATCTTCTACCGACATGGCGCCGCTGGCGGCCTTGGCCTGGTAGCCGACCACGATGCTGTGGGCGGACTGTACGGCGGTGGTCAGCATGTCCTTGCGGGACTCGGTGATCAGCCGCCGCTCCTGGAGGAGGGACAGGATGGCCATGATCAGCAGCGCCGTGAGCGCGGTGCCGATCATGAGCATGACCTTCATCTTGAAACCGAGTTTGCTCATGGGAGTCTCCTGCGGGGCGGGTGTAGTGAGTTCATGTCGTGTATTTTCAAGGCCCTTAGAGCGCAAATTGTGCGACCAAGCATGGGGCCTGCACAGTAGGTGAAAACGCGGCGGTAGCTCTACGTACGCGTCTCTGAAGGGCTGACAAGACCTCGGCGCATGCGGGGCGGCGGCGCAGAAACTAAAATGCGCGGATGCTCCAGCAACGCACCCTCAAGACCCTGACCCGCGCCGTAGGCGTGGGTCTGCACAGCGGCCAGCGGGTCGAGTTGACCCTGCGGCCCGCGCAGCCGGACACGGGCATCGTGTTCCGGCGGGTGGACCTGCCGCAGCCGGTAGACATTCCCATCCGTGCCGAGGCGGTGACGGACACGCGGCTGGCGTCCACCATCGCGGTGGGCAATGCCAAGGTGCACACCGTGGAGCATCTGATGTCGGCCTGTGCGGGGCTGGGCATTGACAACCTCTACGTGGACATTACGGCTGAAGAGGTCCCCATCCTCGACGGGTCTTCGGCCTCGTTCGTGTTCTTGCTTCAAAGCGCCGGGGTGGAGCTGCAAAACGCGCCCAAGCGCTTCATCCGCGTCACCCGCCCCGTGGAGGTGCGCGAGGGTGAAGGCGCCAACGCCAAGTGGGCGCGCCTCACGCCGTACCACGGCTACAAGCTCAGTTTTGAAATCGACTTTGACCATCCCGCCGTAGACTCCACCGGCCAGCGTGTGGAGTTTGACCTGGGGCAAGGCAACTACAGCCGCGACATCGCTCGCGCGCGCACCTTTGGCTTCACCCGCGATGTGGAGATGATGCGCTCCAACGGCCTGGCGCTGGGAGGCGGGCTGGACAACGCCATCGTCATGGACGACTACAAGGTGCTCAACAGCGACGGCCTGCGCTACGACGACGAGTTCGTGAAGCACAAGATCCTGGATGCCATGGGCGACCTGTACCTCATTGGCAAGCCGCTGCTGGCCGCCTACAGCGCCTTCCGCTCGGGCCATGCCATGAACAATTTGCTGCTGCGCGAGCTGCTGGCCCAGCGCGATGCCTGGGAAGTGGTCACCTTCGAGGATGAGCGCCAGGCACCCACCGGCTTTGCGCAGCCTGCGCGTGCCTGGTAGGGCCCGTTGGCCATGTTGATCTTTCGCTGGCTGGCCATGCTGCTGCTTTTGGCGGCCGCCGTGTCATTTGCGTTTTATGCCGGCACCGGGCAGCCGCGCTACAAGCGCCTGGGGCTCGTCATTCTCAAGTGGACGGTGATTGCCGCGGTGTTCTTTTTTGCAGTGATCCTCATCGGCCGCCTGGCCTGATGTATCGGCTGATGCGCGGGCTCTGCGGGCCCGTTTTTTCCTCTGCCCTATACTCGCGCCTGCTCCGGGGTGTGCTGATGCGCTGAGATGCAAGGGTCCTGAAGGAATTCAGGCGAGCTTGCGAACCCGACGAACTTGATCCGGTTCATACCGGCGGAAGAAGAGCCGACCTCCTTGTCCCCGTGCCCGCAGTCCCTGTGGGCACGCCATGCCTCAGGTGCTGCCATGCGCAGCCACCCGAGGGGCGCACAGGTCCATTCCGGAGCAGACCCCACCGCCACCGGAACCAGGAGACCTGCCCATGAACGCCCCCGACCCTCACACCCCACTGGCCAGCGCTGAAAAGTTTGCCGAGCTGCTCGCCCGCACCCGCGAGCCCTTCCCCGCATCGCGCAAGGCCTATATCCCCGGCCAGTTGCACACTGACCTGCGCGTGCCCGTGCGTGACATTGCGCTCACCAATGGCGAACTGGTCAGCGTGTACGACACCTCCGGCCCCTACACCGACCCGAACGCCATGATCGACGTACGCCAAGGCCTGGCCAGCGTGCGCGGTGGCTGGATCACCGGCCGTGGCGATGTGGAGCACTACGAAGGCCGCGCGCCCGTGGCGCTGGACGACGGACAAAAGAGCGAAGACGCCACCCGCCTGGCCCAGTTGCGCGCCGAAGCCGCCGCCCTGCAGCGCAAGCCCCTGCGCGCCAAGGCGGGCGCTAACGTCACGCAGATGCACTACGCCAAGAAGGGCATCATCACGCCCGAGATGGAATACGTGGCCATCCGCGAAAACGGCAAGCGCGAGTGGATGGAGCAGTACATGGCCGACGCAGGCCGTGAGAAGCGCCTGATGGGCAACCCCCTGGGCGCCAGCATCCCGCGCATCATCACGCCCGAATTCGTGCGCGACGAAGTGGCCCGGGGCCGCGCCATCATCCCCGCCAACATCAACCACCCCGAGGTGGAGCCGATGGCGATTGGCCGCAATTTCCTGGTCAAGATCAACGCCAACATCGGCAACTCGGCCGTCACCTCGAGCATTGAGGAAGAAGTCGAAAAACTCGTCTGGGCGATCCGCTGGGGTGCCGACAACGTGATGGACCTGTCCACCGGCAAGAACATCCACACCACGCGCGACTGGATCGTGCGCAATTCGCCCGTGCCGATTGGCACGGTGCCCATCTACCAGGCGCTGGAAAAGGTGGGCGGCGTGGCCGAAGACCTGACCTGGGAAATCTTCCGCGACACGCTGATCGAGCAGGCTGAGCAGGGCGTGGACTACTTCACCATCCACGCGGGCGTGCGTCTGGCCTACATCCACCTCACGGCGCAGCGCCGCACGGGCATCGTCTCGCGCGGCGGCTCCATCATGGCCAAGTGGTGCATGGCGCACCACCGCGAGAGCTTCCTGTACGAGCACTTCGAGGACATTTGCGACATCATGAAGGCGTACGACGTGTCGTTCAGCCTGGGCGACGGCCTGCGCCCCGGCTGCGCCTCTGATGCCAATGACGAAGCGCAGTTTGCCGAGCTGCACACGCTGGGCGAGCTGACCCAGGTGGCCTGGAAGCACGACGTGCAGACCATGATCGAAGGCCCCGGCCACGTGCCCATGCACATGATCCAGGCCAACATGACCGAGCAGCTCAAGACCTGCCACGAAGCGCCGTTCTACACCCTGGGCCCGCTGACCATCGACATCGCGCCGGGCTATGACCACATCGCCAGCGCGATTGGCGCGGCCATGATCGGCTGGATGGGCACGGCCATGCTGTGCTACGTGACGCCCAAGGAGCACCTGGGCTTGCCCGACCGTGACGACGTGAAGCAAGGGATCATTGCCTACAAGATTGCCGCCCACGCGGCCGACGTGGCCAAGGGCCACCCCGGCGCCCGCTCGCGCGACGATGCGCTCAGCCAGGCGCGCTTCGACTTCCGTTGGCAGGACCAGTTCAACCTGGGCCTGGACCCGGAGACGGCCAAGGAATACCACGACGAGACCCTGCCCAAGGACTCGGCCAAGGTGGCGCATTTCTGCTCGATGTGTGGGCCCAAGTTCTGCTCGATGAAGATCACCCAGGAAGTGCGCGACTTTGCCGCGCAAAAGGGCGTGGCCGAGGCCGAAGCCCTGGCCCAGGGCATGCAGGCCAAGGCGGCCGAGTTCCAGCAGGGCGGCGGCGAGCTGTACATCCCCCTCAAGCCCGTGTGATGGCAGCGGCGCAATAAGCGCAGCTACTGGCCCCGAGGATTCCCTGAAACAGGGCCCCGGGGCCGTGCTTACCCTGTGCGGCGGACGGCCTGGCCCGGCATATAGTCCCGCCCACCCCCGGCCCAGAAGGTGGGGGGTGTGTGTGGCACCAAATTTGCTATGCTGGACTATCTGTTAAAAAATGTAAGGAAGAGCCATGAACGCTCTCGGCCGCTTCTCCATCCGCACGCGTCTCTACTTCGGAACCGTCTTCTCCCTGATCCTTCTGGTCGTCATCGGTGCCATGGGCTACGTAGCCCTGGACCGCACGCGCGGCACCCTGCAAGTGCTGTTTTCAGAGCGCGTGCAGACGCTGACCGACATGTCCGAGCTGCGCACCACCCTGGGTGACCTGCGCCGGACCGAAAAAGACATCATCATCAACTTCAACAACTCGGTCGAGGTCTCTGCCCTGCGCGAGTCCTGGGCCAAGACCCTGACCTCCCTGCGCAAACGCTTGGCCGATGTGCGCCAGGTGCAGTCGGGCGATGCGGATTTTGTGGCCTCCATCGACAAATCGCTGGACGAGATCAAGCAGTACGAAACCGGCATTTCGCCCATCTTCGAGAAGATCGAAGGCGCGCAGCTCGACGGCGCCGGTGGCGGCGCCTACGCCGATCGCCTGAAGGTCCACATGGAGGCCACCGACAAGCTGTTCTCCAGCCTCGCGGACTCGGCCCGTGCGCAGATGGACGAGGCCCGTGCGGGCGTCGAATCACGCACCTCCACCATGGCCGCGCTGATCGGCGTAGGCCTGGTGCTGGCACTGGCCGTGCTGATTCCGCTCACGTTCTTCAGCGTGCGCTCCATCACCAAATCCCTCGGGCAGGCACAAGAGCTGGCCGAACGCATTGCCAGTGGCGACCTGTCGCGCGACGTGGCGGCTATGAACCAGGACGAAGTGGGCCAGTTGGTGGGCGCCATGGGCCGCATGCAGGACTCGTTGCGTGACCTGGTGCGCCAGGTGCAGGACGCGGCGGGCAACATCTCCACCGCCAGCTCCGAGATCGCCAGCGGCAACCACGACCTCAGCCACCGCACCGAGCAGACGGCGGCCAACCTGGAAGAGACGGCCTCGTCAATGGAAGTGCTGACCAGCACCGTGCAGCAAAGCGCCCAGGCCTCGCGCCAGGCCAGCGACTTTGCCTCGACCGCCGCCGAGGTGGCTGCGCGCGGCGGCGCCGTGGTGTCGCAGGTGGTGACCACCATGGACCAGATCACCACCAGCTCGCGCAAGATTGCCGACATCACGGGCGTGATCGATTCGATTGCGTTCCAGACCAACATCCTGGCGCTGAACGCTGCGGTGGAAGCTGCCCGTGCCGGTGAGCAGGGCCGCGGCTTTGCCGTGGTGGCCAGCGAGGTGCGCAACCTCGCGCAGCGCAGCGCCGAGGCCGCCAAGGAAATCAAGGGCCTGATCGGTTCGTCGGTGGAGCGGGTGGAAGACGGCTCGCGCCTGGTGAGCCAGGCCGGCCAGACCATGACGGAGATCGTGAGCAGCGTGCGGCGCGTGTCCGACATCATTGCGGAGATCACCGCCTCGTCGGCCGAGCAAAGCGACAACATCGGCCAGATCAGCCAGTCGGTCACGCAGCTTGACCAGATGACCCAGCAGAACGCGGCGCTGGTGGAGGAATCTACCGCAGCGTCCGAGTCGCTGCGTGAGCAGGCCCACCACCTCAACAGCGCGGTCAGCCAGTTCAAGCTGCAGGATGGCGCATCGCCCTCGGCCACGTTCAACACCCCCGTTGCCGCAGCACCCGCCGTCGCCCAGGTGGCACGCCGACCTGCGTTGCAGATCCGGTAATTTCAGGTGTTTTTGGCTGGTAGTGCTAGTGCTTCATGCGCTAGCAGCTATCAGATGTATAGCAAATCAGTCCCGCGTCACCCGCAGCACTTCTTCGCGGCTGGTGATGCCGGCGGCAATCAGGCGTTCGCCATCCTCTCGCATCAGTGCCATGCCATCGGCCATGGCGGCGGCGCGGATGTCGGCCTCTGACGCCTGGGCGTGGATTTGCGCGCGGATCGCGTCCGTGGTCACCAGCAGTTCGAACACGCCGGTGCGGCCGGTGTAACCCGTCTGGCCGCAGTGCTCGCAGCCCGCGCCGTGGCAGTGGCTGCAGAACTTGCGCACCAGGCGCTGGGCCAGCACGCCCAGCAAAGACGACGACAACAGGAACGGCTCCACGCCCATGTCGGTCAGGCGCGTGACGGCGCTGGCCGCATCGTTGGTGTGCAGCGTGGCCAGCACCAGGTGGCCGGTGAGTGACGCCTGGATGGCGATCTGCGCGGTCTCGAAGTCGCGGATTTCACCAATCATGATGATGTCCGGGTCCTGCCGCAGGATGGCGCGCAGGGCCTTGGCAAAGGTCAGCTCGATCTTGCTGTTGACCTGGGTTTGCCCCACGCCGGGCAGCTCGTATTCGATGGGGTCTTCCACCGTCATGATGTTGTTGCGCGTGGCGTCGAGCCGGCCCAGCGCCGCGTACAGCGTGGTGGTCTTGCCCGAGCCCGTGGGGCCCGTCACCAGGATGATGCCGTGCGGCTGGCCGATCAGGCCCTCGAAGCGGTGCAGGGTGTCGCCCTGCATGCCCACGGCTTCCAGGCTCAGCTTGCTTTCGCTCTTGTCCAAAAGACGCAGCACCGCGCGTTCGCCATGGGCGCTGGGCAGGGTGGACACGCGCACGTCGATGGCGCGGGTGCCCAGGCGCAGGCTGATGCGACCGTCCTGGGGCAGGCGTTTTTCGCTGATGTCCAGGTCGGCCATGATCTTCAGGCGCGAGATCAGGGCGGCGTGCAGCGCGCGGTTCGGCTGGACCACTTCGCGCAGCGTGCCGTCCACCCGAAAGCGCACGCTGCTGTGGCGCTCGTAGGGCTCGATGTGGATGTCGCTCGCGCCGTCGCGTGCGGCCTGTGTGAGCAAGGCGTTGAGCATGCGGATGATGGGCGCGTCGCCAGCGGACTCCAGCAGGTCTTCCACCGCCGGTAGCTCCTGCATCATGCGAGAGAGGTCGGCATCGCTCTCGACCTCGCTCACCACGGTTGCAGCGCTCGATTCGCTGTGCGAATAGGCTGCGCTGATGCGCTGGGCCAGGGCCGGGGCATCCAGCGGCAGCAGCTGCTGCACCGGGTGCTTGCGCAGCACTTCGGACAGCGCGCCCGCGTCGGGGCTGGGGCCGTGCCACAGCACCAGCTGGTGGCCGTCGTCCTCCAGCAGCAGCTGGGCGGTGCGGGCAAAGGCGTAGGGCAGGGGGTGGCGCATGGGGGGCGGCTCTTCTCTTCTCAGCGTGGCGAAGTCTCTGCGGGCAGCGGGGCCAGCGGCTGCGCCGGCACGGTGGCTGCGCCGGGCTCTGTGCGCTGTGGCAGCGCGGGCAGGATGGGCGCGCCGGACACCGACTTCATCACCACGCTGGGGGCGGGCTGCGTGGTCTGCTGCAGCGCGCGGATGGCCTCGTAGCGGTCCATCATCAGCGCATCGCTGGTGGCGTTGTCGCGCACCACAATGGGGCGCAGGAACACCATCAGGTTGGTCTTGTTGCGGGTGCGGTTCTCGCTGCGGAACAGGTTGCCCAGCACCGGGATGTCGCCCATCACCGGCACCTTGTCCTGGCCTTGCGAGTAGCTGTCTTCCAGCAGGCCGCCGATCACGATGATGTTGCCGTCGTCCACCACCACGTTCGACTCGATGGAGCGCTTGCTGGTGGTGGGGCCGTTGGCGTTGCTCAGCGTGGCGGTGTCGATCTTGGAGACTTCCTGGTAGATGGCCATCTTCACCGTGCCGTTCTCGCTGATCTGCGGACGCACCTTCAGCATCAGGCCCACGTCCTTGCGCTCCACCGTGGTGAACGGGTTCACCGTGCTGCTGCCCGTGCTGTTGGCGTACGAGCCGGTCACGAAGGGCACGTTGTTGCCGATGATGATGCGCGCCTCTTCGTTGTCCAGCGTCATCAGGTTGGGGGTGGAGAGCACATTGGCGTCGCCGCTGTTCTGCAGAAAGTTCGCCAGCGCGCCCAGGTAGTACTGGCCGTTGACGCGCGGCGCCAGCGCCAGGTTCAGCCCCTTGCCCAGCGAGCTGGCCGCCGAGGCGATGGAGGTGGTGGAGCCCGAGGCCAGCGCGGCTGTCACGTTCAGGATGTTGGCGCCCGCCTGGCCGGAGTTGGTACCGATCACGCCCACGGTGCCATCACCGTTCTTGCCCAGAACGCCCTGCCACTGGATGCCGAACTCGGCCACCTTGTTGGCAGAGACCTCGACGATCAGGCTCTCGACCAGCACCTGCGCGCGACGGCCGTCGAGCTTGTCGATCACGTCGCGCAGCTGGCGGTACAGCGGCTCGGGCGCCGTGATGATGAGCGAATTGGTGGTGGGGTCGGCCTGGATCTGCCCGCCGGTGGAGGGCTGGTTGTTGTTGGTACTGCTGGTACCCATGGCGCTCGCGCTGGAGCCCAGGCCGCCGGTGCTACTGCTGCTGGACGAGCTGCCGTTGGTGGACAGCATGCCGCCGGTGCTCAGCCCCGTGCTGGGTGCGGGCGCGCTGGCACCACCCCCGCCGCTGGCCGCACCGCCATTGTTGCCGCCCATGGCTGCCATGGCGGCGCGCAGGGTGGTCGCCAGCTTGGTGGCGTCGGCGTTCTTGAGGTAGACCACATGGATGTTGCCGCTGGCGGCGCTGCTGCCGGGCGCAGGCGCCTGGTCCAGTTGTGCCACCAGGGCGCGCACCTGGGCCACGCGGGCTGGGTTGGCGGCGCGCAGGATCAGCGAGTTGCTGCGCGGCTCGGCAATCAGGGTGGTCTTGAACGATGTGTCGGCCTGGCCGGGCGCGGCCGCAGCGGCGACGCCCCCGTTGGCGCTGCCGCCATCGATCAGGCGCGACACCAGCGGTGCCAGGTCGCTGGCAATCGCGTTCTTGAGCGGAATCACCTCCACATCGCTGGCGTTGGACACATCCATGGCCGCCACGATGCGCGCCAGGCGCTGCAGGTTGTCGGCGTAGTCGGTGATCACCAGCGAGTTGTTGCCGGGGTTCACGTTGATGGTGTTGTTTGGGCTGATGAGCGGGCGCAGCACCGGCACCAGATTGGCCGCGTTCTCGAAGTTGAGCTTGAAGATCTGCGTGACGATCTGCCCGCCGCCGGGTGCGCTGCCCGCGTTGCCCTGCACCACGCTCACGCTGCCGCCCTGCAGCTTGGCGTCGGCCTCGGGCACCACCTTGTACAGGCCGGCTGCCTCCACCACCGTGAAGCCCTGCAACCGCAGCGCGGCCAGGAATTGCTGGAACGCGGCGGCAGGCGTTACCGCGCGCTCGGTCACCAGGTTGAGCTGGCCTTTCACGCGCGGGTCCACCACTACGTTGCGGCCGGTGATGGTGGCCATGGTGCGGGCCACGGCCTCGATCTCGGCGTTGGCAAAGTTGAGCGTGACGGGTTCGCTGGGGCGCACGCTGCCGGTGCGGGTGTCCACCGCCGTTTGGGCGCCAATTTGACCGCTAGCGCAGGTAAGTATTGCGCTGGCAGCTATTGTTTTGAGAGTAAAGCGCAGGCGTGGAGCAAACAGGAAAGTCATAGATTCAACCCACGGTGATGATGGAGCGCGCGCCATTGCGCCGTCCGATGATGTTCAGAAGATTAGACAGTGCGGCCTCTCGCTCGGGGGCGGCACTGGCCTCGCCCGCAAAGCGCAGGCGGTTGCCCACCCACTGGCCGCTGCCGCTCAGTTGCAAGGCCCCGTCGAGCGTGCTGAGGGCGAGTGTGGGCACCTCGCCACCCTGCAGCACCAGCCGGTAGCTGCCCATGGGGCGCAGGGTGGACAGGCGCGAGGACATGGCCCGTGCATCCAGCTGGGCCTGGCCCGACAGCACCATGCGGCCAGCGGCCCATTGCACGGCCAGCGCGCGGGTCTGCAGCGCCAGCTGGCCTTGCGGCTGCAGCGTGTTCCAGGGGGTGCCCAGGCCGGCCAGCAACGCGGCGGGCCACTGGCTCTGGCCGTCGGCCAGGGTGATTTGCGGGCCGGCCCAGCGCAGGTGCACCTGGGCTTGCAGGGGCTCCGCCGTGCAGCAGCCCGCTTGCAGCCGGGCGCGCAGGCCGCCCCAGGTGGGGCGCAGCTGCCAGTCCACCCGGCCGGGGAGGGCGGCGCTGTCTTTGCTGGCCTGGCCGCCGGTCAACACCAGCTGGGCCGATCCGGTCCACACCGTGCCGCGTGGCTGCAGCAACTGCACCTGCCCCTGGGTGGCGCGGGCCACGCCGCCGGCCAGCCAGTGCGCGGGCGCAAAGGCCACCACGGCGGGCAGCACGCCCACCAGCGCACCGGCCCATGCCCAGCCCCACGCTGTGCGGGGGGCGGAGCGGGGGGCAGGGCGTGTCGGACGGAGGTTGCGGGCCACGGTGGGGAGGGTGTCGTTCAGTGCAGTGAAGGGGCGGCGAGTCAGCGGGCCGGTGCGGCAGGCAGGGCCAGCACCACGGTGCCATCCCAGCGGGGCATGGCCACGGGTGCGCTGCCCAGGGTGACGGGTGCATTGCCAGCCGGCGGCGCAGCGGTAGCGCTGCGGGTCAGGCGTGCTTCGAGCGGCGTGGCGCGGGCGTTGCTGCGGGCCTGGGCCAACCACTGGGCCAGCGCGTCGGCCGATGCGCCTTTGAGCGTGACCGTGGCGCGGTCGCCCGCCACGTTGAGCTGGGCCGTGTTGCCCAGGCGCTGTGTCAGGGCGGTGCGCAGCGCACCCACGGCATCGCCGGGGCTGGTGGCGGGGGTGGCCTGCAGCTGCTGGGCCTCGGCCTGCAGGCTTTGCATGCGCTGCAGCTGGGCGTCGAGTGCGGCGTGCCGCGCGGGCGCGGCGCGCAAGGTGCCAAGCGCGGGGGCAACGGCTACCCACCACAGCAGGGCCAGCGCCACCACCGTGCCGGCGGCCAGCACCAGGTTCTGCTCGCGGGGTGCCAGGGCTTTCCAGCGGTCCTGGAGGGCGGAGGGTTGGGTCATGGGCTCACCTCGGTGCGCAGCAACAGGCTGCCATCGTCCATGCGGGCGCGGTAGCCGGCGGCTTGCAGGCGGCCAGACACCACAGATTCTTCATCGGGGGCCAGCGTCACGCCCCGCAGGCGCAGCTCGCCGGGCGTGTATTCGATGCTGCTGGGCAGGCGGCCATCGGGCAAGGCGGCGCCGGCCGCTGCCAGCAGGGGCTCCAGGTCGCGCGCCGACACGCTACCGGCGGCCTGCCGCAGCTGAGCGAGTTCGCGTTCCATCTGCACCGGCGCATCGACGACCACCTGCACCTTGGGAAAGGTCTGGGTCAGGGTATTGCGCACGCTGGCCTGCTTGGCGGTCAGTGCTTGCCGTTCTTGCCAGGCCCAGGCGTTCAGCCCCACCAGGTGCGCCACCACCAGAACGCCAGCGCCCCAGCGGGCGGCACGCCACTGCGGGGCGTACAGCGCCGCACTCAACGCGCTGCCCACCTTGCGCAGCGCGCGGGTGCTGCTGGTGCTGGAGAGGTCGAACTGCGCCAGGTCCCAGTCGCCACGGGCGGCATCGAGTGCGCGCTGGCTGGTGGTGTGCAGGGCAATGCGTTGGCCTTGCTGGCCCAGGGTGCGTTCGGCCAGCGCAGCCACGGCGGGCTCGGCGCGGACCACGAGGGCCTGGTCGTCGCCAGCGTCGGCGGCCGGCAAACCGGTACGCGCCAGCGTCAGGGCCATGGGCGTCAGCGGCAGCACGGCCACGCCCTGGTCGGCACCATGGCCGGCGAGCACCACATAGGCTTCTTCGGGCGTTCCCAGGGCACACAGCTCGGGCTGGCCGGTGGCTGTGGGGCCGGGCGCAAATTCGGGCACCACGCGGGCCACGCGGCGGCCTGCGGCCTCCAGTGCCTGCAGGTGTTCGCGCAGCCAGGCGCGGTCGCACACGGCCACCCACACCGGCTCGCCAGCCTGCGCGCGGCTTTGTGCGCCGGGCTGCAGCGCAAAGTGCAATTGGCTGGCATCGTCCAGCACGCGGTCTTCGAGCAGGCCTTCGAGCACCGAGCGCAGCCGGGGCGTCTGTTGGCCGGCGCCCAGCGGCACACCGGCCGGAATGGTCACGCGTTGCCACGACAGCGCCCGTGCGGGCACCACAGCCACGACCTCGCCGCCGGGGCGGGTGGGCTCGGGCAGCAGGGCAGCGGGTGCGGTGGCGTGCTGGAGGGCGGAATGGCCGTCTGCCGTGAGCGTGTAGGCGTACTCGGAGGCGGGTCCCGGGCGTGCCGGCGGCAGGAAAAGGATCAGGGTGCTCATGGGCGGGTTTTGCGGGCCATTTTAGGGGGCGGGCGTGACACGGCGGCGGTGTGGGTGGTGCGGTGTTGAGGGTTGTTGTGCCTCAGAACAGGTTCTCAACGCTGCGCCCCTGGCAGGGTTTGCGTGGTTTCCCGGTCGAAGGCCCCGCGCTCGCGCCACAGCGTGGTCACGTCGATGCCCTGTTTGCGGACCAAAGAGCGCTCGTCCACCATCGCATCGCCCAGGCGCAGGCGGCCCCGCACTTCAAAGTACGACGAAGCCACGGCATGGGCACTTTCGTTGATGTCGATGCTGGCACCCACCAGGTCGCGCACGTCGCTGAGGGTGCGGAAATGCCGCGCTTCGCGGGCCTGCACGATCTTCTGGGCCGTGGCGCTGTCCAGCCCGTCGACGGCGGCCATCAGCACGTTGATGTCGGCGGTGTTCAGATTGACTGGGGTGCGCACGGGCAGCAGCGTCACATGGGGGGCGAGCGCCGCCACCGTGGCCGGGGTCAGGCCCAGCCAGCCTAGCTGGCTCACGCTGGGGGGCAGCAGGGGGGCGGAGCCGCTGTCGGTGCCTGCACCCGCCTGCGCGCGGCGCAGGCCGTCGATGAGGGTGCTCAGCTGCTGGCCGGGCAGGCCCAGGCGCTCGAACAGCCGGGTGAACTGCCGCAGGGCCACGGCCTGCACCTGCCCACCTTCTGCGAGGTTGGTGATGTTCAGGCGGCCCTGCAGGTCGGTGATCTGGCCCGACAGGAAGGCCTCGGTGGTGTCGGTGCTCGCGTCGTCCACCTGTGTCACGTTCTTGTCGGCCGCGAGGAAGGTGGACAGGCGGGCCTCCTGCAAGGGGATGGCCCAGGGCTCGGCCAGGTGGTCGGCTCCGCCGGAGCGCCCATCCTCGCGCAGGATCAGCCGCGACCAGTCGAGCGCGCCGATCAAGATCCACGCGGACTGCACGCGGCCGCGCTCGGCCGTCTCGACCTCTACCGCGCGCCACTGCTGCCACATCGCGGCGGCCGCGAAGGTGGCGACCAGCGTGACGGTGAGCATGGCGGCGAGCAGGGCGGTGCCGCGTGCCTTGTGTCTGTGCGGTGTGTGCCGCTGGGGGCTCATGTCCTGCCTCCGCCCAGCACGGGGTTGACCCAGTCACGCGTGAGCTGGCCCGTCAGCGCCTGGCCCGGGGGCAGGGTGATCTGCAGGCGGATGCCGTCCGGGGTGGCCGAGGTGCTGTCGCCCGTCGGGGTGCCTGTGCTCGACTGTGGGTTGGACCATGCGCCGCCCCGGTAATAAAAGATCTGCCAGTTGTCCAGCGGCAGCAGCGTCACCTCGTAGCGCCGCTCGGCGTCGCCCGGCGTGCGCGCCCACTGGGCGGCCTGCTCCCAGGCCTGCCGCCAGTCGGCGCGGGTGCGCACCGGCGGCGACTGCCAGCGCAGCCACTGGCCGACGCCCTGGTTGTTGTTGCGGCGGGTCCAGGCCACCACCAGCGCACCCTCGTCGGGCACGGCGCTGCTGCGGCGGGTGAGGCGCAGCACCTGGCCATCCCAGTCCAGCGGCGTGGTGTTGGCGATGGAGACCAGGGCGTCCAGGTCCGTCCCCCACTGGCCCAGCGCGGCCTGCAGCACCAGCATCTCGTCCGCCCGCTGGCGTGTGGACTCCTGCGCCCGCACCATGCCATCGAGCCCGCGCCAGCTCAGGATGGCGATCAACGCCATGACGCTGATCGCGACCAGCAACTCGATGAGTGTGAAGCCGCGCGGGGCCTTCAAAAATGGCGCGACGCGAGGCCAGCGCACCCGTGGAACTGGCTCTGCCAGGCCGCCGGGTGCGTCCCCCTCACGGGGGGAAGGCGCGAAGCGACTCAGGGGGGGCATTAATACCTTCCAATGATGGTGGAGAGGCGCAGGATGGAGTTGTCCCCGTCCAGCACCTGCGCATCGATGCGCCGAAAACTCGGGTTGGGCGTAGGCCGCACGATGGTCACCACCTGCAGCTGGCGCCCGGCCTGCTCGCAGGTCAGGCTGCTGTCACCCACGCTGGGCATCTGGCGGGAGAGCCGGGCCTTGACCAGCTCGTTCTCCGCGCACAGCTGCGCGAGCACGATGTCGGACTGCCGCAGGGCGTTGCGCGTGAGCGCCGTCGTGGCCTGCAGCCCCGCCATGAGGGCGATGGCCACGATGGCCAGCGCCACCAGCACTTCCACCAGCGTGAAACCCCGGTGGCCGATGAGAGGGCGGCGCATCCTCACTGCACCGCATCCACGGAAAACGGGCGCACGCCGTCGGTGGCAATGCGCAGGGTGCGGTCGGGGGAGGACTGGTGGGTGATCATCACCTGCTGCGGGCCGATCAGGGGCTCGGGGCCCAGTAGCAGCACTGCCGGCCCGCGCACCACGGTGCCAGGGTCCAGCCACTGGTTGGGCAGGGCGGCCTGTGCGCTGCGCGGCAGCCCTTCAAAGCGGAAGCCCCCCGGCAGCGCGCGCCAGCGCACGGGGATGCCCCCGGCGCGCGACTGGGCGCGTGCGGATTCGAGCAGCGCCGCCAGCCGCGCGGCCTCCCGCTCCAGCTGCGTCTGCCCGCCATCGCGCATCGCCAGCCCCACGCCCGCCGTGGCCAGCGCCATGATGCTGATGACGACCAGCAACTCCAGGAGGGTGAAGCCCCTCTGAGCTGCTGCACGGCTTCTTCCGAAGAAGACGCCAGTGGCCTGGCAAAGCCAGTTCCATGGCGTCCCTCGCTGGGCGCGTGCCCGTTTCATGGGGCTGGGGCACCTTGGCAATGAGCGGTCACTGCCAGCTGCCAATATCGGCGTCCTTGCCTTCGCCGCCCGACTGGCCATCGGCGCCGAACGACATCACGTCGATCTCGCCCTTGATGCCGGGGTTGAGGTATTGATAGGGGCGGCCCCAGGGGTCGTTGGGCAGCTTTTCGAGGTACAGCTTCCAGTTGCCCGGCACGGGGCCCGCAGTGGGCTTGATGACCAGGGCTTGCAGGCCCTGTTCGGCCGTGGGGTAGCGCTGGTTGTCCAGGCGGTAGAGCTTGAGCGCCTGCATGATGTTGGTGATGTCGGTGCGGGCGGCCGTCACGCGGGCATCGTCGGCACGTTCGAGCACATTGGGCACGATCAGCGCGGCCAGCACGCCGATGATCACCAGCACCACCATCAGTTCGATGAGGGTGAAACCACGGGCCACGGACTTGGCAACGCGGCGCGGGGCGGAGCGCACAAGGAGGGAGAAAGAAGTGTTCACTGCTGGCGGTCTCTCGGATGGTCGAATCGCGTGAATCATAATCCCCGCATGGTGACCAATACGTACAGCAAATGGGGCGTCCGCCTGGGGACTCTGGTGCTCTGGGCAGCAGCCGGTGCCAGCGTGGTCTATTGGGGGCTGCGTCTGTCGGCGCCTTCGTCCGCATCCGCCGCGCCGGCCGTGGCGCCTGCCCCGGTGGCCATGGATGCGCAGGCGCTGGCGCGTTTGCTGGGTGCGGCACCTGCCGCCCCTGGCGTGGCAGCA
This sequence comes from Acidovorax sp. DMC1, assembly GCF_056314325.1. NCBI lineage: Bacteria > Pseudomonadati > Pseudomonadota > Betaproteobacteria > Burkholderiales > Comamonadaceae > Acidovorax > Acidovorax sp. DMC1. The sequence goes on along the minus strand of NZ_JBQUYO010000001.1, from coordinate 28,504 downwards.
CCGGTGGCGCCTACCGCAAGCCGGTTCACGCTGATCGGCGTGCTGTCGGGGCGAAGCAGCGGCGGCGGAGCCGCATTGATTGCCGTGGACGGCAAGCCCGCCAAGCCCTTCCGTGTGGGCGCTGCTGTGGATGAGGGGCTGGTGCTGCAGGCCCTGGGCCCCCGCCAGGCGCAACTGGGGGCCAGCATGGGCGGGCCTGCCACGGTGACGCTGGACATGCCGCTGAAAAACTGACGTTCTTTTTGTTGGCCTGCCGCACGTGGCGTCAGGCCAGCTCCCTGATTTCCCATTCCCCCCAGCCCGGCGCCGCAGCCGGCCAGTCCTCCGAGCGGGGCAGGGCGCTTTCACCACGCTCCTGCAACCAGGCCACGCAGCGTGCCACCCCGGCGTGGGTGATCCACACCACATCCATCGTCCCCTGATCATTGCGCCATTCTCGGGCGGTCTGCAGGGCGGCCGCCACGCGGTGCAGCATGTGGGCCAGGCTTTCGCCCCCGCCGGGTGCGTGGGTGGCGAACCCGGCCACCCAGGTGTCGATGGCACTTTTGCCGATGGCCTCCCAGGTTTGCCCTTCCCAGCGGCCGAAGTCCATCTCGCGCAGCCGGGCGTCGGGGGTAAGGGTCAAATCGGGTCTGAGCGCTTGTAATTCATGCGCTAGCAGCTCACATCTTTGTAGCGTGGAATAAACCACGAGGGCTCCAGCGGGCAGGGCTGTTGCCAGGCGCTCTGCTGCTGCGCGGGTGTCCTGCGCGTCGGCCGGCACGTCCAAAGCGCCGTAGCAGGTGCCTGGGGCAACCAGCGGGGCCGCATGGCGCACCAGCCACAGGCGGTTTTTGGCGGCGGCGGGAGGGGGCGTCATAGCCATCGCAGTGCGATGGCAGCGCCCAGGTAGAACCCGATCTCGCTCACCTGCTGCGTGGCGCCCAGGCAGTCGCCGGTGAAGCCTTGCAGCCGTCGGGCGAACCAGCGCGCCATCCAGGCCGCGCAGAGCGCGCTGAGAGCGATGGATGCTACCAAAAAGAGAGCTGATTGGGTATATCCCACTAGCACCAGGGGCGGAAAACACCATAAAAGCGCCGCAACCAGTGCCTGGCCGGAGATCTGATCGGCCAGCGGCTTGCTTTTGGAGCGCGCCGTGTCGCCCACATGCGGCAGGCTGCGCACGATGAGCAGGGGCCAAAAGCGCGACAGCACATGCGCGCCCACCAGCGCCGCCAGCGCCGCCAGCAGGCTGTGTGCCCCCAGCAGCGTCAGCAGGCTGAGCTTGGCCAACAGCGCCAGCACCAGCGCCATGGCCCCGAAGGCGCCGATGCGCGAGTCCTTCATGATGTCCAGCGCGCGTTCGCGGTCGTAGCTGCCGCCCAGGCCATCGGCCACATCGGCCAGGCCGTCTTCATGGAAACCGCCCGTCATCAGCACCGTGGCGATGGTGCAGAACACCGCTGCCACGGCCGGGGCCAGCGGGTTGGGCGCCATCGCCCAGTGCAGCGCGGCATACACGGCCGCAGACAGCAACGCCGCCAGCCAGCCAATACCCGGAAAGTGCGCCGCGCTGGCCCGCAGCATGGCCGGGCTGTAGCCCACCCAGTTCGCCAGCCGCCCGGTGACGGGGATGCGGGTGAAGAACTGCACGGCCAGTAGGTAGTGGCGCAGGGCTTGCATGGTGTGCCGTAGGGGCTTGATGCTTCTGTTTTGATAGCTGCTAAGGCATGCTCAACAAGCGCTTGCAGTCATTTTTTGCATTATTTGGAGCGCAGGAACAGCCGGTAGGCCGGATTCAGTGTTTCTTCCACATAGGGGTAGCCCAGCGTGGCCAGGAAGGCGTCGAAGGCCGCCTTGTCTTCGGGCGGCACCTGCATGCCCACGAGGATGCGGCCATAGTCCGCGCCCTGGTTGCGGTAGTGGAATAGGCTGATGTTCCAGGTCGGCTGCATCAGGCTCAAAAATTTGAGCAGCGCACCGGGCCGCTCGGGGAAGGTGAAGCGCATCAGGCGCTCGTCCTGCGCCAGCGCCGAGTGCCCGCCCACCAGGTGGCGCAGGTGTTCCTTGGCCAGCTCGTCGTGCGTCAGGTCCAGCGCCTCGAAGCCGTGGCGGTTGAAGTTCTTTGCGATCTTTTCCGATTCGCCCTTGCCGTTGGTGGTCAGGCCCACGAACACATGGGCGCGGGCGGCGTCGCTGATGCGGTAGTTGAACTCGGTCACGTTGCGCGGGCCGCCGGGCAGGCCGCCGACCACCTCGCAGAAGCGGCGGAAGCTGCCGCGTTCTTCGGGGATGGTGACGGCGAGCAGCGCCTCGCGCTCCTCGCCCACCTCGGCGCGCTCGGCCACAAAGCGCAGCCGGTCGAAGTTCATGTTGGCGCCGCAAAGGATGGCCGCATAGGTCTCGCCCTTGGTCTTGCGCTGGGCCACGTACTGCTTGATGGCGGCCACGGCCAGGGCACCGGCGGGCTCGACGATGCTGCGCGTGTCCACAAAGATGTCCTTGATGGCGGCGCAGACGGCGTCGGTGTCGACGGTGATGTAGTCATCCACCAGGCCCTGTGCCACGCGGAAGGTTTCCTCGCCCACCAGCTTCACGGCCGTGCCGTCGGAGAACAGGCCCACATCGGCCAGCGTCACGCGCTCGTGCGCCTGCACCGACTGGATCATGGCGTCCGAGTCGTTCATCTGCACCCCGATCACCTTGATCTCGGGGCGCACGGCCTTGATGTAGTTGGCCACACCCGAGATGAGTCCGCCGCCGCCAATCGCCACGAACACGGCATCGAGCTGGTTGCTGCCCAGACTTTGCAGCTGGCGCAGGATCTCCATGGCGATGGTGCCCTGGCCGGCGATCACGTCCGGGTCGTCGAACGGGTGCACAAAGGTCAGGCCCTGTTCTTTCTCCAGCTGGACGGAGTGGCCGTAGGCGTCGGAATAGCTCTCGCCAAACAGCACGACCTCGCCACCGAGCGTCTTCACGGCGTCAATCTTGAGCTGCGGCGTGGTGGTGGGCATCACGATCACGGCGCGGGTGCCCAGCCGGTGGGCGCTCATGGCCACGCCCTGGGCATGGTTGCCAGCCGAGGCGCAGATCACGCCGCGCCGCAGCTGCTCGGGCGTGAGGTGCGCCATCTTGTTATAGGCGCCCCGCAGCTTGAAGCTGAACACGGGCTGCTGGTCCTCGCGCTTCAGGAGCACCTTGTTGTGCAGGCGGCGGCTGAGGTTCTTGGCGGGCTCCAGCGCCGACTCCACCGCCACGTCGTACACGCGGGCAGTCAGGATTTTCTTGAGGTAGTCGGCGGGGGTGAGGTGCTGGGTCATGGCAGGTGCAGGAGGAGAGCCCCACCGGCGCAGGGCGGCGGGCGGGGGCCCACATCATAGGGCGTCGCCCTGGCGAGGTGCCGAGGCATCCGGGACGGCAACCTGCCGTGGGACGGTGCGAGCGGGCAAAAAAAAGCCCCGGGCCGTGAGGCCTGGGGCTAATCCATCCTTTGAGGAGATGGAGGAGACAATCGGTGCGAGGCAAGTGCCGGGTTCCGGGCTTCTTGCCGCCTGCCGGTTCCTTTCTGTTCGAAAGCGGCAGCGCATGGGCGAAGTTTAGCGCGAGTCTTGTTGCGATGCAGCAAAATTCGCATCAAATTCTTTTCGTTTCGGTTTTCCGTGCGAAAAAAACCACGTGTCACACAGGAGAAACACAAATGGAATGCACAGTCAGTTGGACCGGCGGGGCGGGAACCCGTTCTGGCATGGGTTTTGTGGCCGAAACCGGCAGCGGCCATGTTTTGACCATGGATGGCGCCCCCGATGCCGCCAACCCCGCCAACGGCGGCCAGAACCTGGCGCCCCGGCCCATGGAGACCGTGCTGGCGGGCACGGGCGGGTGCACCGCCTATGACGTGGTGCTGATCCTCAAGCGCGGCCGCCATGACGTGCGCGGCTGCAGCGTCAAGTTGACGACGGAACGCGCCGAGACCGACCCCAAGGTGTTCACCAAGATCCACATGCACTTCACCGTCACGGGCAAGGGCATACCCCCAGCCGCCGTGGAGCGCGCGATTGCCATGAGCCACGACAAGTACTGCTCGGCCAGCATCATGCTGGGCAAGACAGCCGAAATCACCACCGGCTTCGAAGTGCTGGAGGTCTGAGGGGGCGCGTGTAGTGGTCTGGACTGCCAAGCTGAGCGGGTTGCGGCGCGTATGTTTTGGTGCGCCTGCTGCCTGCGTGAGCCAGCTTGGGGTTCAAAGATAGTGCGCCGTGGTGGTCATGACCTTCGCGGCGCCTTTCATGGCAAGGCGCACCGGGGCGGGCAATTCCAGCGCTCCGGCGGCGCGCGCCTGGTCTGCGTGCCGCTCCTCGTCCTGCTTCATCCGCGCGACCACGGCCCTTGACGCCTGGTCTTGCTCGGGAAGCCTGTCGAGGTGGCTTTGCAGATGCGCTGCCACCTGGGTTTCTGTTTCCACCACAAACCCCAGGTTGGCTCGGTCACTGACCTTGGCGGCCACCAGTCCGAGCGCAAAAGCCCCTGCGAACCACAGAGGGTTGAGCAAGCTGGGGCGGGCACCCAGCGCGTCCAGGCGCTGTTGCGTCCAGGCCAAATGATCGGTTTCTTCGCGCGCCGCTGCCTGCAGGTGGTCCCGCAGGGCGGGGTCGCGGGTGACCGCCGCCTGCGCGCTGTAGAGCGCCTGGGCGCACACTTCTCCCACATGATTCACCCGCATCAGGGCCCCCGCCAGCTTTTTCTGTGCGGGATCGAGCGACGCCTCGGGCACACCGTGGGCTGGTGTCTGCTCGGAAGCGCGGGGTTGGGCGAACAGTGTGCGCAGCGCGTTGTCTGCGGCAGTCAAAAAAGCGTCCATGGAAAGCTTTCGAGTGGCAATGGTGTTGAAACACAAATTGCACTTGGATACAAAAAACCACAAGGCAAGGCACAGGAGTTGCATGCAGCAATCGTGATTTTGCCCGTACGCACTGAAATGTTGCAACACTGCAACGAATTTCCCCTTTCGGGGCGATTGTGGGTGAATTCCTTTGCGAAACCGGTCCGTGTCTGGTGCAATAAGAGCAACTTCCCCACCAGGAGGTTGGCCCGGGAAACCGGCGGGACTGTGCAGGTGCTTTCACCATAGACCCCCCGTACCGGAGCCCGATGTTTAACCTTGGAGTAACTCGCAATGAAAAAATCCCTGATTGCCCTGGCTGTGCTGGCTGCTTCCGGCGCTGCAATGGCTCAATCTTCCGTGACCCTGTTCGGCGTGGTTGACGCAACCTACGCTTACGGTTCCGGCAGCGTCTCTAACAAGTCGCAACTGACGAACTCCGGCTACAACAGCAGCCGTTTGGGTTTCCGCGGCGTTGAAGACCTGGGTGGCGGCATGTCCGCTTCGTTCTGGCTCGAAGCTGGTCTGAACAACGACAACGGCACCGGCGGCGTTACCAACACCAACAACCAAGCAGCTACCAGCACTGGCGGCGGCCTGACTTTCAACCGTCGTTCGACGGTTAGCCTGAACGGCGGCTTCGGTGAAGTGCGTCTGGGCCGTGACTACACCCCTCAATTCTGGAACCTGACCGTGTTCGATCCGTTCGGCACGAACGGCGTGGGCACCACCCAAACCCTGAACTCCAGCCTGGGCGGCCCTACCACCATCCGCGCTTCGAACTCCATCGGCTACTTCCTGCCTGGCAACCTGGGTGGTTTCTACGGCCAAGCCCAGTACTACATGGGTGAGAACAACAGCAACGCTGCCAACAAGAAGGACGGCAACGGCCTGGCACTGCGCGCTGGTTACGCTAACGGCCCCATCAACGCCGCTATCGCTTTCTCCGAAACCAAGTTCCTGACGGGCAACATCAAGGCTGTGAACCTGGGCGGTCAATACGACCTGGGCGTGGCTAAGATCATGGCTCACTACAACCAAGACAAGATCAGCGGCGGCAACGACGGCAAGGGTTTCCTGATCGGCGGTCTGGTGCCCGTGGGCGCTGGCGAAGTTCGTCTGGCTTACTCCACCTACAAGATCGACACCGTTGGTGCTGACCCCCGTACGAACAAGCTGGCTCTGGGCTATGTGCACAACCTGTCCAAGCGCACGGCTCTGTACGCAACGTACGCTCACCTGACCAACAAGAACGGCGCCGCACAAGCTCTGAACGGCGCTGTGACTGGTGTGAACAGCAACTCCAACGGCTACGACTTCGGTATCCGTCACAGCTTCTAATATCGTCAGCTGGCTTTGGCCAGTTGTTGATACAAAAGCTTAAAAGCCGCCTTCGGGCGGCTTTTTTCATTTCTCGAATTGTTTTCGTGAGTTGGTTCGTCGCGTGCGACTCCCTGTGTATCGATTCGAGTAGTCCAAAGCTGTCTCGTGGTTTGCGTGCAGAACAGTGACTGCCATGCAGACCTGTAGGTTTTGTGGGGCAACTGATTTCCCTCTGTGGAGTGCTTCCGTCGAGGTGGCGATAAGGCCCGGTGGGTGGCAAGGCCACAGGGCTCTCTGCCCCTGGGTTGCTGAGTGGTGAAGTAATGTCGCGGCCGTGCCCGGAGGCGTGAGCCCGCGCGGACAAGATAAAAAGAAAGTTTTAGCTGGCACCAACCTTGCATAAAGGACGCGCTGTCAGCGCAGATATAGGCCCTTCATAGCACCGGGGATTCAGGGATTTCCCGTTGGCTATAGAGCAACCTTTACTGCATAGTAAAACTTTTAATCAAGAGGGTTCCATGAAACTCAACCACAGTCTTTTGGCGGTGGCTGCGGCTGCCGCGCTGCTGTTTGCGCCATCACTGCAAGCCAAGCCCTTCAAATGGGCCAGTCAGGGGGAAATCGCGACCTGGGACATTCACTCCCAGAACAATGCGCTGCAAAACGGCCTCCATGCCAACGTGTATGAAAGCTTGGTTTACTACAACAGCAAGACGTTCGATGTGGAACCTGTGCTGGCAACAGCCTGGAAAGAGATCAGCCCCACGCAGGTGCGTTTTACGCTGCGCCAGGGGGTCAAGTTCCATGATGGTTCGCCGTTGACCACGGACGATGCGGTGTACTCCATCCAGCGGGCCATGGCCAAAACGTCCAACTTCACCCCCTACGTGCAGGGCATCAGCAAAGTGGTGAAGGTGGATGCCCAGAACTTTGATGTGATCCTGTCTTCGCCCAACCCAGTGCTGCTGCGTCAGATGACCGAGTTGCGCATCATGAGCAAGGCATGGGCTGAAAAGAACAAGTCGGTAGAGCCCAAAGACATCAAGGGCACCGATGAGAACTTTGCCCACCGCAATGCCATGGGGACAGGGCCTTACACGCTCGAGTCGTGGCAGCCTGATGTGAAGATGGTGTTCAAGCGCAACCCCAACTGGTGGGGCAAGATGGACGGTAATGTGACCGAGATCGTCTACACGCCCATCAAGTCCGCAGCCACGCGCATTGCCGCGCTGCTGTCGGGTGAAGTGGATCTGGTGCTCGACCCGTCCCCCCAAGATCTGGGCCGCCTGCGCGCCAGCCCTGACCTGAAGGTGATTGACGGCGTGGAGAACCGCACGATCTTCCTGGGCATGGACCAGTTCCGCGAAGAACTCCCGGGCTCGAACATCAAGGGCAAGAACCCGCTCAAGGACGTGCGAGTGCGCAAGGCCCTCTATCAGGCGATTGATGCCGAAACCATCTCGCGCAACATCATGCGCGGCCTGGGCAAGCCCACCGGCACCATCGTGGCGCCACAAGTGGCCGGCTACACCGAGGCCGTGGGCAAGCGCTTCCCGTACAGCGTGGATGCGTCCAAGAAGCTGCTGGCCGAGGCGGGTTACCCCGATGGTTTTGAAGTGGACTTCGCCTGCCCCAACAACCGCTACATCAACGACGAAGCCATCTGCCAGGCCGTGACAGCGATGTGGGCGCGCGTGGGTGTGAAGGCCAAGCTGCGCACGCTGCCGCTGGTCAACTACTTCCCGATGATCCAGCGCTACGAAGCCAGCATCTACATGCTGGGCTGGGGCGTGCCGACATTTGACGCGCTGTACAGCCTGCAATCGCTGGTGCGCACGGTGGGCCAAGGTGGTGACGGCAACTACAACGTGGGCCGCTACAGCAACCAGCGCATGGACTATCTGGTGGACCGCATCAAGGCCGAAACCGATGCGCCTGTGCGCGCCCGCATGCTGACCGAGGCGCTGCAACTGTCCAACGACACCGTGTCCCACATTCCTCTGCATGACCAGGTGATCCCATGGGCCATGAAGAAGAACATCGAACTGGTGCACCGTGCCGATAACCGCGTGGACATGCGCACCGTCAAGGTGAACTGATTTATTCTTGACACACTGAAAGCAAGGGCCGTGCGGCCCTTGCTTTCTTTGGTATATCTGACGATGTATTGACCCGCAGTGCCTCGGCCACCAAAAGTGGCGGTGGCACTTCCATCGAACACTCACTCGACTCTCTGATGCTTGCCTTTATATTGCGCCGCCTGATACAGGCTGTGATTGTCATGGTCACGGTGGCCTTCATCTCCTTCATGCTGTTCCAGTACGTGGGAGATCCCGTGGTGTTCCTGTTGGGCCAGGATGCCACCCCTGAGCAGATTCGCGAGCTGCGCAGCGCCCTCGGCCTGGACAAATCCTTTTTCGTGCAGTTCTGGCACTTTCTGGTGAATGCGGCGCAGGGCGAGTTTGGCCTGAGCCTGCGCCAGGGCGCCAAGGTATCGCGCCTGATTGCCGAGCGCTTCCCGGCCACGCTGGAGCTGGCCCTCGTAGCGGCCCTGCTCGCGCTGGTGATTGGTGTGCCGATGGGCGTGTATGCCGCCCTCAAGCGCGGCACTTTCACCAGCCAGTTGTTCATGACCCTCTCGCTGCTGGGCGTGTCCCTCCCCACCTTCCTGATCGGCATCTTGCTGATCCTGGTGTTTGCGGTGCACCTGGGCTGGTTCCCCAGCTTCGGCCGAGGCGAAGTGGTGCAGCTGGGCTGGTGGAGCACCGGCTTGCTGAAGGCCAAGGGTTGGCATCACATCACCCTGCCTGCGATCACGCTGGCCATCTTCCAGCTCACGCTGATCATGCGTCTGGTGCGGGCTGAAATGCTGGAGGTGCTGCGCACCGACTACATCAAGTTCGCCCGGGCGCGCGGCCTGTCCAACCGGGCCATTCACTTTGGCCACGCCCTCAAGAACACGCTGGTGCCTGTGCTGACGATCACCGGTCTGCAACTGGGTGGCCTGATCGCTTTCGCCATCATCACAGAGACCGTGTTCCAGTGGCCAGGCATGGGCCTGCTGTTCATCCAGGCCGTCACGTTTGCCGACATCCCCGTGATGGCTGCTTACCTGTGCCTGATCGCGCTGATCTTCGTGGTGATCAACCTGGTGGTGGACCTGCTGTACTTCGCTGTCGATCCCCGCCTGCGCGTGGGCAAGGCAGGAGGCCACTGATGCAAGGCCCTCGTTTGAAAGCCGGTGGCCGCGCCTTCGCGCACATCGCGCAATACCACCCCGAGTTGACGGCACTGCGGCGTGACCTGCACGCCCATCCCGAGCTGGGTTTTGAAGAGATCTACACCAGCAAACGCGTCAACGAAGCGCTGAAGCTCTGCGGTGTGGATGAGATCCACGACGGCATCGGGCGCACGGGTGTGGTGGGCGTCATTCGGGGGCGCAGCACGGCCAGCGGCAGCATGGTGGGCCTGCGCGCCGACATGGATGCCCTGCCGCTGACCGAGCACAACGACTTCGCCTGGAAGTCCTGCAAGCAGGGCCTCATGCACGGTTGCGGCCACGACGGCCACACCGCCATGCTGATTGGCGCCGCGCGCTACCTCGCGGAAACGCGCAACTTCGACGGCACCGCCGTGCTAGTGTTCCAGCCAGGCGAAGAAGGCTTTGCCGGTGCCCGCGTGATGATGGAAGATGGGTTGTTTGACCGCTTCCCGGTGCAGTCCATCTTTGCCATGCACAACTGGCCCGCGATGAAGCCCGGCACCGTCGGCATCAACGCCGGGCCCATGATGGCCGCTGCCGACCGCTTCACCGTTGAAATCACCGGGCGTGGCGGCCACGGCGCGCACGCTTACCAGACGGTGGACGTGGTGCTGGTCGCGGCCCACATCATCACTGCCGCGCAGAGCATCGTGTCGCGCAACGTCCGGCCTATCGACAGCGCGGTGGTCAGCCTGTGCGCGATGCAGGCAGGCGATCTGGGGGCTTTCAGTGTGCTGCCCGGTACGGCCACGCTGGTGGGCACTGTGCGCACCTTCGACCCGCAAGTGCAGGAGATGGTCGAAAAGCGCCTCAAGGAGCTGTGCAGCGCCATTGCGCTCGGATTCGGTGCCACGGCCACCGTGCACTACGAACGCATCTACCCCGCCACCATCAACAGCGAAAGCGAAGCCATCTTCGCGGGCGATGTGGCCGAATCACTGCTGGGTGCCGACCACGTGGTGCGCGACCTGGAGCCCAGCATGGGCGCCGAGGACTTCTCTTTCATGCTGCAAAACAAGCCGGGCGCTTACCTGCGCATTGGCCAGGGCGCGGGCGCAAGCGGCAGTGCTTTGCACAACAGCCGCTATGACTTCAACGACGACATCCTGCCACTGGGCGCCGCCCTGCATGCGAGCCTGATCGAGCAGGCCATGCCCCTGCCGGCAGTCTGACCGGATGCCCAGCCTTCATTGCTTGCACCGCCCCTTCGCGCAAACACGCTTTTCACCCACCGGAAGTCTTCGTACCCTTCCATTCCACCCTTTCACTACCAGGAGATTTCCATGAAATTCCAGAAAAAACTCGCTGTGACCGCTCTCTTCGCTGCGCTGGCTGCGGCGAGCGTGGTAGCCCAGGCCCAGACCGTGCGCATCGCCAACCAGGGCGATGCGCTGTCGATGGACCCTCACTCGCTCAACGAATCCCTGCAGCTGAGCGTGACCAGCAACGTGTACGAACCCCTGGTGGGCCGCAACAAGGACCTGAGCCTGGCGCCCGCGCTGGCCACCAGCTGGAAGCAGATTGCCCCGACCGTGTGGCGCTTCGAACTGCGCAAGGGTGTGCAGTTCCATGACGGCACGCCGTTCACGGCCGACGACGTGGTGTTCAGCTTTGCCCGCATGAAGGGCGATGGCTCGGACATGAAGGCCACCAACAGCGACATCAAGCAGGTGCGCAAGATCGACGACCACACGGTCGAGATCGATACCGTCGCTCCCCAGCCCATCCTGCCAGACGTGATCACCACGTCCTACATGATGAGCAAGAAGTGGTGTGAGACCAACCAGGCCACCACCCCCGTGGATCGCCGCAAGGGCATCGAAAACGCCGCATCGTTCCGCGCCAACGGCACGGGCCCCTACCGCCTGCGTGAGCGCCAGCCCAACGTGCGCACGGTGTTTGTGCGCAACGGCGCTTACTGGGACAAGATCGAAGGCAACGCGACCGAGGTCGTCTTCACGCCCATCGGCAACGACGCCACCCGCGTGGCAGCCCTGCTGTCGGGCGAAGTGGACGTGATGGAGCCCGTGCCGGTGCAAGACATCGAGCGCATCAACAACAGCGCCAACGCCCGCGCCATCACCGGCCCTGAGCTGCGCACCATCTTCCTGGGCATGGACCAGAAGCGCGACGAGCTGCTGTACTCCAACGTCAAGGGCAAGAACCCCTTCAAGGACAAGCGCGTGCGCCAGGCCTTCTACCAGGCCATCGACATCGAAGGCATCAAGAAGACCGTGATGCGCGGTGCCTCCAACCCGTCCGCACTGATGGTGGGCCCCGGCATCAACGGCTTTCAGCCCGACGTCAAGCGCCTGCCTTATGACGTTGAAGCCGCCAAGAAGCTCATGGCCGAAGCCGGTTACCCCAACGGCTTTGAAGTCACCATGAACTGCCCCAACGACCGTTACGTGAACGACGGCCGCATCTGCCAGACGGTGGCTGCCAACCTGTCGCGCATCAACGTCAAGATCAACCTTGCAGCCGAAACCAAGGGCACGTACTTCCCCAAGGTGCTGCGCCGCGACACCAGCTTCTACATGCTGGGCTGGACCCCCACCACGTACGACTCGCACAACGCCCTCAATGCGCTGATGATCTGCCCCGACGACAAGACTGGCGCGGGCCAGTTCAACCTGGGTGCGTACTGCAACCCCAAGCTGGACGAGCTGACCAAGAAGATCCTGGTCGAGACCGACAAGCCCAAGCGCGACGCCATGATCAAGGAAGCCTTTGAAGTGCACACCGCCGATGTGGGCCACCTGCCGCTGCACCAGCAGGCGCTGGCCTGGGGCGTGAGCAAGAAGGTCAAGCTCGTGCAGATGGCTGACAACTACATGCCGTTCAAGTGGATCACCGTGAGCAAGTGAGCCCGCATTTTTCCGACTGATCGATACGACGACAACAACAAAGCCACCGGCTGATCCAAGCCCGCAACAACACCCGCAGCTACCCGCTGCGCGTGTTGTTGCCCGTTGACTGGTTTCCCACAATGAAAACTACCCTTGCCCGCTGGTTCGACAGCGACGTTGGCTACAGCTTCCGCACATCGCCGGTCGCCATGCTGGCCGCTGCCATTGCGCTGATTTGCCTGTTCTGTTCGGTGTTTGCCGGATGGGTGGCACCCCACAACCCGTTCGACCTGACCACGCTGGAGCTGAGCGATGCGCGCCTGCCTCCGGCATGGAGCGAAATGGGCTCGATGAAATATCCCCTGGGCACCGATGACCAGGGCCGTGACATCCTGTCTGCGCTGATCTACGGCGCGCGCATCTCGCTCGTGGTGGGCATCGCCTCGGTGGTGCTGTCCGTGGTGGTGGGCGTGGCCTTTGGCCTGCTGGCAGGCTTTCGGGGCGGCTGGGTGGATGCCGTGCTCATGCGCCTGTGCGACGTGATGTTGTCCTTTCCCGCCATCCTGGTCGCGCTGCTGATTGCTGGCGTGGGCCGTGCGCTGTTCCCCAATGCCCACGAGTCGCTGGCGTTTGGCGTGCTGATCCTTTCCATCTCCCTCACCGGCTGGGTGCAATATGCCCGCACGGTGCGCGGCTCCACGCTGGTGGAGCGTAACAAGGAATACGTGCAAGCCGCCCGCGTGACGGGCGTCTCGCCGCTGCGCATCATGCGCAAGCACGTGCTGCCCAACGTGATGGGGCCCGTGCTGGTGCTGGCCACCATCCAGGTGGCCACGGCCATCATCACCGAAGCCACGCTGTCTTTCCTGGGCGTGGGCGCGCCGCCCACTTCGCCCTCGCTGGGCACGCTGATCCGTATCGGCAACGACTACCTGTTCTCGGGCGAATGGTGGATCACCGTCTTCCCGGGCGCCATGCTGGTGCTGATTGCTTTGTCCGTGAACCTGCTGGGTGACTGGCTGCGCGACGCGCTCAACCCCCGCCTGCGTTGAACAAGAACAAGAAGAAAAGCGATATTTCCATGAGCCTTCTCGAAGTCAAAAACCTCGTTGTCGAATTCCCGGGCCGCCGCGGTACCCTGCGCGCTCTGGACGACATTTCCTTTTCCATCGCACCCGGTGAGATCCTGGGCGTGGTGGGAGAGTCCGGCGCCGGCAAGTCGCTCACCGGCGCGGCCATCATCGGCCTGCTGGAGCCGCCCGGGCGCGTGGCCTCGGGCCAGATCCTGCTGGAAGGTCAGCGCATCGACAACCTCAACAACGAGGAGATGCGCCACATTCGGGGCCGCCGCATCGGTGCCATCTTTCAAGACCCGCTGACCTCGCTGAACCCTCTGTACACCGTGGGCCGTCAGCTCACCGAGACCATCCTCGCCCACCTGCCGGTCAACGCCGCCGAGGCCCGCCAGCGCGCCATCCAGTTGCTCAAGGACACCGGCATTCCGGCGGCCGAAGAGCGCATCGACCACTACCCCCACCAGTTCTCGGGCGGCATGCGCCAACGCGTGGTGATTGCCCTGGCCCTGGCCGCCGAGCCCAAGCTCATCGTGGCCGACGAGCCCACCACGGCGCTCGATGTGTCCATCCAGGCACAGATCATCACGCTGCTGAAAAACATCTGCAAATCGCGTGGCGCGGCCGTCATGCTCATCACCCACGACATGGGCGTGATCGCCGAAACCTGCGACCGCGTGGCCGTGCTGTACGCAGGCCGCGTGGCCGAGATCGGCCCGGTGCATGACGTGATCAACCAGCCATCCCACCCCTACACCGCCGGGTTGATGGCCTCCATCCCCGACATGGAACAGGACCGCGAGCGCCTCAACCAGATCGACGGCGCCATGCCGCGCCTCAACGCCATCCCCAAGGGCTGTGCCTACAACCCCCGCTGCCCCAAGACCTTTGACCGCTGCATGACCGACCGCCCCGACCTGATGGATGCAGGCGCTACCCGCGCTGCCTGCTGGCTGCATGCCGGTGCAACGACCCAAGCCAAGGTGACCGCATGAGCGCCGCCGCAACGAATAGCAAGGCTCTGGTGCAGGCGCATGACCTGGCCAAGACCTTCGACGTCTCTGCCCCGTGGCTCAACCGCGTGATCGAGCGCAAGCCCCGCACCCTGCTGCATGCGGTGGACGGCGTGAGCTTCGAGATCGAGAAGGGCAAGACGCTGGCGCTGGTGGGCGAATCCGGCTGCGGCAAGAGCACCGTGGCCCGCCTGCTGGTGGGCCTGTACGACCCTACGCGCGGCGGTCTCACGTTTGATGGGCAAGACGCCCATGCGGCCTTCAAGGGCAACAACGCCAAGGCCATGCGCCGCCGCATCCAGATGATCTTCCAGGACCCGTACGCCAGCCTGAACCCCCGCTGGCTGGTGGAGGACATCATCGGCGAGCCCCTCAAGGAGCATGGGCTCATCACCGACAAGGAGCAGCTCAAGCAACGTGTGGGCGAACTGCTGCAATCGGTGGGCCTGTCGCCTCTCGATATGGTCAAGTACCCGCACCAGTTCTCCGGCGGCCAGCGCCAGCGCATCTCCATCGCTCGCGCCCTGGCCACCGAGCCCGAGTTTCTGGTCTGCGACGAGCCCACCAGCGCGCTCGACGTGTCGGTGCAGGCGCAGGTGCTCAACATCATGAAGGACCTGCAGCGCGAGCGGCAGCTCACGTATCTGTTCATCAGCCACAACCTGGCCGTGGTGCGCCATGTGAGCGACCAGGTCGGTGTGATGTACCTGGGCCGCCTGGTGGAGCTGGCCGACAAACACACGCTGTTTGACACGCCGCGCCACCCCTACACGCGCATGCTGCTCGATGCCATCCCCAAGATGCACGACACCGGCAAGGCGCGCACACCGGTGCAGGGCGAGGTGCCCAACCCGTTGAACCCGCCGCCCGGCTGTGCGTTCAACCCGCGCTGCCCCCATGTGAATGACCGCTGCCGCACCGAGCGCCCCAAGCTCCAGAGCATCGGCGGCATCCGCATTGCGTGCCATGCGGTGGAGGAAGGGCGGATCTGATGCCCCGCGCCGCGCCGGCGTGCGGCGAAGTCACCCGGAGTGCGGGACAAGGGTGCAGGTGGATGTGTTTGCTATAAAAAATATAGCTATTGACGCATGATTGACTAGCGCCTGCGCCCGTTTTGGCATTGGGAGTCGATCAAGGCGCTGATCCGGCCGCCGCTGGCGCGCCTGACTCGGCGGCGGGCAGGGCCCGCCCCAGCAGGTAGTCAATGCAGGTGCGCACCGCCCGGGTCTGGTGGCGGTTGGGCATGTAGAGCATGAACATCTGGGTGCCAAAAATGCTCAGCCGCCAGTCGTCGAGCGTGGTCAGCACTTCGCCGCTGGACACGGCGTCCTGCACCACGTAGTCCGGTACCAGCCCCACGCCAAGCCCTGCCAGGATGCCCTGGCGCAAAAACGGAAAGTGCTCCGAAATGAGGGTGGGCTCCAGCATGGCTTCCTGGCGCTGGTCACCCCGGTATCCGCGCAGGCGCAGCTGCTTGCCTACCACCCCTGCGGTGATCACCGGCGCGGCCTGCAGAGCTTCGAAGTCCTGGGGCAGCCCATGCGTCTCGGCGTACTCCCTCGATGCGCAGGCGATGTAACGCACGCTGCCCAGGTCGCGCGCCACCAGCGTGGGTGGGGGCTCAGGCATCACGCGGATGGCGATGTCCACCTCATCGCGTATGAGGTCGTCCACCCGGTTTTCGAAGCGCACATCCAGCACGATGCCGGGGTACAGCCGCTTGAAGTCGATCAGCCAGTCCGACATCACCATCTGCCCATAGCCACTGGGTACGCTCAGGCCCACGCGGCCCTGCAGGCCCTGGCCCAGCGTGGCAATCGTCTCGCGCGCGGCCAGCATTTCGTTCTGAATGGCGCGGCCATGGGCGTACAGGCGCAGGCCCACCTCAGTGGGCTCCACCCGGCGCGTGGTACGGCGCACCAGCTGCACACCCACCGATTTTTCCAACTGGTGCAGGTGGTAGCTCACATTCGCACGCGTCATCTTCAGGTTGCGCGCGGCCTGGCTCAGGTTGCCGGCATCAAGGATGTCGACCAGCACGGTGAGGGAGGTGAGTTCCATAGGCGGGATAGGTGGGGCGGCGCCTGAACGCTCGTTTGCCGCAGTTTGTCAAAAGAAGTTTGACAGTCTGTCAATGGGCTATGTAATTGTCAAGATTACTTCGCGCATCAACAATCCCCCGGTCATCAACAGGCACAGCCATTGACCAGGAGACTTCCCCGTATGCATGCCGCCGCTGCCGCATCTTCCGTTGTTACGACCGCGCTGCATGGCGATGTTCTGGTCGTCACCATCGACAACCCGCCCGTCAATGCCCTGGGCGCCGCCGTGCGCCAGGGCCTTTTGGCCGCCATGCAGCAGGCGCAGGCCGATGCCGCCGTGGCGGCTGTGCTGCTGGTGGGCGCGGGCAAGGCCTTCATTGCCGGGGCGGACATCCGCGAATTCGGCAAGCCCCCGGTTGCTCCCATCCTGCCCGAGGTCTGCCGCGCCATCGAAAACCTGAACAAGCCTGTGGTCGCCGTGCTGCACGGCGCAGCCTTGGGCGGTGGGCTGGAGGTGGCTTTGTCGGCCCACTACCGGCTGGCTTTGCCTGCTGCCACACTGGGCCTGCCCGAGGTGAACCTGGGCCTGCTGCCCGGCTCAGGCGGCACGCAGCGCGCCCCACGCTTGATGGGCGTGCTGGCCGCCACCACCCTCATGCTCAGCGGCCAGCCCCTCAAGGCCCAGGCCGCGCTGCAAGCCGGGCTGGTGGACAAGCTGGTGGAAGGCACCGACCCGCAGGCCGCAGGCCTGGCCTACGTGCGCGAACTGCTGGCGGCCAATGCGCCCGTGCGCCGCACGCGTGACTTGACCATTGCCGAGCCGCAGGCTGCGCTGGCCTGGCTCGACGCGCAAAAGGCTGAGACCGCCAAGAAGTCGCGCGGCCTGTTCTCTCCCCTCAAGATCATCGAATGCGTGCAGGCCGCGCTGCAACTGCCGTTTGACGAAGGCATGGCCCGCGAACGTGCGCTGTTCATGGAATGCCTCGACAGCCCGCAACGCGCCGGTCTCATTCACGCCTTTTTTGCCGAGCGTGAAGTGGTCAAGGTGCCCGAGGCCCAGGCCGCGCAGCCGCGCCCCGTGGCCAGCATCGCCGTCATCGGCGGCGGCACCATGGGCGCGGGCATTGCCGTGGCCGCGCTGGATGCAGGCCTGCCCGTGACCATGATCGAGCGCGATGCCGAGTCCATCGCGCGTGGCCGCGCCAATGTGGAGAAGGTCTACAACGCCCTGGTCGCCAAGGGCCGCATGACGGAAGCCGCCCAAGCCGCCGTGATGGCGCGCTACACCGGGAGTACCAGCTACGCCGATATCACCCAGGTGGACCTGGTGATCGAGGCCGTGTTTGAAGACATCGAGGTCAAGAAGGCCGTGTTCCGCGAGCTGGACCGCGTGTGCAAGCCCTGTGCCGTGCTGGCCACCAACACGTCCTACCTCGACATCGACGCCATTGCCGCTGCCACCGGCCGCCCGCAGGACGTGATTGGCCTGCACTTCTTCAGCCCCGCCAACATCATGAAGTTGCTGGAGATCGTGGTGCCCGCCAAAGTGGGGACCGATGTGGTGGCCACGGCGTTTGAGCTGGCCAAAAAACTCAAAAAGGTGCCCGTGCGTGCGGGCGTGTGCGACGGCTTTATCGGCAACCGCATCCTGGCCGTGTACAAGCAGGCGGCCGACCACCTGCTGGAAGACGGTGCCAGCCCGTATGAGATCGACGCTGCCGTGCGCGGCTTTGGCTTTGCCATGGGCCCCTTCCAGGTGACAGACCTTGCCGGTGGCGACATTGGCTGGGCCACGCGCAAGCGCCGTGCTGCGACGCGTGACCCCCAGGCCCGCTACGTGGAAATTGCCGACTGCATCTGCGAACGCGGCTGGTTTGGCCAGAAGACCGGGCGCGGCTTTTACCTCTACCCCGAAGGCTCCCGCACGGGCCAGCCCGACCCTGAAGTGCTGGCCATTGTGGATGCCGAGCGCGCCAAGAAGGGCGTCACCCCCCGCAGCTTCACTGCCGACGAAATCATGCGCCGCTACATGGCCGCCATGGTCAACGAAGGGGCCAATGTGGTGCATGAAGGCATTGCCCTGCGCCCGTTGGATGTGGACGTGACCTTTGTGGCGGGTTATGGCTTTCCGCGCCACCGGGGCGGCCCGATGAAGTGGGCCGACATGACGGGGCTGGACAAGATGCTGGCCGACATCGAGGCCTTTGCCAAGGAAGACCCGCTGTTCTGGAAGCCCTCGCCCTTGCTGGAAAAGCTGGTGGCCGAGGGGCGTGATTTCGACAGCCTGAACAAGGGTGGATAACCGCCACCCGTTCACGCTGAGCCTGTCGAAGCGCGGCGCAAGGCTTCGACAAGCTCAGCCCGAACGGCTGGTTGGCTGGTGGCCTTGGTGGGCCAACGCCATGTCCCGTCCGCCCTGTTTGGCTGTGTTTTAGCACTAATTTTTGAGTCATTTTGGCTTCTAGCGCTCTATCAATAAGCGCAAGCAGCTATTAAATCAGGAGCAATTCATGCGTGAAGCCGTCATCGTTTCCACCGCCCGCACCCCGCTGACCAAGTCGCACCGGGGCGAGTTCAACGCCACGCCCGGCCCGCAGCTGGCGGCGTATTCCGTCAAAGCAGCGGTCGAGCGCTCGGGTATCGACCCCGAACTGATCGAAGACTTGGTGATGGGCTGCGGCTACCCCGAAGGCATCACCGGCAAGAACATTGGCCGCCAGACGGCGCTGCGTGCGGGCCTGCCCCTGTCGGTGGCGGGCATGGTGGCCAGTCGCTTCTGCGCGTCGGGCCTGCAGTCGGTGGCGATTGCGGCGGGCCGCATCGTGGCCGAAGGCGTGCCCGCCATGGTGGCGGGCGGGGTGGAGAGCATATCGGCCATCCGCGCAGGCAACCCCGCAGACATCGACCCCTGGCTGCAAGAGCACAAGCCCGACCTTTACATGGCCATGATCGACACCGCTGACATCGTGGCCCACCGCTACGGCATCAGCCGCGAAGACCAGGACCTGTTTTCGCTGCAAAGCCAGCAACGCACCGCCGCCGCACAGCAGGCGGGCGTGTTTGCCGACGAGATCGTGCCCTGCACCACGCGCATGATGGAAAAGAACAAGGAGACCGGCGAGGTCACCTACCGCGAAGTGACGGCCACGCACGACAACTGCAACCGTGCGAGCACCACGCTCGAAGGCCTGGCCAAGCTGGAGCCTGTGAAAGGCCCCGGCCAGTTCATCACCGCAGGCAATGCCTCGCAACTGTCCGACGGCTCCAGCGCCTGCGTGCTCATGGAAGCCAAGGAGGCCGAGCGCCGTGGCCTGCAGCCGCTGGGCGCCTTCCGTGGCTTTGCGGTGGCCGGTTGCGAGCCCGACGAAATGGGCATTGGCCCCGTGTTTGCCGTGCCCAAGCTGCTGGCACGCCACGGCCTTACGGTGCAGGACATTGACCTGTGGGAGATGAACGAAGCCTTTGCCTCGCAGGCCCTGTACTGCCAGCGCCGCCTGGGCATCCCGTCCGAGCGGCTGAACGTGAACGGCGGGGCCATTGCCATTGGCCACCCCTTTGGCATGACCGGCGCACGCCTGGTGGGCCACCTGCTGCTCGAAGGCCGCCGCCGCAAGGCCAAGTACGGCGTGGTGACCATGTGCATTGCAGGCGGCATGGGCGCTGCAGGGCTCTTCGAAATCTTCTGACCCCGCGCCACACCACCGAACTCTGAACTGCAAGCGACCCGATATGGACCTGAATTTCACCCCCGAAGAAGAAGCCTTCCGCGCCGAGGTGCGGGCTTTCTTGAAAGCCAAGCTGCCCGAACGCATCGCCACCAAAGTCAAAGCCGGGCAGCGCCTGTCCAAGGCCGACCAGGACGAGTGGCACGCCATCCTGAACGAGCGCGGCTGGCTGGCCAACCACTGGCCCGAGGCCTATGGCGGCCCCGGCTGGGGGGCGGTCGAGAAGTTCATTTTCGACACCGAATGCGCCCTGGCCGGTGGCCCGCGCATCGTGCCCTTTGGTGTGAACATGCTGGGCCCGGTGCTCATCAAGTTTGGCAACGAGGCGCAGAAAAAATACTGGCTGCCGCGCATCCTGAGCGGCGAGGACTGGTGGTGCCAGGGCTACTCCGAACCCGGCGCGGGCTCGGACCTGGCTTCGGTCAAGACCACGGCAGTGCGAGTCACGGACGAAACAGGCGACCACTACATCGTCAACGGCCAGAAGACCTGGACCACCCAGGGTCAGCACGCCAACATGATCTTCTGCCTGGTGCGCACCGACCGCGAAGCCAAGGCGCAGTCGGGCATCAGCTTCTTGCTGGTGGACATGAAGTCGCCCGGCGTGGAGCTGCGCCCCATCCGCACGCTGGATGGCGACAAGGAAGTCAACGAAGTCTTCTTCACCGACGTGAAGGTGCCCGTGGAAAACCTGGTGGGCGAGGAAAACAAGGGCTGGACGTATGCCAAGTACCTGCTGACCTATGAGCGCACCGGCATCGCAGGCGTGGGCTTTTGCATTGCCGCGCTGGCCAAGCTCAAGGTGGTGGCCGCCAAGGTGATGAAGAACGGCCAGCCACTGGACCATGACCCGCTGTTTGCCGCCCGCATGGCCCAGGTTGAGATTGACCTGGAGAACATGAAGACCACCAACCTGCGCGTGATTGCCGCCGTGGCCGGTGGTGGCGTGCCGGGGGCGGAAAGCTCCATGCTCAAGATCCGTGGCACCGAGATCCGCCAGGAAATCCTCTCGCTCATCCGCCGTGCGGTGGGCCCATACGCGCTGCCCTTCATCGAAGAGGCGCAGTACGAAGGCTATGCCGACGAACCCGTGGGGCCGAAAGAGGCGGCCACGGCAGCAGCCAACTACTTCAACTACCGCAAGCTGTCGATTTTTGGCGGCTCCAATGAAATCCAGAAGAACATCATCTCCAAGATGATTCTCGGCCTGTGAGGTTGCCGCGATGAACTTTGAACACACCGAAGACCGTCGCATGCTGGCGGACACCCTGAACCGTTTTGTGGCCGAGCAGTACGGGATCGAAACGCGCAACCACATCGCTTACGGCGACACCGGCACGG
Source organism: Acidovorax sp. DMC1 (assembly GCF_056314325.1). Taxonomy (NCBI): domain Bacteria; kingdom Pseudomonadati; phylum Pseudomonadota; class Betaproteobacteria; order Burkholderiales; family Comamonadaceae; genus Acidovorax; species Acidovorax sp. DMC1. The sequence continues at coordinate 7,015 of NZ_JBQUYO010000001.1, read as the reverse complement.
ACCCGGCGCTGTGGGCCCGTTTTGCCGAGCTGGGCGCGATTGGCGCGCTCTTCCCCGAAGCCGATGGCGGCTTTGGCGGCGCAGGCTTTGATGTGGCAGTGGTGTTTGAAGCCCTGGGCAGCGGCCTGGTTGTGGAGCCCTTTGTCAGCGCGCTGGTGGTGGGCCGGGCGCTAGGCTTGGCGGGCAGCGCGGCACAGAAGGAACACATCGCCAGCCTCATCGACGGCAGCACTGTGGCCGCGCTGGCGCATGAAGAGCCCGGTGCACATTACGCATTGAACCGCGTGACCACCCGCGCCGTGCGCAGTGGCGATGGCTGGCAACTCACCGGCCACAAGGCCGTGGTGCTGCATGGCGACCAGGCGCAGATGCTGCTAGTCAGTGCCCGCACCTCGGGCGCTGTGGACGATGAAAGCGGCATCTCGCTGTTCCTGGTGCCCGCCGATGCTGCAGGTCTGAGCCGCCGTGGCATGGGCCGCATCGACGGTGGCCGTGTGGCCGAGGTCAGCTTGCAGAATGTGCAGGTGGGTGCTGATGCACTGCTGGGCACGGAGGGGCAGGGCCTTGCCACGCTGGAACACGCGGTGGGCTGGGGCATTCTGGCCGTGTGCGCGGAGGCGCTGGGCGCCATGGACGTTGCCAAGAAGCACACGCTGGAATACCTGCAAACGCGCAAGCAGTTTGGTGTGCCCATCGGCAGCTTTCAGGCCCTGCAGCACCGCATGGCCGACCTGCTGCTGGAAGTGGAGCAGGCGCGTTCTGCCGTCATCAACGCAGCCGCAGCCATGGACAGCACCGACCGCACCGAGCGCGAGCGCGCACTGTCGGCCGCCAAGGTCACCATGGGCCGTATCGGCGCGTTGGTGGCTGAAGAAAGCATTCAGCTGCACGGCGGCATTGGCATGACGTGGGAGCTGCCGCTGTCGCACTACGCCAAGCGCCTCGTCATGGTGGACCACCAGTTTGGCGATGAAGACCACCACCTGGCGCGCTTTATCGCGCTGGGCCGGAGCTGAAGCCATGGAGCAGCCACTGCCTCTGCTGCAACGCCGCGAGGGCGCGGTGCTCGTGCTCTCCAACAACAACCCCGCCGCGCGCAATGCGTTGTCACCCGCGTTCTACGCGGCACTGACCGAGGCACTGGCGCAGGCCGAGGCCGATCCCACCGTGGGCGCCATCGTGCTCACGGGCGAAGGCGGGCACTTTTGCGCGGGCGGTGACTTACGCCAATTGGCCAAGCGCCGCGAGCTGCCCATTGAAGAACGCCGCGCCAAGCTCGAGGGCCTGCACGACCTGATCCGTACCGTGCGCGATTGCCGCAAGCCGGTGATTGCAGCGGTGGAGGGCGCAGCGGCCGGTGCGGGCCTGTCGCTGGCGCTGGCCTGCGACATGCTGGTGGCTGCGCGCAATGCCGTGTTCTCGGTGGCTTATGTGAAAGTGGGCCTCACGCCCGATGGCGGCGCCACGGCCTTCCTGGCCGAGTTCGTGTCGCGCCAGGTGCTGACCGAGCTGTGCCTCACCGGCGAACGCATTTCGGGCGAGCGGCTGCACGCACTGGGCCCGGTCAACCGACTGGCCGAACCGGGAGAAGCGCTGACCCAGGCATTGGCATTGGCCGCGCAGGTGGCCACCGGGCCTGATGCGGCCATGGGCCACATCAAGGCGCTGTGCCGCAGTGCTTATGCGCATCCGCTGGACGACCAGCTGGAGCTGGAAGCACAGCTCATGGTGCAGTCGCAAGCCACCGAAGAATCCCGCGAAGGCATTGGTGCGTTTCTGGAAAAGCGCCCGGCCGATTTCGCCCGCCTGCGCCAGGTCAATGCCGCTGGCGCGGGTACACAAGACACTACGCAATGACCTCCACAACCCCCACACCCGCATTGCCCGAGGGCATGGACTTTCCGCTCGAAGGCCTGCGCGTGCTCGACCTCTCGCGCGTGTTTGCCGGGCCGCTGTGCGGCCAGGTGCTGGCCGATTTTGGTGCCGACGTCATCAAGGTGGAACACCCCGGACGGGGTGACGACACCCGCGACTGGGGCATGCGCATCGGCAAGACCGAGACCACCTACTACAACAGCATGAACCGCAACAAGCGGTCCATCACGGTGGATTTGCAGACGCCCGAAGGCGTGAAGATCATCCGCGACCTGCTGCCCCAGTGCGATGTGGTGGTGCAGAACTTCAAGACCGGCGGCGCCGAGAAGCTGGGCCTGGGCTACGAGCAGCTCAAGGCCATCAAGCCCGACCTCATCTACTGCTCGGTGGCGGGCTACGACAGCTCGGGCCCCGAGGCCAAGCGCCCCGGCTACGACTTGGTGATTCAGGGCGAGGCGGGTCTGATGGCCATCAACGGTGAGGCCAGCCAGCCACCGCTGAAGTTCGGTGTGGCTGCGGTGGACATGATGACCGGCATGTACGCGGCGCAGGCTGTGCTGGCGGCGCTGTTCCGCCGTGAACGCACAGGCAAGGGCCGCCACATCGAGATGGCGCTGTACGACTGCGGCCTGATGATCACCGGCTACTACGGCCTGGACGCCATGCTGCTGGGCCACGACCCGCAGCGCTACGGCAACGCCCACCCGTCTATCGTGCCCTACGGCATGTTCGAGGCGCAGGATGGTCCGCTCATCATCGCCGTGGGCAACAACAGCCAGTTCGACAAGTTCTGCCGCCAGGTGGTGATGCGCCCGGACATCGTGGAAGACCCCCGTTTCGCCACCAACGTCGAGCGCGCCCGCAATCGACTGACCCTGCTGCCCGAGATGAAGGCGTTGATTGCCAGCTTTCCGCGTGATGTGCTGCTCGAACGCCTGACCGCTGCAGGCATCCCTTGCGGCCGCGTGGCCGGCCTGCACGAAGCGCTGACCAGCGAGCGCACGCGCCGCGGCGGCCTGCTGCAGGAAATGCCCCACCCCGTAGCGGGCACCACGCATGTCTTCGCGCCGCCTTATCGGCTGGACGGGCAGCGCCTGCCCATCCGCAACGCACCGCCCACCCTGGGCGCCGCCACGCGAGAGGTGCTGCAGCAACTGCTGCAACTGCCCGAGGCCGAGCTGCAGGCCCTGCGCGACAAGGGCGTGCTCACGCTGCCCGACCCACAACAACATTGACAGGAGACTCCCCCCATGCGATCCCTTTCCCGCCGCGCCATCCTGGCCACCGTGGCTGCCCTGGCCCCCTTGGCTGTCCCCGGCATCATGTCGGCAGCCCATGCGCAGGCATGGCCTGCCAAGCCCATCAAGCTGATCGTGCCGTACCCGGCGGGCGGCGCCACCGATATCACCGCCCGCACGCTGGGCGAGAAGCTCTCGGCCCGGCTGGGCCAGCCTGTGCTGGTGGACAACCGCGGCGGAGCCGGCGGCGTGACCGGCACCGACCAGGCGCTCAAGTCGCCCGCCGACGGCTACACCCTGCTGGTGTCCCTGGGCACCACCATGCTCATCAACCAGTTCCTGTACGACCGCCTGCCTTACCAACCGCAAAAGGACCAGGCCCTCGTCACGCAGATCGCGCTGGCGCCGGTGGTGCTGCTGGTCAACCCGCAGCTGCCGGTCAACAACGCCTCGGAGCTGATGGCCTACATCGACCGCAACAAGGGCAAGATCGCCTATGGCTCATGGGGCATGGGTTCGTACGCCCATCTGGCGGGTGCATGGCTGTCCGACAAGCACAAGGCCGACATGAACCATGTGGCCTACAAGGGCGAGGCCCCCATGCTGCAGGACCTCGTGGGCGGGCAGTTCCAGATGGCGTTTGCCAGCCTGCAGTCGGCCCGGCCGTACATCGAATCGGGCCGCCTCAAGCCACTGGCCGTGACCGGCGCGCAGCGCATGGACGCGCTGCCCAAAGTGGCCACCATGGCGGAGCAGGGTATCAAGGACGAGGTCTTCCTGGTGACGGGCTGGGTGGGCATGAGCGCACCTGCCAAGACGCCGCCTGAAGTCGTGGCCAAGCTCGGCGCCGAGCTGCAGGCCGTGATCGCGATGCCCGAGGTGCGCGAGCGCATCCAGCAGATGGGCTTCATCCCCGTGGGCAGCAGCCCCGAACAGTTCAACGCGCAGTTCAAGAAGGACGCACCGGTGTGGGAGCGGGTGGTGAAGGTTTCTGGCGCGAAACTAGATTGACACCCCCCTGAGTCGCTTCGCGCCTTCCCCCCGCTCTCGCAACGCTGCGCGTTGCGGGCAGGGGGACGCAGCCAGCGCGGCGGGGCGGCCCTTGCGCGGCTGCCCACGCCTGGGCAGCGCCGGTTACGTCGGGTGTGGGCCAGCACAAAAGCTGAAAGTAAAAACGGATCTCTGATGACGAAACAATGTCTTTTTCCCGCCGCCTTTTCACGTCGCGCAGTGCTTGCAACGGCTGCGGCTGTGTCGGCGCTTGGCCTGTTGGGCACGGCCCCGGCACACGCCCAGGCCTGGCCCAACAAGATGATCAAGCTCGTGGTGCCCTTCCCGGCAGGCGGCCCCACCGACACGGCCTCGCGCATCGTCGGCCAGAAGTTGGCCGAGCGCCTGAAGCAGCCCGTGGTGGTGGAGAACCGCGCGGGCGCGTCGGGCTCGATGGCCGCGCAACAGATCGCCAAGACCCCTGGCGATGGCTACACGCTCATGATGCTGGCCACGCCCACGCTGCTGGCACCGCACTTGTATAAAAAGGCGGGCTACGACACCACCAAGGACTTTGTGTCCGTGGCCACTGTGTACGACCTGCCCATCGTGGTGGTGGTCAACCCGGCGCAGATGCCCACCGTGACCGATCTGCAAAAGCTCATTACCCACGCCAAGGCGCGGCCGGGTCAGCTCAACTACACCTCCTCGGGCGTCGGCAGCTTTGGCCACCTGAGCATGGAGCTGCTCAAGCAGCTGGGTCAATTTGAGATGGAGCATGTGCCTTACAAGGGCGGCGTGCCCGCCATCACCGACACGCTGAGCGGCCAGGTGCCCATGATGTATGCCGACCTCGTGGCGGCGCTGCCCCATATCCAGACTGGCAAGCTGCGTGCGATTGCGGTGGGCTCGCCGCGGCGCGTGGGCGTGATCCCCAACGTGCCCACCATTGCCGAGCAGGGCTTCAAGGGCTTTGATGCCGTCTCGTGGGGCGGCCTGATGGCCCCGCCCGGTACGCCCAAGGATGTGGTCGACCGCATCAGCACCGAAGTCAAGGCCATCCTGGCCGACAAGGAAGTGCAGGACAAGCTGCTCAACGCCGGTGCCATTGCCAACTACCAAGGCCCGGACCAGATGGCCAAGCGCGTGCGAGGCGATTACGCCAAGTGGGGCCAGGTCATCCGCGACAAGGGCATCGTCTTCGAGTAAGTTGGGCCATGACCAACGCAACTGCCTCTGCCCCTTTCCCTCCGTTCCGCCGGGTCTCCGATCTGCTGCGTGACAACGCGCAGCAGCGCCCGCAGGCCAATGCCTTGGCCGATGACGACTCCGCGCTGGACTGGGCTGCACTCGATGCCCTGGTGGACCGCGTAGCCGCATCGCTGCAGCAGGCAGGCCTGCAGTCGGGCGATGTGGTGGCCGTGTGCGCCGCGTCGTCGGTGCTTTATGCCGCCGTGTACCTGGGCGCCCTGCGTACGGGCGTGGTGGTGGCACCGCTGGCGCCGTCCGTCACGCCCGAGGCCATGGTGTCCATGCTGGGCGATGCCCAGGCGCGCCTGCTGTTTGCCGATGCGCAGGGCAGGGCGGCGGTGCCGCCTGCGGTGATGGAAGGCGCCGGTACGCTGCCGCTCGTGGCGCTGGACGACGCGGGTGCGGGTACGCCGTGGAGCGCATGGCTTGCCCCTGAAGGTGCGACGCCGCAGCCGGTGGACGTGGGCCCCGAGCACCCGTTCAACATCATTTATTCCTCTGGCACCACCGGCAACCCCAAGGGCATCGTGCAGTCGCATGGCATGCGCTGGGCGCATCTGGTGCGCGGCCTAGCGCAGGGCTACGGTCCAGACAGCGTCACGCTGCTGGCGACGCCGCTGTACTCCAACACCACGCTGGTGTCGTTCTTTCCTGGCCTGTGCTGGGGCGGCAGCGTGCGGCTGATGCCAAAGTTCGATGCGCTGCGCTACCTGCAGACTGCGCAGCAGATCCGCGCCACGCATTCCATGCTGGTGCCGGTGCAGTACCAGCGCATCATGGCGCTGCCGCAGTTTGGTGAATTCGACCTGTCGTCCTTTCGCGCCAAGTTCTGCACCAGCGCGCCGTTCCGCTCCGAGCTGAAAGCCGACATCCTGGCGCGCTGGCCGGGCGCGCTGTACGAGTTCTACGGCATGACCGAAGGAGGGGGCACCTGCATCCTGGCGGCGCACGAGCACCCGGACAAACTGCACACCGTCGGCCAGCCCGCATCCACCAGCGACATCCGCCTGATCGACGAAGAGGGCCATGAGCTGCAGCCCGGTGCCACCGGCGAGGTGGTGGGCCACTCCCCCGGCATGATGACCGGCTACCACCGCCAGCCCGACAAGACGCGCGAGGCCGAGTGGTTTGACGCCACCGGCAAGCGCTTCATCCGCACGGGCGACGTGGGCCGGTTTGACGCGGACGGATTTCTGACCCTGCTGGACCGCCGCAAGGACATGGTCATCAGCGGCGGCTTCAACATCTACCCCAGCGACCTCGAAGCCGAGCTGCGCAAGCACCCTGCCGTGGAGGACGTGGCCGTGACCGGCGTGCCCTCCGAACAGTGGGGCGAGACGCCGGTAGCCTTTGTGTGTCGCCGACCAGGCGCCACCGAAGACGCCGCCCAGATCATGGGTTGGTACAACGCCCGGGCGGGCAAGACACAGCGGCTGGCCGCGCTGCATTTCATTGATGAGCTGCCGCGCAGCGCGATTGGCAAGGTGCTCAAACGCGAGCTGCGCGACCTGCACCGCGCGCTGTCGCACTGATTGATTTCCTGTTTTTCCAGAAAGACCCAACATGCTGAAAATCCTCGTTCCCGTCAAGCGCGTGGTGGACTACAACGTGAAGGTCCGCGTGAAGTCGGACAACACGGGTGTGGACATCGCCAACGTGAA